>NZ_JAGPOX010000043.1 GCF_019038435.1 Nocardia alni
GAGTTGTAGACCGAGATCGCGCCCACCGTGGGGGCCATGACGCAGGTGCCGCCGGGGTAGGTGACCGAGCCCCAGAGGGAGGCGATGACGGTGCCGGGGCCCGTGTGGATCGTCTTGGACAGGGCGGGCAGGTTGTACTGCGTCTTGTCGTCCATGGGGGTGATGCCGCTGCGGCCGTTGGCGGTGTTCAGCCAGGCGATGTTGAGGCCCGAGCGGATCGGGTAGCCGACGGCGGCGGGGGCGGCCTGGAAGCGGACCGTGCCGTAGCCCCCGGCCAGGCCGTTGCTGATCTGGTTGGAACCGGCCTCGCCCGAGGACATGGTCAGCGAAACCGGGTTGCCGGGGCAGCCGAACGTGGGAGAGGAGAACCACATCGGCTGGAACGCGCCCGCGATGTAGTCGAGTTTCGTGGCGGTGAGCAGGTCTGCGGTCTTGGCCAGCTTGTTCACCCCGGCCTCGGCGGCCTTATCCTTGCCCGCAGCCTTGTTGAGCTGGGTGATCGCCGTGTCGACGGGGGTGGGTCTGGGTGCTGGGTCGGCCGCAGCGGCGCCGAACACTGTCGCGGCACCGATTCCGGCGCAGGCCGCTGCCGCGGCCACACGCGCGAGGGTCCTGCCGTTCACTCGTCGTAACTCCTTGAACTCGTCTCGGCCGCGCAGCGGCCTACCTCCGCAGCAACCTACCAGGTCGTGGCCGGTCAGGTGTCTCGTACCTCCGCGTGGATGACGGATTCGGGCGAATTCGCCGCTGTGATCCACCAGACACCGTTAGATTACCGAGGAGTAAGTTTGAGTCGGACGTCCAATGCTCCGGATAGCAGACACGGTGGGAGATGCCATGAAACTTGCCTTGTCACCCGACGCGGTGACCTTCCGGGACGAACTGCGGCAGGTCTACCGGACCGCCATCCCGGAGGAGATCAGGGAGAAGGTGAAGTTCGGTCGCACGCTGACCCGTGACGACATCGTCGCTTCGCACAAGATCCTGCACGAGCACGGCCTGGCGGTGCCCAACTGGCCGGTCGAATGGGGCGGCAAGGATTGGACCCCGCTGCAGCGCCACATCTGGGAGGACGAACTCCAGCTGGCCTGCGTGCCCGAGCCGCTGACCTTCAACGCCAGCATGATCGGCCCGGTCATCGCCCAGTTCGGCTCGCAGGAGATGAAGGAGCGCTTCCTCCCGGCGACCGCCGCCCTGGACATCTGGTGGTGCCAGGGCTTCTCCGAGCCCGACGCCGGATCGGACCTGGCCTCGCTGCGCACCACCGCGGTGCGCGACGGCGATTCCTACATCGTCAACGGTCAGAAGATCTGGACCACCCTGGCTCAGTACGCCGACTGGATCTTCTGCCTGGTGCGCACGAATCCCGAGGCGCCCAAGAAGCAGGCGGGCATATCGCTGCTGCTGTTCGACGTGAAGACCCCCGGGGTGACGATCCGGCCGATCAAGCTGATCGACGGCCACCACGAGGTCAACGAGGTCTTCTTCGAGAACGTCCGGGTACCCGCCGATCAGCTCGTCGGCGAGGAGAATATGGGCTGGACCTACGCGAAGTTCCTGCTCGGCAACGAGCGCACCGGGATCACCGGCGTCGGCCGCACCAAGGTCAAACTCGCGGTCGCGAAGGAGTATGCGGCACAGACGGTATCCGGTGGGCAGACGCTGCTGAGCGATCCGGTGTTCGCCTCCCGCCTGGCCGAACTGGAGAACGAACTGCTGGCGCTGGAGCTGACCCTGCTGCGGGTGGTAGCCAACTCCAGTGAGGGCAAACCGAATCCGGTCTCCTCGGTGCTGAAGCTGCGGGGTTCGGAGTTACAGCAGGCGGCCACCGAGCTGCTGCTCGATATCGCCGGGCCGGACGCGCTGCCGGTGGACGCCGAGTCGATCGCCTCCCCCGACTGGGCGCAGCGCAGTGGACCGGGCTATCTGAACTTCCGCAAGACCACCATCTATGGAGGATCGAGTGAGGTGCAGCGCAACATCATCGCCTCCACGATTCTCGGATTGTGAGGCAGGACCATGGATTTCGAACTCACCGATGAACAGGGCCTGCTGCGCGACACGGTCCGTGAGCTGCTGGCGCGCAACTACGATCCGGAGTCCAGGCTGAAGGTGCTGGATACCGAACTGGGCTGGAATCGCGAGGTGTGGTCGCAGCTGGCCGAATTAGGTGTGCTGGGACTGAGTTTCAGCGAGGAGGACGGTGGAGTCGGCGCGGGGCCGGTCGAGACCATGGTGGTCATGGAGGAATTCGGCCGGCGTCTGGCGCCCGAACCGCTGCTGGACGCCGTGCTGTTGCCGGGTGGACTGATCGCCCGGGTGGGCACGCCCGCGCAGCGGCAGCGCCTGCTGCCCCAGGTCGCCGCCGGAGAGACGTTGCTGGCGTTCGCACATGCCGAGCCCGGATCCCGGTGGCCCGCCACCGAATTGACGACGAGTGCCGTGGCCGAGGGCGACGGATATCGGATCACCGGGCTGAAGAATCCCGTGCCGCACGGTGATTGCGCCGAGACGCTCGTGGTCAGCGCCGCCCTGCCCGACGATTCGGCGGGGCTGTTCCTGGTCGCGGCCGATGCGGCGACCCGTACCGCGTACCGCACCTTCGACGGCAGCCGCGGGGCGCAGTTCGAATTCGACAAGGCCGCAGCCGAATTGCTGGGCGAGCCCGGCGACGCCGCAGCGGCGATCAGCGCGGAGATCACCACCGCGCAGGCGAGCCTGTGCGCGGAATCGGTCGGCGCGATGACAGAGGCGCTGCGGCTGACCACCGAATACCTCACCACGCGTAAGCAATTCGGGGTCACGCTGTCGAAGTTTCAGGCGCTCACCCAGCGTGCGGCGAATATGTATGTTTCGCTGGAACTGGCACGCAGCATGAGCTTCTACCTCACCGCGGGCCTCGCCGACGGCGCACCCGACCCGCTGGTCGCCTCGCGCGCCCGCCTGCAGGCCAGCCGCTCGGCCCGGCACATTGGCCAGGAGGCCATCCAGATGCACGGCGGGATCGGCGTCACCGCCGAGTACCCGGTCAGCCACTACACCGCCCGGCTGACCGCCATCGAGCGCATGTTCGGCGGCGGATTCGAGCATCTGCGGGTGCTCAGCGACCGCGTGGCGGGGTACGGGTTGGTCGAGTTGTAGGGATCTCGTCCCGCCCCTACTCCGACGGAGTCCGGTGCTGGCGGTAGGGCGCACGGGCGGTCGTCGTGTCGCCCGGCTCGTCGGTGTAGCCCGGATCGGTCGTATAGGGGGGTGAGTCCGATTGCGTTGGAGAGGGATTCGATGAGGTGTTCTGGCCGGACGACGGCGTGAGGGATGCGTACGGTTCGGCCGGGTTGTACGTGTACGACGGCAGGGACGGCAGCACCGACGGGTGCGGTGTGGTGATCTTGGCCACGTGCCACGACGGTGTCGGCGGGATGTAGACGACCTGGGTGGTCGAGGTCGGTGCGCGGGTGCCGTCCGTAGTCGGCAGGTTTGTACTCAACGGCGGTGGGGCAACATAGACATCGTGCGGCCGCACGTCGCACGCGCCGATCACCACCAGGCCGAGTGAGACCGCCCCCGCGGCCAGCGCGAGGCCGGCGACTCTGGTCGTCATCCGCGGCTGGCCGGGCTCGAACAGCGAGTTCAGATGCTCGCGCAAGGCGCTGCCTCCGACCAGGGCCCCGGTGGACGGTGCGGGATGTCAGCGGCGCGCTCCCCCACGTCCGCCGTTCTGCCATGCATCGGTGTACTGCTCCTCAACTAGGCCCGAGTTCCAACCATCTCGAGTCGGCTCACATTAACCGAGGGGCCGGGGCGGTGCCAGACGGCCGATAGGTCGGCAAAGTACCGGCCAGTCATGTCAAAGGATTATGATTCAGATATCGAAATGGTCACTTCGGCGTGTCGCCCGCGTGTCGGGTGGCGATTTGGCAACAAAGCCGTAGCGTGTGGGCAAAGTTACACGTGAAGACGCCAAAAATTGTCGAGGGACACAGTGAGATTCACGGCCCCCGGTGGCGTCATCGAGGAGTGGTGATGGGAGCTTACTCGGCACCTGGGCTGCAAGCGGCACAGGCCGATTCGGGCGGGGCAGAATCCGCGCGCTCCGCGTGGACGACTGTGTCCCGCCTGATGGCGTGGTTCATCTTCGTCGGCGGTTTGACCGGTGCGGTTCTCGGCATTGTCGAAATCCGTGTCCTGGTTACCGTTGCGGGCCTGATGCTCGCGTGCACGGCCGGACTGGTCCTGCTGAAGCTACGCGCTGACGCGCACGGATCGGCCTGAGCGCTAGGTAGTTTCGGTCCGCGTACCCGCGTTGCCGACGTGGCGGCGGCTTGACGATCGACACTGAGCTGTCGATCGAAAATGGCTGGGCCAGAGAGTATCGCAACGCCTACCGTGAACAAGTATGCGGATCGAGTCGACTACTGACGCCGCGCTGTTTCAGCGTCGCACTGTGGATTTCCTGTCTCGGGATCCCCTGCGTCACACCGTGATCGCCACTCTGCTCGAACGATATGTCAGCGGATTGGTCGCGGACGCCGCGCTGTTCGTGTCGATGCATGCCGATGGCGCGGTAGTGGGTGTCGGGTTGCGTACGCCCGGTCGTCCCTTTCATCTGGGTGATATGCCCCATGCGGTGATATCAGGGCTGGTCCGGTTCCTGTCCACGAAAACGCCGGATCTGCCAGGGGTTGCGGGGGTGCCGGATGCGGCTCTGGCGTTTGCCCGGCAGTGGCAGGTAGTGCAGGGCAAAGCATTTCGACACGATGGGCTCGAAAGGCTGTACCGCCTGGGTGAACTGCGTATCCCGACCGTCTCGGGCGCCGCTCACGTTGCGGTCGATGCCGATGCGGACCTCTGCGCGCAGTGGTCGGACGTAATGCAGCAGGAGACGGGCATCGGTATGGATCCCGGCTCGGTCGCCGCACGTATCGCGCTGGGGCGCTGGTGGTTGTGGACGGACGGTGACCGTCCGGTCGCGATGGCCGGTCACCAGGAACGTGCGTTCGGTTGGACCCGAACAGGCCCGGTCTACACCCCACCCGAATACCGCTCCCACGGCTACGCCAGCGCCCTGACTGCCCATATCTCGAAAACCCTCCGCGCCGAAGGCTCCCAGGTCTGCCTGTTCACCGACCTGGCCAACGCCACCTCGAACAAGATCTACCAGGCCATCGGTTACGAACCGGTACGCGACTTCGTCACCTACGAGTTCGACTAGCGAGGCGAATCGGTGAGCCCGGCCTATCGCTACATTTTCCCGGCTCGAAAGTCCGGTTTCCGACGAATCTGTCGTAAGAATGTAGATGTAGGCCGGGTTGCCGAATCGTCGCAGTCACAGCGCATTGTGCAGGATGTGCCGGAGCACGGACTCCACAGTCGCCCCGGGGTTCACCGGCGCGGTTGGCGAGCGCCAGGCGACGATCTGATCCGGGCGGACCAAGAGCGCCGCCGATCGGGCGATTTCCACTGCTTCGCACCATGATTGGTCGAGCGCGTGGACCCGCACCCGCTGATCTGGTCCCTTCCGGAGCCGCCCGGACGGTCCACGACCAGCCTGAGCCGCGCCGAGATCCTGCGTGCCGGTCTGGCGATCGCCGATGCCGAGGGCGCCCGCGCGCTGACCATGCGCCGCGTGGCCGCCGCCGTGGGGGCCTCGACGCCGATGTCGCTGTATCGCCATGTGGGTAGCAAGGACGGCCTCGTCGACCTGATGCTCGATGCCGTCTACGGCGAGATCCCGCTGCCGCGAGAGCCGGATCCGCACTGGCGCATCGCGCTCGAACAGATGGCACTGGACACCTGGGCGGTGCTCTCGCGGCATCTCTGGTTCGGTGAACTCGTGCACACCCGTCCGCCCGTCGGCCCGAATGCACTGCGCTACTTCGATTTCCGCTTCGCGCTGCTCGAGCCGCTGGGGCGCTCGGCCGACGAGTTGACGTTGATCACCGGCGCGGTCGACGGCCACCTGTTCGGGTCGGCGCTGCAATCGGCGGAGGAGCGCCGCATGCGCGAGCGGGTCGGGCTGCGCGAGGACGATCAGTTGACCGCCGCCGTCGAGCCGATCCTGGAACCGCTGCTGGACCGGTACCCGGCATTCGCGCGCTGGTTCCGCGGCCGGCAGGGGCCGGCGCGGGATTCCGCCGAGAGCACCGGCGACGCGAGGCCGCTCGACGCGGTCGAGTGGACGTTGGCCTGCCTGCTGGACGGCCTGACCGCGCGGCTCGGGCTGCCGCGCGGCTCGTAGACTTCAGGCATGGCGCAAGAGCAGTCGTTCGCCGCGATCACGCGGACCATCGAGATGGATGTGGCACTGTCCCCGGAGATTTCGGCGGGGCGGATCGAGGCTCGGAGGATTCGGATTCCCGCGGGAGTCGCAGCGGGGTTGCATGTGCACAACGGCCCGGTGGTGGGCAACGTCGTGAGCGGGGTGGTGGCGTATCAGATCGAGGGGGAGCAGGTGCAGATCTTGCGGGCAGGGGATCTGTTCTTCGAGCCGCAGGGGGCGCGGATCGCGCGATTCGATGCGTTGGATGAGGACGTGACGTTTCTGGCGTACTTCGTCCTGGCCCCGGGGCAGGAGGCGGAAATGGAGTTCCCCTCGGCGTGAGACCGGCCGGACAGTCGGCCTCGCTCAGCCGCGGCGCCGGTGCAGGGGGATCGGTTCGGGGTAGGCAGGGGCCGGGCGGTCGCGTTCGAGCAGGAGCATCGTCAGGCCGGCGTCTCGGATCAGCAGGTCCAGGTCGTCTATCAGGTCGGTGACGCCGTCGCTGGCGGCACGGATTTCGCGAGGACTGCTGTCGTTGCGGTCGAAAACCGCACGGAGGGAATGCAATTGCAGGCCGACATCGAACAGGTGGCGAACCAGGCGATCGCTGAGTTCGGAGAATTCCACGACGCCGGGTTCGTCGCGCATCGGACGCGGCGAGAAGAACGGTAGTGCGGCGATATTCGGTTGATCACCGGTATGGGTGTGGTCCACGTCCCCTCCGGAGTTTTGAACCGATAGGTTTGAACCGCGCGTCGAGAGATCCGTGCGTAATTCTACGTGCGGTGATTGTTCGGGAGGTTGTTACGCGACGAACCCCCCGAAATGACGTTTGCAGATGCACGTTCGTCGTATCGGACACCACGGGCCGCAATCGGATGAACTCCCCACGGCGGATGCGCTTCGGCGGATAATAGGGTATGGCGGAACAAGGCCGCAGGGAGTTGCGAGAGCTGACCGATGCGGACTCGCTGCGGCTACTCGGGACAGTCGGGTTCGGCCGAATTGCCTTCGCCCGCTACGCATTGCCCGCTATCCGGCCGGTCAATCACGTCCTCGACGGTGAGGATGTGGTCGTACACGCCAACCTGGGCATCGTGCCGCTGCACGTGGACCGCCAGGTTGTCGCCTACGAGGTGGACACCATCGATGAACACACCCAGCTCGGCTGGTGCGTGATACTCACCGGAACCACCGAGGCCGTCACCGATCCGGACGACGCACTGCGCTACGAAGGCCTGATCGACCCGTGGCTGCCCGGTTCGCCGTACCGGATCATCCGCATCCATCCCGACATCATCACCGGGATCGAGCTCGTCGGACCATGAGAAGGGCCGGGAGTCACCGTTCCTGGCGCACAACCCATTCGAACGCGTCCGCCTTGGACAGCGCGCCCTGCACCGTGCGGGAACGGTTGGGTTCGCCGAGGTCGGGCAACAGGCTGCCGGACAGGCCGACCAGGGTCGCCAGCGTATCCGGTGTGAACCACTCCGGACGGGTGGCGAACAGCAGATCCTCCGAGGACGTGTTGCCGCTGGCTCCGGGCGCGAACGGGCAGCCGCCCAGGCCGCCGAGGGAGCCATCGATCACATCGGCCCCCGCCGCGATGGCGGCCAGCGAATTGGCCACGCCCATACCCCAGGTGTCGTGGCCGTGGAACACGATGCGGCGCTGGGGAGTCTGCGTTCGCACCGCACCGATGAGGTCGCTCACCTGTGCGGGATGGGCCTGCCCGAGGGTGTCGGCGATCACGATGTCGGTGGCCCCGGCCGTGCGCGGATCGTTCGCGATCGCCAGCACCCGGTGCGGATCGATCGGGCCCTCGAAGGGGCAGGTGAAAGCCGTCGCCAGACAGAGCTGTATCGATCCGCCGACCTCGGCCGCGAACCGGACCGCGTCGGGCATGGCGGCCACGCTGTCCTCCGTGGTCCGGCCGATATTGGCCTTGTTGTGCGTGTCGGAGACCGAGAAGCAGTACTGGAAGTTCCGCACGCCCGCCGCCGCGGCCCGCTCCACGTGCCGCGGCGTGGCCACCCACACCCAGCAGCGTTGCAGCTCTTCCGGTTCCAGTGCCGCGATCAGATCCATGGTGTTGGCCATCGGCGGCACCAGATCGGGGCGGGCCATCGAACCGATCTCCAGCGTCGGTACGCCCAGGCTCAGCAGTGTGCGCACGATCTCCACCTTGCGTTCGGTGGGCAGCACCTTGCCGGTCAGTTGAAGGCCGTCGCGCAGGGTCACATCGCGAAGTATCGGACTCACGACACCTCCTCGCCGGCACTCGTCGGCGTCGTGCGCCGAGGCACGTTGTGTCGATGATTCGCTGCGCTCATGGATTCGCCTCCAGTGCGAGAATTTCCGTGTCGGACATGCCCAGTAGCCCGGACAGCACCTCGTGCGTATGTTCGCCGAGGTCGGGGCCGACCGAACGGATGGGCAGGGATTGCCCGCCGATCACCGGCACGATGCCCGGGAAACCGACCTGTTTCGGTTCGGGCTCACCGACATCCACCGGGAAGTGCTGAATCATATTGCGTGCCCTGTACTGCTCGTCGCCCGCGATATCGGCGGCGGTATAGATCGGTCCGGACGGAATCGCCGCTTCTTCGAGGATACCCAGCGCCTCGTCCCGGGTATGCCGGCGCGTCCACTCCGCGATGGCGGCATCGAGGCGGTCGCGGTGCCGCCAGCGACCGGCGTTATCGGCCAGTTCCGGATCCGCGGCCAGGTCGGGGCGCTCGATGACCCGCATGTACCGCTGGAAGATCGCGTCACCGTTGCCGCCGATGATGATGCTCACCCCGTCCGAGCAGGGATAGGCGTTGCTGGGCGCGATGCCCTCCATCCGGCCGCCGACCCGCTCCCGGGTGATGTCGTAGGCGAAGTAGTCCGGCACCAGCGATTCCATCACCGACAGGATCGACTCGTTCAGCGCCACGTCGATGACTCGCTGCGGCAACGGGATCCGATCATCCGAGCGCTCCCGCTGGAACAGCGCCATCACGGTGCCGAACGCGGCGTAGATCCCGGCGATCGAATCGCCGATCGACACGCCCACCCGCACCGGTGGCCGGTCCGGATCGCCGACCAGTTCCCGCAGCCCGCCCACGGCCTCGGCCACCGCCGCGAACCCGGGACGCTGCGACAGCGGGCCGGTCTGCCCGTACGCGGAGATCCGGGTGATCACCAGATCCGGATTGGCCTTCGTCAGTTCCTCCGGTCCGAGACCCCACTTCTCCAGCATGCCGGGCCGGAAATTCTCCAGCAGCACATCGCACCTCGTGACGAGGTCCAAGACGACCGCTCGCCCGGCCTCGGATCGCAGATCCAGCGTGATCGACTTCTTGTTCCGGTTGACCGTGCGATACAGCATCGAGGTATCACCGCCGTACAACCGCCAGTTGCGCAGCTCATCACCGGTTTTGGGGCGTTCCACCTTGATCACCTCGGCGCCGAAGTCGCCGAGTATGCGGCCCGCGGTGGGCGCGGCGATGTAATTGCCCAGTTCGAGTACCCGGACTCCGTCCAGCGGCCGAATCTCCATGAGTCGATTCAACCAGTGGACGGGTGCGGTTAACCAGCGCTACCGCTGAAGGGCCACGGAGGCCGGTTGGGCGCGGCGGGCGGCGGTGGCGGAGGAGGTCCCGGGAGAACGGGTGCTCCCGGAACGATGACGGGACCGTGGCCGCCGCCGGGATGCCCCTGGCAGTGGCCGTAACGGTCGCACCCGTTCCGGTTGAGGCCGTCTCGGTTGAAGCCGCCGCGGTCGTATCCGTATCGGTCGTAACCCTGCTGGTTGAAGCCGGATCTGTCGTATCCGAATCGGTCGTATCCGAACTGGTTGAAGCCGTCCGCGCCGAAGCCGTCGGGACTGCACGGCGGGAAGCCGCAGTTCGTCGGGGGCGGCGGCGCCGGATTTCTCATGGGCATCGGGGACCGCGGGATGGATTGATGCGGCACGGATTGATGCGGCAGAGACTGCGGCGCAGACTGATGCGGCAGAGACTGATGTGGGACAGCCGGTACCGGCGGAGAGTTCGGCGAGAAGGTCGGGGCGGGTTCGACGATCGTCGGTGGCGAGGCGGCAGGGCCCGACGATATGGCCGTCGCCGCGGCTGCCGAGGCGTTGGGGACCTGGGTCTGCGCGGCGACCGCCACCGTCACCGCTGCGGTGGGGACGGCTGCGAGCAGTCCGAGAACGGCCAAGCCGCGAGGTATCCGCCGGGTGGATTTATTCGAGACGTTCGAACCCGTGCGGGTGCCGGACAGTCGAGCTTTCAATGATCGGGCACGCATGGTCCGTTCCTCTCCACGGTCCGACCCTGTCATAAGGGGATCGAGCCGTGAGTGAAACAGCCGAAAGTCACAGCACATTACCAGCTTTCGGCAGTTGTGACTTTCGGCTTTCTATTCAGGCGGCGATTCGGTCGATTACCGAGTAGTGCTCGGCGTTTCCGGCGATGATCGTGCTCGGGCGGCCGTCGACGCCGACGGGGATATCGCCGGCGAGGGTGATACGGGTCAGTTTGCGGTGCTCGGCGCCGTCGTAGTCGTCGATCGCGTAGTGCTGCGTGGCTCGGTTGTCCCAGATCGCGACGTCGCCCAGTGTCCAGTTCCAGCGTGTGGTGTGTTCGAGCCTGGTCACCCGGTCCTGGAACAGCCGGAACAGGGCATCGGATTCGGACTTGCCCAGGCCTACGAACTGCTTCACGAAATGGCCCAGCAGTAGGGCGCGTTCACCGGTTTCCGGGTGTACGCGCACGACCGGATGCTCGGTCTCGTAATAGGCCGATTCGAATTCCGCGCGGTACGCCTTGTTGTCCTCGGTGGGATCTACGTTGTGGCGGGCGGCGTAGTCGTAGGTGTTGGTGTGCCGGGCGCGCAGATTCTCGGCGAGGAGTTTGAGTGGCTCGGGCAGCGCGGCGTAGGCGGCCACCGTGGAGGCCCAGGTGGTCGAGCCGCCGTAGCTGGGCAGTGACACCGCTCGCAGGATCGAGGCCTTCGGCACCCGGTCGACGAAGGTGACGTCGGTGTGCCAGCTGTTGGCGCGGCCGGTGTGCGAGTCGATGGCCAGGCTGCGCACGCCGTGCGAGGTGACCGTCGGGTGGGGTGTGGTGGGCGAGCCGAGCAGCTGGGCGAATGCGTACTGGCCCTCCTCGGTCAGATGCTGCTGGCCGCGGAAGAAGATCACCTTGTGCTCGTTCAGCGCGGCGCGAATCGACGCGACGGCTTCGGCGCTCAGGTCGCCGCCCAGCCGTACTCCGTCGATCTGCGCGCCGATGTGGGTTCCGAGCTTGACCACCTCGAGGGATGTGTCTGTCTGTGCTGCGTAATCGACGGACATGGGCAGGCCTTTCGCTCGGAGCCGGGTGCGTAATGAGCACATCACCGTGCGGCGGGGCGAAACCAGATTTGCGGTCAGCCCGATCGAAACCCGGGCCCCGGCTCAGGCGATATGTTCGCGCAGGTAGGCCAGGTCTTCGGCGAGGCCCTCGGCGGGGGTCTCCAGGATCACCGGGGCGTCGGCGGTGCGGCACACCTCGGCCAGCAGCTGCGGGTCGATGGTGCCCTCGGAGAAGTTGGCGTGCCGGTCCGCGCCGGAATCGAACTCGTCGCGCGAGGAGTTCAGATGGACCAGGTCGATGCGTCCGGTGATGCCCCGGATCCGGTCGACGACGCCGACCAGCTCCTCACCGCCGGCCCAGGCGTGGCAGGTGTCCAGGCAGAAACCCGCGCCGAAATCGCCCACCGCGTCCCACAGTCGGGCGATGGAATCGAAATACCGGGCCATCGCGTGATTTCCGCCGGCGGTGTTCTCGATCAGGATCGGGACCGCGAAACCGCCCTTGTCCTGCTGGCGCTCGAACAGTTTGCGCCAGTTCACAATGCCCGCCTCGATCTCACTGTCCGAGCGGACATGGCCGCCGTGCACCACGAGGCCGAACGCGCCGAGTTCGGCCGCGGCCTGGGCCTGCAACGCGACAGCCTGGCGCGAGGGCATGCGCAGGCGGTTGTTGGTGCTGGCCACGTTGATCTGATACGAGGAGTGCACCACCACGTCGATCGGGCTGGCCACGATCTGCTCGGTCTGCGGATGCGGCTGGGGCTTGTCCCAACTCTGCGGATCCACCACGAACAGCTGGATGACCTCGGCGCCGAGCTTCTCGCCGAAGCCGATCGGATCACCGTCGTCCCGAACATGTGCTCCAATTCGCATGGGGCGAGCGTATCGACACCCACCGACAAGTAGCCGACCGCCCGCCGGACCAGCGGAATGTCTGCTTCGATCGCTACGGCTGTTCCGCGGCTGCGGCGTGCCGGTCGTACAGGACTGCTATGGTTTCGGTGTTTCCCGTGGTCGGGCAGTCGGCGACGGAGTTCACGCTGTACGGTCGTGCACTGACGGGTCCCGGTGCGCGGCAAGGGAATTGGGAGCGCGCATGGTGGACAACGGTGAGATTTTCGCCGGATATCTGATCGAGCAGCTGCTCGGGCGCGGCGGCATGGGGTCGGTCTACCTCGCCAAACATCCGCGGCTGCCCCGCAAGACAGCGCTCAAGCTGCTGAACCGGGAAATGGTGTCCGACCACGAGATTCGTGCCCGCTTCGAGCGTGAGGCCGACCTGGTCGCCCAGCTGGACCATCCCAATATCGTGACCGTCTACGACCGTGGTCTCGAGGACGGGCAGCTGTGGATCTCCATGCAGTACATCGACGGTATCGATGCCGCCAGCGTGGAACCGACCCGGCTGCCGCCCGAACGCGCGGTGCAGATCATCGGTGAGGTCGCCGAGGCGCTGGACTACGCGCACGACAACGACGTCCTGCACCGCGATGTGAAGCCCGCGAATATTTTGCTCGCGCGCTCGACCGGCGGTAAGGGTGAACGGGTCTATCTCACCGACTTCGGCATCGCCCGGCTGCGCGACGACGGCGGCCACCTCACCCAGACCGGCACGTTCACCGCGACGCTGGCCTACGCCTCGCCCGAGCAGCTCACCGGCGCCTCGCTGGACGGGCGCTCGGATCAGTACTCGCTGGCGTGCAGCCTGTTCTGGCTGTTCACCGGTACGGGCCCGTTCGCGGCGTCCAATCCGGCCGCAGTGATCCGCGGTCATCTGCAACAGCCGCCGCCGGCGCTGAGTTCGGTGCGGACCGGGCTGCCGCCCGCGCTGGACGCGGTGCTGATCAAGGCGATGTCCAAGCGCCCGGACGACAGATTCGCCAAGTGCGTGGACTTCGCCGTCGCCGCGCGGCGCGCGCTCGCCATACCCAGCTCACCGCAGATGCCGGTGGCGCCGCCGTACACCGGCGGCGCCATACCGACGGTCGGCCAGCAGATGGGACCGCGGACCGGACCGCCGATCCCGCATACCGCCCAGGCCGCGATGCCGCATACGGCCGCGCCCCCGACGCCCATGCCCACTCCGATGCCGACCGCGATGCCCGCTCCCGGTCCGATGAACGGGATATCCGGTCCGGCTGTGCAGCCGATGTATCAGCAGCCCAGCTCGGTGTATCACCAGCAGCCCAGCGCGGTCTACCAGCAGCAGCCTGGTGTGGCGTATTCGCACCCGGGCGGCGGATACGGTGGCGGGTATACGCCCGCGCCGATGCCGCCGCAGCGCAAATCCAATACCGGCCTGATCATCGGCATCATCATCGGTGTGGTGGTGCTGGTACTCATCGTGTTGGTGATCATCGGATCGATGGGCTGATCTGGGACGATGCGCTAGCTCGAGGGTGGTCCCGGCGGTACTCGGGGAAATCCCTGATGGCGCGGGCGCGCGGGTTTCGGAAGACTGGACACCATGACTGCCGATGCCCTGGGCACCGAAACGCACGCAAGCTCCGAAACTTCTGCCTCCACCGCAGGTCAGGCCGCTGGCGCCGCCGAGGCGATCGCCGCCCGCGCCACCGATCTGGTGAAGCTCTACGGGATCGGCGACACCCAGGTCCGGGCGCTGGACGGCGTGTCGGCCGACTTCGCTCGCGGCGAGTTCACCGCCATCATGGGACCGTCGGGGTCCGGTAAGTCCACCCTCATGCACTGCCTGGCCGGGCTGGATTCGTCCACGTCCGGCACGGTGCGGATCGGCGATACCGATCTAACCGGTCTGTCGGACAAACAGATGACCCGGCTACGCCGAGACCGCATCGGCTTCGTCTTCCAGGCGTTCAACCTGGTACCGACGCTGACCGCGCTGGAGAACATCACCCTGCCGCTGGATATCGCCGGACGCGCACCCGATCGTGAGTGGCTCGACACGGTGATCGACCGACTGGGCCTGCGAGACCGGCTCACGCACCGGCCCAGCGAACTGTCCGGTGGGCAGCAGCAGCGGGTGGCGTGCGCGCGGGCGCTGGCGGGTCAGCCCGACATCATCTTCGGCGACGAGCCCACCGGAAATCTGGACTCGCGCTCGTCCGGTGAGGTGCTGTCCATCCTGCGCGCGGCTGTGGACGAGTTCGGTCAGACCGTCGTCATCGTCACCCACGAACCGCACGCCGCCTCCTTCGCCGATCGCGTGATCTTCCTGGCCGACGGTGCGATCGTGGACGAACTGCGCGATCCCACCGCCGATTCCGTGCTGGACCGGATGAAAAAGCTGGAGAGCCTGTAATGGCCGTGCACCCCATGCGCAGGGTCGCCCTGCGCAATCTCGCCGCGCACAAGGTGCGCCTGGCGTTGACGCTGCTGTCGGTGATCCTCGGGACCGCCTTCGTCGCGGGCTCCTTCGTATTCACCGACACCCTGCAGCGCACCTTCGACGGGATCTTCGCCGACCAGGCCAAGGGCGTGGACGTACGGGTGGAGCCCAAAGGCCGTGAGTCGATAGGCATTCCGCTCGACACCGTGAACACGATCAGCGCGACGCCCGGGGTGCGCGCGGTCGCGCCCGCGGTGCGGGGGCCGATCGTGCTGCTGAAGAACGGGCATGCGGTGCAGACCGGCGGCGCGCCGAGCCTGGGGCAGTCGTATCTACCGCCGGGCAAGGCCGTCGCCCAGTCACCGACGTTCGTCGCGGGTGCGCCGCCCGCACAGTCGGGGCAGATCGCGATCAATACCGGCGGGGCGAAGAAGGCCGGGCTGGCGGTCGGCGACCACGCCACGATCCTGGTGCCCGCCAAGGGGAATGTGGACGTCACCATCAGTGGCCTCTACACCATGTCGTCGGATTCCGGCGGATTCATCGGGATCCTGTTCGACGACGCGCAGGCGCGCCAGCTGTTCACCGACGGCCAGCATGTGGACTACCTGGATATCGCCACCGCGCACGGGGTTCCGGCCGATACCGTGCGCGACCGGCTGTCCCGTGTGCTGCCGGACTACAAGGTGGTGGACGGTGATCAGGTGCGTGCCGACGCCAAGACCCAGGTCGGTAACGCGCTGAAATTCGTGAACTACTTCCTGCTCGCGTTCGGCGCGATCGCACTGCTGGTGGGCACCTTCATCATCTACAACACCTTCTCCATGATCGTGGCCCAGCGGCTGCGTGAGCTGGCACTGCTGCGGGCGGTCGGCGCGAGCCGCGGGCAGGTCGGCTGGTCGGTGGTCGGCGAGGCGGCGATCATCGGATTGATCGGCAGTGCGATCGGTTTGGGCGGAGGGGTCGCGCTGGCCTTCGGATTGTCCGGGGCGCTCAACGCGTTCCATCTCGGGCTGCCCACCGGATCCATGCAGGTGCTGCCGCGGACCGTCCTCATCTCGCTGGGCACCGGGCTGGTGGTGACCGTGGTCAGCGCCTACGCCCCGGCGCGGCGGGCGGCCCTGCTCGCGCCGGTGGAGGCGATGCGTGAGGAGTTCGCCTCGGTCGGCGAGTCGCTTCGAGTCCGCACCTGGATCGGAGTGGTCCTGGCGGTGGCCGGAGTCGTACTCGTCGCTCTCGGGGCGCGGCATACCGGCGGCAACGCGGCGCTGACCGTCGGAATCGGCGCGGCGGCACTGATTTTCGCGGTGCTGTTCGCCTCGCCCGCGCTGTCCCGTCCGGTGCTGACGGTGCTCGGCACGTTGGTGCGCCCGTTCGGCCCGGTCGGGCGGATGTCCCGCAACAACGCCGTGCGCAATCCGCGGCGCACCGCCGCGACGGCGTTCGCGCTGACCCTCGGGCTGATGCTGGTCTCGGCGATCGCGATGCTCGGCTCCTCGGCCAAGGCCAGCGTGAGCGATCTGGTGGACCAGGGAGTCAAGGCCGACTACATCCTGTCCGGTCCGCAGCTGATCGGGGTGCCGCCCGGTGCGGCGCAGGCGGCCAGAGGCGTTGCGGGCGTTCGGGATGTGGTGGCCTTAGGCGGCGTGGAGCTCAAGGTCGGCGACGAGCAGGTGTACGGCATCTCACCGGACGGGCCGATGAGCCCGGTGTTGAACTACCAGATCCGCAGCGGCGGTTCCGCACTCGATGGCAACGAGATCCAGGTCTCGGAAACCGAAGCGGGAAAGCATAATTGGCACGCCGGGCAGAGTGTGCAGCTGACCGGCCTGGACGATAAGCCGTATACCGTCACCGTGTCCGGGATCTTCAAGGACACCCAGTTGCTCGGGTCGATGGTGGTGTCCCCGGCGCTGTACACCCAGATCATGCCCGTCGCGTTCCGCACCGACGTGCTGGCGCTGATCACCGCGGCCCCCGGCACGGATCTGAACCTCCTGCGGGCGAACCTGGTCAAGGCCACGGCGCCGTTCGTCGTGGTGCAGGTGGAGAACCGGGAGGAATTCAAGGGCACCGAGGGCAAACAGATCGACACCATGCTCGCGATCCTGTACGGGCTGCTGGCCTTGGCGGTCGTGATCGCGGTGCTCGGTATCGTCAACACCCTCGCGCTGTCGGTGGTCGAACGCCGCCGCGAGATCGGCATGCTGCGCGCGGTCGGCATGCTGCGACCACAGGTCCGGCGCACCATCTACCTCGAATCGATGCTGATCGCGGTATTCGGCGCGGTCGTCGGCGTGGTGCTCGGCCTCGGTCTGGGCGCCGGGTTCCTGCGCACCCTCAGCGATCTGGGCATCAGCACGATCGCCATTCCATGGACCCAGATCGTGCTCATGCTGATCGGTTCCGGTGTGGTCGGCGTGCTGGCGGCGGTGTGGCCCGGAGTCCGGGCCGCGCGCACACCCCCGCTGGCCGCCATCGCGGACCTGTGACGGGTCTCGGGGCGAGCAGGCAGACCAGACCGGCTGCCTCGTTGCGTTCGTCCGGATTCGAACGTATGACGACGATTGCCGCCTGTTTCGCGCGTTAATACGTACCGATCGGTCTCTGAATCGTAGGATCGGCATGTTCGATATGCCCGTTTCTTGCGACGCTCGGACAAGGAGTGCGATGAATCCCTTCGGCATCATCGGTCAGGCGTTCGGGGTGTTGAGCTCTGGTGTAGGGATGGTGCAGGCGGTGATGCAGTTCGTGGAGAGTGCCACCTCCTTCGGGAGCAGTGGCTCGGGCGCCTAACCGGCGTTGGCGTTGGCCCAGGTCTGCACGTCGCCGCGGTCCAGGGCCAGCGCCAGCAGTTCCGGGAATTTGTCGGGTGTGCAGGCGAACGCCGGAACGCCCAGGGCGGCCAGGGCCGCGGCATTGCCGTGGTCGTAGGCGGGTGCGCCGTCGTCGGACAGGGCCAACAGGGCCAGCACCTGGACGCCCGCCTCCTTCATCGCGCCGATGCGGCGCAGCATCTCCTCGCGCACACCGCCCTCGTACAGATCGGAGATCAGCACGAACAGGGTGTCGGCCGGGCGCGTGATCAGCTGCTGGCTGTAGGCGATGGCCCGGTTGATATCGGTGCCGCCGCCGAGTTGGGTGCCGAACAGCACCTCGACCGGGTCCGACAGCTGGTCGGTGAGGTCGACCACGGCCGTGTCGAAGACCACCAGGGAGGTCCGCAGCGACCGCATCGTGGCCAGGACCGCGCCGAATACCGACGCGTACACCACACTCGAGGCCATCGAGCCGGACTGGTCGATCGCCAGTACCACGTCGCGTCGCACGGCTTGGGCCCTGCGGCCGTAGCCGACCAGCCGCTCCGGTACGACCGTGCGATGCTCCGGCAGGTAGTGCGCGAGGTTGCGGCGGATGGTGCGATCCCAGTCGATATCGCGCAGCCGTGGACGCGAGACGCGCGCGGCCCGATTCAGCGCGCCCGACACCGCGGCGATCGTCCGGGCGGCGATCCGCCGCTCGATCTCGCGCACGACCCGTTCCACCACCATGCGGGCGGTAGCGCGGGTGGTCTCGGGCATCACCTTGTTCAGGCTCAGCAGCGTGCCGACCAGATGCACATCGGGTTCGACGGCCTCGAGCAGTTCCGGTTCGAGCAACAGCTGGGCGAGATCGAGGCGCTCCACGGCGTCACGCTGCATCACCTCCACCACCGTGGAGGGGAAGTAGCTGCGGATATCGCCGAGCCACCGGGCGACCTTGGGTGCGGAACCGCCCAGGCTGCCGCTGCGCTTCTCGGCCGCGGTCAGCTCGTCGGCGTTGTACAGCGCGGACAGCGCCCGATCCATCTCCGTATCGCCGCCGGATCCCAGCCCGCCCAGACAGGATGTGGCGGGTGCGCCGAGGATCAGCCGCCAGCGGCGGGCCTGGTCGCCGTCGGTGTTGGTTACCGGTGTATCGGTCACGAGTGCCGCCTGTCCGTCAGTGGCCTACTTCGGTTGTCCCGGTGCGGTTTCGGCCGGGATTTATCGTGATTCGCTGCACGCCGAAGCACACCGGAATGACGAGTGTCCGAGCAGCGGGCATCGGAATTGCCAGGGTGCGGGTGTGTACCGCGATGAACCGAGATCACAGGACCTCCAGGATTTCGGTGACCGCTGCCAAGGCGAGCGTGCCCAGGGCCAGGTCGTAATCGGCGGTTGCGGACGCCCCCGTCGTGATCGGACCGCCATCGCGGACCGCTTGGGCGATCGCCTGGCGCTCACCGGATTCGAAGGCGCCGAACGTGCGGCGCAGCAGCGGCAGGGTCGCGACGAACTGATCCTCGTGCAGCTCGCGCAACCAGGAATCTATGCGGCGTAACAGGTTTCGGTCGTGTACCAGTAGCAGGCCACGGCCGCCGAGGAATCCGTCGATCCACGCGGCCTTTTCGGTGGGCGAGTGGCCGATCGACAGCGCGACCGACAGGCGTCGGGCCGATTCGGCGTCGTCGATGACGCCGACATCGCACAGCAGCCGCACCGCCCGGCCGACCAGCGCACCGTGCACATCGGCGCGATCGGCGAGTTTGCGCAGGGCGCCGTGCCATTCGCGGGTGGCCCACTCGTCGTCGCGGGTGGCAAGGGCCAGATGTGCGGCGTCCAGCAGGGCGCGCAGTGCCGCGGCGGCGTCGGCGTCGAGTCCGGTGACCGCGCCGGGCAGGCCGGCGCAGATGCGGATCAGCAGGCCGTCGGCGACGCGGGCCAGCGCATTCACGTCGGTGCCGCGCACATCGCCGTAGCGCAGCGTGCGGACCAGGCCGGGCAGAGCGGCCAGCAGGTTGGTGACGTCGTGATCCAGCGCGGCCACCGATTCCAGGCGGCTCACCAGCGGGTCCACGGCTCCGCCGAGGTCGGCGAGCAGGGCCAGCTCCAGCGCGCCGCTCACGCCGGCCACGGTGGCGTCGGCGGCGGTGTCCAGCACCTTCGCTTCGGCGGCGGATTCGATCGTGGTACCCCAGCGCGAGGCCTCGATGACCGCGATGGCCAGTTCGGGCTCCCACCGCAGCGACCAGGTCTCCCGGAAGGTTCCGGTATTGCGGACCTCACTGGATGTCGGTACGCCCCAGCCTATTCCGAGCAGCCGAAGCCGATGCAGCAGATGCGAGCGCGCCACGTCGCGCTCCTTGCGCAGGTCCAGATCCCACTGCTTGGTCAATGCCTGCTGGGGCAGGCGCAGTGTCCGGGCCCGTGACCGCAGGTCCGCGTCCAGCGGCACCGCCGGGGTGTCTTCCGGCACCGATCCGAGCGCCTCGCCGACCACCAGTTCACCGGTGATCAGCCGCAACATGGCCTCATCGCCCTCGCACAGCACCGCACGGGTGGCGTCGGTGACCTCCGACAGCCCGGGCAGCGGCCGCCCGCGCAGCACCGCGAGAGTCTCGGCGAGCCGGACCGATTCGATGATGTGCGCACTGGACACCGGCAGATCATGGGTGCGCAAGGTGGCCGCCACCTTGGTCAGCCAGCGCGCGATCGGCCGATCGGTCTCGGTGAACAAGTGGTGGTACCACCCCGGCGAGGTGACCCCCGCGCCATACCCCGACGCCCCCGCCAGCCGCGAATGCGTCCAAGGCACCCAGGTCAACGCCACCTTCACCTTCGGCAACCCCTTGAGCAGCCGCACATCGGCCGCCGCCGATCCCAGCTCACCCGCCAGCGCGGGCGCATGCCACGCCCCACACACCACCGCGACCCGCCGTGCACCCCCCTTCACCGCCTTACGAATCGTCTGCCGCATATACGCCTCACGCCGCAGCGTGTGCAGATCGATCGGCGACCCGATGTCGCCCCGGGCTAGTGCGTCCGAATCATCCAATGCGGCAGCATCTTCCAGCGAACCGCGTCCGGCCCTACCGGAATCTTCCGGTGCGGCAGTGATGTCGGACGCCGTGCCTCCCGGCTTGCGCCTGCCAGCGGATCCGCGTCTCCAGCCAGCCTCGATGTCATTCCACGGAGTGATCTCCGCATCATGCAGTGCGGCGGTGTCTTCGAGCGAACCGCGTTCGGCCCTGCCGGGATCTTGCGGTGCGGCAGTGGTGTCGGATCTCGACTCATGCCTGGCGGCAGGTCCGCGTCTCCGGCTTGCCTCGATGTTGTCCCCTGGAGCGATTTGCGCATTGTTCTGTTGGGTGATGTTTTTTAGTGGGCCTTGTTCGGCGGTGCCAGGGTCTTGCGCTGCGGCAGTGGTGTCGGGTGCCGTGCTTCCTGGCTCACGCTTGGCAGCGGATCTGGGTTCGTGGTTGGTCTCGACGTCGACCGGAGTGGTCCCGGCATCATGCGGTGAGGCGCCGTCTTCCAGCGAACCGTGCTCGGTAGTGCCGCGAATCCCAGACAATGCAGCGTGATCGGCGGTTGTGGAGCGATTTGCTGTGGTTGCCGTCGTGCCTGGGCCCGGCTCGTTCCGGTCTGCGACCGCATTGGCGGGTTGGTGCGACGTACGTGGATCATCCGTGGTGGCGGGTAGGGCGATGTCTGGTGGCTGACGGTGATCGTCGGAGCCGGGATCAGTGCGCGCGGCAGGATCGGGTTCGGCAGTGGGGTCCATCTCACCGGCGTCCTCGCGCAGGGCGGCCATGGCCTCGGTGATGGCGTCGAAAACGTCTGCGTCGGCGGCTGATTCGATGATGGCGTCCCACCAGCGCTCGGGGTCGTCGTAACCGGCGGCCGTCGCCAGGGCGGCGAGGGGGTCGGTGCGGTCGCCGGGCGCATCGTCCAGGGCCAGGGTGTTGGCGGCGGGGAGGTCGCAGAAGCCGACGGAGACATCGTGTTCGGCGGCATAGCTCAGTGCCTGCCATTCCGGCGAGAAGATCGCGAAAGGCCAGAATGCCGCGCGGGAAGGTGAATCCGGGACATAACCCAGCAACGCGACCGGGGGCGCCATGCCCTCGGCGGCGGCGTAGGCAACCAACGGGTCCGCGTCGGCGGGACCTTCGATCAGAATGGCGTCAGGCTGAAAACGCTCCAGCGCCAAGCGCAGCGAACGCGCCGAACCGGGGCCATGGTGCCGGATTCCGAATACGCGTGTCTGGACGCCGTTCCTGTCTCCGCTTCGCCTCGGCATGCGCGATGGACCTCGTGTCGATGAGTCGCTCACGTCTGCACTGCGCTCCGGAATGGGCGAGGGCTCGGCTGTGTCCATTGAACGCTCGCTCACGCCACTTCTCCGATCCGACTTGGGGAGTCGCCCAAGTGACTACGCAGCAGTGCCTGTGCCGCTGGCGCAACCTCCGTGAACGCCAGGTGGGCCGGTGTACCCCCTAGATGCATGCCGTAGCCGATGCGCGGGGACGCCCCGTGCTCCGAGCGATCATGAGGCATCATCCGTGCACCTCGCGGCAGGCACGGTAGAAATCGGACCAGTCGTCGCGCTCGCGGACGACGGCCTCCAGGTATTCGGTCCACACCACCGCGTCGGCGACCGGGTCCTTGATGACCGCGCCGAGGACCGCGCCCGCGACGTCCGCCGCGCGCAGTACCCCGTCGCCGAAATGCGCGGACAGGGCCAGGCCGTTGGTGATCACCGAGATCGCCTCGGCGGTGGACAGGGTGCCCGAGGGGGACTTGAGTTTGGTGCGTCCGTCGGCGGTCAGGCCCGATCGCAGCTCGCGGAACACCCGCACCACGCGGCGCACCTCCTGCGCCGCGGCCGGTACCGGGGGCAGTTCCAGAGCGGCGCCGAGTTGTTCGACGCGGCGGGTGACGATGTCGACCTCCTCGTCCTCACTGGCCGGCAGCGGCAGCACCACGGTGTTGAAGCGGCGGCGCAGCGCCGAGGACAGGTCGTTGACGCCGCGGTCCCGGTCGTTGGCGGTGGCGATCACGTTGAAGCCCTTGGCGGCCTGCACCTCGGTGCCCAGTTCGGGCACCGGCAGCGTCTTCTCCGACAGCACCGTGATCAGCGCGTCCTGCACATCCGAGGGGATGCGGGTGAGCTCCTCCACCCGGGCGATCGAGCCCAGACGCATCGCGGTCATCACCGGCGAGGGCACCAGTGCGCCCTCGCTCGGGCCCTCCGCGAGCAGCCGGGCGTAGTTCCAGCCGTAGCGGATCGCCTCCTCCGCGGTGCCCGACGTGCCTTGCACCAGCAGGGTCGACGCGCCGCTGATCGCGGCCGAGAGATGTTCGGACACCCATGTTTTCGCGGTGCCGGGCACGCCCAGTAGCAGCAGCGCGCGGTCGGTCGCGAGTGTGGCCACCGCGACCTCCAGCAATCGGCGCGGTCCGACGTATTTGGGGCTGACCACGGTGCCGTCCGACAGCGTGCCGCCGAGCAGATAGGTCACCACCGCCCACGGGGACAGCCGCCACGACGGCGGGCGTGGGCGGTCGTCGACCGCCATCAGGGCGCTCAGCTCGTCCGCGAATGCCTGTTCGGCGTGCGGGCGCAGCAGAGTTTCGGATGTATCCGGTGTGATCGTGGGTGCGTTTTTCGCGGTCACCGTAGCTCCTCGAGCATCGTTGTGCGCTGGGTCAGGTCGTTGGCGAGTTCATTGAAGGTGCTCTCCCAGTACGGGTCCGTGCAACGGCGCGTGGCGACGCCCACCGTCGCCGCGGCCTCGACCGGGAAGTGTTTGGCCGCGGACCGGAACAGGGTGCGGTAGGAGGCGGGGGACAGGCCCGGCGCGCCGGGCCGGGCGGCGGCGAGTTGAGCACGGTCCATCAGCAGCCGGATCAGGTGCTGCGCCAAGGGGATCGGCCAGGGCCGGGGGACCGCCTGCAGCAGCAATTCGACCTCGGCCAGCCAGCTGCTGTCGAGTGTGCGCAGATAACGCACACGCTGCTCGAGCGGGAGCAGTTCGAACAGCCGTCGGCGCACCTCCGGGTCCGCGCCGAGCGTCGGCGTCCCGGTCAATACCTCGAACAGCGTTGCCGCCCAGCGGGTATCGCCCTGAGCGAGGGCCGCGTCGGCCCAACCGGCCGTCACCGGACCGAGTAGTTCGGCGGGCATGCCGATGCGAATGGCCTGCCCGGGCCCGCCGAACAGCGCCTCCCAGTGCCGCAGCGGAGTCGCGGCGATGACGCGGCGCAGCCATCCGGCGGAACCGTAGGGCGCGCCGTCGAGGCGATAGGCGGTGTGCACGGTGTCGTCGGCCACACCGTCGCGTCGGGCGGCGTCGTCCAAGCGGTCGGACAGACCGGCCACCAGACGGCCGTCGGTCACCGTGACCCAACCCCTCGCGCGCTGAACCATGCGCTCGGCGAATGCCGACTCCGGCAGCCGAGCAAGCAGATCGGCGGCGGTACGCCGAACCTCGGCGCGCCTGTCGTCGAGGGCGGATTCCAGCAGCGGCTCGTCGTCCAGTGTGAGCCCGTCGGCGAGGATCGCGAGCAGTTCGGCGCGTACATGTGCGGGCTCGGAGCGCCAGCTCCGGGCCAGCGCCGCTCCGGCCGCTCGCGGATCGCGCCGACGCAGCGCGGTCAACCAGGCCCGCCGCTCCGATGGCGTGCCGTGCGACCAGACCTGCTGATCATCGGGCTTGGCGTGCACCAGATTTCGCCACTGCGGATGTTGTGCGGCCAGCCAGCGGCCACGGGATCCGGCCAGCGTCAGCAGCGCCTCGCGCAGTTCGGTCCGCGCCTTGGCCTGCTCCAGCAGCAGGCTGCACAGCGCGTCGGGCGCCCGCATACCACGCGGCCCGGTGACCTCGAACCACTCGTCCAGGAACGGCGATCGCTCGGCCAGCAGCCGGGCCAGGCGTGCCGCGGCGGCGGGCGATATGAGCGGGCGATCGTCGTCCTCGGCGGGCTCACCGGCCGCGCCCGCCCCGGCGAGCACGCCGCCGCGCGTGAAAATATCCAGCAGCGCGGCGGTTTCGAGCAGTACCGCCGCTGGATCGCCGCGCAGCCGTCCGGCCGCGGCGGCGACCGGTTCGGGCAGTGTCACCGAATCCGATCGGCTCCGCGCCGTGCCCACCAGCGCTACCGACGCCAGTTCGGTCGCCGGGGCGTCGTTCGCGCCCACGGCATTCGCGCCGACGTCGACGATCTCGCCCGCGTCGAGCGCCGATACCGGCACGAGTCCGTCGGCAGTCCATTCCCCGACCAGGGTCACCGGATGCCCTCCGGATATACCCAGCAGTTTCCAGGGCTGCGCGTCCAGACGCGCCACGGGAAGCGCGGCGCCGTCCGGGGAGATGACATGCCAAGCGCTTTCGGACACCGCGGGCACGACATCGACCAGCAGCATCGGCCAGGTGCGCAGCCACGGGTCGGCCCCCAGCGCCCGCGCGTGATCCTCGAGCGCGGCGCCGATGCTGTCGGCGGCCCGCGCGGAGGTCTGCGGATCGGCGAGATCGCCGGGTGCGAGGCCCGTGGATCCGGCACGGGGTACGGGCAGCGTCGTGAACGGTTCGAGGACGCCGTATCGCTCGCCCCACACCGCCCGCAGCGGTGCGGCCGCCGGATGGAAATGCAGATCGGCATCGACCTGCATGCCCGGCACCGGCACATCCGCGGGAAAGGACGGGCTGCCGAAGGAATGGTCGAGGATCAGCGCCCAGCGCCCGGTCGCCCGCCCGCGCAGCCACATCCGCCGGGTGAACAGACGTTCCTCCTCTGTGATCCGCTGCCCCAGCACCATCCAGCGATCGCGCACGGCCGCCTCGCCGCGCACGGTCTCCGTGGCGGTGGAGTAGCCGATATGGGTGCGTACGGTGGCGGCCAGCCGGGGATCGAGCCTGTCGATGCGGCGATGCGCGGCGGTGAGTAGATGCAGGCGGGCGTACTCGGCGAGCAGGAGTGCGGGCCAATCCTCGCGCGTGACGACATTGCGCGGAAGTAGCCGAAGCATCGACGCCGCGCCGGACGCCTGCGCGTCGACCATGCGCGCCGCCACCGCCTCGAATGCCGCGAACGACCGGTCCGCCTGGGCCAGGCCGGTCCGCACCTGATCGCATAGCCAGATATCGAGATCCTCCAGTCCCGCGGTGACGCGGGCGCGTCGCTGCTCGGCGGTCGCGGCCGAGGGCGTCTTCGCGGGCGCGGCTTCGGATTTCGCCGCCCGCTGTGCCCGTGCGCCGAGCCATTCCGCGACGAAATCCGTGGGCGCGGCCGCCTGCGGCACCTCGCCGCGGGCCCACTCCAGCAGCAGCCCCAACGCATGCTTACAGGGGAATTTGCGGCTCGGACAGGAACATTTGTAGGCGGGCCCGGCCACGTCGACGATCGTCTGATAGGGCGTGGCGCCGCTGCCCGCGCACAGTCCCCACAGCGCGGTGTCGTGGTAGCCGGCGCCGTTCCATCTGCCGTGCAACTTGTTCGCGGCCGCGAGTGACGCGGCGTCGGGCGCCACGGCGGCGACCTGCTGCGCTGTCCATGTCATCGTTGCCCCCGTTCGTTCGGTTGATCGGATTTCTACTCCACTCCACCGACAGGTTCCGCGCAGCGGTTCCGGGGGCCATGAGGCGGCGTCGGATTCGCGGGAAAGTAGCGAACCAATTACGCTGGGGCGGTAAGCGATTGCAATATCAAGTGTCCTTGCGCTCCTGACCGATTTCTGGCATTCTGATCTGTTCGGTTGATCCGAGCCGCCTGAAATCTGGGCGCAACCTGTGGACTGCCCGGCCGGGGACGGCCGAGGGGTGGCCATCGGGCGGATCACACCCGCCCGATGGCCATGAGCACCCCGTCCGGGACGGTTCTCGGTATGGTCGATCAGCGACCATCGATTCGGCGATCGTCGATATCGTGAGCATCACGGATTCGCAGCGCATCCGGTAGCGTTCGGCACAGCGGCTTCGCACCGCGCACGTGGCGAGCGGACAGGAGTAGCAGTTGGGGCGAGCGTCCAGCACTGCCGGCACGACGGTCACGCCGCGCCTGTCCGAACTGGTGCGGCGGAGATTGGACGCCGATCCCGCGGTCACCCCGGAGGTCGCGGCCGCCGTATTGGCGGCACTGGATGCCGAGCCGGATCGTGGACCCGGCCCCGACCTCGATGGAATCTTTCTGCGCGCCATCCGAGTTCGCGGATTTCGCGGTATCGGACCGGAGGCCGTGCTGCGCCTGGACCCGGGGCCCGGTCTGACACTTGTGGTGGGGCGCAACGGATCCGGAAAATCGAGTTTCGCCGAGGCCGCGGAGCTGGCGCTGACCGGTGTCACGCGCCGCTGGGCGGGCCGGGCTTCGGTGTGGCGCGAGGGCTGGCGGAATCTGCACGAGGGCAGCGCATCCCGCATCGAACTCGACCTGATCGCCACGGGATTCGCTGGGCCGCTGACCGTTTCCCGTCAGTGGAGTGAGGACGCGGACCTCTCCGGTGGCGTGTGGACGCAGCGGCGAAACGACCAGGCGCCCACGGAATTCCGCTTCGAGCAGTGGGCGCGAGCGCTGGAGCTTTACCGGCCGTTCCTGTCCTACAGTGAACTCGGCGCCCTGGTCGACGGCCGGCCCAGCGACCTGTTCGACGCACTGCACCGGCTGCTCGGTCTCGACGACCTCAGCGTCGCCCAGGACCGGACTCGGGCCCGCCGCCTCGAATTGGAGCGCGCGGCACGGCAATCCCGTGACGAACGCCAGGCCCTGCTCATCGCCCTGGACGCGGTCGCCGACGATCGCGCGGCCAGGGTCGCGGGACTGTTGCGCGCGGCCGAGCCCGATCTGGCGGCGATCGGCCGGGAGATATCCGGCACGCGGCACGACGCGATCGGCACCGCCGCGCTGCAGGCGATGCTGCGGGTGCGCCTACCCGACGCCGCACAGGTCGAGGCCGCGGCCGCCGCCGTGCAGGCGTGCGCGGACGAGCTCTCCGCGCGTGCCACCGGCGACGCCGAGGCGGAACTGCGCGTGCTGGAGCTGCTGCGCCGGGCGCGTGCCCACGCGCATCCCCTCCTGGATGCGTCGGAATCCTGCCCCTGTCCCGTCTGCGGCCGCGGTGCGCTGGATCGAGAGTGGTTGCGCGAGACGGACGCCCAGATCGGCCGCCTGACCGAGCGCGCGGCGGCCCTCACCGCCGCCCATACGGCCCTGGATCTGGCGGTGGCACGCGCGCGCGAGCTGATCGGAGCCGTCCCTCCGGAACTGAATCCTCCTGCGCCGCATGCCCCGAACGTGGACACGGGCCCGGCCCGCCAGGTCTGGTCCGGCTGGGCGGAGCTGGCGTGGGCGCCGGTCGCCGAGGATTTCCCGGACCGGCTGCGCCGGGCGTACGCGGATGCCGCGCAGGGCCTGACCGCCCTGCGCGCGGCCGCCCGCAAGGAACTGGACCGGGTCGATGCCGTCTGGACGCCGCTGGTTCCGCGCATCGCCGCCTGGCTTCAGGGGGCCCGGGCGGTCGCCGCCGCCGAGGCCGAACTGCGTACCGTCCGCCGCGCCGAGGACTGGCTCAAATCGGCCGCGGCGGGTCTGCGGGACGAGCGCATGGCGCCGCTGGCCGAGCATGCTCGCACGATCTGGCGCGGGCTGCGCCAGCAGAGCAACGTCGACCTGGGTGTCATCCGGTTGCAGGGCAACGCGGGAGCCAGCCGCAAGGTGCTACTGGACGTCACCGTGGACGATGCCGACGGTACCGCGCTGGGCGTGATGAGCCAGGGTGAGCTGCACGCGCTGGGGCTGTCGTTGTTTCTGCCCCGCGCGACCGTTCCGGACAGTCCGTTCGGATTCGTGCTCATCGACGACCCGGTGCAGGCGATGGATCCGGCCAAGGTCGACGGGCTGGCTCGGGTGCTGGCCGCGGTCGCCCACAGCGGACGCCAGGTGGTGGTGTTCACCCACGACGAGCGACTGACCGAGGCGGTACGCCGGTTGCGCTTGGGCGCAACGGTTCTGGACGTACAGCGGCGCGAGCGCTCGGCGGTGGAGGTGCGCGTGTCCGAGGATCCGGTGCGCCGCTACCTCAGCGACGCCAACGCGCTGCTGCGCACCAGGCAGCTGCCGCGTGCGATCGCGGCCGAACTCGTGGTCACCTGCTGCCGTTCGGCGATCGAGGCCGCGGCCCTGGCCCGTTCGCGCCGCGGGCTGCTGGCCGACGGCATCGACCATCGGGAGGTACAGCGGCGCGTCGATGCGGCCCGTACCACCTGGGAGAAGGTGTCGCTGGCGGTGTTCGGCGATCCGGATCGGGTCGACGATCTGAACGACCGGCTCGACCACGACGCGCCGTGGGCGCGGGCAGTGCTGCGCGACGCGGCCGCGGGCGCGCATATCCGGATCGATCGCGGTACGGCCGAATTGGTCAGCGGAACAAGGAAATTCGTGCGATGGCTGGATCCCTGAACCCGACCGTCTGGGAGCGACTGGCCGCTGCCGAGGAGCTGTTGAGCGGGACGGTGACCGATGCGGGCGGGCTGTGGTCGCGCGCGACGGTGTGGATTCTGCGGCTGACGCTGGAGCAGGCGATGGATCAGCTGTGGCGAGAGGTGACTCCGTCGCTGACACGATGCAGTATGCGGGCGCAGCTGCTCGCACTGGACATCTATGCGGGGGCCGAGACCTCCGCCCGGATCTCGGCGCTGTGGGCGACGCTGTCGCGGGTGGGGCACCATCAGGACTACGAGCTGGCCCCGATCGTCGTCGAATTGCGCGGCTGGTACGACGAAACCGTCGGGCTCGCGACGGAATTGGCGGCTCTGAGCGCGGCTAGAACTCAGCAAATGCAGACCGGTCGGTCGTAATAGTCGGCATTGCCCGTACTTTCGCCGGGGGCCGGTGAATATCTCTCGTATCGCGGGGATTTCGCCGGTGTAAGTAGCGCTCGGACAGTACTGTGTGGTTGCTGCGCGGTTTGCGGTGTGTATGCGGTGGTACATGGTCGGATTTCACTGTCTCGATGGAAGAGAGCTGCATCATGGATCTGGGGACGCTCAACCTGCTCGACACCGGCTCGGCATTGGTCGCCAATGCCAGCGGGGCGCTGATCAATCTCATCTCGCTGCTCGGCATGCTGTGAAGTCGCCGGGGCCCGTGAATCGGTGAGCCGGGCGGTCCGTCCGCGGACCACCCGGCGCTGGTCATCCGATAATCGAACGATGCACAGTGCAACCCCGGCCGATGACGATCGGTGCCCCTGTCGAAGCGGCGAGACCTTCGGGCAGTGCTGCGGGCCCCGCCTGGACGGCACCCGGCCCGCGCCCACTGCCGAGACGCTCATGCGCTCGCGCTACACCGCCTTCGCCGTAGGTGATGCCGACTACTTGCTGACCTCCTGGCATCCGCGCACCAGGCCGCGACGGCTGGAGCTGGATCCCGGACAGCGATGGATGGTGCTCGAGATCCTGCGCACCGAGTCCGGCGGGCCGTTCGACGACACCGGCGTGGTCGAGTTCCGTGCGCACTACCGGGATGACGACGGCAGAGGCAGCCTGCATGAACGCAGTAGGTTCGCACGTGTCGACGGCGCCTGGCGCTATGTGGACGGCGATATCGAAAGGTAACGATTCGGGCGCGGCTTTGTTGGACCCTTGCCCAGGATTGTCGTCCACCCATAGCGTTCCAATTAGAAATAGCCAGACAGAAGCGGAGGCGTTGCCGACAACTATCTGTCCCGGGCAGATCCGAGGCCGACGTAGGGTTCGGATATGCCGCGAGTCGCGATCGAGTACTGCACCCAATGCCGCTGGCTACTGCGAGCGGGGTGGATGGCGTCCGAGCTGTTGAGCACATTCGGGACCCAGTTGTCGGAGGTCGCGCTGATACCCGGGGAAGGGGGCGTATTCCGCATCACCGTCGATGGTGAGCAGATCTGGGAACGCAAGTCCGACGGCGGGTTCCCGGAGATCGCGGTACTCAAGCAACGCGTGCGCGACCGCGTCGATCCCGAGCGGGATCTGGGGCACATCGATCGCGGCTGACCAGCCGCACCCCGAGGTTGGCACGGTCATCTTTCGCCGTCGGACATGATCGCGGACGTACTCTCGTTACAGGGAGTGTGTGAGGAGGTGCCGGATATGACTGCACACGTTGTCGGGGCAGAGTCGGGTGTTGCGTCGAGGGAGTCCGCCCCTGTGGCTCGGACTACCGCAGGTGCGGTGCGAGGGTTTCATGACGGATCGGTGAATGTCTGGCGCAGTATTCCCTATGCGGCTGAGCCATCCGGGCCCAGGCGGTTCGCCAGGCCGGAGCAACCCGTGCCATGGGGCGGCGAGCGTGACTGCACCGAGTTCGGCGAGATCGCCCCGCAAACGATGGGCACGATGGTTCCGGTCGATTCGGGCCTGCGGATGGGGGAGGACTGCCTGTGGGTGAACGTGTGGGCCCCGGGGTCCCCGGCCGTCACCGAGGAGCCGCGCCCGGTGATGGTGTGGTTGCACGGCGGCGCCTACTGCCTCGGGACCGCTGCCCAGGGTATCTACGACGGCCGAAAATTGGTGGAGACCGGTGGGGTCGTCGTGGTGGGGGTGAACTATCGGCTCGGTGCGCTCGGCTTCCTCGATCTGTCCGCGCTGGGGCCCGATTTCGTGCCGAATCTAGGCCTGCACGATCAGATCGCCGCCCTGGAATGGGTGCGCGACAATATCGCCGCCTTCGGAGGCGATCCCGGTAACGTCACCGTCTTCGGTGAATCCTCCGGCGCCGGATGCGTCACCTCGTTGCTCACCGCCCCTGCCTCGGCCGGTCTGTTCCATCGCGCCATCGCGCAGAGTCCGCCGGCCACAACGGTATTCGGTCCGGAGCGGGCCGCGGGCGTGGCGCGGCGTTTCCTCGAATTGATCGATCTGCCCCTGATTCGGGCGCAGGAACTGCTGGAATGCCCGATCGAGCGGATCGTGGACGCGGCCGGAATCCTGCTCGACGAGGTGCCGATGCAGTCGCCCGGCCGGCTGGCCGCCGCACCCGTGGTGGACGGCGACCTGTTACCGACCTATCCGGCCGACCGCTTCCAGCAGGGCCGCTCACACCGCGTACCGCTGATGATCGGCACCAACCGGGACGAGGCCTCGCTGTTTCGCCTGTTCCGCTCGCCGATCATGCCGGTCACACCCGATGCGGTGAACGCGATGCTCAATGCGGTCGCCGCCGACCATCCGGAGATGCCGCCCGAGCGGATCGCCGAGATCACCTCGGCCTACCCCGACCTGAGCACGACGCGCGGCGCGCTGGCGATGTCCACCGACGCCGCCTTCCGGATGCCCTCGCACTGGGTCGCCGACGCGCACTCCCGGCACACCCGCACCTGGATGTACCGCTTCGACCAGGCCACCCCGATGCTCAAGGCGGCCCGCGTAGGCGCCGGTCACGCCACCGAATTACCGTACGTCTTCGGCAATTTCGGCACCCTCAACCACGACCCCACCTTCTGGCTGGGCGGCCGCAAGACCGCGATGGAGGTGTCGGGCCGCGTGATGCGCCGCTGGCTGGCCTTCGCCGAACACGGCGTTCCCGCCGCCCTGGACGGCTCCAAACACTGGCCGCCCTACCGCGAGGCGACCCGCACGACCTTGCTGATCGACGACACCGATCGCGTAGTCGACGACCCCGACCACAACCTCTACACCGCCTGGGGCGATCAGGTAGTCGGCTTCAGCTAGCCACGCGTACGCATTGGCCGTACGCGCTGCTCAGGAGTGCATCGTGGCCGAGCGTTCGGCGTGGCGGTGGCCCAGCGCCACCGGCATGTGGCTGTAACCGTGGAGGGTGAACAGCGGGCGTCGGGTGGGTTCGCCCGCGAGCTTCAGATCCGGGAAGCGCTCGAACAGGGCGCGCAGCGCGTGCACCGCCTCCATGCGGGCCAGGCTGGCGCCCAGACAGGCGTGGATGCCGGAGGAGAAGCTCAGGTGTTCCTTGGCGTTCGCGCGGGTGATGTCGAAACGGTCCGGTTCGTCGAAGACCTTCGGATCGCGGTTGGCTCCGGCCAGGGACAGGATGACCGTCGCCTCCGGGGCCAACCGCATCCCCGCGTACTCCACCTCGGCATGCGCGACGCGCGCGGTGGACTGCACCGGTGAGTCGATGCGCAGCACCTCTTCGACCGCGTTGGGCCACAGATCCGGCTCCTCGCGCAGCCGGGCCAACTGGTCGGGGTGGGCCAGTAGTTGCACGATCGCATTACCGATGAGATTGACGGTGGTCTCGAAGCCCGCGCCCATCAGCAGGGTCGCGGTGGCTTTGAGCTCCTGATCGTCCATCTCGCCCTCGGCGACCAGGGTCGACAGGATGTCCTCACCCGGTTCGGCGCGCAGCCGGGCGATATGGCCGTCCGCGAAGCGGTCCATCGACTCGATCGCGATCAGAGCCCGGCGGTAGGTGGGCCACGGGTTGCCGATATCCAGCAGCGGAGTGATCGCGTCGCCCCAGCTCAGGAACTCATCACGCGTGTCGTAGGGGAAACCGAGCATCTCGGAGATGATCGCGATCGGCACTTGGGCGGCGAAGTCGGAGATCAGATCCGCCGTGCCGTTTTCCGGCAGTGCGTCGAGCAGTTCCACGGTGACCGTCTCGACCCGATCGCGCAGCCGCGCGATCGCGCGGGGGGTGAACGCCGCGGATACCGAACGCCGCAGCCGATCGTGCTCGGGCGGGTTGACCACCAGCATGGACGGCGCCTCGGTCGGATTCGGCGCGAGCGGGGCGCGATCCTTGAGCCAGCGCAGCACCGTGAAGCGGGTGCTGAAGTTATCGGTCGCGCGCACGCCCATATCCTTGTCGCGCAGCATATTTCGGCATATCTCATGGTCGACGGTGAAATACGCGATGGGCGTGCGGATCAATTGCCCCCGGGCGCGGACCGATTCGAGCACCGCGTACGGATTGTCCGCCACCGCGGGCGAGCCGAACAGCTGCGAGATCGGTTCGCCGCTGCGGGCCAGACGACTGAGCAGCAGACGCGGGATCCCCTGCCCGGCCATCCATCGAAGCCAATATCGCGGCTGCATAGCCAACCCCCGTTCGTCGGTTCCGTCCGGTCGTGATTCAACGGTACGCATGCGTATTGCCCACTGAAACGTGCCGCGGTCGGAAACGGTTCCCCTACCCGGGTAGGAGACGCCGCCTCAACCTCGCGACGCCGTGACCCGCTCGGTCGCGATCCGCTGCTCCTGCTTGGCCGGGTCCGGGTTGACGACCTGCACCAGCGACGCACCGGCCGCATAGACCGCCAACAGCCCCTCGACCACCTCGTCCGGGGTCTCCCACGGGGTACCCGAAAGCACTCGATCCGAGGCGGAAAACCCTTGCCGGGCGGCAGATTTACGGGCATCGGTGAGTACATCGGCCACGGCCATGCCCGCCAGCGCGGCGCCCGCGCCCCGGGGATGGAACTGATCGCCGTGCACGCGCACCGAGGTCGCGAAGTCGGTGACGCCGACCGGCAGCTCCCGCACCGGCGCACCCATCGGATCCAGTGACAGCGCCGCCACCTCCGCGATGTCCTCCACCTCACCCAGCCGATCGGGAGTGACCAGTGCGAGCTCGGCGTCCTCGTCCGGTCGCAGCACCACCTCGACCCCCGCCCACCAGCAGCCCAGCAGGACCGCCGCGGTCTGCCAGTGCGCCGGCAGCAGCACCACCACGCGGGCGCCGGGGGACAGGCCGAATTCGTCGCGAATCAGATTCGCGGTCTTGGCCGCCCAGTTGGCCAGGGTCAGCGCGGACAGCTCGATACGGGCGCCGGTGGCGTCGTCGTAATAGGTGATGCGCGGACCCGCGGGGTCCCTGGCGAGGATGGGATCGAGCAGGGCGTCGGTGAGAGTCTGGTCTAATTCACGCATTTCGGTCCGTTCTGGCCTGCGTCGATGGGAGGCGCGGGCGGCACCGGCGTCGGGGTGCCCGAGGAGGTCTCGGACAGATCGAACATGGTGCTTGCCGCCGAACCCGGACCAGAATAGTCACCGGCCAGCACCACCCGTACCGCCCCCTCCGGCAGGCCCGGATCCGCCCGCACCGGCAGGCCGCCCAGGGCCTTGGCCACCGCCGCGGCCTTGGGATCGGAGCTGCTGCCGGACATGACCCGGCTGGTCTGAATCGGGCCGCCGATCCAGTTGTCCACGGTCCCGGTGCCGAAACCCTTGTCCGTCAACGCGTGTGCCACCTGCCCGGCGAGGCCGGGAGTGCCGCTGGCGTTGTAGACGTCGGCGGTGATCTGCGACGGCGTCGCCGCGGTCGGGTCGGACCCGCCGATCATCGCGGCCACATACGTGCGCACCGTCGGGGGATCCACCCGCACCACCGAGGTGCCGTCGTCGAGCGTCCCGTTGAGATCCTTCACCGGGATCGTCCCGAATCGCACCTTCCCGGCGGTCAGATTCTGCAACTGCTGCATGAAGTCCAGCACGTCCCAGCCGTCGTCGAGCACGATACTGCGCCCGACCGCGTCGCTGAGCTCCCGCAACCTGGCCGGATTGGCCAGGATCTTCGCGCTGAGCGCCTGATGCACCAGCGAGGCCATGTACACCTGCTGGCGCACGATCCGGTCGATATCGCCGCGCGGCAGTTCGTGGCGCTGGCGCACGAAACTCAGCGCCTGCGCGCCGTTGAGCCGCTGCCGTCCGGCCGGGAAGTCCGCACCCGACATCGGTTCGTCGACCGGGTTGTTCAGGCAGATCTCGACCCCGCCGACGGCGTCGGTGAGCAGTACGAAGCCGAGCAGTCCGACCTCGGCGTAATGATCGACGGTGATGCCGGTGAGGTTGGCCACGGATTTGATCAGCGCCTCTCGCCCCGCCTGGGTCGACCTCGTCTCCGCATCGTCACTGGAGACGCCCTGGTCGATCAGCTTTTCGCGGGTCAGCTCCTTGGTCGAGCCGTAGGCCGAATTGATCTTGCCCATACCTATGCCGGGAATGTCGACATAGGAGTCGCGGGGAATGGATATCGCCGCGGCCGAGCGGCCGTCGTTGGGTATGCGCAGCAGCACGATGGTGTCGGTATTGGTGCCGACCTCGTCACCGGCGTGCAGCATGGCGCGCTCGCCGGGGGTGAGTGGATTGCCGTGCGCGTCGGTGCGGCTGTCGATGCCGACCATCAGGATGTCGGTGGCGCCGTCGCTGTCGCCGCCCAGCCCGAGGTTGCCGATGCGCTCGATGCCCGAGACGAGACTGTCGACACTGTGCCAGCCGAAGCCGGTGACGATGAATACGACGGTCGCGGTGGCCGCGGCGAGCACCTGCCCGGGGCGAGTGCTGCGCACCCGGGCTGTCCGCGTCGTCGGGATCCTGTTCTGCGGCAATGCTCGAGTCCTTCCGGCCCGGCCCGAATTACTTCCACACGTGACACCGCCCCCGGGGATGAGGCTAGCCATAACCGGCGCGCGCACCGCTGAACCGGCGCTGGCGTGGCGTGCCAGACTTGCGCGCGTGAGAAGAATCGTCGTGACGGGTGCGGGCGGTCAGCTCGGCCGGGCGGTGTCCGCGCAGGCGCCCGACGCGGTCGCGCTGGCGCGCGCCGAGTTGGACATCACCGACGCCGACGCGGTGCGGGCGGTGCTCGAGCCCGGGGACGCGGTGCTCAACTGCGCCGCGTACACCGCCGTGGATGCCGCCGAATCCGATGAGCAGGCCGCCTTCGCGCGTAACGAGACCGGGCCCGCGGTGCTCGCGGCCGCGTGTACGGCGGTGGGCGCCGCGCTGATCCATGTGTCCACCGATTACGTCTTCGACGGATCCGCGACGAGCCCGTACGAGCCCGGCGATCCGACCGGACCGACCACCGTGTACGGCCGGTCCAAACTCGCCGGTGAGCGCGCGGTGTTGCGGGAGGCCCCCGATGCGCACATCGTGCGCACCGCCTGGGTCTACACCGGTGACCAGCGCGATTTCGTCGCGACCATGCGCCGGCTGGAGGGTGAGCGGGAGACGGTGCGCGTGGTCGAGGATCAGATCGGTTCGCCGACCTTCGCACCGGACCTGGCCGCTGGGCTGCTGGAACTGGCACGCCGAGGGTTCGAGGGCGTGCCGTCGATCCTGCACGCCACCAACGCGGGCCGGGCCAGCTGGTTCGAGCTGGCCCGCGCGGTGTTCGCCGGGGTGGGCGCCGACCCCGCCCGGGTGCTGCCGTGCACCAGCGCCGAATATCCGAGTTCCACACCGCGCCCGGCATATTCGGTGCTGTCGAATCGTTCCTGGGCGGCCGCCGGGTTGACCCCGTTGCGAGACTGGCGATCCGCCCTGGACGACGCGCTGGCCCGCCTGGACCAGTAGGCTGCACCGAGTGAACGCTTCGCCAAGTCTCGTCGTCGTCACCGTGACCTACTCGCCGGGCGAGCACCTCGAGCATTTCATCAGCACGCTGACCACGGCCACCAGTGAGAAACCACAGGTCATCCTCGCCGACAACGGTTCGACCGACGGCACGCCCGAACTGGCCGAGCAGGCCAACGAGCACGTGCGGCTGCTACGCACGGGGGGCAATATCGGATACGGCGGCGCGATCAACCGCGCGGTGGCCGAGATCGATCCGGAGATCGAGTTCATCGTCATCGCCAACCCCGATATCCGCTGGGATACCGATTCCATCGATACGATGCTCGAGGCCGCCCGGCGCTGGCCGCGCGCGGGGGCGATCGGCCCGATGGTGCGCGAACCGGACGGCAGCGTCTATCCCTCGGCGCGGGCGGTGCCGAATCTGCTCGACGGCGCGGGGCACGCCATTCTCGGCACGGTGTGGCCGGGCAACCCGTGGACCCGGCGCTACCGCCAGGAGAACGAGCAGATCAGCGAGCGGACGGCGGGCTGGCTGTCGGGCTCGTGCCTGCTGGTGCGGCGGGCGGCGTTCGACAGCATCGACGGCTTTGACTCGCGCTACTTCATGTACATGGAGGATGTCGACTTCGGCGACCGCATGGGCCGCGCGGGCTGGCACAATGTGTTCGTGCCGTCGGCGGAGGTCACGCACGCGAAGGGGCATGCGGCCGGACGACACCCCGAGACGATGCTCCCGGCCCATCATGCCTCGGCGTATCGTTTCCAGGCCGATCGGCATCCGCGCTGGTGGCAGGCGCCATTGCGGTTGGCTCTGCGAGTCGGACTTGCCATTCGCTGCAAGCTTGCGGTTCGATCGGCGCTGCGCGAACGCGACGCCCGGAGCTGACCCGATACGACGTCAGCCGGGACGAATTTCGACCGAACCTGAAAAGGGGAGATGGATGGCGGACACTGCTGTGCCGACGGCCGCCCAGGCCGATGCCGTGATTCTGGTGGGCGGCCAGGGCACCCGGCTGCGCCCGTTGACGCTGTCCGCGCCCAAGCCGATGCTGCCGGTGGCCGGACTGCCGTTCCTGCATCACCTGCTGGCCCGCATCGCCGATGCCGGAATCACCCACGTCGTGCTGGGCACCTCGTTCAAGGCCGAGGTGTTCGAGGAGCATTTCGGGGACGGGTCCGAGCTCGGGATCGACCTGGAGTACGTCACCGAGACCGAGCCGCTGGGCACCGGCGGCGGCATCCGCAACGTCCTGCCCAAGCTGCGCTCGGACACCGTGATGGTGTTCAACGGCGATGTGCTCGGCGGCGCCGACCTCGGCGCGGTGCTCGATACGCATGCCGGCGCCAACGCCGATGTCACCCTGCACCTGGTGCGGGTGAGCGATCCGCGCGCGTTCGGCTGCGTGCCCACCGACGAGTCCGGCCGGGTCACCGCATTCCTGGAGAAGACCCAGGACCCGCCCACCGATCAGATCAACGCCGGGTGCTATGTGTTCCGGCGCGAGTACATCGAGAAGATCCCGACCGGGCGTCCGGTGTCGGTGGAGCGCGAGGTGTTCCCGTCGCTGCTGGCCGAAGGGGCGCATATCCAGGGGCATGTGGACGTCTCGTACTGGCGCGATATGGGCACCCCCGAGGATTTCGTGCGCGGTTCGGCGGATCTGGTCCGCGGCATCGCCCCCTCACCGGCCCTGCCCGGCCAGCGTGGTGAATCGCTGGTTCATCCCGGCGCGGGCATCGCTCCCGGCGCGTTGCTGATCGGCGGCACGGTCGTCGGCCGCGGCGCGGAGGTCGGCGCGGGTGCGCGCCTGGACGGCGCGATCCTGTTCGACGGCGCCCGCGTGGAGGCCGGCGCCACGGTGGAGCGCTCGATCATCGGCTTCGGCGCCCGCATCGGCCCTCGCGCCCTGGTCCGCGACGGCGTGATCGGCGACGGCGCGAACGTCGGCGCCCGCTGCGAACTACTACGCGGCGCCCGCATCTGGCCGGGTGTCGACCTGCCTGACGGTGGGATCCGGTTCTCCACGGACGTGTAGGGCCTCGCCGGCGTCCCTGAGCCGAATGCGCTTGTAGCCCGGCCCGTGGATGGCCATGTCTATTGGTCGCTCGGATGATTCGGCGACGAATTGGCTTGTACAACGGGCGAATTGTGGAGCCTGCGTGGATCAGCGGCCCTCTGACACCTTCGAAGGCACAACGGATCGACCGCAACGAGGCACTTCCGCGAGTGCTCCGGTGAACTGACGCCTTTGGGGCCAGGAGTGGGTCGGATCCTACGTCCTCTCCGCGCCTACGATGGCGATCATGGCTGACGCAGTGGTAGTCGGGTCTGGGCCGAACGGGCTGGCCGCGGCGGTGACGCTTGCTCGTGCGGGGCTCGAGGTCGAGGTGTACGAGGCGGGGGACACTGTCGGTGGGGGATGCCGGACCGCCGAGTTGACGCTGCCGGGGTTCGCGCACGATGTGTGCGCGGGCGCCCATCCGATGGCGTCGGCGTCGCCGTTCTTTCGCGCATTCGACCTCGTCGCGCACGGTGTGGAACTGCTCGCGCCCGAGGTGTCCTACGCGCATCCGCTGGATGGTGGCGCCGCGGGTCTGGCGTGGCGTGATCTGGACCGCACGGTCGCCGGTCTCGGGCGGGACGGCGCGGCGTGGCGACGGTTTTTCGGGCCGTTGGCGCAGAACTGGCAGGAGCTGGTCGCGCTGGCCATGTCGGATACCCGGCATCCGCCGCTGAACGTGATGACGGGAATTCGCTTCGGTCGGCGTCTGCTGGAACAGTCGACGCCGCTGTGGGATATGCGTTTTCATGACGACATCGCGCCGGCGATGCTCACCGGTATCGCCGCGCACGCGATACACCCACCGCGCGCGTTCTCCGGCGCGGGTGTCGCACTGCTGCTGGGCACGCTGGCCCATGTGGACGGCTGGGGGATTCCGCGCGGCGGCAGTCAGACGATCATGGATGCGCTCGCGGCGGATATCGAGCGGTCCGGTGGTCGCATCGTCACCGGGCATCGCGTCGAATCCCTCGATGAATTCCGTGACGCGCGAACGATTCTCCTCGATACTGCCCCAGCTGGGTTGCTGCGGTTGGCCGGGGAGCGGCTGCCCGCCCGTTATGCGGCCCAGTTGAGCAAGGTCCGCTATGGCGGCGCGGCGTGCAAAGTGGATTTCGCGCTCTCCGGTCCGGTGCCGTGGCGAGCGCGGGATTGCGCGCAGGCCGGGACGTTGCACGTGATCGGCACACGCGCCGAGGCCGTGGCCGCCGAAAAGGCTGTCGCCGCAGGACATCACGCGGAGCGGCCCTACGTGCTGGCCATTCAACCCGGCGTGGTCGACGATTCGCGCGCGCCGCAGGGGAAGCACGCCTTCTACACCTACGCGCATGTGCCCAACGGTTCCGATCGCGATGTCAGCGATACGGTCGTGGCCCAGATCGAACGCTTCGCACCGGGTTTCGCGGATCTGATCCTGGCCCGGCACGTGCGCACCGCGGAACAAATGCCCGCCTACAACGCCAACTACGTCGGCGGCGATATCTCCTCGGGCGCGATGACCCTGCGCCAGACCCTGCTTCGTCCCACCCCCCGCTGGAACCCGTACTCCACGCCGCTGCCCGGGGTCTACCTCTGCTCCGCGTCGACCCCGCCCGGGCCGGGAGTGCACGGCATGTCCGGCCTGCTTGCCGCGGGCCATGCCCTGCGCACCCGTTTCGGTATCACCGAGAACCCACTCGCTCTGATCCGCAAGGGAAATCGCGCCGCCGGCATCGAGCGCGTCGATGGCGGCTCCTGACAGCGTCCCTACACCCGCTGCGTGCGGTACAGATCCGGCTCGATGTACATCAGCTGGGCGATCGGCACCGCCGCGCGAACCCGGGCCTCGGCGTCGTCGATGGCGGCGGCGATCTCGCGGATCTCCAGTCCCGGCACGATCGCGACCTTCGCGGCGACCAGCAGTTCCTCGGGGCCCAGATATTCCGTGCGCAGGTGGATGACGCGGTCGATGCGGGTGCCGTCGACGAGGTTCTCGGTGATCGCGCGGACCTGCTCGGGGGTCGCGCCCTCGCCGATCAGCAGGCTCTTCATCTCCACGATCAGGACGATCGCGATGGCGCCCAGCAGGATTCCGATGCCGAGGGTGCCGATGCCGTCCCAGACCGGATCGTCGGTGAGTATCGTGAGCACCACCGCGATCAGCGCGATCAGCAGGCCGACCAGTGCGCCGCTGTCCTCGAGCATGACGACCGGCAGCTCCGGATTGCGGGAGTTGCGGATGAACCGCCACCAACCGGTGCCGCCGCGCAGCTCGGCCGATTCCCGCATCGCTGTCGCGAAGCTGTAGCCCTCGAGCGCCGCGGCGAGCACCAGGATGACGACCGCCACCACCGGTGACGTCAACTTCTCGGGATGCTGGATCTTGTGGATGCCCTCCCAGATCGCGTACATCGAACCCAGGGTGAACAGCACCAACGCCACTACGAACGAATAGAAGTAGCGATTGCGCCCGTAGCCGAACGGATGCAGCTCGTCGGCCTCCTGGCCGGCCCGGTTCTGCCCGAGCAGCAACAGCCCCTGATTGCCCGTGTCGGCCAGCGAGTGCACCGCCTCGGCCAGCATCGACCCGGACCCCGTGATGAACGCGCCGACGAACTTGGCCACCGCGATGCCCGCGTTGGCGCTGAGCGCCGCGAAGATCGCCTTCTTACCGCCGCCAGCAGACATGTTGTCGCCCAGGTCCTTTCGTCGATCCCGTTGACACAGACACACGATCGGCAATGTCCGATTTGCCCGGATAACGTACCGCACCGGCTCTCCCGGCCGCGCGCGCCTCATATCGCCGGACAGTACCCGACCATACCGACTGGTCCCCGCGCGTTCTACGCCATCTCCGGCAGGCCCGTAGCCGGATCCAGCCCTGCCTGTCGCGGGTAACGGGCCGGGAAGCTTACTGCCCGCCCACGCAGGCGCAGAACAGCTGCGCCGGGCCGCCCAGCGCCTGCGCCCGGATGTTGATGTCCGCCGCGGAGATCCACGCCGCGCCACCGGGAGTGATCCGCAGTTCGTCGGAGCCTTGCAGCAGGCGCACGGAACCGTCCGTGCACAGCAGGATGCCCGGTCCGGTGCGCGGAATCGACGTCGGAGCGGCGCCGGCGTCCAACTCGAATCGGCGCAGTGCGAATTCCGTTGCGGGCGTGCGGTATCGGAACGAATATTCGCCGACCGGCTCGGGCTTCACGATGGGCAGCTCGAGCGGTTCGAAATCCAGCACCCGCAGTAACTCCGGCACGTCGACATGCTTGGGGGTCAGCCCGCCGCGCAGCACATTGTCGGAGTTGGCCATGATCTCCACGCCGACACCGTGCAGATAGGCGTGCAGGTTTCCGGCGTCCAGGAACAGGCCCTGTCCGGGCTCGAGGGTGATCCGGTTGAGCAGCAGCACCGCCAGCACCCCGGCGTCGCCCGGATATGCCTCGGCCAGCTCGAGTACCGTGCGCATCTCGGGGGTGAATTCGTCGGCGGCCGAATCGCTGTGGCCGTCCGCCAGATAGTGCACGCAGCCGTCGAGCACCTTGGGCAGGATCGAGGCCAGCATGGCCTGCGGCAGCGTGATCCAGGTCGTGAACAGGGTGCGCAGGCCGGAGGAATCGGGTTGTGCGGCAAGCAGTTCGGCGTAGGGCGTGAGCTCGGGCACCTCGAGGGCGCGCAGCAGCGCGACGGTGCGCCGCGGCTCGCGGAATCCGGCCAGTGCCTCGAAACGGCTGAGCGCGACGATCAGTTCGGGTTTGTGGCTGTCGTCGCGGTAGTTGCGCATCGGTGAATCCAGTGGCACGTGCTGGAGGTTCTCCCGCTCGAATCCGGCCCGCGCCTGATCCGCACTGGGATGCGCCTGCAGCGACAGCGGCTCCTCGGCGGCGAGGATCTTCAGCAGGAACGGTAGCCGTCCACCGAATTCCGGTGCGACCGCGCCCAATTGCCGTTGCGGATCCGAGGCGACCAGCTCGAGCAGGGATTCGGTACGCCCATTGACGCGCACCTGGGCCGGATCGGCCGGATGCGCGCCGAACCACAGTTCGGCCTCCGGGTGGGCCGAGGGCACCGGTCTGCCGCACAGCTGAGCGAGTGCGGTGCGCGAGCCCCAGGCATAGGAACGCAACGCACCAACGAGTTCGTGCACTAGAAATGGCCCCCGTCGTAGTGGGCAGGACGATCGGACGCGACCGGGCCGCAGCCGAGCAGATGCAGATAGGCGGCGGCCATCTCGAGCCGCAGCGTCAGTACGGCGAGCCGCTCGAGTTCGCTCGTGCCCGCACCCTGCCGACTCTCGGCTTCGGCGCGACCGAACTGTCCGGCCGTGTCCATCGGTCGCTCGTTGCGTCCGCTCCCGGATTCGGACTCGACGTTCACCAGCTCGGCGTCGATGAGCCCGGACGAGGCGTCGAACAGCGACAACCGGCGGCGCGCGACGACCTGGTCGGCATCGGTGCTCACCACGAACAGACCTACTCGCTGCACCGGTGCGGGGCCGTCGAGCTGCTCGTCGTGGAACAGCGGATCGTAACCCGGTGCGCCCACGCCCGCGGCCTCGGAAATGCGAGTGTGCGCGGCCACGACCTGGGCCAGATCGGCGGCCGCGGTGATCTGGCCGGTGGCCGCGAGCATGACCTCGGCGGCATGCGCGGCCACCTGCGTCGCGGCGGGCCAGTCGCCGGTCAGTATGAGCCGGCGTCCGGGCATGCGCGCGGCCAGCAGCTTGGCCGGATTGTGGAAGACCTCGTTGGTGGGGCTGTCGCGCAGCGCCTCGGTGTCCAGTACATCGGCCAGCGCATCCAGATCCGGTGTCAGCGGGCCGATATGGGGCGGATCCACCGCGCGCAGCACAGCGATGCCGATGGCCAGGAAACGCAATAGTCGGTTGTGATCGAGCACCCGCACCCGTGGCGGGAGCATGACCGCGCGCCCGGCGGCCGCGGCGCGCAGCGGACCCTCGTCGGGTGCTGCCACCACGACCTCGGCGCCCCGGTACAGCGCCCGGTCGACCGCGCTGATCAGGCGCGGATCGCCCGCGTCGTCGCCGGCGACAAGCACGACGTCGAGCGGGCCGATCCACTGCGGAATGGCCGTGACGGTCACGATCGGCAGCCCGGCCCGGTCGCCCAGACCAGCCGCGAGTATCGCGGCCGCGCGGGCGGCGCGTCCGGTGCCCGTGACGACGACCAGGCTGCGCGGGCGCATATCGGTCAACCGCTCCAGCACGCCCTCACCGATGGCCGCCGCCGTGGCGCGCACCTGCGCGCCCCCGGACGCGGCCGAACGCAACGTCCCCCCGGAATCGGCGGCCTCCAGCGAGGCGACGTCATCGAGGTCGAGAACCGGTGTCCCTGCGATCATCGGGCGTTGCCACCTCCCCTCATCGAGTCACCAGGCCGGGAGAACCTGTCCGTTCCGAGCGAATACACGCCCTGTGATTCCACTATTCCAGTCAGCCGCGCACGATGCTCAGGATCTCGGTCACGAGTGCGTCTACTTCCTCGGACGATCGTGCCTCGACGTTCAGGCGCAACAGCGGCTCGGTATTCGATGCGCGCAGGTTGAACCACGCGTCGGCGGGCAACTGCACGGTGACGCCGTCCAGTCGGTCCACCGCGACGGCCCGATCCTGAAATGCCGCGAGCACCGCCATCGTCCGCTCCTTCGCGTCGGCCACTGTGGAATTGATCTCCCCGGAGGCCGCAAACGTTGCATACGCCGCCGACAGTTCGGACATCGTCTGCGCCCCCGAACCGGGCCCGTCCTTCTCGCCCAGTGCGGCCAGCACGTGCAGCGCGGCGAGCATGCCGGAATCGGCGCCCCAGAAATCGCGGAAATAGTAGTGCGCCGAGTGCTCGCCGCCGAAGATCGCGCCGGTGGCGGCCATCTGCTGCTTGATGAACGAGTGCCCGACCCGGGTGCGCAGCGGGGTGCCGCCCAGCTCGGTGACCAGCTTCGGCACCGCCTGGGAGGTGATCAGGTTGTGGATGACGGTCGCGCCCGGTTCCTTGGCCAGCTCCCGCTCGGCCACCAGCGCGGTGATCGCGGACGGGGAGACCGGCTCGCCGCGCTCGTCGACCACGAAGCAGCGGTCGGCGTCGCCGTCGAAGGCCAGGCCGATGTCCGCGCCGGTGGAGCGGACGTACTTCTGCAGATCCACCAGATTCTTCGGGTCCAGCGGATTGGCCTCGTGGTTGGGGAACGAGCCGTCGAGTTCGAAGTACAGCGGTTCGACGGTGAGCGCGCCCACCGCGCCCAGGACCGCGGGCACCGTGTGGCCGCCCATGCCGTTGCCGGCGTCGACCGCGACCTTCAGCGGGCGGATACCGCTCAGATCGACCAGCCCGCGCAGGAATTCGGCGTAGGCCTCGAGCAGGTCCTGCTCGGATTCCGAACCCCGGGGGCCGTCATGGGCGGGTACGCCCGCGATGAGCTCCTCGGTGATCGTGGCCAGGCCCGTGTCCTGCCCGACCGGCAGCGCGTTGGCGCGGCACAGTTTGATGCCGTTGTAGCGGGCCGGGTTGTGGCTGGCGGTGAACATCGCGCCCGGGCAGCCCAGGTGACCCGAGGCGAAGTAGAGCTCGTCGGTGGAGGCCAGGCCGATCTGCACCACGTCCAGGCCCTGGGACCGCACGCCGTCGGCGAAGGCGGTGGCCAGGGTGGGGGAGGACTCGCGCATATCGTGTCCGATGACCACCCGGGTGGCCTGTTCGCCGCGCATCAGCCGCGCGAACGCCGCGCCCACGTCGCGGACGAAATCCTCGTCGATCTGCTCCCCGACCACACCCCGCACGTCGTACGCCTTGACAACTGCTTGAACCATTTCGGCCGACCGAGCGACTGGCCCGCTCGCCGCCCGACCGCCACCCCTGATCGAATCGCTGCGCGATGCTGACATGTTCACCACCCTAATAGGCCCCCGCGCGTGAACATATTCCGTGTCGGATACACGCGCGGTTCTCGACGCCTCAGCGCGTGTCGCCCTGGTCGATGCCATGTCGGGCGAGAGGGGGATCGATCGATTCGCACGCTGTCCGCGGCTCGTCATCATGGGTGCGCGGCGTCGCGGCTACCTGGTGGACCGGCAATCAGTTCGGCGGGTCGGGCAGCACGCGCAGATGCCCGCGACGGCCGGTGCGCGCGGGACGGGCCGAACGCTGCGGGGCGGGCTGGTCCGGATAGCCGCGCTGCTCGGGTTCCGGCGTGCGGCGGCGCATTCCGGCCTCGCGCACCGCTTCGGCCAGGGCCGTCAGATCGTCGTCGTCCGGTGAGCTGAACCCGCCCTCGTGGCGGACCATGTCCCAGCCCTTGGGCGCGGTGATTCGGGAGGCGTGCGTCTCGCACAGGTCCCAGGAATGCGGCTCGGCGACGGTGACCAGCGGGCCGACAACGGCCGTCGAGTCGGAGTACACGTAGGTCAGCGTCGCAACGGCCGGGTTCTTGCAGGCCGGCCGGCAGCAACGACGCATGGGGATCACGAAAAGGAGAGTAGCCCTCCGCGCGTCCGTGCGCTGTGGGACACGCGCTAATACATGGGACCAGTTCGCCCGATTGGTCGGGGCCGGCGGCAGCAGCCCGCGTAACCACGTCGGGCCGCCCGATCGGACAACTCTGCCCGGCCTCACCTAGGCGCACCGAGCTGGGGGCGGGGTGACTAATGTCGTGCGTATGACGCGATCACGGAGGCGGCCGCCGACCGCACGGTCGGTGATTCGTCGCGGCCGAGGCGTGCGCGGACCGATGCTGCCGCCGACGGTGCCCGCCTGGCGCACCAGGGGCCAGCAGTTCGACCGGCTGGTGCTCGAGGCGTTCGCACCGCTGGACAGCCGCTGGCACGACCGGCTCACCAAATTGGATATCGCGGTCGACGACGTACCGAAAATACGTCCACTCCACCCGGATTCGGTGACGTGGCCGGACGAGGTGGTCGCCGACGGCCCGGTGCCGCTGTCCCGGCTGATCCCGGCGGGCGTGGACTCGCGCGGCGCGGCGACGCGCGCCCGCGTGGTGTTGTTCCGCAAGCCGCTGGAATTGCGTGCGAGCGATCCGGACGACCTGATAGACCTGCTTCGCGAGGTTCTGGTCCAGCAGATCGCCACCTATTTGGGTGTGGATCCGGACGTCATCGATCCGGACGAATAGCGGATCGGCGCCCGCCGCGACCGCTCGACCTCGCCGCACCCCGTGGTGCAGCGAGGGCAGAACAGCCGGCCCGCTGCGGTCCGATTCGAACCGCGAACGGTGACAATCGCTTTCCTTTAGCTGATGCCCCGCTTCAAGCGGCGCCGCTCGCGCTCGGACAGTCCACCCCAGATGCCGAAGCGTTCATCGTGTGCCAGAGCGTATTCCAGGCATTCGTCGCGGACCTCGCAGCCCATGCAGATCCGCTTGGCCTCGCGTGTGGAGCCGCCCTTCTCCGGGAAGAACGCCTCCGGGTCGGTCTGGGCACACAGCGCCCGTTCCTGCCACTGCTCCTCGATCGTGTCGAACATCGTGTCGAAGTCGGTGACGATGAGACTGAGCTTCGGCGGTTCGGGTTTGCGCTGTGTTCGCGCCCACTGACCACCAACGTGCCCTCCCGTATCCGAACCGGTCACCTGACTTCCCCCCTCTCGTTCCTCGGTCCAGCTGTCCGTGCAGACGCCTGGTACTGCGCCTGCTGTGGAATCGGAATGCGATACACCACCCGGAATGCCAGACGGGGCCAGCTCTTCGGCCATCGCTCCGCCTCCTCACTGTGTGTTAGCGCAGAAAGATTTATCCGTCGGACCCGATCTGCACACCGACGGCCCAACACCGCGACGTTGTCTCGCGGCCTTCCCCGAGCTGGTCATCCCGGTTCGAACATCTGTTCGAATCTTGGTCTGCGCCTTGCACTCTCGCGCGGACCCGAAATGACATGCCTGTGATTAGACACGCCGGACGGCGCGATGGTCAAGCTGCCGACACTAATCCGTTACTATCCGCAACCGTCTTCGCGACGGTTTTGTAACCGTCAAGTAGCTAATGAGCGGCAAATATGCTGCGCGAAGCGACGGTAACGGTACGGCATAGGCTATGCGGATGTGACTGGAGAACAAGCGGACATCCCGCCCGGCACGGCGGTGAGCCGCCCCCATGACACTGCGGCCGACTCCTCCGAGACGGCGCCGCCCGATCGTAAGACCAGCGTCGCCGTACTGGTCGGCGGAGTCGGTGGCGCACGGTTTCTACAGGGTGTGCGCGCCCTGCTGCCCGACGCGGAGATCACGGCGATCGTGAACGTCGGCGACGACGTCTGGATGCACGGCCTTCGTATCTGCCCCGACCTCGATACCTGCATGTACACCCTCGGCGGGGGTATCGACACCGAACGCGGCTGGGGCCGCGCGGGCGAGACCTGGCACGCCAAGGAGGAGCTGGCGAAATACCACGCTCAGCCCGATTGGTTCGGGCTCGGCGACCGGGATATCGCCACCCATCTGGTGCGCACCGAAATGCTGCGCGCGGGGTACCCGCTCTCCGCGGTCACCGAGGCGCTGTGCAACCGCTGGCAACCGGGTGTTCGACTCGTTCCGGTGACCGACGACAGGTGCGAAACACATGTCATTATCAGCGAGCCGGACAACCCTGGCGAACGTCGCGCGATTCATTTCGAGGAGTGGTGGGTACGCTACCGGGCGAGCGTCGAGACCCATGGATTCGTCACAATCGGGGCGGAACAGGCCACACCGGCACCAAATGTGACAGAAATCATAGATCGCGCTGATGCGGTTCTGATGGCCCCGTCGAATCCCGTTGTCAGCATCGGCTCGATCCTGGCTGTGCCCGGTATTCGAGGTGCCTTGCGCACCACATCGGCCAAGGTAGTCGGGCTGTCGCCGGTGATCGATGGCAAGCCGCTGCGGGGTATGGCGGACGAATGTCTCACCGTGATCGGAGTGGAGACCTCCGCCGAGGCCATCGCCCGGCATTACGGCGCGCGGTCGGAGACCGGAATCCTGGACGGCTGGCTGATTCACTCCACCGACACCGCGCAGGTGCCGGGAGTGGAGGTACGCAGCGTGCCACTGCTGATGACGGATCCGGCCGCGACGGCCGAGATGGCGCGCGAGGCACTGGACATCGCGGGGGTGAAGCCGTGAGTGTCATCCTGCCCGAGTCCGGTGATCACGCGCCCGGTGGCGAGGTACGCATACTTCCCGTGCCCGGGCTGCCGGAGTTCCGTCCCGGCGACGACGTCGCGGAACACATCGCGGCACAGGCCCCCTGGCTCGCCGACGGCGACATCCTGGTCGTCACCAGCAAGATCGTGGCCAAGGCCGAGGGCCGGATCGTGCCCGCGCCCGCGGACCCCGAGGAACGCGACGTCATGCGCCGCGAACTGGTCCTGTCCGAGGCGGTGCGCGTGCTGGCGAGCAAGGGCCGCACCCTGATCACCGAGAACAAGCTCGGCATCGTGCAGGCCGCCTCCGGCGTGGACGGCTCCAACGTCGAGCAGGGCGAACTGGTTCTGCTACCCGCCGATCCCGACGCCAGCGCGCAGGCCCTGCGGACCGCACTGGCCGAGCGGCTCGGTGTGCGGGTCGCCGTCGTCATCACCGACACCATGGGCCGGGCCTGGCGCAACGGGCAGACCGACGCCGCGATCGGCGCTGCCGGACTGCGGGTGCTGCACGACTACGCGGGCTCGATCGACGGTCAGGGCAACGAACTTCAGGTCACCCAGGTCGCCGTCGCCGACGAGCTGGCCGCCGCGGCCGATCTGGCCAAGGGCAAGCTCGGCGGGGTCCCGGTCGCGGTGGTCCGCGGCCTGAGCCCGTTCGACGACGGCTCCCGCGCGGCGGATCTGCTGCGCGGCGGCGAGGACGACCTGTTCTGGCTGGGCACGGCCGAGGCCATCGACCGCGGCCGTCACGAGGCGCTGCTGCTGCGCCGCTCGGTGCGCCAGTTCTCCGATCAGCCGGTCGCTCCCGAGGTGATCCGCGCCGCGGTGGCCGCCGGGCTGACCGCGCCCGCGCCGCATCACACCCGGCCGGTGCGGTTCGTCTGGGTGCGCGACCGCGCGGTGCGGCAGCGGCTGCTGACTGCGATGGCCGACCGGTGGCGCGAGGACCTGACCGGCGACGGCCGCACCCCCGAGAGCGTGGAACGCCGGATCGCGCGCGGCGCGATCCTGTCCGAGGCCCCCGAGGTGATCGTCCCGTTCTGCGTGCCCGACGGCGCACACGACTATCCGGACGAACGCCGCCGCGCCGCCGAGCAGACCATGTTCACCGTCGCCGTCGGCGCGGCCGTGCAGGGATTGCTGGTCGCGCTGGCCACCCGGGGCGTCGGCAGCTGCTGGATCGGATCGACCATCTTCGCCCCCGAGGTCACCCGGGAGGCGCTGGGATCAGCCGCGGACTGGAACCCGCTGGGCGCCATAGCCGTCGGCTACCCCCTCGAGGATCTGTCGCCTCGGGACCCCCGCGAGGCGGGCGACGGCCTGATCGAACTATAGGGTCGGCGCGGGCCGACAGCGATCGAGAGGATGGGATGAGCGCGAGTTCACTGCACGAGTCGGCGACGGGGCTGCTGGAAACCTGGTCCCCGGCAACGGGACCCGAGCAGTCCCTGCGCGAGGCGATGCTGGCCTTCCTTGGCTCGGCCCCGCGCGGTTGCCTGCGCGAGCACGCGCCCGGTCACATCACCGCCTCGGCGCTGGTGTTCTCCCACGACGAGAGCGAGATCCTGCTGACCCTGCATCCGCGCGTGGGCCGCTGGATCCAGCTCGGCGGCCACTGCGAGGAGCTCGACGCCACGGTGAGCGCGGCCGCGCTGCGTGAGGCCATCGAGGAATCCGGCATCGGGGATCTGTCGATCGACCCGGAACTGTATGGGGCGCAGGCGCATCCGATCACCTGTTCGCTGGGCCGCCCCACTCGCCACCTGGATCTGCTGTTCAAAATCGTCGCGCCGAAGGGTGCTGTGCCCGTACGAAGCTCGGAATCGACGGATCTGCGGTGGTGGCCGGTGGATGCATTGCCCGACGACGCCGACGTATTGCTGCGCTGATTCGCCGACCGCCGTTCCCCGGCTCGGTCGGCTCCGTCGTTCCCGCGTGGTCGACTTCGTCGTACCCGCGTTCCTTTGGCGGGAACCACCTGGTACACAACGGTTCCCGTAGGGGGCCGCGTCTGGCCCAATCAGATCGCGGCAGGCTCGTTTTCCGTTTCGGCGGAACGGGATTCAGCCCGCACGGTGTCGTCCTCGACCATGCTCGACTCGTCGAAGGGCAGTTCACGGTTCAGGACCGCGCGGATATGGGCCGGAATTGCAACGGGTTCGGGCTGGCGCTGGTGTGGCGCCTGGTGACCCGGTACGGCGGCACGCTGGGGGCGCGGTGAAGTCCGGAATCGGCTGTTGTGGTGAGGATTCCGCGATGACGGCAGAAGATCCACCAACTCCGGGCCCGCGGCCGCCCATGCCGCCGCCGATCCGGGTCATGATCGCGGAGGACGATCGGCGCATCGCCCGGGCGCACCGGACCTCCGTGGAGCGAGTGGCCGGCTTCATCCCAGCAGCCGTCGCGCATACCGGCCGCGACGCTCTGCGTGCCGTGACAATGGCGCACGCCGCCGGCGCACCGATGCTGGACATCGGCCTGCTCGATATCGGCGGCCTCGACGTGGCCTCGGCGCTGACCCGGCTGCCCCCGTCCGGATATGATCGCGATCACATCGTACCGGGATCTGGCGATGGTCCGCGCCGCGGTCTCGCACGGGATTGCGCTGTATCTGCTGAAGCCGTTTCCGTTCACGGCGTTTCGGGAGAAACTCGAGCGCTACCGGGAGTTTCGCGCCACGCTGTCGCCAGAGGAGCCGAGCTTGACCCAGTGCGACATCGATCGGGCGTTCAGTGCCCTGCGCACTCCCGACCCCCGGGGCAGCGGTCCCGAAAGGTATAGCCCCGCAGACACTCGAGCAGATCACCCGGGCCGTGCGCGCGGCCCCCGGCGGGCTCTCGGCCACCGACGCCGGGCAGCGAGTCGGCGTCTCCCGGGTGACCGCCTGGCGCTACCTGGAGCGTCTGGCCACCGAGGGAGCGGTCGAACGGCACACCACCTACGGCTGGGCGGGACGTCCGTAGGTGCGTTATAGCTGACGTCGATGATTGGTAACGATCACAGGAAGTTCATCCGGACGGTCTGTTATGTCCGCCCCGGGTGTTTCCGAGTCGTGTTGTGCTGTATAACGATTCCGTTGTCGCTCGCAGTGTGTGCTGCGGGACAACTCATCCAGTTTGAAACACTTCCATGAGAGGATGACACGCGATGCCACGGCTCGTTGACGATGTTTGCCTCTGGGATGCGGTTCTCCTAGGTGTCTATGAGCAGCCTTAAAAGCAGACCGGATGGCATGTAACGGCCATCACTTGAAAGTGCGAAGGTAGTGCGTAACGGGCGTAAAGGCTGTACCTATCTATGGGCAAGAGTTCCACAGAATCTTTTAGCGGGGCAAACGTGCAATCGGTCGGCAATCGCTCGGCTAAGCCCGATCCGAAGCGGTACCTATGGGTGCTGGGTTTGATAGCACCCGGTTCCGCCATACTGCCGTCGCAGTTGGTGCTGTACACCGGCTTGCCGGTGTTCTGGTGGATCGGGCCGATCATCGTGCTGATCGCGATCCCGGTACTGGACTGGGTCGTGGGCGACGACGGTACGAATCCGCGTGACGAGGACTACGAACTGCTGTCGAACGACCGCTACTACCGCTGGTGCACGTATCTGTTCCTGCCGATCCAGCTGATCGGGCTGTGGGCGGCCTGCTATCTCTGGGCGCAAGATCAGCTGAGCTTCCTCGACAAGTTCGGTCTGGCAATGACTTTGGGCCTGGTCAGCGGCATCGGCATCAACGCCGCGCACGAGCTGGGTCATCGGGTCGAGCATGCCGAGCGGTGGCTGGCGAAGGTCGCGCTGGCCCAGTCGGGGTACGGCCACTTCTTCGTCGAGCACAACAAGGGTCATCACGCCAGGGTTGCCACGCCGGACGATCCGGCCAGCGCCCGGTTGGGCGAGTCGCTGTGGGAGTTCCTGCCGCGCAGCGTGCTCGGCGGCTTCCGCTCGGCCATCACGCTGGAACGGGACCGTCTGCATCGCAAGGGATTGCGCTGGTGGACCTGGCAGAACAACATCCTGCAGGCCTGGGCGATGACGCTGGTGCTGTACCTGGCCCTGCTGGCCGCGTTCGGTCCGGCGATGCTGCCCTACCTGCTGCTCCAGGCGGTCGTCGGGGCCGCGCTGCTCGAAACGGTCAACTATGTCGAGCATTACGGCCTGCTGCGCAGCCGCAAGCCCAACGGGATGTGGGCGCGCTGCTCGCCCGCGGACAGCTGGAACAGTGACCGGTTGGTGACCAACATCTTCCTGTTCCACCTCCAGCGGCACAGTGATCATCACGCGAATCCGGGACGGCGGTACCAGACTTTGCGTAGCTCGCAGGAGGCGCCGCAGTTGCCCGCCGGATACGCGAGCATGATCGTGCTGGCGGTGGTGCCGCCGCTGTGGCGGCGCGTCATGGACCCCCGGGTGCTCGCGCACTACGACGGCGACGTCAGCCGGGCCAATATAGCCCCGCGCAAGCGGCAGCGGATACTGGCTGCGTACGACAGCGGGCCCGCGGCCGCGGCCTGATCGAACCGGCGCGGCGGTCGGTGCCCCTACCCATGCGTACCGTGTACGCAGGTTTCGTATTACGCTCTTCTGCGTACACGCCGACAAGGAAGGTGCAGCGAGGCAGATGACGACCGCAGTGAGCAGCACAACGACTGCCGACAGCCGCAACGGGATCGATTTCAAGGTCGCGGACCTGTCGCTGGCCGAGTTCGGCCGCAAGGAAATTCGACTCGCCGAGCACGAGATGCCCGGCCTGATGGCGTTGCGCCGGGAGTACGCGGAGGTGCAGCCGCTGAAGGGCGCCCGGATCTCCGGATCGCTGCACATGACCGTGCAGACCGCGGTGTTGATCGAGACTCTGGTGTCGCTGGGCGCGCAGGTGCGCTGGGCCTCGTGCAACATCTTCTCCACCCAGGATCACGCCGCCGCGGCCGTGGTCATCGGGCCGCACGGCTCCATCGAGGAGCCCAAGGGCGTGCCGGTGTTCGCCTGGAAGGGCGAGAGCCTGGAGGAGTACTGGTGGGCCGCGGAGCAGATGCTCACCTGGCCGGGTGAGCCCGCGAACATGATCCTGGACGACGGCGGCGACGCGACCATGCTCGTGCTGCGCGGCGCGCAGTTCGAGAAGGCGGGCTTGGTGCCGCCGGCCGACGAGGACCACTCCGCCGAGTTCACGGTGTTCCTGAACCTGCTGCGCGAGCGGCTGGAGACCGATAAGACCAAGTGGGGCACGATCGCCGAGAGTGTGCGCGGCGTCACCGAAGAAACCACCACCGGCGTGCTGCGGCTGTACCAGTTCGCCGCCGCGGGCGAGCTGGTGTTCCCGGCGATCAACGTGAACGACTCGGTCACCAAGAGCAAGTTCGACAACAAATACGGCACGCGCCATTCGCTCATCGACGGCATCAACCGCGGCACCGACGTGCTTATCGGCGGTAAGAAGGTGCTGATCTGCGGCTACGGCGACGTCGGCAAGGGCTGTGCGGAATCGCTGGCCGGCCAGGGCGCGCGCGTGCAGGTCACCGAGATCGACCCGATCAACGCGCTGCAGGCGCTGATGGACGGCTTCGACGTGGTCACCGTCGAGCAGGCCATCGGCGACGCCGACATCGTGGTCACCTCGACCGGCAACAAGGACATCATCGGCCTGGACCACATGAAGGCCATGAAGGAACAGGCCATCCTGGGCAATATCGGCCACTTCGACAACGAGATCGACATGGCCGCGCTGGAGCGGTCGGGCGCGAGCAAGCTGAACATCAAGCCGCAGGTCGACCTGTGGACGTTCAAGGAGTCGGGCAAGTCGATCCTGGTGCTGTCCGAGGGCCGCCTGCTGAACCTGGGCAACGCCACCGGCCACCCCTCGTTCGTGATGAGCAACAGCTTCTCCAACCAGGTCATCGCCCAGATCGAGCTGTGGACCAAGCCGCAGGAATATGACAACGAGGTCTACCGCCTGCCCAAGCACCTGGACGAGAAGGTCGCCCGCATCCACGTCGAGGCGCTGGGCGGAACCCTGACCAAACTCACCAAGGATCAGGCCGAGTACATCGGCGTGGACGTCGAGGGCCCGTACAAGCCCGAGCACTACCGCTACTAGGGTCCGAGCCGTCCCGGCCGCGCCGTCGTCCGGCTGCTTCACCACCGTCATCCAGGCATGCTTTCGGCCGGGATCCATCGCAATCAACCGCGAGCCGTAAATTCCGGCCGAAAGCGTGCCGGGACGGCGGGGTGAGCGTGCCGGGACGACGGTGGGGAGCACGCCGGTGTGTCGGTGGTGCGCGGTAGCCTGCTGCGTATGGGAGTGCTGGTTGCGGTCGAGGGCCTGGACGGGGCGGGTAAACGCACGCTCATCGAGGCGGTCGTGGGCCACCTGACCGACCGGGGACTGCGGGTGGCCACCCTGGCCTTCCCCCGCTACGGCAGGTCGGTGCACGCGGATCTGGCGGCCGAGGCGCTACGGGGTCGGCACGGCGATCTGGCCGCGTCGGTGAACGCGATGGCGCTGCTGTTCGCGCTGGATCGGGCCGCCGCGCGCGACGAGCTGCTGAAGCTCCTGGCGGACAACGACATTGTGCTGCTGGATCGCTACGTCGCCTCGAATGTCGCCTATAACGCCGCACGGACCGACCAGTCCACAGACGGTGAAATGGCCGCTTGGGTCGCGGAATTGGAATTCGGGCGATTCGATCTGCCGGTGCCCGACGCGCATGTGTTACTCGCGGTACCGGCGGAATTGGCGGCCGAACGCGCCCGTCGGCGTGGCGAACTCGACGACACCCGTGCGCTGGACGCCTACGAAAGCGACAGGGCGCTACAGGAACGCACGGCGGAGGTCTATCGTGTGATGGCCGAAGCACGCTGGCACGGTCCATGGTTGCTGCATGCACCGCATGACGATCCGGCAACATTGGCCGTGCGCCTGTCGAAATTGATTGCCCGATAGGGTTGGATGTGCGTCGGAAACGTACCAGTGTTGGCGTGGTTGCCCGTTCCGAGCCGAAGAGATGACAACATAGTACTTATGAAGCCGAAGATTCTGGTCGTCGACGACGATATGGCGCTCGCGGAGATGCTCACGATCGTCTTGCGCGGCGAGGGTTTCGATCCCCACACCGTTGGCGATGGCACGCAGGCACTGACCGCGGTCCGGGAGTTGCGCCCGGATCTGGTTCTGCTGGACCTGATGCTGCCGGGCATGAACGGCATCGACGTATGTCGTGTGCTGCGAGCCGATTCCGGTGTGCCGATCGTGATGCTGACGGCGAAAACGGACACGGTCGACGTCGTGCTGGGTTTGGAATCCGGCGCCGACGATTACATCGTCAAGCCGTTCAAGCCGAAGGAACTCGTCGCCCGGGTGCGTGCGCGGTTACGCCGCACCGAGGAGGAGCCCGCCGAGCTGTTGTCCATCGCCGATATCGTGATCGATGTGCCCGCACACAAGGTCACCCGCGGCGGCCAGCAGATCTCGCTGACTCCGCTCGAATTCGACCTGCTGGTGGCGCTGGCCCGCAAGCCGCGCCAGGTGTTCACCCGCGAGGTCCTGCTCGAGCAGGTCTGGGGCTACCGGCATGCCGCCGATACCCGCTTGGTCAACGTGCATGTCCAGCGCCTGCGCGCCAAGGTCGAGAAGGATCCGGAGAACCCCGAGATCGTGCTGACCGTCCGAGGCGTGGGATACAAGGCCGGACCACCGTGATCGATCGCGGTGACGCCCATGCCTGAGCCGAGTGCCATCGAGGCTTGGGCATGAGTGTTGACTCCAGGGGTCGCCTAGAGCGGCCGCTGGCGGTGTTGGCGGCGTGGTTCAAGACGATCGGGGACGCCCTCGGCCATATGTGGCGGCGCTCGCTGCAGCTGCGCGTCGTCGTGTCCACGCTGACCCTGTCGCTCATCGTGATCACCATCCTCGGGGTGGTGCTGACCAGTCAGATCACCGATCGGCTGCTCGATGGGAAGATCTCCGCGGCCGTGGACGAGATGACGCGGGCCCGCGCGATCGTGGACAGCCAGCTTGTCGGGGTACAGAACCAGAGCACCCAGACCGCACGGCTGGACGCCGCGCGCAGTGCGCTGTCCATCGGTAACAGCGGTGAGGCGGGCAGCGCGGCGGGCAGCTTCAACTCCGCGCTGGTCATGGTCGGTGAGAACATGCAGGAGATCCCGGCCGGCCCGATTCAAGAGGTGCCGAACGAGCTACGACGCTTCGTCCAGCAGGGGCAGATCAGCTACCAGTTCGCGACCGTGTCGGATCCGGATGGCTACCACGGCCGGGCACTGATCATCGGTAGCCCGAGCAGCCAGGTGCCGACGCTCGAGGTGTATCTGATCTTCCAGCTCACCAATGAGGAACGCAGCCTGTCGCTGATGCGCGGCACCATGTTCATCGGTGGTGCGGTCCTGCTGGTGCTGCTCGGCGCGATCGCCCTGCTGGTGACCAGGCAGGTGGTGCTGCCGATCCGCTCGGCCGCGCGCATCGCGGGCCGGTTCGCCGACGGGCGCATGAAGGAGCGGATGCTGGTGCGCGGTGAGGACGATATGGCCAAGCTGGCCATCTCGTTCAACGCGATGGCCGAGAGTCTGTCCAACCAGATCACCCAGCTGGAGGAGTTCGGCAACCTGCAGCGGCGCTTCACCTCCGACGTCAGCCATGAGCTACGCACCCCGCTGACGACCGTGCGCATGGCCGCGGATCTCATCCACGGCTCCAGCGACGATCTGGATCCCGCGCTGGCGCGCAGCGCCGAGCTGCTGGTGACCGAGCTGGACCGGTTCGAGGGCCTGCTCAACGACCTGCTCGAGATCAGCCGTCACGACGCCGGCGTGGCCGAGCTGCAGGTGGAATCGCTGGACGTGCGGATGTGCGCCCGGGCGGCCATCTCCACCGTGCGGCATCTGGCCAAGGATGCCGGTGTCGAGGTGGTCGTGGATCTGCCCGAGGAGCCGCTGGTCGCGGAGGTGGATCCGCGACGGGTGGAGCGGGTGCTGCGAAACCTGCTGGCCAACGCCATCGATCACAGCGAAGCCAAGCCGGTGCTGATCCGCATGCGCGGTGACGCGGATGCCAACGCGGTCGCGATCGTGGTCCGCGATCAGGGTGTCGGCCTGCGGCCGGGCGAGGAGAAACTGGTGTTCAACCGGTTCTGGCGCTCGGACCCCTCCCGGATGCGCCGCTCCGGCGGCACCGGCCTGGGCCTGTCGATCAGCGTGGAGGACGCCAACCTGCACGAGGGCAAGCTCGAGGCATGGGGTGAGCTGGGTGTGGGCGCGAGCTTCCGGCTGACGCTGCCGCTGGTGCGTGCTCGCAAGATGGGCGTCAGCCCGCTGCCGCTGGAACCGCCCAAGCGCCGCTCGGCGGTGCAGGACGGTGGGCCGCGCACGGCCGAGTCGGCCGCCGCGAACGATACGGCCTCCCGCCTCGCGCTCGTCGCGACCTCGGACGGCGTTGTGGTGGAGCTGAATTCGAGAGCTGTCGAGCCGGAGTCGACCGAGGCCGATCCGGAGTCGATGTCGGGTGATGAGGCCGATGTGCGAGCCGCATCGGCGAACGCGGAGCCGGTCTCGGGTCACGAGGATCCGGATTCGGCCGACGCGCGGCCGGAATGGGCGGAGCCCGAATCGGATCCGGGTGGTGATGCGCCCGAATCGACGGCGGAGCACTCGTCGTCAGCGGACTCCAGCAACGGCCGCGCGGCCTCCGAACCCCCTGAAGGCACGGATGACTCCGTATCCCTGGACACCGGAGACAGACAGTCATGAGCAGACGCGGCGGTGGTATGAACACACGGTGCGCGGGCCGATTACGGATGCGCGCTGTCCTCGGCGCGCTTGTGGCGGCGGTGCTGCTGCTCGGTGCGTGTGCCAACCTGCCGGACTCCTCGGCCCCGCAGGCGCTGGGCACCATCGAGCGCGCGCCCACCAGCACAGGCCCGACACCGCCGGCCGTGGGACGCGATCCGGATCTGCTGGTTCGCGATTTCCTCACCGCTACCGCCGATCCCACCAATAGGCATGCCGCCGCGCGGTTGTATCTGACCCCGGACGCGTCATCGAGCTGGGACGACGCCGCGAAGACCTCGATCGTGGACACGCCGGATACGCTGTTGCTCTCTCGCACAGCGGATACGGCGGTCTTCCAGCTCCGCGGTCGAATGCTCGGTGAACTGGACGCCGATGGATCGTTCCACGCCACGGACAAGGCATTCGAGACCCAGATCACGATGGCGAAGCTCGACAACGAGTGGCGCATCGATCAGCTGCCGGCCGGGGTCATCGTCGACAAGGACGCCTTCTACAAGGCTTATCAGCGATACTCGCTGTTCTTTCCGAACAGCTCGGGCACCACGTTGGTGCCCGATCTGCGCTGGATCTCGACCGGCAAGGGCCAGCTCGCCCAGCGCCTGCTGTCGCTGTTGGCCGCGGGGCCGCAGACCGCGTTGGCGCCGGCGGTGCGCAATGTGCTCAGTGCGCCGGTGTCGGTGCACGGCGCCGTCACCAAGGCCGACGGGCAGACCGACAATGTCGGCGTCGGGCTGGGCGGGGTGCAAATCGACTTCGCCGGTGCGGCCGCGCTGGATCAGCACAGTAAGGAGCTGCTGGCCGCGCAGGTGGTGCAGACCTTCGCACCGGCCGACATTCTCGGACCCTATCTGCTGCTGGCCGATGGGAAACCGCTCGACGACCGCTACCCCAACGGTATGTCGGCGGGCGACGTCGGCACGCTCGATCCGGCGGTCGCCGATCGTAACCAGATCGGCCTGCACGCGGTGAAGGATGGCGGGCTGGTCAGCGTCGATGCCGACAAGGACACTATCGTGCGGACGCCCGGCTATTTCGGCAGCGTGCACAATTTGCGGTCGGTGGGCCTGTCCGGCGACGGTCAGCTCGTCGCCGCGGTCGCCGACAGCGGCCAGCCCGCCCCGGCGCCGTCGCGCACGCTCGTCATCGGGGACTACGACGGTACGACGCCCTTCTCGGTGGCACAGGGTAATTCGTTCACTCGGCCGTCGTGGACGGCGGACGGCAGCGCCGCGTGGACCGCGATCGATGGCAATCGAGTGATCCGGGCCGTCCATGACCGCGCCACCGGGACCGTATCCGTCCAGAACGTCGACATCTCGGCGTTGACCTCCGCGCAGGCCGACAGCACCGATCCAGTACCCCGGCTGCCCATCACCGATCTGCGAATATCCCGGGACGGCGCACGCGCGGCGATCATCGCCAACGGCAAGGTATTCCTGACCGTCGTCGTTCCGCACCCGGACGGCCACTACTCGTTGCAATCGCCGCAGCCCGTCGCGGTGAATCTCAGTACCCCGGCGGTGTCCATCGACTGGATGTCCTCCGAAACACTGGTTCTCGCACGAGACGGCAACGTGGACCCGGTGGAGTCCGTATCCGTCGACGGCACCGCCCTGTCCCGGATGGCCAGCCAGAACCTCACCCCTCCGGTGCGTGTCGTCAGCGTCTCACCCGACGCCCAGTACGTCGCCGATTCACGTGCGGTGATGCAACTTCAGACCGCCGCCTCACCGGCGGACAGGTTCTGGCGCGAGGTCAACGGCCTAGGCTCCAACGCCGTTCCGGTGCTCCCGGGCTAGCGGCCCCAGAGCAAAACCCTTGGCATGTAGCTATCGATCGGCCAGCGCGCCCACCGATTGCCATCGTAGGCCGGCAGATTCCGAACTGTGCACTGGTGCAGTGCCTTTCGGTGAGATAACCCTGAACAGTAAACTCGCGTGGGCTGGTCCGGTAAACAGGTGATCGGATGTGCCTGCGCCCCAAGCGGTTCCGGCTCGATCGACCGATCTCCGATTACGGCCCCCGCGATGGCCTTGTGCAACGCGTGCATGACCATCATGCTCGGTCGTGGCCGGGCGATGTGGCCGGGCGATGTGGCCGAGTGGCATGGCCGAGTGGCATGGCCGAGCGACGTGGCCGAGCGACGTGGCCGAGTGGCGTGGCTGGCCGAGCGACGTGGCTGAGTGGCGTGGCTGGGTGGCGTGGCCGAGGGATGTGGCCGGGTGGCGTGGCCGAGCGATGTGGCTGGGTGGCGTGGCCGGGTGGCATGGCTGAGCGACATGGTCGGGGTGACTGCGGTGTTGGATGGGTCGCGGCGCGCCCGGGGCGAGGTCGTGTGGTCGGTGTTCGTTGTTTCGTGGCGAGCCTGTCGGTGGCTGTGGGCATACTCGGAGCATGCTGCTGGATCTGATCCTGCCGCTCGAATGCGGGGGGTGTGGGGTGCCCGGTGTCGCGTGGTGTGCCGGGTGTGCGCGAAGTCTTGCCGGGCCGCCGGTGCGGGTGCGGCCGCGCAGCGATCCCGGTGTGCCGTGCTGGGCGCTGGGGCAGTATCGCGGCGCCCAGCACGGCACACCGGG
>NZ_JAGPOX010000044.1 GCF_019038435.1 Nocardia alni
CAATCGCTGCGCCCCAACAGGTCACCGCTGAAGGCGCCAGTCGCGCATCGAGAACCTGTGGCGCCGCAATCGGTTCCCGCTCCCCCGGTTCCCGATCAGGCCTGTCGCGTCCGGCCGGCACTTCCTCTCGCCTGCTCACGGTCCGGCCTCAACGCCGCGGCGTGTCGGCACGCACGTCGGGCTCGACCAGACCGAACTGCCGAGGGGCCCCGATACACCGCGCTGTTCTTGCCGCGAACGCTCCGCCGCTGCTCGCACACGAGGTACTCCGTCGGCGTCCCGCGCGCGGGACGACACAGACACTCCACCCCCATGCGACAGATCCGCTCGTCGCCGAACGCAGACGATCCGGCGATCTCTCACGATCTCCCGACACGCACAGCGCCTCTGCAACACTCTGCGGCGCACAATAATCCGGTCACGAGGCCGCTCGGTGTACCAGCAACAGCTTGATGGATCCGCACGCCTCCCGGACATCAGTGCCCAACGACGACACGCGGCACCACCCTTCCGCCAGCACACGTATATTCCTTGCAACGCAGGGCAATACATGCGTGGCGACCATGCACCCCCGAACCGGTTCATATCGTCACCAGCTCACGCAAGCGGGCCAGGCGGGAGCGACCCAGACCTGGGACTTCGGCGAGTTGGTCGATACTCGCGAAGCGGCCGTGCTCGGTGCGCCAGGCGACGATGGCCCGGGCGGTGGCGGGGCCGACACCCGGCAGCGCGTCAAGTTCGGATTCGGTGGCGGTGTTCAGGTCGACCTTGGCGGCCGGGCCGGATGCAGCGGCGCCGGACGGCCGAGGCGATCCGCCCGGCCGCTCGCCACCGGCGATGATGGCGCTGCCCAGCTGCGCCGACCGGGCGCCGGGGCCCAGCGCGCCGACGATGATCTGGTCGCCGTCGAACAGGCGCTGCGCGAGGTTGAGCCGGGCCAGATCCGCGCCGGCCCTGGCGACGGCGATCGTCACGGCATCGGCGACCCGGGAGCCGGGCGGCAGATGCAGCAGGCCCGCATGCTCCACCAGCCCGACCACGCTGACCACCAGATCCACCGGTGCGGCGGGCGTGGGCGCGGCGGTACTCGGCTCCGAACCACCACTCGGCTCGGCCGCGTCCGAGGTGCGCACCGCGGGCAACGGCGGAACCGGCTGCGCGACCGGCCTTTCCCGCTGTGCCACGGCCGCCGCGACCGCGACCGCCGCCATCCCCACGCCGGCCAGCACCAGCACGCCCCGCCACCCCGGATTCCACCGGACCCCCCGGAACCGTTCGGGCACAAGGCGTTCGTGCCACACGGACATGCTCCCCACCGGCTCGCTGAGCCAGTGCGGCGTACGCGGATGCACGACCCCATCGTCCCAGCCCTCCGGCGCCAGCCCGAGCTTCACGGATCGACCGGCATATCCGGCATCGTCGCGGTCGAACCGGTCGTGCTCGGCATCCTCATCCCATCCCGACGCCGCCGGACCGGGCCTCTCACACGCGCGGTCCTCCCACCCCTGGTCTTCGTTCTCGGCGTGCCCGCTACGCGCGAATTCGATGCGCCTACCCGCCCGCCGTTGTACCCGCTCCCGCTCCAGCGGGTCGAGGGCGCCCTCATCGCACTGTGCGCCCTCCCGTACATCGTCATCCCGGTCGAGCCCGGCACCCCAGCCCACCGGCCTCCCGGTGAACCGCACAGCCGCAACGTCATCAGGATCGCCGTCATCGTGTGCGGGATCATCGCGCTCGAAGGCGCCATACTCGTCGCTGTCGTCGTCTCCCCCGTCACGTTCCGCACGTTCGCGACCGAACCGGTCCCCCGCGGCACCGTCTCGCTGAACCCGGTTGCCTCCGCCATCATCCCGCCCGGTCGCAGCGAATCGATCATCGTCACGCTCGGAACCCTCCGAGGTCAGGATCTCATCGTGATCCCATCGGCCCCCACGCACCGCTCGACGGCCGTGGGGCCTCCCCTCCAGCGCCCCCAGCCGCTCCCGCACTCGCATCCGCTCGTCATCGCGCCCCATGCGAGCCACCGTACGAGCGCCCACCCGCACGGGATGCTCGTGACCTGGTCGAATATCCGCCCTGTGGACAAGGGTTTTCGCTGTGGACAACTCCTCGTCCGCCCCCGCCGATGTCGGACTCCTGTGCTATCGCGCCCCACCGCCATCACCACGACCACGCCGGCGCCGTGCCCATGAGCGCAGGACCGAGAATTCGCCCATAGCACTTTGCTTACAAACTAATTTTGATACAAAATTACATTGCCCCCAGTCCGATTTGCGACAATGCGGAGGTGCAACCCGGTGATCTAGAGACCGCCCGACAGCTCAACGCCGTCCTCGGCCCGCTGCGCCGCGCCGTCCTGCGCCGAACACGCGGCGCCGCAGGCCTTCCCGACTTGCCGGAGGCGCAGATCGCGATGCTGCGGGAGCTGATCGCCATGGGCTCTGGCACCCCGCGCGAGGTCGCCGAGCGGCTGCGCGTGGCCCAATCCACGGTCAGCAATCTGGTGCGCGCCATGACCACCGCCGGCCTGATCCACCGCACCGCGTCGGAAGTGGATCTGCGCACCGCGCACCTGACGCCCACCGACCGGGCCGCGGATCTGGTGGCACGTTACGACCGGACCAGCTCGGCCACACTGGATCAGGCCATCCGCGCCCTACGCCCGCAGCACCGGCGGGCGCTGCGGGCCGCGGTTCCCGCACTGTCCGAACTGCTCACCGAACTCGAGCACACCGACACCGCATGAACTCCGAATCATCATGCGCCGAGGCAGGTTACGGTGTGCGAGCCAGCAGGGCGAGCAGCAGTTCCGCACGCACCCGCGCCACACCGAGATCCACGCCCAGCAACTCTTGCACCTGAGTCATGCGCTTGCGCAGCGTATGCCGATGCACGCCGAGGTCGGCCGCGGCGGATTCCCAGTGGCCGTTGGACTCCAGATAGGCGCGCAGCGACGGCACCAGGTCGGTGTGCCTGTCCCGATCCGACTCGGCCAGCGGACCCAGCAGATTGTCGGCGAGGAGGTCCAGCAATTGCCGACCGGCGTCGGAGGCGAACAGGGCACGACCGGCAATATCGGTGAATTCCGTTGGCCGCCCGCCTGGTTCGGCCGCCGCGGCGGCGCTGGCGGCACCGTCCGCGGCGCGGGCGAACTCGATCACCCGATGCGCGCGGCTCACTCCGATCCGGACCGATCGGCGCGCGGCCGTCGGAATCGCCGCCGCAATGCGTTCACCGAAGCCGGCCGAGTCGGCGGCCGGGACCACGACCGTTACTCTGCCGCCCGCGGCATGGATGAACGAGGGAAAGTCATCGCGCCGCACCGATTCCCGAATCGCTCCCGTGACCTCCGAGAGAACAGGCCCGGGAACGCGGTCCACCACCAGTACCCGGATTCGCCCGTCCGCGTCGGTCGCGTCGGCCAAATGCACCGAGGCGAAGGCGGCGTCGGTGGCGGGATCCAGGGCCAGCTCGAGTGCCCGCGTATTCAACGCCCGCTGCTCGGCCCGCAATCGCTGCGGCTTCTCGAAGTCAAGTGCCAGCAAGGAATTCGCATGTCCGAGCAGAATCTGAGCGATGGGGTCGAGCGGACCGCCGCCGAGAACCACCAGATATCCGGGTGACCGACGACCGATGCCGATACGCTGCGCCGCAATCGATCTGCCGCCCTGCTGCACCGCGAATCCCATCGAATCACCCTCGGCGGCAAGCAGTTCGGCAATACGGTCGCCGAGACCCTCCGGCGGCGCGGCGGGGTGGGCATGCACTAGGCGTGCACTCGGATCCAGCAGCAGCACCGTGGCCCGCAGCGACACGGACAGCTCCGCGACGAGGGCCGGTGCGCCGCCGGTGAGCACCGCGCGCGTCATCTTCGGCTGGGCCCGGGACGCGTGCAGCACCGCGTCGTATTGCAGTTCGGCCAGCCGGGCCGACACCCGGGTGATGACTGCCGCGAACGGAGTACGCAGGGGCACCTCGATCAGCGGCAGACCGATCTCGTCGGCGGCCGCGATGAGGTCCGCGGGCACTCGAGGGTGGGTCAAGCCGGTGCCGAAACCGACCCCCGCGATACCGCAACCGTCCAGTCCGCGCAGATAGTCGGCGCGACCGGAGGTGCTCGCGGGCAGGCCCAGTCCGGTGGTCAGTACGAGTTCACGCCCGGACAGCCAGGGATAGGGTTCGGCCAGCTCGGTGGTCAGCGCCAACCCGATCGCGCGGTCCAGACCATCGCCGCCACGCAGCACCAGGCCCAGATCGCGCTGGGCCAGCAGCCAGCGCACCGGGACAGGCATCGCCGGGGTCGATCGACTCGACTCATTCCCCTCGCTGGGCGATCGCCGCATTCGGAATCCTTTCCACGACCGCCCACACACCGGACACGTCGTGATCCTGCGGGCCACTCACACGTTCCGGTCGGTGACGACAATTCGCCCGCCTGACCCTCGGCGCTGCCGAGATACCAGCGACATTGTGCCTAAATGGCGTTTTAGGTACCACCAAAATGTACAGAACGTCCCTACCCCCGCAGACAACGAGGCTCGAAACTCGACAGCAGATGCCACGACATTCAGGAGCACCGATGACCGACACCACGACCCGGACCCACCGGTTGCCACAGCGGCGCAGCCTGGTCACCACCCTGCCGGGCCCGCGCTCCACGGCGCTGGCACAGCGCCGTGCCGCGTCCGTGGCCGCGGGGGTCGGCTCGTCGGCGCCGGTCTACGCCGCGGACGCCGACGGTGGAGTGATCGTGGATGTGGACGGCAATTCGCTGATCGACCTGGGCTCCGGCATCGCGGTCACCGGCGTCGGCGCCTCGAATCCGGCGGTGGCCGCCGCGATCGCCGAGCAGGCCGCCCGCTTCACGCACACCTGTTTCATGGTCACCCCGTACGAGGGCTATGTGCAGGTCGCCGAGGAGCTGGCCGCGCTCACGCCCGGCGATCACGCCAAGCGCAGCGTGCTGTTCAACTCCGGCGCCGAGGCGGTGGAGAACGCGATCAAGATCGCGCGGCTGGCCACCGGCCGCACCGCCGTCGTGGCGTTCGACCACGCCTACCACGGCCGCACCAACCTGACCATGGCATTGACCGCCAAGAACATGCCGTACAAGAGCAACTTCGGCCCGTTCGCGCCGGAGATCTACCGCATGCCGATGTCGTACCCGTTCCGGGACGAGGCCGGTCTGACCGGCGCCGAGGCCGCGCGCCGCGCGATCTCCCGCATCGAGACCCAGATCGGTGCGGACGCACTGGCCGCGATCATCATCGAACCCATCCAGGGCGAGGGCGGATTCATCGTGCCCGCACCGGGATTCCTTGCCGCCCTGGCAGAATGGGCCAAGGCCAACGGCGTGGTCTTCATCGCCGACGAGGTGCAGACCGGATTCGCGCGCACCGGCGCATGGTTCGCCTGCGAGCACGAGGGCGTCGTGCCCGACCTGATCACGCTGGCCAAGGGCATCGCGGGCGGTATGCCGCTGGCCGCGGTCACCGGCCGGGCCGAACTGCTGGACGCGGTGCATCCGGGCGGCCTTGGCGGCACCTACGGCGGCAACCCGGTCGCCTGCGCGGCGGCCCTGGCATCGATCGGGCAGATGAAGGAGCTGGATCTGATCGGCCGGGCGCGCGAGATCGAGAATCTGGCGCTCCCGGTACTGCGCGAGCTGGCCGCCGAGACCGACGTGATCGGCGATGTGCGCGGACGCGGCGCGATGCTGGCGATCGAGCTGGTGCGGCCGGGCGCCGCCGAGCCGGATCCCGCCCTGACCAAGGCCGTGGCCGCCGCTGCCCTCGCCCACGGGGTGATCGTGCTGACCTGCGGCACCTTCGGCAACGTGATCCGCTTGCTGCCTCCGCTGGTGATCGGCGACGACCTGCTGCTCGACGGCCTGTCCGTGATCGCCGACGCGATCCGCACCCTGACCCGGATCAACGGCCCCGCTGGATTCACCGACCGACCGATACCTCGATCCGCCTGAACCGCTCTGGCAACCGTTCCAGGTGATCCGACCGGACGAATCACAGCCGATATGGCTCGGCCCCTGAGTCGACGCCATCGGCATGGGCGATCGCCATCGCCAGTCGACTCCGGAACGACCAGCCGCCACCACCCGCTCAGCTTGATCACCGCCGCAATGGTCGATCACCACAGGAACGGTCGACCATCCATCCGAAGGCCGACCGACGCCGATACTACAGGCCGCCCCGACGGCCGATCCGAAAACAACTGTCTAGCAAGGAGAATCAGATGCAAATGGCAGACGAACTGCTGGCCCGGATACCGACCGAGCTGTGGATCGGCGGCAAACAGGTTCCCGCAGAGGGTGGACGAACCTTCCCGGTGTCCAACCCCGCTACCGGCGAGGTACTGGTCCGGATTGCCGACGCCGATGCCGCCGACGGCGCCCGGGCTCTGGACGCCGCCGTGGCCGCACAGTCCCCGTGGGCGGCGACACCTGCCCGGGAGCGCGCCGAGATCCTGCGCCGTGCTTGGGAATTGGTCATGGCGCGGCGCGACGACTTCGCACTGCTGATGACCCTCGAGATGGGTAAGCCGCTCGCGGAGTCCCAGGGGGAGGTCACCTACGGCGGCGAGTTCCTGCGCTGGTTCGCCGAAGAAGCCGTGCGCATCAACGGCCGCTACACACAGTCGCCGTCCGGGACCGGGCGAATCCTGGTCACCAAGCAGCCGGTCGGGCCGACGCTGGCGATCACGCCGTGGAACTTCCCGCTGGCCATGGGCACACGCAAGATCGCCCCGGCGCTCGCGGCCGGATGCACCATGGTGGTCAAGCCCGCGGGCGAGACGCCGTTGACCATGCTGCTGCTGGGCCAGGTGTTCGCCGAGGCCGGACTGCCCGACGGGGTGCTGTCGATCCTGCCGACCTCACGCTCCGCGCAGCTGACCGATCCGATGTTCGACGACGACCGGCTGCGCAAGGTCACCTTCACCGGCTCCACGGGGGTCGGCAGGCAACTGCTGGCCCGGTCCGCGCAGCGGGTGCTGCGCACCTCGATGGAGCTCGGCGGCAACGCACCGTTCGTGGTGTTCGCCGACGCCGACCTGGACGCGGCGGTGGACGGCGCGATGGCGGCCAAGATGCGCAACATGGGTGAGGCGTGCACCGCGGCCAACCGCTTCCACGTCGACAACTCGGTGCGCGCGGAGTTCACCGACCGGCTCACCGAACGCATGGCCGCCCTCCGGGTCGCGCCTGGGCACGAGGCGGATTCGCAAGTGGGACCACTGATTTCGGCGAAGCAGCGCAATACGGTGACCGAGCTGGTCGCCGACGCGGTGGCCAAGGGCGCGAAGGTGACCACGGGCGGCAACACCGTGCCGGGCGACGGCTGGTTCTTCGAGCCGACCGTCCTGGCGAACGTGCCCGCCGACGCGAGCATCCTGCGGGAAGAGGTGTTCGGCCCGGTCGCCGCGATCACCGGATTCGACGGCGAGGCCGCCGGCATCGCCGCCGCCAACGACACCGAATTCGGTTTGGCCGCCTACATTTACACCCGCGACCTGGACCGGGCGCTGCGGGTCGGCGAGGCACTGGAGTCGGGGATGGTCGGAGTCAATCGCGGCATCATCTCCGACGTCGCCGCGCCGTTCGGCGGTGTCAAGCAATCCGGGCTGGGCCGGGAGGCGGGCAGCGAAGGCATCGAGGAATACCTCGAGGTCAAATATCTGGCCCTGCAATAACTTCAGCCGCAGCCGCCCGGGACGACCAGGACGCCCACCGCGCCCTGGCCCAGGTGGATGGCCAGCGTCGGGCCGAATTCCGCGGTGATCACCTCGCGGATGTCCGGAATCAGCTCGGTCAGCTGGGCGGTGATGGTGTCCGCGACGTCGGGGATCCCGAGATGCTGTACGGCGACGGTGGCGCCGCCCTCGCCTGCCGCATCCACCGCCGCGGCAACGAGTTTCGCGTAGGCCTTGGAGCGGGTGCGAGCCTTCTCGCGCAGTTCCAGGCGGCCCTCGACGATGTGCAGCAGCGGTTTGGTCACCAGTTCGGTGCCGAAGAAGGCCGCGGCGGAGCTCAACCGCCCGCCGCGGCGCAGCTGTTCGGTGCGGTTGACCATGATGAAGGCCCGGCCCCGCCCGGCGGCGGCCACCGCCGCGTCGTACACCACGTCCAGCGGCGCACCCGCGCGTGCGGGGCGGGCGGCGGCCAGCACCGCCATCCCCGTGCCGAGTCCGGCGGACAGCGAATCCACCAGCCGGAGCCGGTCGGTGTCCAGATCGAGCACCGCTTGGCGGCCCGCCTCCCAGGTCGAGGAGAGCTGGCGCGAAATATGCACAGCCACAACACCGTCCCCGCCGGACAGCGCCAGCGCCCGCTCATAGGCGGCACGCAGATCGCCCGGCGAAGCCGAGGAGGTGGTGACCGTGGCCGAGCCGTAGTCGATGGCGCACTCGTCCACGCCCTCGCGAATCTCGCGACCGTCCACCAGAACATGCAGCGGCACCACGAGAATGCCCAGATCGGTAACCAGGTCGCCGGGCAGGCTCGCGGAGGAATCGGTGACCACCACGACGGGCATGGGGTCAGATACCCCCCGAGATCCGGCTCGGCATCTCAGGAACCGACCTCCTGAAGCACCTTCACCATCGCGCGGGCGACGGCTGTGTGCCCCTCCCAACCCCAGTGGATGCCATCTGGATTCGACTCGCCCGAAAAGATGTTGTCTCGCACGGCTTCGCCCAGATCAACCAGCGGCACAGCGGTTTTCGCCGACCACTCGTGCAGCGCCCGCACCGCGGGCGCACGGCCGCTGTGCACCTTGCCGTATGCCTCGCAGTCGTGCACCGACGGCAGCACGCCCACGAACGGCAGTTCGGGACGCAGCTGCGCCAGCGAGTGCCGCGACTGTTCGAGATAATCGATGCTCACCCGCGGCGGCAGCGCCACCGGGCGTCCCAGCTTCGACAGGTGCGGCTGCACCCAGTTGTAACCGTCCCGCACCACCCGCCGCAGCGACGGGGGCCGCACGTAGCGGATCATCTCCCGCAGCGCGGTCGGCAGCGGCGAGGGCAGCGAATCCATACCACCCGTGGCGAACACCACCGCACCCGCGCGCGGCACGGCCGCCCACACCCGCGGATCGTTGATCAGCGCCCAGTATCCATCGCGGCAGGTCCAGCCGATCCGCGCGATCAGTTCGACATCCCAGTCCATCTCCGCCGCAACCAGATTCGGCCAGATACGCGGATCGTCGGCGGGCAGCCCGCCCTTGGGGCCGAAATAGGCCAGCGAGTCGGCGATGACGAGCAGCACCGGACGCGGCGCGGAATCGCCTGCCGCGTCCGGGTTGTCGTCACCGTGCGGCGCAGCGGCCGCGGCCGATCCGACAGCTGCGTCATGATCGGCAGCCCCAGCGTCGCCCTCCGGCAGGGCACTCGGACCATCCGGGCCCGCGCCGGATTCCGACGCATCCATAGCTGTCGATTCCGCAGCTGTCGATTCCGCCGAATCACACGGCACACCCGCACCGGCGGATTCAGCATCGGAATTCGGCGCTACAGCGGGCACAGCACCGATCTGTCCACTCGGGACCGGAACCTCGACCGCAGTCGCGACGCCGGTATCGGTAGTCGCCGCATCGGCATTCGTGCTGACGATGGTTTGCCGCTCGCCCACACCATCATTCGGCGGCGCGAGCGAATCGTGATCCTCGGCGTCGATGCCCGCCGAAGTGACGCCCGATGCCTCGGACGCAATGAGGTTCCCGGAATTCGAGCTGTCACTCGCCGAACCGGTATCGGAAGTTCCCGAGAGCCCGGGCGGCCCCGTATCTCCCTCGGTCTCCCGGCCCCCACTGTTTCGACCGGCGCCCTCGGCGACCGAATCCTGCTCTAGCACAGCCGGTTCCGGCGAAGACCCACCGAACAGCAGATCCGGAAGATGCCGCACCGGCCCCCCGGACGCCTTGCGCATCAGCTCATCGGTGATCGCGCCGCCCGCCTCGGGGGCGCCATGCCCGGCCCCGGCGCCTTCCGGCCGCGGCACATCGCCGCCGGCCACGGGCTCGACCGGCGCCGGGCCACCGAACAACGCGTCCGGGAGGTGCCGAACCGGCCCTCCGGACGCCTTGCGAAGCAATTCATCCGAAACCTGCCGACCCGGTTCATCCCGGTCGGGCGAGGAGGACTTCTCAGAGGACATCAGGTGCTACCTTCGCCGCCGCGTTCCACACGTCAAGCCGCCACCCGGGCTGCTCGATGCTCGGACCGTGGCTGCTCAGCTGCACCCAGCTGGTATTCGCCAGTCCGCCCAGGACCGGCCAGTTCGCGGGGGGCAATTCGAGCAACGCGGCGGTCAGAGCGGCGATCAAGCCACCGTGCGCGACCAGGATGATGGTACGGCCGGGCCAGTCCTCGCGCTCGGCGAACAACTCGTGCACCACCGGAAGCGCCCGCGCGCCGACCTGGAGCTTGCTCTCACCACCCGGCGGGGCGAACGTCGCGTCCAACCGCCACCGCTGACGCGACCCCGGGTAGCGCGCGTCCACCTCGATATGGGTCATGCCCTGCCACTCGCCGAGCAGAGTCTCGCGCAGCCGGGAATCGGCCACCAGCTCCAGACCGCTGTGTTCGGCCAGCGCCGTGGCAGTGTCGTAGGCGCGTCGCAGATCCGAGGAGATCAGGGCGATCGCGTCGGGGGTGGCCAGCTGCCCGGCGGCCTTGGCCTGCCGACGGCCGAGCTCGCTGAGCTCGGTGTCGTACTGCCCCTGCATACGGTCGGTGGCGTTCCATTCGGTCTGACCGTGCCGCAACAGGATCAGCCGCCGCACGGCGGCGTGCTTACTCATCGAATCCGTATCCGTCTCTGCCGCCTGTCATTCGGACGATCCGTCGACCGCCCGATTCGCCCCGACACCGTCCACGGGGACCTGCGGGCAATCCTTCCAAAGCCGTTCCAGCCCATAGAAATCGCGTTCGTCGCTGTGCTGGATGTGCACGACCACCTCGATGTAGTCGAGCAGCACCCAGCGGCCCTCGCGGGTGCCCTCGCGCCGCACCGGCTTGTGCCCGGCCAGCCGCAGCTTCTCCTCGACGCTGTCGACAATGGCGTTGACCTGCCGCTCGTTGGGCGCGGACGCGATCACGAAGCAGTCGGTGATGACCAACTGTTCGGACACGTCCAGCACGACCACGTCGGAGGCCAATTTCTCGTCGGCCGCGCGCGCGGCGATTTGCGCCATCTGCACCGCCTCGGCAGATGCTGTCATATGCCTACCTTCCCGTTCCCTCCCGGCACATACAGGTGCCGTTTCGATATGTACTGCACGACACCGTCCGGAACCAGATACCACACCGGCCTGCCCTCGGCGGCGCGGCGGCGGCATTCGCTCGAGGAAATCGCCAAGGCGGGGATCTCGATGACGGTCACCGCGTCGGCCGGACTGCCCTGCAGATGTTTTTCCAGCTGATCGATATTCAATTCGTACCCCGGACGGCTCACGCCGACGAACCTCGCCAGTTCGAACAGTTCCGTCCAATCCTGCCACGTGAGGATGTTGGAGAGCGCGTCCGCACCGGTGATGAAGTAGAGTTCCGCGTCCGGATGCTGGTTCTGCAGGTCACGCAGGGTGTCGACAGTGTAGGTGACCTTGCCGCGATCGACATCGGCACGGCTGACCGAGAATCGCGGATTGGAGGCGGTGGCGATCACCGTCATCAGGTAGCGGTCCTCGGCGGGACTGACCCGTTTAGCCGACTTCTGCCAGGGCTCACCGGTCGGGACGAAGATCACCTCGTCCAGGTCGAACCGGTGCGCGACCTCGCTGGCGGCAACCAGGTGCCCATGATGGATCGGATCGAACGTTCCGCCCATCACGCCCAATTTGCGCCGGCCTGTTTCTCGCACGGGCCGAGCTTACTGGGCAGTGTTCCAGCTACCGAGGACCGCGGCCGTTCAACGATGTGTCAGGGCGCGCAGGCCCCCCTCCACGCAGCGCTCGACCCGGACCACGGACGAGTGGTGGTGGCGGGGAGACTGCGCGGCAACGCAGGTGGGTGAGCCGGAACCGGTCCACAGAACGGCCACGATCGCCGTGACGACGAGCAGGAAGCCGGTGACGCGAATCATTTGGCGTTCGCCTCGTCCCGCATCGTCTCGAGCTGGCGACGGGTGTTCAGCAGTTCGCCACGCACCTCGGGTGAGGGTGCGTTCTCGGCCAGGCGTTCCAGATCCGCGAGCAGGGTCCACATGATGCCCATACCCATTACGGCCCCCGATTCATCACCCCAGAACTTCAACCAGGCCGCCGACCGCAGGCACCGGGCGTGGGAGGCGACCCGGTCCAGTTCGGCGAACAGGTCCGCGGCGCACAGGTAGGCCTCCAGCGCCTCGGTATCGCGTCCGCAGACCGACAGTGCCGCCGCGGACGCGAACACCAGCTCGGCGTGCAGGTCACGATGCCGGGGATCGGCGTGGATCAGCCGGGCGCCCTCGGTGAATTGCGCTGCGGCATCGCCATATCGGTTCAATGCGTTCAGAGAGTCGCCGAATTGCCGGCGAATCAGGGCTATCTCGACGACCGGATACGGAAGACCGCCGGCGGTCAAGACCTCCGCCGGAGAGGCTGACCGAACGAGTGCCAGCGGACGGGAATTCGGCGCCGGCTCCCCGATCGGCTCGCGATGTCCGCTGGGCGACAACGGCAAGGATCGCTCGCTGAGCGAAGGGTGGTCGAGCGACAGCGGCTGCTCGAGCAGGGCGACCGCCTCACCGTGTCGGCCGGCACGGTGGTAGGCGCGCGCCGCGACGACGATATGGTGCAGTGCGTCGACCGGTGACCACGGCTCCCAGTGCCAGGCCGCGGTCAGTGCCGCATCGGCCAGTGCCTCTTCCCTGCCGGACTGGCCCGAGATCGCGGTAACCAGAAGCGAACTCAGACGGGCGAGCTGTTCCGGATGCAGAACCCCGTCTCCGGCATGCAGGGCGCGCCGGAGCGTCGCCTCGGCGCCGCCGGGATCTCCCGCCATCAGCACGGCGGCGGCCTGCGCCAACTGCTCGGCCTCGGCGTGCCGGTCCGGATCGGCGACCGTGCGTAGCGTCGCGCGAACGCTCGCTCCGGGAACAGGACCGGCGCGCCCCACCACGAGAACATCGGAATGTGACGCGGCGCCGGCGTCGTGGACCAAGGCCAGGGAGCGCAACCTGCCCGTACTTCGGATGCCCAGCGGCAGATGGTCGGCCAGCGGCTTCTGCGCCAATCGTGCCCGGACGGCGACGCTCACCGTATCCGTGCCGTTGCGCTCGTCGTAGCGAGCGCACAGTGTGCCGATCTCCGCGGTGAGCATGTTCAGTGCCGAGGCGCAGGTCGCCGCGTCCGGGCCGACCGGCAGATTGGCATATCCGAGATCCACCAGGCGTTGCAGCAATACGCTTACACCCGTGGCGAATTCGAGCCGAATATTGGCATCGGCGCCCACCTCGGTGAGCCACTGCGCGTGCTCGGTCAGAATGTCGAGGCCGCGGGCCTCGTTACCGGTCAGTGCGCAGAATTCGATGTGTTCGGCGATCGCGTAGCGCAGTCCGGGCCTGTTACGGAGCAGGGGATAGCCGGTCAGATGTGCGGCACGGGCGGTGTCGAGGCTGCCGGTACGGATCAGCGGTAGCAGCGCGTGGGCACGGATTCGGTGCGGTTCCTCGGCGCAGCCTCGCCTGCCCTCCAGGACCGGGGCCCAGCGGCGTAGGGCATCATGGTCGTCGCCCATCGCCTTGGACAGCGCTCCCGCCCAACCGCATTCGCAGGCCTCACAGTCGGTCATATGGTCCCGCGGCGCGGCCAGAGCCTGGTCGCGCAGGTGCGCGGCGGACTCGTAATCGCCCAGTTCGCGGGCCAGGGTCGACCGCAGTTTCAGCACCGGGCGCAGGCTGTATCCCGCTGCTCGGTAGCGCTGTTCGAGCTCGTCGAGCCAGTACCGGACGGTATCCAGGGGCATCGACGGATTGTCGATGAGATCGTGTGCCCACCACTTCAGGTACCAGAGCACCGACTGCGACAGCGTAGTCAGTTCCGACGGATGCCCGTCGTGAACGCACAGCAGTCGCGTGAAGGCGTCGGGCGTCAGATCCCGTTCTCCCGCATGGCTGTACGCCTGCACCAGGTCGAGGAGCACCTCGGCCTCGAGGAGGCGATCCCCGCCGTCGCGCGCGGCAGCGGCCAGGGTCTCCAGGTATCGGGTACGCCCCTGCCCCTCGGGTTTCGTACGGGCATCGCTGAGTGCGTGCCGGATCTCCGCCGTATCCATATGTGCAGGATCGCGGCCAGTCCCTGTGGGGCGCTTAAGGAAATCTAATGATCACACGGGTAGCAGGCGCCCGACGACGGCCGTCAGCTGCCTGGCCGAACGGCATTCGTACATCTCGATGATCTCGGCGTACCGGTTTGCCGCGGAATCGCCGGTCCCCCAGAGCTTTTCCGCCTCCGGATTGAGCCAGTAGGCGTGCTTGGCGGTGTCGACCAGTCGCAGCAGCGTATCCAGGGCGGGATCGCGGTAGTTGGTGCGGGCGTCGCCCAGGATCAGCAGCGAGGTACGGCTGGTGACCGCGTCGGGCCAGCCTTCGGCGAATCCGTCCAGGGCCGAACCGTAGTCGGAGTGGCCTTCGATGCCGACCACCTTCGACTCGGCGAAGATGCGCCGAGTGACCTGGTCCAGCGGGGTGACCTGGTCGAACAGGTGGGTGACCTCGTCGGCGCGGTCCACGAACGCGAATATCCGCACCCGGGAGAACTGTTCGCGCAGCGCGTTCACCAGCAGCATGGTGAAGCTGGAGAATCCGGCGACGGAGCCGGAGATATCGCACAGCAGTACCAGATCCGGGCGGCCGGGGCGTGGCTTGCGGGTGACCAGGTTGATCGGCACGCCACCGGTCGACATCGAACGACGCAGAGTTCTGCGCAGATCGATCTCACCGCGCCGGGAGCGGCGGCGGCGTGCGGCCAAGCGGGACGCGAGCACGCGCGCCAGACGCTGACTGCTGCGGCGCAGTTCGGCCAGTTCGTTCTCGGAGATACGCAGGAAGTCGGCGTCTTCGGCCTGGCGTTGTACGCCATAGGACGAGACGCGGTCGCGGCCGATGCGCTCGGCGACGCGACGACGAGTCTCGGCCTCGACCGTGCCGCGGAACTGTTTGACCCGCGAACGGGCCGAGCGGCGGGCGATTTCGGAACCGAAGTCCGAATCGTCCATTCCCGCGGCCAACCCCGCGAGGAGCTTGCTGATCAGCAGTTCCGGCTGGACGTCCCGGAGAGTCTGGTAGGCGGAGAACGACGGACCGTTGGCCGACTGGTACTGCCCCATCTGCTCGACCATCTGCGCGGCCAGTTCCCGGAGCTGCCGCGCGGTGTCGGGCGAGGGATCGGCGGCGAGCAACTCGGCCAGCATCTTTCGCAGTTCGAGGATGTCGATCTCGCCGTCGGGTCTGCGGGGGATCTCGACGTCGACGGCCCCGCTGCGTTGGCCGAGGGCGGGCGGAAACCACAGGTCGAACAGGCCGTTGAAGGTGGCTCGCTGGGTAGGACGGCGCACCAGCGCGCACGCCAGGCCCTCGCGGAGCATCTCGCGGTCCATCAGGTCCAGCACCGTCAGAACCTGACCCGCGTCAACGGTTTCCGAGGGGCCGACGGGAATTCCCTTGGCGCGCAAGGCTTCCACGAACCCGACCAGGTGCCCGGACAAGCCGTGCGGCGCGTGCTCCGGCGGGTCGGCCGGGGATGGCGCCGGGCGAGCCTTGCTGCCGAACATCAGGCCAGCTTCAGCTCGGACAGCGCGCGCTGGTGGTCGCTCTGGTGTTTGAGGACGACACCGAGGGTTGCGCGCACGGAGGTGTCGTCGAGGTCCTTCAGGCCGAGGGCCAGCAGCGTGCGACCCCAGTCGATGGACTCGGCGACCGAGGGCAGCTTCTTGAGCTGCATACCGCGCAGCACGTGCACGATCCGCACCAGCTGCGCCGCGACGGCGGGCTGCAGTTCGGGCACCCGGCTGGCTAGGATCCGGCGCTCGAGTTCCTCGCCCGGGAAGTCGATGTACAGGTAGAGGCAGCGGCGCTTGAGCGCCTCGGACAGCTCGCGGGTGGCGTTGGAGGTGAGCACCACGAACGGCAACCGGGTCGCGGCGATGGTGCCCAACTCCGGGACGGTGACCGCGAAATCGCTGAGCACCTCCAGCATCAGGCCCTCGATCTCGACATCGGCCTTATCGGCCTCGTCGATCAACAGCACCGTCGGATCGCTGCGCCGGATCGCGGTCAGCAGCGGGCGCGAGAGCAGGAACTCCTCGCTGAACACATCGGATTTCGTATCCGCCCAGCTGTTCTCGCTGGACGCCTGGATCCGCAGGATCTGCTTGGCGTGATTCCACTCGTACAGCGCCCGCGCCTCATCGATCCCCTCATAACACTGCAACCGCACCAGCTCGGCCCCCGCGACCTGCGCGACGGCCCGCGCCAGCTCCGTCTTGCCGACACCGGCCGGCCCCTCGATCAACAACGGCTTACCCAGCCGGTCTGCCAGGAATACCGACGTAGCGGTAGCCTTGTCGGCCAGGTACCCGGTCGTGGCCAGCCGCTCGATCACCTCGTCCACCGAGGTGAAGATCGGTTCGTGCACCGTTTGCACAGTCGTGCTCCTCCTCCGGAGTGAACCACCTACCCGCCGGCACTCATGGGTATGCGGCTATGCACCGTAAAGCACACACGATCGACGGTACACACTCCGTATCGACGGCGGCTAGGCACATAGCACAGCTCACGTCGCCGCCGCGTCGAAGTGTCAGCGACTCGGCCCGACCTCGCCGTCACGTATGCCGACTTACTGCCACAGTCCGCGAATCGCGGGATTCGGTATACACAATCGAATTGGAATACATTAAATGGAAGGCCGGAAAATCAGAGGAAAGTCGGTTGCGATCAGCGCCCGCAAGGCGAGATCGACATGGGAGCATGCTGACTATGACCGACAACCATTGGAAATCCCTTCCGATCGATAAGAAGCCGATTCGCGAGATCGTCTACGCGGGAAACGGCAAAGACGCCGATCTGATCATCACCTTCGCCGACGGCAGCAGCGGCACGGTGACCAGTCATTACGTGTCCATCACCTCGGACTCCCCAACGCAACTGACGATCGAGGCCCTTGACGATCGCAATCTCGCTATACGAATCACCGGCCCAGACCTCGCTATCGCATCAGGGCGAGTACATAATTATGACGATGACGAGTGGGTGCCTGAATTCCGTGACGATGTTGCGAAGTGGGCAGAACCGGGCAAACACGACCTCGGCATCGAAACCCCAGTCAAGCTGGAACTCACCACTACCAAGTAGCGCACCACCACCATCCGTTCCGGCAAGCGGCATTACGCCTGCGCGCCAGGCTCACTCGGATAATTCTCACTCCCCATAGTCGATAGGCCGGTAGACGACCCACCCAAGGGTCGTCCACCGGCCTATCGACAGCAACCGTCCACGCGGTCTATCAGTTAAAGGCCAACGACTTCGTCGGGCGTCCTTGCCGACAACACCCGACTCGTCCACTTCTGCAACTGCGCCGCGTCGGCAGACCGGACAGCCTCCAGAATCCGGTCGGACAGCGATCCGAAACGCCCTGCAAGTATCTCGAGCAAAGCATCGGCACGTCCCTTGATCTCCCCACGAACCTCCCCCCGCGCCTCAGACTCGACAACGAGCTTGCCTTCCATCGCCATCATGCCCTCCATAGCTCGCGGTCCAAGGCGCTCCACCACAGGAACCAGATCTTCCCGGTCCGTATCCACCCCATCGACGTAGCCGAGCATGTGAAGGATTTTCTGCGGATCGGGACTGGTCCGATATTCAGCCACAGTCGAACAAACTACGCGAATCGGACTCGGCGAGACAAATTTATTTCACCCATTTTGGCGCGCCGCTCAATCGGTGAGTCTTATTGCCTACCAGAGGGTATTCCATTCCGCATCGAGTCATTCTGGACCGCCCCATTATGGAACACATCAATTGGAGTATTCCGCCAGAAGTGCATTCCATACCGACGTCACTCAGCCTGCGGCAACCTGCCCGATCTGTTCATCGAGCAGGCGCCCCAGCAAGGCTGAGAGGCGCTTCTGTTCGGTGGCGTTGAGGCGCTGAATCAAAGGGACGACGAGGTCGGCTATTTGGGCGGTGATTTCGGCCGCCAGGGACTGGCCCTGGGCGGTGAGGGTGACCTGGACGGCACGGGCGTCTTCGGTGCTACGGGTGCGGCGGATCAGACCGCGGCGGACGGAGCGGTCGACGAGGCCGCTCACCGAGGAACGGTCCTGGCCGAGGTGGGCGGCCAGTTCCGCGATCTTGGGTTCGTGGTCGCGCAGGATGGCCAGGACGCGCAGTTGGGTGAGGGACATCTCGTGGGCGGCGGCGACCTGACTCAGCGCGGCCATCACCGTGAACGAGGCCTGGACCAGGGCGTCCATGACCTCTGTGGACAGCGCGTCATGTTCGGACATGAGATGTAGCCTACCTTGCATTAGGTGGTATTGCCATCTAAATTAGGTGGTAATACCACCTAATTGCCAACCAGCCGGAGGTCCTTCATGTATGCAGCTGTCGTCACGGCGTTCGATGCGCCGCCCAGCTACCGAGAGTTCCCCGCACCCACTCCCACCGGCTCTGACGAGGTGCTCGTCGACGTGCTGGCCTCGGGGCTGCACCCCCGAGTGCGCTCCCAGGCCAGCGGCTCGCACTACACCAGCACCGATGAGCTGCCGCTGATCCCCGGGGTCGACGGCGTCGGCCGCACCCGGGACGGGAAACTGCGCTACTTCGTCCTGTTCGATACCGCCGTCGGCGCGATGGCCGAACAGGCCGTCATCGACCTGCGCCGCAGCATCGTGCTGCCGCCGGACAGCGATCCGGTCGCGGTCGCCGCGGGTATGAATCCGGCCATGTCGTCGTGGATCGCACTGCGGCAACGGATTTCGTTCGCTCCGGGCCAGAGCGTGCTGATCCTCGGCGCGACCGGGAGTTCGGGCAAGCTCGCGATCCAGGTCGCCAAGCATCTCGGCGCGGGCCGGGTCGTGGCCGCCGGGCGCAATCCTGGCAAGCTCGCCACCCTGACCGGTTTCGGCGCCGATGAGACCGTGTCGCTGAGCGGATCGCCCGAGGAGGCCGCTGACCGGCTCGGACAGGCGGCGGCCGATGTGGACGTCGTCATCGACTATCTCTGGGGCGCAATGACCGCCGCCGCGATGCGCGCGATCGTCACGCAGCGCAGCGATCGGGGAAAGCCGCTGTCCTGGATCGAGATCGGATCCATGTCCGGACCCGAGGCCGAAATCCCTTCGGCCGCACTGCGTGCCGCACGTTTGCAGATCGTCGGCAGTGGGCAGGGATCGGTGCCCACCCGCGATATCCTCGCCGAACTCCCTGCCCTGGCCGCCGAAATCGCCAGGGGCACTTTCACCGTCGACGCACGGCCGGTTCCTCTGCGCGACGTGGAGACCGCATGGAAGGATGCCGACAACGACCAGCGCATAGTCATCACGCCGAATTGACTCCGCTGCGAGACGAATCCGCCGGTACCGCACGGCACTCGCCCCTCGAACGCGAACCTCTCCCGCACTGCGACCGAAGACCGATCGAACGCGTCGGCTACCAGCGCGGAACTACACCGGGCGAATCTGCCCGTCTCCCCACACGATCCACTTCGTGGAGGTCAGCTCCGGCAGCCCCATCGGACCGCGGGCGTGCAGCTTCTGGGTGGAGATGCCGATCTCCGCGCCGAAGCCGAACTGCTCGCCATCGGTGAAAGCGGTCGAGGCGTTGACGATCACCGCGGCGGCGTCCACCCGGTCGGTGAATTCCCGGGCGGCCCGGAGGTCTCCGGTGACGATGGCCTCGGTATGCCCTGTGCCCCAACGGTTGATGTGCTCGACAGCGGCGTCGAGATCGTCGACCACCCGCAGCGCGATGTCCATGGACAGATATTCCTCACCCCAGTCTGCGTCGGTGGCGGGAACCAGGCCGGGCAGGTCACCGTGCACGGTGACACCGGCGGCGTCCAGGGCACCGCGCAGGCGGGGCACCGCGATCTCGGCGATCGCCCGGTCTATCAGCACCGTCTCGGCGGCGTTGCACACACTGGGCCGACGGGTCTTGGCGTTGAGCACGATGGATTCGGCCATCTCGAGGTCGGCGTCGGCGTGCACGTACACGTGACAGTTGCCGGTGCCGGTCTCGATCGTGGGCACCTGCGCGTCGCGGACCACCGCGTCGATCAGGCCGGCCCCGCCGCGCGGGATCACCACGTCCACCAGCCCGCGCGCCTGGATCAGATGGGTGACGCTGGAGCGGTCCTCGCTCGGCAGCAGTTGCACCGCGTCCTGCGGAAGTTCCTGTGCCGCAAGGGCATCGCGCAACACCGCAACCAGCGCCGCATTGGAGCGGGCCGCCGAGGACGAACCGCGCAGCAGCGCCGTGTTACCAGACTTGAACGCCAGCCCGAACGCGTCGACCGTGACGTTCGGCCGCGCCTCGTACACCATGCCGACCACACCGAGCGGCACACGCACCTGCCGCAACTCCAGCCCGTTGGGCAACGTGGACCCGCGCACCACCACGCCGATCGGATCCGGCAGCCCCGCGACCTGCCGCAGACCCGAGGCGATCCCGTCGACCCGCGCGGCGCTCAGGCGCAGCCTGTCCAGCAGCGACTCGGCGGTGCCACCCGCCCGCGCGGCCTCGATATCCTCGACGTTCGCCGCCAGCACCGTATCGGCCGCGGAGAGCAGCGCGTCGGCGCAGGCGTGCAGGGCCGCGTTCTTCTCGGCGGTGGTGAGCCGAGCGAGTGTCCGCGACGCCACCCGCGCCCGGCGCGCCGCGTCATGCACCGCCGCGCGAATGGTGTCCTGGTCGGCAGCAGTGGAAGCAGTCATGACCAACAGAGTACTGACCGGCAGAAACCCTGTCCCACGAGATTCCCCAACCCTCTAGACAGGGAATTAGGAAATTTCCATAATTACTGAATGCTCGATGTGGATCTGGTCAAGGCGCTGGCCAACGACAAGCGCTTGCAAGTGCTGGACTGGCTGCGCGATCCGGAGGCGCACTTCCCGCCGCAGACCGACGGCGATCTGGTGCGCGACGGAGTCTGCTCGCTGTTCATCGCCACCAAACTCGGCGTCAGCCAGCCGACCTGCGCCGAACACCTGAAGGTGCTGAGCCGGGCCGGGCTGATCCACGGCACCCGGATCAAACAGTGGACGTTCTATCGCCGCGACGAGGAACGCATCGCCGCGGCCAAGGCGGCGCTGGGTGGTGCGTGGTGACCCGCGCGGCAGAGATCACGGCGGACGAGATCCGTTCGACCGCAGCGCTGATCGCGCCGTACATCCGCCGCACTCCGGTGCTCGAAGTACCGCTGAGCGAGCTGACGATCGAGCAAACATGCACTGCCGAGCGGCCGCCCGTGCCTGGACGCAGCGGGAACATCAGCGAACTCGCGAGCCGGCCAACAGAGGCAACCGAGCCCTCGAACGCGCCGGAGCGCAGCGGAAGCATCGAGTTCACGAGCGGCCGAACAGGCCGTACCGAGTCCTGCATCGCATCCAGGCAAGGCGGAGGCATAGGCGAGCCTGCGAGTGGATCGTCGACACAGCGCGCGATGGAGCCGTGCGTCAGCGAGACCCCTTCGCGCGTGCATCTGGATGGTGAGAACGGCACGATCATCCTGAAACTGGAGCATCTGCAGCGGGCCGGATCCTTCAAGGCCCGTGGGGCTTTCGCGAATCTTCTGCTGCGCGAGGTCCCGCCGGCCGGGGTGGTGGCCGCCTCGGGCGGCAATCACGGCCTGGCCGTCGCGGAGGCCGCGCACCGGCTGGGCATTCCGGCGAAGATCTTCGTGCCCGTCATCTCCGCGCCCGCGAAGATCGCCGGAATCCGTTCCCGTGGCGCGGATCTCGTGGTGACCGGCGACCGGTACGCCGATGCCCTCGCGGCGGCCCAGCAGTGGGCCGCCGCATCCGGCGCCCTGCCCGTACACGCCTTCGATCAACGCGAAACCCTGCTCGGGCAGGGCACTCTCGCCCTCGAACTGGCCGAGCAGGCGGCGGTGGACACGGTACTGGTTCCGGTCGGCGGCGGCGGGTTGATCGGTGGCATCGCGGCATACTTCGCCGGGTCGGTCCGGGTGATCGGCGTGGAGCCGACCGGCGCGCCAACGCTGAGCGCGGCACTGGCGGCGGGAGGTCCGGTCGACGCGCCGACCGGCAGTATCGCCGCCGATGCGCTGGCGCCCGCCCGCATCGGCGAATTGGTATATCCGCTGGCCCGCGACTTCGTGGACCGAGTGCTGCTGGTCGAGGACGACGATATCCGCCGAGCACAGCGAGCGTTGTGGACGGCGACCCGGCAGGTCGCCGAACCGGCCGCGGTCACGGCACTGGCCGGCGTGATCAGCGGGCGCTACCGCCCAGAACCCGGCGAACGGGTGGCGGTGGTAATCAGCGGCGCGAACACCTCGCTCGGCATATTCGAGGACGGAGACCACGCCCAGAACGGGATTCCACATGCCTGACGCCTGATCAGCCATCGGGCCGGACGATCGAACATGTTCGACACCTCACCGCGACCGAACACCCCCATCGAGCCGTCGCGACTAAACAAGTTCGATGCCCGACGCCACCGGTCAGCCCTGGAGTCGAGTGAGCGATGCCACCGTCTGTCGCTCGTTACGACCTTGTCTCGGCGAGCAACGAAAACATAAGATGTCTGACATCTGACAGGAGGGTTGTCCGTGGAACTGACACCTGTGGCGGCCGGATCGACGGTGGACGCGGTCCTGGAGCAGTTGCAGTCGACCGTGCAGAGCGGGACGTGGAGTGTGGGTGAGCGGATTCCGGGTGAGCTCGAGCTCACACGGCAGCTACAGGTCAGCCGGCCCGTGGTGCGCGAGGCGATCCGGGCGCTGACCCATATCGGCGTGCTCGAGGTGCGCCGCGGCGACGGAACCTATGTGCGCAGCACCGCCGATCCCCGGCCGCTGCTGCGGCGGATGCAGCGGTGCGATGCGCGCGACGTGTTCGAGGTGCAACTGGCCTACGACGTGCAAGCCGCCAAACTCGCCGCCCTGCGCCGCACCGACGCCGATATCGTCCGGCTCAGCGAATTGCTCGCCGACCGTGACTCCGCCACGGACGCGACCGAATTCGGCGAGACCGATGCGCAGTTCCATCTCGCGATCATCGAGATCACCCGCAATCCCGTCCTCATCGAGGCCGCACGCTTCTTCGCCGCCCAGTTGACTCAGGCCCTGCGCGCGCTGCGCCTGGACCACGAGGTGCCCGAGGCGGGCCCCGCGGGGCATCGCGCGGTCCTCGACGCGATCGTCGCGCGCGACGCCGAGGCCGCCGGACGCGCCGCGGCCGCTGTCGTGGAACCGACACTGGCCGTGCTGAATTCGCTCGCCGAGTCGAATGCTGCCGGAATACCCGAGGATCGGGGGACGCTGTGATGTCCGGGCACCGGATGCGACTACTACTGATCGTGCTGGTCGCGATCAACCTGCGACCGGCGGTGACGGCGGTCGGTCCGCTGCTCACCGAGATGCAGCGCGACCTGCACCTCTCCGGTACCGCGGCGGGCGCGCTCACTACGCTGCCGCTGGTCTGCTTCGGCATGTACGGCCTCATCGCACCGTTCCTGCGCCGGTCTCCCGCGCCGGAGACCCTGTTGGTCGCGGCGATGGGACTGCTGACCGCGACGCTGCTGGTCCGGGTGATTCCGGTGACCGCGGTGCTGTTCGCGGCCTCGCTGCTGGCCGGGTTCGCGATCAGCATCGGCAATATCGCCGTACCCGCGATCATCAAGCGCGACTACCCCGATCGCGTCACCACCGTGACCGCGGTGTATTCGGTGGCGGTGACCGTGGGCGCGGCCGGGGCCTCCGCGCTGGCGGTCCCGGTCGAACACGGTATGCATGCCGGCTGGCGAATGCCACTGGCACTGTTGGCGATTCCGGCGGGGATAGCGCTGCTGGCCTGGCTGCCCAGGCTGCGCAGGAGTGGCACACCGAGCGGATCCGGTGGACACGGCGAGCTGTGGCGCGACCGATTGGCCTGGCAGGTCACCGGATTCATGGGTATGCAGTCGCTGCTGGCGTACGTGGTCATCGGCTGGATGCCGACCATCTGCGTCGATCGCGGCATGGGCAAGGAGGCCGCCGGATACGCCGTGGCGCTGGTCAGCCTGACCCAGGCGGTCGGCGCGATGGCGGTGCCGCTGTTCGAGCGGTGGCTGCGCGATCAGCGGCCGCTGGTGGTCGCGGTCGTGGTGCTGAACGTGATCGGATTCGCCGGAATCGCCTGGACGCCCATCGGTTCGGTGTGGGTGTGGGCCGTCATGCTGGGGCTGGGCCAAGGTGTGGCGTTCGCGGTCGCGCTGTCGTTCCTGGGCCTGCGCGCTCCGGACGCGCATACCGCACGCCAATTGTCCGGTATGGCACAGGGTGTCGGCTATGTTATCGCCGCGGTCGGTCCGCTGGCGCTGGGCGCGGTGCACGATGCGCTCGGCGGATGGACCGTGCCGATCCTCATCATGTTGGGTGTCTCGGTGCTCACCGGGCTGCCCGGGCTGGCCGCCGGCCGCGATCGAACGGTGCTGCCACATCGCGCGGCGGCCTCGGCGGAGAGCGCGCTCACACGCTGACGCGGGTGACCACCGCGAACGCCGACCCCGCAACGTCGATCGCGGCCACGGCTCGGCCTATTCGCCGAACGACCACTCGTGACCCCAGTAGCTGTCGGCGGTCATCTCCTCGGCGACATAGTCCGGTCCGACGAGCATTCCCTCACAACCGAATTCGAGATCCCAGCCGCCGGGTGTGCGAACGTAGAAGGAGACCATCTTGTCGTTGGTGTGCCGCCCCAGGGTGGAGGACAGGTGATATCCGGCCTTGCCCACCCGATCCAGGGCGCGACCGACGTCGTCCAGCGCGTCCACCTCCACCATGATGTGCACCAAACCCGGTCCGTCCGGGCGGGATCCGGGAATCAGCGCGAGGCTGTGGTGGCGCTGGTTGACGCCGAAGAAGCGAATCCACATCGGCTGATCGGGCGGGCCGATCCGGAACGAGCCGCGCGCGACGAAATCCAGTACCTCGGCGTAGAACCAGCGCGCGGCCTCCAGATCCGGCACCGGCAGCACCACGTGCCCCAGACCCATGTTCCCGGTGACGAATCGGGCGCCGTACCTGGTCAGCACGGGGCTGTGGTCCAGCAGCGGCCCGTGGAACACCTCCACCGTCAACCCCGACGGGTCGGTGAAGCCGATGACCTCCTCGGCGTGCCGTGCGGCGGCCTGTTCGGTCGACAACGCGACGACCGCGACACCGGCCTTCTCCAGCGCCTCACGGACCAGCGCCAGCGAGGTGGCGTCGGCGACCTGCCAGCCGACGGCGAGCACCTCGTCGCGTTCGCCGGGCACCAGCTCCAGCCGGTAGGTGTGCTCATCCATTCTCAGGTAGATCGAATCCTTGTTGGGCCCTTGGCCTTCGGCGAAGCCGATGGTGTCGAACGCGAACCCGCGCCAGGCGGCGACATCGGCGATGCCGATCCGCACATAGCCGAGGGAGCTGAAGGCAGCCACTGTGGGTACTCCTTATCCGATTTCATGAAGCGGCATACCGCCGCGGGTGCGCACATCGCTCTCGCGTGTGCTGACGCCGATGACCCCTGCCGCCACCGCATCCTCGATGCTGTCGCGCAGCATCGGACAGGCGCGTATCCGCGCGTCGGCGCCCTCGATCTCGATGCAGGCCGACGCGGCCCCGGCGGTCCACTGCACGCTCGTATGCGCCAGGCTGTACTTCTCCACCAGCACACACGAGCCGCATGCACGGCAGGAAACCTGTTCCATACCAACCTCTCTCAAATATTCTCGGCCGCAACTCCACGCCATGCGCGGATAGTGCGGACCGGCGGGCGGTCCAGAACGTGCGGGTACAGGGTCACACCGATAGTGACGCCCCGTGCGCCCGCCGGCAGTTCGCAGTCCCAGTGGCCGGGAGCCCTTACCCCAGCCGCTCGAATGCCGCCCGGTAGAACAGCAGCGGCGGTTCCTCGGAATGTTCGGCCAGCGCGGTGACCCGGGCGACGACGATGGTGTGATCGCCGCCGTCGATCTCGCGTTCCACCTCGCAGTCGATCGCGGCCAGCGCACCGTCGAGCCTGGGCGAACCGTTTTCCGAAGGCGTCCAATCGATTCCGGCGAACTTGTCGGCGCCGCTGCGGGCCAGCGCCCGGCACACCTCCCGCTGATCGTGGGCCAGGATGTTGACGCACAGACGGCCCGCGCGCCGGATGCGCGGCCACGAGGTGGAGGTGCGCGCCGGGAAGAAGCACACGGCGGGCGGGTCGAGTGACAGCGAGGCGAACGACTGGCAGGAAAACCCCACCGGCACGCCGTCGTCCAGGGCGGTGATCACGGTGACGCCGGTACAGAACCGACTCAGTACGGCCTTGAAGTGTGCGGGCGCATCCACCTGCTGCACGGCGGCTCCTTATTTCGATCAGATATATAGCTGAACATAATGAGACCAGGTCACGCGGCGGTCGGGTCAATACGTAGCCCCGGTCACCGGGAACGAATCGGTAGGAGATACGTAGTTCCACCGATTCGCCGCCCCGCCGGGCCGGGCCACTGTGACTGGTGACACATGAGAAAAAGCCGCACATGCCTAGTCGGAATACTTCTAGACTGCATATGAGCCAACGGAGGTACATATGGCCGTCACCGTGCTGCCCGTAGCCGAACGCCCCATTCCCGCACCGCGCCGGTCCGCACCCGGCCCCGGGCCGGCGAGCGCCGAACCGGCCCGCACCATCCCGGTGTCGATGATCGAGCGGATGACGCTCATCCTGGACGCCTTCGACGCCGCCACCCCCGCACTGACCCTGCTGGAAATCGTTGAGCGGACCGGACTTCCACGTTCCACCGTGCATCGCATCCTGGACCAGATGATCCGCCTGCGCTGGCTCGCGCACACCTCGGGCGGCTACCGCCTGGGCATGCGCACCCTGGAACTGGGCGGCCTGACCGCCGACCACAACGAGATCCGCGACGCGGTCGGCCCGCTGCTGCACGAACTGGCCCAGCGCACCGGCATGGTGGGGCATCTCGGCGTGCTCGACGGCCGCGATGTGGTGTATCTGGACAAGGTCGGCGGCCGCTTCTCGGCCACGCTACCAACCCGCCTGGGCGGCCGGATGCCCGCGCATGCAACGGGTTTGGGCAAGGCGATGCTCGCCGCCCTGGATCCGGCCATCGCCGAGGCCGCATTCAGGACCCGGCTGCCGCGACTGACCCCGCACACCTTCAGCGAGCCCGACACCTTACGGCGCGAGTTGGACCGTATCCGGCTGCGCCAGGGCGTGGCCATCGACCACGAGGAGGCGGTGGCCGGAATCGCCTGTGTCGCAGCCCCGTTGCGCGGTCGCGGTGTGCCGACGGCCGCACTGTCACTGTCCGGTCCGGCCGACGCGATGAGTTTCGACCGGCTGGCCCGGGTGGTCCTCGAGGTCGCGCACGAGGCCGGGCGCACGCTGTACCCCCGGTGCGCACGGTGGCGATAGTTACCGACCGCACTATGCCTGAGCGATATAGTTCGGCCATGCCGTCCGGTTCCGATCTGCCGACCACCTCCTGGGCCGTGCTGGGGATGCTCTCGCACGCCGATGAGCTCTCGGGCTACGACCTGAAGAAGTGGGCCGACTGGAGTCTGCAGTTCTTCTATTGGAGCCCCTCGTTCAGCCAGATCTACGCCGAGCTCAAGCGCCTGGAGAAGCACGGTTACGCCACCTCGCGGACCGTGCTGTCCGAGGACGGCGTCCGTGGCAAGCGCATGTACGCGATCACCCCCGCCGGACGGGAGGCGGTGTCGCACTGGGTGAATCACTCCCCGGTCGAGGCGCCGGTGCTCAAACACAGTGTGATGCTGCGCGCCTGGCTCGGGCATCTGGCCGAACCGGATCGGCTGCGCGAGATCCTCACCGAGCACATCGACTACGCCGAGGCGATGCGCCGCCGGGCCGAGGCCGACGCCGAGGGGTCGAAGACCAACCCGGACTGGGCGTTTCCGAGCGCGGTCCTGCGCTGGTGCGTGCGCCACTACGAAGCCGAGCGCGAATTCGCCAAGGATCTGCTGGCCGACCTGGACAAACTGGCCACGACCGGGCGAAATCCCCGAGGGCGCAGCCGATCCCGGCGCACCGCCAAGCCTCGGGGGTCCACCCGGCCGTGAGCACCCACGCCGGCCGCGCTCAGCGGCGCAGGAAGCGGGCCAGCCAGGCCTGGGCATCCACGGTGCCGTCGGCGGCGACCTTCAGCTCCGGCGGAATCCGCTCCGCCACGGTCTCGGTGACCCTGCCGCGGTAGCGGGCGGGCCGCAGCTCCTCCAATTCCCATCCGGCACCGAATGATTCACGAATCAGCTGGTCGCTGACGCGCGGACCGAAACCCTCCTCGACATCCGAGAGCGCCAGCACGTGCACACGCCCGCCCGGCGCGCACAGCCTGCGCAGGGCGCGCTCATAGCTCGCGCGCGCCTGATCGTCCTCGCGGAAGATGTGGAACAACGCGCTGTCCACGATGGTGTCGAAGACGCCGAGCTCCGCGGCCAGATCCGGATCATCGCCGATCGCCACCATATCGGCGAGCTCGAATCGGGCGGCGGAAATGCCCTTTCCGGCGGCGTTGCGACGGGCATGAGCCAGCGCGCTGGGTGACAGGTCGACCCCGAACACGTCATGGCCCAACGCGGTCAGCGCGATGGTGTGCTCTCCGGCGCCGCAGCCGGCGTCCAGGACCCGCCCGCGGATCCAGCCGTCGCGTTCGAGCGCGAGGATCTCCGGTTGTGGTTCCCCGATCACCCAGGGTGCGGTGTCGTTGTCGTAGGCGGCGTTCCAACGGTCTACAGCGTGTGTCATACCCCTACCTTGCAACCTCGAGCTAACTCGAGGTCAAGCCGTTCGCGAGCACCCTGCCCCAACCCGGTCTCGACAGAATGCGGGCCGCATCCGCCGGTGGCGGCAGGCACATCCTTCAACCGCGCGCGACAACCGGTGCGGGCACGTCAGACGGGCTTATCCCCTTGCGCCAACCAGCTTTTCACCCGGGCCGCGGAGGCACGCGAGCACCACGCGTCCTGCACGACCTCACGCAGTTCGTCCAGACCGAGCTCACCGATTCGGCCGGCTCGCACCAGCACCGTCAGATGCCCGTCGAAATGCTCGGTGGTGAACCAGGGCGAGTCCGGATCCTGCACCAGCGCAAGCTTGTCGGACTCCGACGGAACCCAGATGACGATCACGTCGGTGTACCGCTCCCCCGTGTCCGGATCGACGGCGTCCGGACGCGGGGTGCGGAAGAAGACGAACGACTTGCGCCCGACCTGATAGACCGGATTCTCCTGCGACCCGTACTCGATCGTGACGTGCGGCATGGCCATCGCCAGCTCGTGCACGTCCTCGACTCGCGCGCGCCGCGCCCGGGGCACGGCTCAGTCCGCCAGCCCGGTGAGCACCGCGCGGGTCCGCGCCGCATCCGAGCCGCCGACGAACATCGCGGCGACGAACTCGGTCGCACCCGCCGCGAAGACCTCGTGAATACGCTCGGTCACATACTCTTCCGAACCGATGATGGCCAGGTCCGCAGGGCCCTGCGCACCCTCGCGGTCCATCATCGCCCGATACGACGGCAGCTGGTCGTACATCACGAACGTCTTGGCGGCCCGCTCGCGCGCGGCGTCGACATCGTCGGTGACGCAGACCGGCAGCGAGCACACCACGCGCGGCGCGGGCCGCTGGGCCTCGGCCGCCGCGGCGGTGATGATCGGCGCGATGTGCTCGCGAATGGTGGCCGGACCGGTCATCCACAGCACGGTGCCGTCGCTCGCCGAGCCCGCGAGCTTCAGCATCGCCGGGCCCATCGCGGCGAGCAGCACCGGAACGCGGCCCTCGTTGGGGACCGACAGCGCGAGGTTGGCTGTCACCGTCTCACCCGAGAAGGAGACCGGCTTGCCGTCGAGCAGCGGGTTGAGCACCGACAGGTACTCCCGCATGTGCCGGGCGGGCCGCTCGAAGTCGTAACCGAACATATTCTCGATCACGATTCGATGCGACAGCCCGATGCCGAGCGTGAACCGCCCCGGACCGACCGCGAGCGCGGTGGTGCGCGCCTGCTGCGCCATCGTCCCGGGATGCCGCGGGTAGGTGGGCACCACGGCGGTGCCCAGCTCGATGCCCGGCACCTGGCTGCCCGCGACAGCCAGCGCGGTGAGCGCGTCGACGCCGAAGATATGCGACAGCCAGGCCGAGTCGAAGCCCTCGTCGGCGGCCGCGCGCAGTTCGTCGGTGAGTGTCCGCAGGCCGTCCGGCCCGGTCGGTTCGTTGAGCAGGATGCCGATCCGCACGTCAGGTCTCCTCGGGGGATTCGGTGGTACGTCGATGTACCGCACAGCCTATCGCCCGTTCCCGGGCTGTCCACAGGCAGCCGCGCGCTAATGTGGCGGACATGGCGCGCCGTGTGATCGGGAACCTCCCCGCCGAGGTCACCAGCTTCATCGGCCGCCACGACGAACTGGCCGAGGCGCGGCGGCTCCTGCCGACCACACGGGTGCTCACGTTGCTCGGGCCGGGCGGGATCGGCAAGACCCGGCTGTCGCGGCAGCTGGGCGCGGCCGCCGGACGCGCCTTTCGGGACGGGGTGTGGCTGGTCGAACTGGCCGACGTGCACGACCCGGATCTGGTCACGCTCACGGTGGCCGAGGCGCTGCACCTGCGCGACGACACCACCGCCCCGCTGCCGCGCCTGCTGGAGTTTCTCGCAGCCAAGCGGCTGCTGCTGATCCTGGACAACTGCGAACATCTGATCGATGCGTGCGCCGCGCTGGTCGAGCGCATCGTGACCGCCACGACCGGGGTGCGGGTGGTGGCCACCAGCCGGGAGGTGCTGGGCATCGCCGGCGAGCAGGTGATGCCGGTGCCACCCCTGCCGGTCGGTGATATCCCCGGTGCGCACGTGGTTCCCGCCGAGCACGACAGCGACGCGGTGCGGCTGCTGGTCGAGCGGGCGAGCGCGGTCGACCCCGGTTTCGCCAGTACACCCGCCAATCGCGTCACCCTGGCCGCGATCTGCCGCCGCCTCGACGGTATGCCGCTGGCGCTGGAGCTGGCGGCCCTGCGGCTGCGCGTGCTGTCCCCCGCGCAGCTGCTGGACCGGCTCGACGACACGATGGGGCTGCTGCGCACCGGCCCGCGCACCGCGCCGCAGCGCCGGCAGACGATCGAGGGCGCGGTCCGCTGGAGCTATGAGCTCTGCACACCTGCCGAACAAATGCTGTGGCAACAACTCTCGGTCTTCGCGGGTGGTCTGGACATCGACGCCGCCGAGGCGGTGTGCCTGCTGCCCGGCCACGATCTCATCGACGCGCTGTCCGGCCTGGTCGACAAGTCGGTGCTGGCCCTGCGCCGCACCGACGATGCGGCGAGATATTCGATGCTGGAACCGATCCGGCAGTTCGGGCACGATCGGCTGGCCGAATCCGGCGGCGAGACGGCGGTGCGCGAGCGGCACCGCGACCACTATCGGCTGCTGGCCCTGCGCGGGTACCGCGCCTACGGCAACCACGAGGATCTGGCCTGGTTCGGCGCCGTGGACCGGGATCACGCGAATATCCGTTCGGCCCTGCAGTTCTCACTCACCGATACCCCTCATCTGGCGCTGGACACCGCGACGGCGCTGCGCCCGTACTGGGAGCACTACCGATTCCTGTCCGAGGGGGTGCGCTGGATCATGGACTCCCTGGCGCGCGCACCGGACGCGACGGCGGCCGAGCGGGCACTGGCGCTGGCGTCGGCAGGCTCGCTGGCCGCGTCGCTGTCCGATCGCGAGTCGGCGGCGCTGTACGTCGACGAGAGTGCCGCGCTGGCAATGGATCTGGGCGCGATCGACATCCTCGCCGAGACGCGGCTGGACCAGGCGCTGATCGCGTTCACCGACGGCGACAACGCGTTGTCGCTGACCCTGTCCGACCAGGCCGCGGCACTGGCCCGCGAGGCCGGGCATGTCGCGGCCGAAATGGACAGCCTCGCATATGGATTCTTGTGTGCGACACTGCTCGAGGACGACCGCTCGACCCAGATCGCGGAGAAGTTCCGGGCGGTGACCGAACGCCAGGGCGTGCACATGCTGGGTGGATTGGCGCTGTGGGCGGTCGGGGTCGATCACTGGCGGCACGGCAACCAGGACGCGGCCGCGGCGTATATGAGCCGGGCGGTCGAGACCTTCGCGGATTTCGACCGATGTGTCTGGCTGGCCTCGGTTTTCGACGGTATGGCCTGGACGGCGGCCGCGCGCGGGGATATGGAGCGCGCGGCGCGACTGATGGGTGCGGCACAGACGTTGCAGCGCAGCACGGTACGGCTGGCACACGCCATCACCACCGCGATCGGCGAGAAGGTCCGCGTTCAGGTCCAGGAAGTGCTGGGCGAAAACGAGTTTCGCGCGGCCTACGACATCGGTGCGGCGCTGGCGTTACCCGCTGCCATAGATTTCGCCTTGGGCCGCAAGCCCGAAGCCGCAGCCGTACCACCGGATCCGGTGCGTACCAAGAGAAGCGAGACATTCGCCCCCACCTCGCTCACCCGTCGCGAGACCGATATCGCCCGCCTGATCGCCGCCGGACACACCAACAAGCGCATCGCCGCCGAACTGGTGATCTCGGTGCGCACCGCCGAGACCCACGTGCAGCACATACTCACCAAGCTCGACTTCACCTCCCGCACCCAGATCGTCGGGTGGGTCCGCGACCACGATCTGTGATCCGGCTACTCGCCGGTCACGCCGTCGATGCGTTCGCGCAGCAGATCCGCGTGGCCGTTGTGCCGCGCGTACTCGGTCACCATGTGCAGGTACACCCAGCGCAGGCTGATCTCCCGATCCCAGTGCGGATGGACGAAGGTGTAATCGAGGTCCAGCCGCGCTACCGCGGCGTCACACAGCGCGATCTCGGTGCGGTACATCTCCAGATCGCGCTCCACGTCGGCCCGGTCGGCGTCAGCGAAGTCACCCTCGGCGTTGTCGGCGCCGCAGTACAGAGAACTAACCCGCTGCCCTGCCGACCGCAGCCGAAACCACGCCCGCTCCACCTCGGTCAGATGCCTGACCAGTCCCACCAGCGACATGGACGAGGGCTCCACGCTCCGCCGCTTCATCTGCTCGGCGGTCAGCCCTTGGCATTTCCACAGCAGCGTCATCCGCTCCTTGTCCAACTGCGACCGCACCACCTCCCGCTCACTGCCCACCAGCAGTTCCGGCCCACGCCGCACCTCCGGCGATATCCATGTCATGCCCAGACCCTAGGCCCCACGTAGACGAGGACGACACCGAGTTTCCGGACCTCGTTTCCCAAGCGGCAACTGTTTCGCACCGACATGGGTAACTTGCCGGGTACGGGCTAACCCGATCGTCGGACACACGGCAGGCGCCAACGGTATCGGCCGGACACTGGTCCGGCTCGAGGCGCGGAGAGGCAGAGCAGTGGAGATATGGGAGCTCGACCAGGCACGGACACGATCGATCAGTGCGGAGAATCCCACGGGGGCGCCGGGGATGGGTGGGCGCGCGGTGCAGGGGACGGGTGCGGCTGCCGCGGCCGACCTGGGTATCGGGTGGAAGGTGTCGCCGTCGATATCGCTGGACGCCGGACAGACGGCCACGCTGGCGGACATATCTGGCCCGGGGGTGATCCGGCATTTCTGGCTCACCACCGACCGCGCGGTGCTGAATCAGATGACGCTGCGGGTGTATTGGGACTCCGACACCGAACCGGCGATCGAGCTGTCGCTGGGCGCCTACTTCTGCAACGGGTGGGACGAGTTGGCGCCGGTGAATTCGGAGATGCTCGTGGTCGCCCCGGCGGGCGGGCTGAACAGCTACTGGCCCATGCCGTTTCGCGCACACGCACGCATCACCCTGCACAACGGCAGCGATCACACGGTTCCGGTGTACTACCAGATCACCTACCTCGAACAGGACGTACCGCGCACAGCCGGATACCTGCACGCGCGCTGGCGGCGCAGTAATCCGCTGGGGCATCCGGCAATTCATACCGTGCTGGACGACGTCCCGGGTCCGGGCCGGTACGTCGGCACCTATCTGGCGATCTCACCCAACGCACCGGGGTGGTGGGGTGAGGGCGAGATGAAGTTCTACCTCGACGGCGACACCGAATTCCCCACGATCTGCGGTACCGGCACCGAAGACTATTTCGGCGGCGCATGGAATTTCGACCTCGATGGCGCCTACCACACCTACTCCACGCCCTACCTGGGCCTGGTCCAGGTGCTGCCCGGCGACCAGATCTACGAGCCGCAGCAGCGATTCGGCATGTACCGCTGGCACGTTCGAGATCCCATCTGCTTCCACCGGAGTCTGCGGGTCACCCTCCAAGCCCTGGGCTGGCGCGAGGGCGGCAAATCGCAGCCGATGGAGTACCTCCCGCTCGAGCAGGCCGACATCGCCACCACCGCATGGTGGTATCAGCATCGGTCCGCGATCGGACGGCGGCACCCCCTGTAGCACAACCGAATTCAGGCGGTGACGACCTCGTGCCGGTTCGCCCGATGCGAGCGGCGGTACTCGCTGGGTGAGATGCCGACCTCGCGGCCGAAGTGCGTGCGCAGGTTGGCCGCGCTGCCCAGCCCGCACCGCTGCGACACGACATCGACCCCGAAGTCGGTGGCCTCCAGCAGTTCCCGGGCCCGGATGAGGCGCTGGGTGAGCAGCCAGCGCAGCGGCGTCGCGCCGAGTTCGGAGTGGAAGCGCCGAGCCAGGGTGCGTTCGCTCAGCCCTGCCCGTTTGGCGAGATCGCCTACCGTCAGCGGTGTGTCGAGGCGCTCCAGCGCCCACTGCAACGTCGCGGTGAGCCCGGTCTCGGAGGTCCGCGCGGGAACCGGCGAGGACAGGAACTGTGCCTGGCCGCCCGCGCGGTGCGGCGACACGACCAGATTGCGCGCGGCGGCGTTGGCGATATGGGAGCCGAGATCCTTGCGGATCAGGTGGACACACAGATCTATCCCGGCCATCGTGCCCGCGCTGGTCAGGATGCGGCCGTCGTCGATGTAGAGCACCGACGGGTCGACATCCAGCCGCGGAAACCGATCCAGCAGGGTCGCGACGTGTTTCCAGTGCGTGGTCATGCGCCGGCCGTCCAGCAGTCCGGCCGCGGCCAGGACGAACGCGCCCGAGCACAACGCCACGACTCGCGCACCCCGCTCGTACGCCGTGCGCACGGCCGTGACCAGCTCCGCCGGTGGATCCTCGCGCACATTCGGCGTGGCGGGCACGATCACGGTGTCGGCGGCGATCAGATCGTCGTAGTCGTAATCGGTCAGGGTGACGAACGGATCCCGCATGGTCGCGTGCCGGGTACCGCGCGGACCGCACAACCGAAGGTCGTACCAGTCGGCATCGTCCACGCCGGGTGGCGGCTCGAAGAACACCTGGTACGGAATCGCCACCTCGAAGATCGGCTGCCCCGGGGCGACGGCAACGGCGATAGTTCCCGCGCTACGTTCGGTCATGTCGAAAATCTAGCGCATATTGGCAATCCTGCCACTAGTACGGGAGAACTTGTGTCGGAATAGTTGCTCACATGACTGTTACCGCCAGTTCAGCGGACTTCACCGGCACCGTCCCCATCACCGCGAGCCCGCGCCGATGGCGGGTACTGGCCGTCGCGGCCGTCGCCCAGTACCTCGCAATCCTGGACCTCTTCGCGGTCACGGTCGCCTTTCCGACCCTCGAGCGGTCGTTCGGCCACGCGAGCGCCGGCACGGTGTCCTGGGTGCTCAACGCCTACACCATCGTGATGGCCGCGCTACTGGTTCCGGCGGGTCGCCTCGCCGACGACACCGGACGCAAGCGCGGATTCCTGCTCGGCGTGGCGCTGTTCGGGTTGGCCTCGATCGCCTGCGCCGCCGCGCCCGACCTCGGCGCGTTGATCGCCGCGCGAATCGTGCAGGCCGTGGCCGCGGCCCTGCTGGTGCCGACCGGTCTGGGGCTGGTGCTGCCGTCCTTCGACGCCCGCGAACACCCCACGGTCATGGGAATCTGGACCGCGATCGCCGCGGCCGGGGCGGGCAGCGGACCGGTGATCGGCGGACTGCTGCTACAAGCCGGCTGGCGCTGGATCTTCCTGCTCAATGTGCCGTTCACGGTGGCGGCCTTCGCATTCGGGCTGCGGGTGCTGCCCGACGTCCGCCAGCAGGTCAAGCGCAGGCTCGATTTGTTCGGCGCCGCACTGATTCTCGGCGCCACCGCCGCATTGACCACCGTCTTCGTTCAGGGCTCCACGTGGGGATACACCTCACCCACGACGATCGGTACGCTGGCCGCGGCGCTCGTGCTCGCGACCGGGTTCACCTGGCACATACGTCGCCACCCCGACCCGGTGGTGAGTCCGGTCGTGCTGCGGCACAGACTGTTTCGCATCGCATCGCTGGGGGTGTTCGCGTACTACCTGGCCTTCGCCGCGCTGATCCTGGAGGGCACCCTGTTCCTGACTCAGCAGTGGCACTATTCGGAGTTGGCCGCGAGCATGGGGATCGCGCCGATCCCGATCGGTTGCCTGCTGCTCTCGCCGATGTCGGGGCGGATCGTGGCCCGCATCGGCGCCCGCGCCTCGGCGGCCCTCGGCGGGGCGACCATCTCCGCGGGCGTGGTGTGGTGGCTCGTGACGGCCGGATTCAGCACGTCGTACGCGGTGATGTTCCTGCCGGGCGCGATCCTGGCCGGGGCGAGTACCGCACTGTTGCAACCGCCGCTGTTCGGCGCGTCGGCCCTGCTGCCCGCGGATCAGCTGTCGCTGGGATCGGGCACGCTGATGATGGCGCGGCAGACCAGTTCCGCACTGGGCGTGGCGATCCTGACCGCGATCCTGGCTCACGCCGTGGTCCCCGGCCTGGACGAGTACCGCGCCGGATGGGCGTACATGGCGGCTGTCGGCCTGCTGGCCATGGTCGCCGGGCTGGCCTACCGGCCGGGTACGGCGGACTGAACCCGATCAGACCTCGGGGCGGCGCATTCCGGAGTCCGGGATGCGGCGCCCCGACGCATGTTCGGGTCGGCTCGACACAACGCTGTGATTCAGCGCGCGACGAGGCCGGGCCAGCCATAGAAGCTGGGACCGCCCGCAAGTCCGGCCCCCTGCCTGGCTATGGGAGCCCGCTGCTGCTGGTTGGCCTGCTGCGCGAGCTCGGGATGGGCCGCGGTCATCTCGCGGCGCACGTCGTCCATGTTGAGCCACATGATTTCCTGGACGATCTCCTCGAGCTGCCCGGAATCCTTGTACCCGGGCGAGGAGTAGACCGGCAGACCGTCGCGGAAGGCCAGCAGCGTCGGCAGGCTCTGGACCTGCGCGGTGCCCGCCAACTGCTGCTCGACATCCGCATCGACGGTGCCGTACAGGATGTCGGGATGCATCCGCGACGACTCCTCGTACACCGGCTCGAATTTGGTACACCAGCCGCACCAGGTCGCCCAGAACTTCACCAGCACAATGCCACCGCGCGCGACGGCGGGTTGAAAGCTCTGCTGCGTCAGCGTCTGTAGCGGCATGCGGCCCTCCCGGCGCTCGAACTCACCTGCATAGCAAGATTCTTCCACGAAATCCAGACCGCGTCACCGCCGGGGCGCTGGGACGAATAACGGACAAATCGTTGTGGCGCACATCACTCGGATGTTAGCGTCTAGCAGTGTTTGTCGAAGCGCTTCGACAGCTCCATCCAGGCAATTCGCAAAGGTTCGCGCATGAAAAAGGTCACCGCCGCGCTGGCTGTCCTGCTCACCGGGGTCTTGGCTCTCACCGCCTGCAGTGGCGGATCGTCCGGCGGAAAGGTGCTACGCCTGTGGCACTACGAGACCGCCGACAGTGCCATGGGAGTCGCCTGGAACGAGGCGATCAAACAGTTCGAAGCCGCGCATCCCGACATCACCGTGCAGTTCGAGGAGAAGAGCTTCGAACAGCTGCAGAAGACAGCACCCATGATCCTGAACTCCAACGACGCGCCGGATGTCATGGAGTACAACAAGGGCAACGCCACCGCGGGCCTGCTGGCGAAGAAGGGCCTACTCACCGATCTCACCTCGGCCGTGCACAAGTACGGCTGGGACACCGAGTTACCGGCCTCGGTCGCCGCGACCGGGCAGTACGACGCCAGGGGGGTGATGGGATCGGGCTCCTGGTACGGGATTCCGAATTATGGCGAGTACGTCATGCTCTTCTACGACAAGGGTCTGTTCACACGGAACAACATCCCGATACCGCACACCTTCGATGACCTGATCCGGGCGATGGATGCCTTCACCGCCAAGGGCATCACCCCGCTGGCCGACGCCGGCGCGGAATACATGGCACAGCAATACCTTTACCAACTGGCCCTGTCCAAGGCCGATCGCAACTGGGTGAACGCGTACCAGCGCTACACCGGCAAGGTCGACTTCCACGACCCGGCCTGGACCTACGCGGTGAACACCTTCGCCGACTGGGTGCACAAGGGCTACATCGCCGCGTCGTCGGCGGGACTGAAGGCCGAGGACGCTGGTACGGCATTCGAACAACAGAAGTATCCGATGATGCTGTCGGGCAGCTGGTGGTACGGGCGCATCGAGAAGGAAGTCCACTTCGACTGGGACACCATGCTTTTCCCGGGTACGACACTGTATCCCGGCTCGAGCGGCAACCTGTGGGTGATACCGAGGAAGTCCAAGAATGCCGCGCTCGCAGAGGAATTCATCAATCTCACCATGCAGAAGACGGTGCAGAACGCACTCGGCAACAACGGCGGCATTCCGGTCGCGGCCGACCCCGCGGCGATCACCGATCCCAAATCCAGAGAACTGATCCAGAACTTCGACACGATCAGCGGATCGGACGGGCTGGCCTACTACCCCGACTGGCCCGCCGCCGGGTTCTACGACACGCTCGTCGCCGAGACCCAGAAGCTGATCACCGGCAGCGCCACCCCCGGCCAAGTGCAATCGGACCTGCAGAAGGCGTACGACTCCAGTATCCCGACGAGCTGAGAAGCACGCCGGGATGGCGGAAGCCGGATCCCCAGTTCATCGGGCCCAGCATGAGGGGCTGGGTCCGATGACTCGAAAGGTTTTGTCCCATGGCATATTCCCTTGCGCGCTCCTATGTGCCCTATCTCGCGCCCGGTGCGATCACGGTGATCACGGTGATCGGCCTGCCGTTCCTGGCCGACATCGCGCTGTCGTTCACCGACTGGGACGGTGTCTCGGCGATCCACTGGACCGGCTTGACCAACTATTCGAAACTGCTGCGCGACAGCGAGTTCTGGGCCTCCTTCGAACACAACGTCGGGCTGCTGGTGGCGATGGCGATCATCCCGACCGCCGTGGGGCTGGTACTGGCGTTCGCGATCGGTGACTTCATCACCCGCCGGTTCTCCGCCCGGGTCGCCGCGGCGCTGCGCGCCTGCATCTACCTGCCACAGGTACTGCCGATGGCGGTGGTCGGCATCGTGTGGAGCTGGATTCTCATGCCACAGGCCACCGGTGGTGCGCTGGACGCGGCGCTGCGCGCGATCGGACTGGGCGGCCTGGGCCGGGATTGGCTCGGCGATCCGCACTGGGCGCTGTGGTCGGTCATGGGCGTGCTGATCTGGTTCCAGCTCGGCTATCCGGTGGTGATCTTCATGTCCGGGCTGTCGCGAGTGGATCCGGCGCTGTACGAGGCTGCCGAACTGGACGGCGCGAGCTGGCCCCGGAAGCTGTGGCACATCACCGTGCCGCAGCTGCGACCGGAGATCTACGTGGTGCTGCTGACCTGCAGTATCGCCTCGCTCAAGGCGTTCGCACCGATCTATGTGCTCACCCGCGGCGGGCCGGGCGGCGCCACCGACGTGCCCTCGTACTTCTCCTACGTGGAGTTCTTCGAGAAGACCCAGGTCGGCTACGGCTCGGCGATCGCGACCGTGCTGGTGCTGCTGATCCTGGTGCTGACCGTGGTGTTCATGCGCGTACAGGAACGAGGCGAGGACCGATGACACTGGTGGAGGCGAAACCGGTTTCGTCCCGGGCGATCCCACGCCCGGTTCGCCCCCACCGCCGGGACCGGTCCCGGTGGCCGGTGCTCCTGGTGGTGGCCGTACTGGCCGTGGTGATGCTGCTGCCGTTCGTGATCGTGCTGATCAACGCGATCAAGACCCCGGGCGAATACGCCACCGGCGGTCCGCTGGCGCTGCCGCACGGGTTCTACACCGGCGGTATCACGAGCTTCTGGACCCGGGTGGACTTCGGCCGAATCCTGGTGAACAGCATGGTGATCAGCGGCGTGGTGGCGGTCGTCGCCGTACTGCTGTCGACGCTGAACGCCTACGCCCTGGGCATCGGCCGCATCCGCGGGCGGGTCTGGATCGTGGCGGGGTTCCTGGTCGCCAACACGCTGCCGCAGGAAGGGCTCATCTATCCGCTGTACTACCTGGCCAAGGAGCTGAACCTCTACGACACCGTGTGGTCGGTGATCGTGGTGTTCGCCGTGATCCAGAGCGCCTTCGGCACATACCTTTTCACCTCGGTGCTGAGCACGTTTCCGCGAGAGCTGGTGGAGGCGGCCGAGATCGACGGCGCGGGCCGGTGGTCGGTGCTGTGGCGGGTGGTCGTCCCGATCAGCCGCCCCACCCTGGGCGTACTGTGCGTGTTCTTCTTCATCTGGACCTGGAACGAGCTGTACATCCCGATGGTCATGCTGGTCTCCAACGACAATCAGACCGTCCCGGTGGCGCTGTCGACGCTGCAGGGCGACAAGATGATGGACGCCACCATGACCAGCTCCTCGGCGCTGCTGGGCCTGCTGCCCGCCGTCGTGTTCTTCCTGATCTTCCAGCGCACCCTGTCCCGGGGCATCACGGTAGGAGCGGTCAAGTGAAATTCACGGACGGATACTGGCTGATGCGCCCGGGCGTACACGCCGACTACCCCGCACAACTACACGACATCGATTGCACACCAGATAAACTCACCGTGTACGCGCCGGTGACCACGATCCGCGATCGCGGTGATCTGCTCAATGGCCCGCTACTGACCATCACCTGCACCTCTCCCGTCGAGAACGTGATCGCCGTGCGCCTCACGCACTTTCACGGCACGGCTGCCCGGGGCCCGGCCTTCGAGCTCGACACCGAGCGCGGCGGTCGAGCCCGGTCCGACGAGTTCGAGGCCGTATTCGAATCCGGTTCTCTGTCGCTGCGATTCGACCGGACCGACTGGGGCATGGAGTTCCGGGCCGAGGGACGCACGCTGACCCGCAGCGGCGTCAAGGCGATGGCGATGCTCGACACTCCGGACGGACGGTTCCTGCGCGAACAGCTCGAGCTGGGCGTGGACACGTATGTCTACGGGCTGGGCGAGCGATTCGGGCCGGTGGTGAAAAACGGTCAGGTCGTGGATATCTGGAACGAGGACGGCGGCACCGCGAGCGAGCAGGCGTACAAGAACGTGCCGTTCCTGCTCACGACGGCGGGGTACGGGATCTTCGTCGATCATCCGGGCCGGGTGTCGTTCGAGATCGCCTCGGAGGCGGTCTCGCGGCTGCAGTTCAGCGTTCTCGGTGAGGAATTGACGTATCTGGTGATCTACGGGCCGTCGCCGAAGGAGATCCTGCACCGGTACACCGCCCTGACCGGCCGCCCGGCACGGCTTCCGGCATGGTCCTACGGGCTGTGGCTGTCCACCTCGTTCACCACCGCATACGACGAGCAGACCGTGACCGACCACCTGGACGGCATGGCCGAACGCGACCTGCCGCTGAGCGTATTCCACTTCGACAGCTTCTGGATGCGGGACTACCACTGGTGCGACTTCCAATGGGACACCAGGGTTTTTCCCGATCCTCGGGCCATGCTCGCACGCCTGGCGGCCCGCGGCCTGCGGATCTGCGTGTGGATCAATCCCTATATCGCCCAACGTTCCTCGCTGTTCGACGAGGGACGCGAACGCGGATATCTACTGCGCCGGGCGGACGGTTCGGTGTGGCAGTGGGATCTGTGGCAGCCCGGGCAGGCCATCGTCGACTTCACCAACCCCGAAGCGCGGCAGTGGTATTCCGAAAAGCTGGCGGCCCTGCTGGATATGGGCGTCGACTGCTTCAAGACCGACTTCGGCGAGCGCATCCCCACCGACGTCGTCTACCACGACGGCTCGGATCCGCAGCGGATGCACAACTACTACACACACCTCTACAACCGGACCGTCTTCGATCTGCTGCGCAAGCATCGCGGCGAGGGACAGGCGGTGCTGTTCGCGCGCAGCGCCACCGCGGGCGGGCAGCAGTTTCCGGTGCACTGGGGCGGGGACTGCGAATCGAGCTATCCGGCCATGCTGGAGAGCCTGCGCGGCGGGCTCTCGCTGGGCCTGTCCGGGTTCGGCTTCTGGAGTCACGACATCGGCGGATTCGAGGGCACCCCCGATCCGGCGCTGTTCAAGCGGTGGATCGCCTTCGGGCTGCTGTCCAGCCACAGCCGTCTGCACGGCAGTGGTTCGGTGCGGGTGCCGTGGGCCTTCGACGACGAGGCCGTCGAGGTGCTGCGGCACTTCACCCGGCTCAAGATGAGCCTGATGCCGTATCTGCTGGGCTCCGCCGAGCAGGCGCGGGCACACGGCTGGCCGGTACTGCGGGCGATGGTGCTGGAATTCCCGGACGATCCGGCATGCACCCATCTGGAGCGGCAGTACATGCTGGGCGACAATCTGCTGGTAGCCCCGGTGTTCGATGCCGACGGGATGGTGAATTACTATCTGCCCGAGGGGATCTGGACTCGATACGAGAGCGGCGAGCAGGTGCGCGGCGGCCGGTGGATCCGGGAGAACCACGGCGTGCTGAGCATTCCGCTGCTGGTGCGACCGGGTTCGGTGATCCCGGTCGGCGCGCGCGAAGATCGCCCGGACTATGCCCACGCCGAAGGGGTGACATTGCGGGTCTACGCATTGCCGAACGGCGCCGACGTCCTCACCCGCATCCCGGACGACACCGGCGAGGTGGTGTTCCACGCCGTTCGCCGCGGCGACGATATCCGGATCACCGGACACGGCGACTGGCAGGCGCTGCTCGTGGGGGTCCACACGGCGGATGTGGTGCTCGGCGGGACGATGCGGCGGCACGCACAGGGCATGCTGATCCACGCCACCGGTGAGCTGGTGACGGTGTCCGGGATCCGGTGAGCGGTGTCCGCGCGGGATAATTCCCTCGGAGCCGAGGTGAGAGGGTTGTCGGGTGGTCAAGATCGCCGATGTGGCGCGGCACGCGGGTGTATCGCCGAGCACGGTCTCCTATGTGCTGAGCGGTAAGCGGACGATCTCCTCGCAGACCCGTGAGCGGGTCGAACGCGCCATCCGCGAGCTGGGCTACCGCCCGCACGCCGGCGCGCGCGCCCTGGCCAGCAGCCGTTCGAACATTCTGGCGCTGATGATCCCCTTGCGCGCGGACGTCGGAGTGCCGGTGGTGATGCAGTTCGCCGTCGCCGCGGTGACCGCCGCGCGCCGCCACGATCACGACGTGCTGCTGCTCACCCAGGAGGAGGGCGAGGACGGGCTGCGACGCGTGGTCGACGGCGCGATCGCCGACGGCATCATCGTCATGGACGTCCAGCTGCACGACTCCCGGCTGCCGCTGCTGCGGTCACTCGAGCACCCCTGCGTGCTGATCGGCGTCCCCGCCGACCCGGCCGGATTGACCTGCATCGACCTGGACTTCCACGCGGCGAGCGCGGCGTGCGTCGCGCATCTGGCGCAATTGGGCCACCGCCGCATCGCCATGATCGGATCGCCTCCGCAGGTCTACGCCCGCGAAACGGGATTCGCCCAGCGGGTCGCCGCCGGATTCTTCGACGCCGCAACCGAATACGGTATCGAGGCGACCCTCGACCCGTGCGAGCCGACCGCGGCGGCGGCACGCGACCTGGCCGACCGGCTGCTGGCCCCAGGACTCGGCGTCACGGCCCTCATCGTGCACAACGAGCCGATCCTGGCATCGCTGTTGAGCGCGGCGAGCACGTGCGGACGCCGGGTTCCCGAGGATCTGTCGGTGGTCGCCATCTGCCCGGACGAGGTCGCCGAACATCCGCATATTCCGGTCACCAATGTGGCGGTGCCGGCCACCGAAATCGGCGAGCGCGCAGTGGAATTGCTCATGGACCAGCTGGCAGGCCGGACCTACCCGCCGCAGACCTGGCTGCCACCGACGCTGACCGTCCGCGCAAGCACCTCCGCCACAGGTGGCGAACCTGGCGCACGGCCGAGGTGACCGGTCCCCAGGCCGGGAACGACCGATCAGATGTCGTCCTGGAAGTACAGCGGCGCGATGTGCACTCCGCCCTGCCCCCATCCGGCGCTGGTGATCCACCATTGGCCCTCGTCGTGGACGATCTCCGCGGCGTGGGCGGCTATGTGGCCGACCTGGTCTTCTATCGTGAAGTGCAGCGGATCGGAGCTGCGAAAGACATCCGTGCCCAGATAGTCCGGCCGCGGGCCGATGAACAGGTACCAGAAACCATTGTGGTGCACTACGAATGGCGATTCCGTCGGTCCTGCTCCGGTGCCGGTCGCCGGATCGGTGTAGGCGATCGCTCTTTCGCCCCAGTGGACCAGATCATCGCTGGTGCGGTACGCGACCACGTGGTGGCCTCCGGTGGGATCCTCGGTGGCGCAGTAGTACATGATCCAGCGGTCGCCGACCCGCAGGACCATGGGATCGCGGGCGTCGTAACCGTCGTGGAACAGCGGGCCTTCGGGGCGGCGGGTCCAATGGCCGGGGTCGGTGGCGGTTGCCAGATTCATCGCGGTGTGGGTGCGGTCCTCGCCGCCGCCGTCGTAGAACATGAAATACCGTGATTCGCTGCGCTGTACGTAAGGCGCCCACAGATGCGTCTCGCCGTAGCCGGGATCCACGCGCAGCACAGGCGGACATGTGGTCCACGGGCCGAGCAGGTGAGCGGCCGTGGCGTGCGCGAACTCCGTTTCGTCCCAGGGATCCGCGGGTTCGGGATGGGTGATGCCGAACAGGTGCCAGCGTCCGGACTCGTCGCGAATCACGGTGTGGTCGTTGATGTACCAGGGGCGCTCGCGCCCCTGGCTCGGATCGTAGATGCACTGGAATTCGCCCGCGGTCACCTGCATACCGTCAGGGTGCCGCCTCGATCGGTCCCGGTACACGTCGACACGCGGTGTGCGAGAATTTCGCACGGTCCACTATGGCTCATTCGCGCCACTGTTCTCCGGGCGCTACGCTCAACGCCGGTTCACACCGGGGCACACCGAAAGAGAGACACGATATGCGGCGGACGATCGGCCGAATCCTGCTGAGCCTGAGCGCCTTCGGACTGGCGGGGGTGGCACTGGCCCCGGCGGCGGGCGCCTATCCGGTCGGACCGTACGACATCCAGGGCCCGTGCAACAACATTCCGCAGGTCCTGTGCCCGTTCACCGTCTCCTCGGACGGCCTGAGCTGGACCCTGCTGGGCCAGACCCTGAATTACGACAAGGACGGCAATTTCGTGTGCCTGTCCAGCGTGAGCGGCTGCAGCCTGATCATGGAGGCCGTACGCGCCCTGCCCCCGCTGCCGATCGGCAAGTGGATCAACCCGTCGCAGCAGGTGCCCACGCTGTAGCCCCTGATCCGGGCGGGACCCATCGTCCAGGGGCCCGCTGATCACGGCACGTACCCGGCCGTCGGCTCGCACAGGTTCCGCTCATCGGGACTGGTGGCGTGAATCGGCCGAATAGGGGTTCCGGTGCGGCAGGATGTCCGCTATGGACCGTCCTGAACCGGCTGTGACCAGCGGTGAGGACTACAGGACCATTCCCGCCCTGCTGGCGCGGCAGGCGCGCGAACGAGGATCGGCCGCCGCGCTCGCCGGACCGGACGGCCGGTTGAGCTACGCCGAACTACACGACGCGGCGCGCGAGGTCACCCGCGCGGTGATGGCGACCGGGCTACGACCAGGCGAGGCCGCCGCGATCTGGGCGCCCAACAGCGCGCGCTGGATCGTGACCGCCCTCGGCCTGCTCGGCGCGGGTGCGGTTCTGGCGCCGATCGGCACCCGCCTGCGCGGGCCGGAGGCCGCGGATATCCTGGCGCGCAGTCGTTCTCGCCTGCTGTTCACCGTTCGAGGGTTCCTGGGCTCCGATTACGTGCACATGCTCGCCGAATCCGGTCGTGCCCTGCCGGATCTCACCGAACTGGTGCTGTTATCGGATGTCGCCGACCCGGACGTGTCCCCATCCGGAATCGACAGCGCGGCGTCACCGCCGAACTCGACCACCGCAGTCCCACAGGAGGACCGACCGGCACCCGTCGCATCGTGGTCCGAGTTCCTCGAATCCGCCTCCGCAACATCCGTTTCCGAGGCGGACCGGCGCGCTGAGGCCGTCGAGCCCGAGGACATCGCCGATCTCCTGTTCACCTCCGGCACCACCGGAGCGCCCAAGGGTGTACTCGCTACCCACGGTCAGGCCCTCGATGTCTTCGAGCAATGGGCCGGCACGGTCGGATTGCGGCCAGACGACCGCTATCTGCTGGTCAACCCGTTCTCACACGCCTTCGGACTAAAGGCCGGAATCGTGGCCTGCCTGCTGCGGGCGGCCTGCATGGCGCCGGTGGCCCGCTTCGATCCCGCCGCGGTCGCCGAGCTGATCGACCGCGAGCGGATCACCGTCCTGACCGGCCCCCCAACGCTTTTCCACGATCTGGTGCGCGCCGCGCGCCCCCTGCCGACCGTGCGCCTGGCCGGAACGGGCGGTGCGACGATCCCGGTCTCACTGATCGAGCGGATCCGCGACACACTCGGTATCGAGCACGTTTTCACCGCCTACGGGCTCACCGAATCGATCGGTGTGGTCAGCATATGCCCACCCGGCGCGCCCGCCGAGCTGATCGCCACCACCGTCGGTAAGGCCTTGCCCGGCAGTGAGATTCGCATCATCGGTCCGGACGGAGTCACACTCTCCGCCGGCGCCACCGGTGAGATCGCCGTGCGCGGGGCGAATGTCATGCGCGGCTACCTCGACAATCCCGCGGCCACCGCCGACGCCATCGACACCGACGGCTGGCTGCGCACCGGCGACGTCGGCGCCCTGGATTCCGAGGGCTATCTGCGCATCACCGATCGTCTGAAGGACATGTTCGTAGTCGGCGGGTTCAACGCCTATCCGGCGGAGATCGAGCGAATCCTGCTGGCACATCCGGGGATTGCGGACGTGGCGGTGATCGGCATCCCCGACGATCGCCTCGGCGAGGTCGCCGCCGCATTCCTCGTCCCCCGCGAGCCGAACCTCACCGAGGCCACCGTCCTGGACTGGGCGCGGTCCAGACTGGCCGGATACAAGCTCCCCCGGCACATCCATATCGTCGACTCCCTCCCCCGCAACGCCTCCGGCAAGATCCGCAAGCCCGACCTGCGAGTCAACGGCCCGGCGTCACCGCATACGGCCTGACGCACACGTCCCGCCCACCGAGACTTGAGGCTGACCTCCAGGAGTCCGAATACAACTATTTCTACTAGGCATAGTCACGACCCAGTAGATACGCAGGAGACCCCCGGATGAAGTTCTCGATGATCTTCGAGGCGCAGATGAGCGACCCCACCGCCGAGCACGAGGCCCAGGTGCTGCGCGACTGTGTGGAACAGGCGGTGCTGGCCGACGAGATGGGTTTCGACACCGTCTGGGCCGTCGAACACCACGGCCTCAAGTGGTACGCGCATATGAGCGCCCCGGAGATCTTCCTGACCTGGGTCGCGGCCAAGACCACACGGATTCGCATCGGCCACGGCGTGGTGTGCATGCCGTTCAACTTCAATCATCCTGTGCGCGCGGCCGAACGCGCCGCCATGCTCGACGTGCTGTCGGGCGGCCGGCTGAACCTGGGCGCGGGCCGCGGCGCGACCCCGGTCGAAACCTCCATGTGCGGAGTCGATCCCGACCGCACCTACCAGGAGGTCGAGGAGTCCCTGCGGCTGATCGGCACGGCGTGGCAGGATCCGGACGGCGAATTCGAGTACCACGGCGAACTTGTGGACATCGACCCGCATTCGCTGCTGCCCCGCCCGGTGCAGCGTCCGCATCCGCCGCTGTTCATGGCGTGCACCAAGAAGGACACTCTGAAGCTGGCCGCCGAGTACGGAATCGGCGCTCTGGTACTGGGTTTCGCGGGTATCGAGGAGATCGCCGAGCTGCGCAGGACATACGACCAGGCCATCGCGGCGCGCACCGGTGAGCGTTTCGTCTCCACCGTAGTCAACGATCACTTCGCGGCGTTGTGCCCGACCATCGTGCTGGACGACCGGGAGAAGGCGCAGCAGATCGGTGCGCGCGGCCAGCGCTTCTTCGCCCAGTCCATCAAGCACTATTACGGTGCGGGCCCGGTGCCGGACGAGGCCGTCGACCCCGGTGTGGACGAGGTCGCCAAGATCAAGGCGGCCGCCGAGGAACACGTGGCCTACCTGCACGAGGCGAAGATCCCGGTGAAGTCCGGCGCCACCGCGATCTTCAACGCCGAGCACGCCTACGGCAGTCCGGAGGACGCCATCGCCTATGTGGAGCGGCTGCGGGAGGCGGGGGCCGACGAGATCCTGTGCCTGATCCAGATGGGCACGGTACCGCAGGATGCGTGCCTCGAGACCATCAGGCACTGGGGCGAGAAGGTCATCCCGCACTTCCGCCACCAGTAACCCCGTCTTCTCGAAATACCAAGGAGCTCATCATGGTCGACCTCGAGGGCAAGGTCGCCCTCATCACCGGCGGTGCCCGCGGACAGGGCGCGGCAGAGGCCCGCCTGTTCGTCGCGCGCGGCGCGAAGGTCGTGATCACCGACGTCTTGACGGACGAGGGTAGGGCCCTGGCCGAATCCCTCGGCGGCGCCGCACGTTTCGTGCGGCACGACGTCACCGACGACGACGATTGGAATGCCGCGATCGCCGTGGCGCTCGGCGAGTTCGGCGGACTGCACGCACTGGTCAACAATGCCGCGATCTATACCCGTAAGCCTTTGGTGGACACCGAACCCGAAGAGTTCGACCGGATTCTCCGGGTCAATCTCACGGGCGCGTTTCGCGGCATCCGTGCCGCGGTCACGCCGATGGTTCAGGCAGGCGGCGGATCCATCGTCAACATCTCCTCCCAGGCCGGACTCGAGGGCCTGCGCTCGCACAGCGCGTACGGCTCGTCCAAGTGGGGACTGCGCGGGCTGACCAAGATGGCCGCGATGGAGTTGGGGCCGCAAGGAATTCGCGTCAACTCGGTGCATCCCGGGCCGATCGCGACGCCGATGATTCCGCAGCTGACCACCGGTCCCGGCAGCTATCCGACACTGCCGCTGCAACGTACGGGCCTGCCCGAGGATGTGGCCGAACTGGTCGCCTTCCTGGCCTCCGACGCGGCGGCCTACATCACCGGCGCGGAGGTGTCGGTGGACGGCGGGCTGTCGGCCGGAAAGTTCTTCGTGCCCAACGTCATCGAGTCGTAAGGAAGCCCCATGCCGATGACACCGCGAACCCGGGCGCTGGTGGACGCCGCGGCGGCCGCCTTCCCTGCGCTGGGCACAGAGGTGCTCGATGCCGGGCAGGCGCGTCGTATGCTGGCGGCCCGGCCTCCACTGCCGATCTATCCGATACCCCTCGCGGCGGTGGAGAACCGGGTGATACCCGGGCCTAGAGGCGCACCGGACATCCCGGTGCGCATCTACCGGCCGATCGAGACCGAGGACACGCTTCCGGTCGTGATGTTCTGTCACGGTGGCGGTTTCGTGATTTGCGATCTCGACACCCACGACCAGTTCTGCCGGTTGATGGCCAACGAGTCGGGGGCGCTGGTTGTCTCGGTGGACTATCGGCGGGCACCCGAACACCGCTTCCCCGCGGCCGCGCACGACGCCTATGCCGCGCTGGTCTGGATCGCCGCGCACGCACCCGAATTCGGGGGCGACCCCGCTCGACTGGCCGTTGCGGGAGACAGCGCGGGGGGCAATCTCGCCGCCGTCGCGGCCATCCAGGCCCGCGACAACCACGGTCCGGCGGTCGCTTTCCAACTCCTGCTGTACCCGTTCCTGGATCCGAGCCGCTCCGGCGACTCGTATCGGCAGAACGCGCACGGCTACTTCGTCACCGAGGATCACCTGCGCTGGTACTGGGAGCAGTATCTGGGCAGCACCGACGCCGCCAGCCCCTATGCCTCGCCGCTGCACGCGGACCCCGCGGGCTTGCCGCCGGCCTATATCGTCACCGCCGAATACGATCCGCTGCGCGACGAGGGCGAGGCATACGCCCATCTCCTCGCGTCGGCCGATGTGCCCACCGAAATACATCGCTACGAGGGGATGTTCCACGGATTCATGACCATGTTCGAGCACCTCCCGGAGGCCGAGGACGCCAACACCGCGGCGTTCGCCGCCCTCCGCACAGCCTTGGAGCGCACATGACGGTACAGCGAATCAGCCCCGCATATCCGGTCGAGAACCTCTCCGCCGCAGTCGAACTGCTCACCGCCCTCATCGGCGAGCCCACATTCGTGGACGGCGAACGCTTCGCCCAGTTCGACGCGAACGGCGCCCGCGTCATGCTCGCGGGCGCCGACCGCGACGCGGACCTGCCGTTCCTCGCGATCAAGGTCGACGATCTCGATGACGTTGTAAACCGCCTGCGCGCCAGTGGATTCACGATTTCCGAGCCTGTCCGCGGCCCGCACGAGCGCCGAGCCGCACTCCGGATCGAGGGCGAATCGTCCTGGTATATCTCGGTCTACGAGCCGCTCATCGGGTCGTGACTCATCGACGGCGGACCAGAGCGGCGAAACTTGCCCCCAGCAGCACGAATCCCGAGATGAGGGCGAATCCGTAGGTCACCCACGAATGCAACGCCACCTGCCAGGTGGCGTTGAGGAAGGGCAGATCCCCGATCAGGCGGAAGGTGTCGTCGGGGTACAGGATATGCAGAAGGCCCGGAAATATGCCCCACACCAGGGCGGCGACGGATGTACCGATCGGGGAGAATCCGGCCAGCGCGGCCACCAGCATCAGCAGCACCGAACCGACGATGATCTCCCCCGCAGCCGTCGCCCGATCGGTGACGCCACCGACGATCACCCAGTACCGGATGTCGGAACCGCCCTTGGCCGCGAAGGCGATACCGATCGGCGTCACTATCAGACCGAGCAGTACGCCGGCCAGAGTGTGCCCCGTCCCGCCTCGGCTCTGGAACTGAGCACCGGGCGGAGACCAGCCCGGCGGTGACTCGAACTTCTTCGCCATCGCCCGTCCTCCCAGGTCGCCGCGGGTGCGGCGAGATCAACAGTCTCGGCCGCATCCATTGTCGCGTCAGACACCGGAAATATCCGTGCGGACACGGAAATCCGTGCGGGACGACTTGCCGAGGCTCGGCGGATAGCATCCGGATGTGTCCCGAACGATCCTCGAGCCCCCGGAGATTCCCGGCGTGCGTCGCCACCATGTCACCGCGCGCGGCGTGCGGTTTCATGTCACAGAGGCGGGTCCGGGCGACGGACGCCCCGTTCTGCTGCTACACGGCTGGCCGGAGCATCACTACACCTGGCGCCATCTGCTCGCCGATCCCCCGGAGGGCCTGCGCCTGATCGCGCCCGATCTGCCCGGCTACGGCTGGTCCGGTCCGGCGCCGCACCGGTGGGCCAAGGACGAGGTCGCCGGTGACCTGCTGGCCCTGATGGAAGCCGTCGTATCCGACCCCGTCGTGCTGGTCGGACACGACTGGGGTGGTTTCATCGGATTCCGCATGGTGCTGCGCGAGCCCGAGCGGTTCGCGGGTTTCGCGCCGATGAATATCGCCCACCCCTGGCAGACGCCGCGCACGCTCGGGCCGCACGCCTGGCGACTGCTGATGTATCAGCCGCTGGTGGCGGCGTTGGGCATGCCACTGCACCAGCGCACCCGTTTCGTGGACCGGGTACTGCTCGGCGGGTCCACCGACCACACCGAGTTCACCCCGGATGTGGTGCGCGCCTACCGCGAACGGTTCCGCGATCCGGACGTGGCGCGCGCCGCCACCGATACCTACCGCACCTTCCTGCTACACGAGATCCTCTCCCGGCGCAGCCCGGGACCTCGCCCGAGCCTGCCGATCCGGGCCCTGTTCGGCATCGACGACAGTGCCATCCACCACTCCCTGGCGGCCGCGCAGACCGCTCGCGCGGACGACTACACCGTCGAATACGTGCCCGGCTGCGGACATTTCATCCCCGAGGAACGTCCTGACCTGGTCCGCGAACATCTCCTCGATCTGGTCGCCGAGACCGCCTGAGCTCCCGGAACGGCCGATTCAGAGCTGCCTGACCGTCAGGGCCCTGGGCTCGGGTAGGGGCGCCGGGCGGATGAAGCCGTCGGGACGGGCGGAGCGGGGACGGGCGAGTGCGGCGTGCAGACGGACGAAAACCGCATCGCCGGACAGGTCGTCCAGGCTCCAGCGAACCAGGTGAAACCCGTTGTCGAGTAGGGCGATATCACGTCGCTGCGCGGTACGTATCGGTCGGCGCCCGCCCGGACCGGCACCGTCCACCATGGCGACGACACCACTGTCGCCGAAGTAGAAATGGACACGTCCGAGAGTTCGGCCGCCCGCGGTGAACACCTCGCCCTGCGCCTGCGGGATCGGCGCGCCGAGTTCCCGTAACCGCACCCGGCTGCGGGATTCGGCGGCGCTGGCGCTGTGCGGATCCAGGAATTTCACCACCTGACGCGCCGCCCACATCCCGCTGCGGCCACTGCCGAGGTCCAGTTCGGTCGCGAGATCGGTTGCGGTCAGGCCGAATTCGCGGACCAGCCAGTCGCCGGCGACCACCGCGGTCCCGAACGGCGCGGTGCGGCCCAGATCGACGACGGTGCGTGCCGGAGTGGTGACCAGCATGCCGTCCACCTCCGCCACGCATTCGAACGGAGCGCAGTGCACCTTCACATGTGGCTTGATCCGGCCGCCATAGCGCCGATTTCGGGTGATACACAACCGGTCCATCGGCATGCCCCAGATCGGCGCGCCGTAGATCGCCGCCGCGGACAGGTGACTCAGCACGGCGTCGTCCGCCATCTCCGGCAGCGCCGCGAGAGCCTGAATCCGATGGCGGGCGTTCGGATCCAATGCCGCGTACGCCTGCGCCTCGGTGTAGATGCCGCGCCGGACCCGGCGCAGCGCGCCGCCCTCGCACATCCGGCGGAGCTGCTCGTCCGCCACGCCGCGGGCGAGGATGTCGCGCCGCCGGTGGATACCCGCGGTACCCGAGTTGCGGCAAACCTGACGATGTGTCACTTCGGCCTCCCCATGCGCGTCGATTACAAATGGATGTTTGTTCTAGTTCGACGCCGGGTAACCGGATCCGGTTCCATAGTCATTTGACCAGGTCACAGCCGCATGCCGTGGCAAAGTTCGCAGAATTCCCAACGCCCGGACGCAAGGCCGATCCGGACGGCCAGACGACCGGTCAGCAGCCAGATGCGGGTGATGCGAATTCTTCGAAGCAACGAGACCGGTCGCCACTCGAATGACCGATGTGCCGTCCTGGAATGGGTGCGGACGCTCTGGAACGTGTGCGGTTTCAGGTAACGGGTGCAGGTCGAGGCGATGGGTGGCTTGTTGTCGGTGGGCTCGGGCACGATGGTCGGCGTGACCCAGCCGACCGTCGTAACAGACCCGACAGACCTGCGTGACTCCGCCGAGACACTGCTGCGGAGCCTGGCCGGCCCCGAGGCCCGCCTGCGCGAGGACCAGTGGACAGCGATCGAGGCGCTGGTGCGCCATCGCCGGCGTGCCCTGGTCGTGCAGCGCACCGGCTGGGGTAAATCGGCGGTCTACTTCATCGCCGCGAAGTTGCTGCGCGCGGCCGGGCGCGGCCCGACGGTGATCATCTCGCCGCTGCTGGCGCTGATGCGCAACCAGGTGGCGTCCGCACAGCGCGCGGGCGTCGTCGCCGCGACGATCAACTCGGGAAACATGACCGAGTGGGACGAGATCCACACCCAGGTCGCAGCCGGCGGCGTCGATGTCCTGCTGGTCAGTCCCGAACGATTGAACAATCCCGACTTCCGCGATGCGGTCCTGCCCAAGCTGGCCGCCGACGCCGGGCTCGTGGTGATCGACGAGGCGCACTGCGTCTCGGACTGGGGGCACGATTTCCGGCCCGACTATCGCCGTATCCGCACCCTCATCGCCGACCTCGGTGAGGATGTCCCGGTCCTGGCCACCACGGCCACGGCCAACGACCGTGTCGTCACCGACGTCGCCACCCAGATCGGCACCGACACGCTGGTGCTGCGCGGCACCCTGGACCGCGAGTCACTGCATTTGTCGGTGGTCCGCATCGAGGATGCGGTGCGGCGCACCGCCTGGCTCAGCGGCTATCTGCACGAACTGCCCGGTTCCGGCATCATCTACACGCTGACCGTCGCCGCCGCCCACGACCTCGCCGATGTGCTGAACTCACACGGTCACCGGGTCGCCGCCTACACCGGCCAGACCGACCCGGCCGAGCGCGAGGTGCTCGAGCAGGCATTGCTGGACAACGAGGTCAAGGCCCTGGTGGCCACCTCCGCACTCGGCATGGGCTTCGACAAGCCCGATCTCGGCTTCGTGGTCCACGTCGGCGCGCCGTCGTCCCCGATCGCCTACTACCAGCAGGTGGGCCGTGCGGGCCGCGGCACCGCACGCGCCGAGGTCGTCCTGCTGCCCGGCCCGGAAGACAAGCGGATCTGGAGCTACTTCGCCTCCGTGGCCTTTCCTCGCGAACATCTCGTCCGGTCGGTGCTCGCGGCCCTGGACACCGAGCGCCCGCTGTCCACCGTCGCGCTGGAGCCGCTGGTCGAGCTCAACCGCTCCCGGCTCGAGATGGTGCTCAAGGTGCTGGACGTCGACGGTGCGGTCCACCGGGTCCGCGGCGGCTGGCTCGCCACCGGTGTGCCCTGGGAGTACGACACCGAACGCTACGAACGCCTGTCCGCTGCCCGCGAGACAGAACAGCAGGCCATGATCGACTACCAGTCCACCGCCGAGTGCCGCATGACCTTCCTGCGCCGCCAACTCGACGACCCCGCGCTGGCCGATGCCGAGTCGGCGCCCGGCGCCCTCGCCTGTGGCCGCTGCGACAACTGCACCGGCGTCCGACCCGACACCGCCGTGGACGAGCAAGAGCTCACCGCCACCCGCACCCGTCTCGACCGCCCCGGCATAGACCTCCCACCGCGCAAGCAATGGCCCACCGGCCTGGCCAAACTGGGAATCCCGTTGTCCGGCAAGATCTCCGACGGCGCCGAGACAGGCCGGGCCCTGGGCCGCCTCAGCGCCCTCGGCTGGGGCCAACGCCTGCGCCCCCTCCTGGACGGCCCCGACGGCCCGGTCTCCGATCAGGTGGTCGACGCCTGCATCGCCGTCCTGCGCGACTGGGATTGGACCCAACGCCCGACATCGGTGCTCGCCATGCAGTCACCCACGCACCCACATCTGACCGCCGACCTGGCCACCCGCCTGGCGCATATCGGCCGTCTCCAGAACCTGGGCACCCTGTCCGTACGCCCCGACCGCCCACCGGTCTCCGCCGCCAACTCCGCCCATCGCGTAGCCGCCCTCTTCGACTCGTGGGAGACCCCCGACCTCCGCGACCTCACCGGCCCGATCCTGCTGGTAGATGCCCAGACCGACACCGGCTGGACCCTCACCCTCGCTGCCCACACCCTCCGCCGAGCAGGCGCCCCTGCCGTACTCCCCTTCGCCCTGGCCACCGTCACATAACAACCGCACTCATCCGGCGACACCGGCCCAGTACGACTCGGATCCCATGTCATCTTCGAGGCCGAGCCGCAGCGCCGGGCCTTTGCGGCGGCACCCGGATCGGCGCAGGAGCCTCGTATGCGCGGAGTTGACGATGCCTGCCAGGACGAGTCCGCATCGGGCTCGGAAAGGTCATCCATGAAATGCGGTCCGAGCGCTCGGACCGCGTCGTCCACCAGTGCCGATCACACCACAACCACCCAATGCTCGCCCTGGAGATCATCGAGTCGCTATCGTCGGACGGGTGGCCGGTAAGTCCGCGTCGCCCTCGATCGAGTTGGAGGTCGGCGAACGCACCGTGCGGGTGTCCAACCCCGATCGGATCTACTTCCCTGCGATCGGGGCGACGAAGCTCGACCTGGTGCAGTACTACCTGAGCGTCGGGGACGGGATCGTCAACGCGCTGCGGGAGCGGCCGTGCATGCTGCATCGGTTTCCGAAGGGGCTGCCGGGCGGCAAGGTCCATCAGAAGCGGGTTCCCGCGGGCGCGCCGGACTGGATTCCCACTGTGCGCGTGTACTTTCCGCGTTACGGGCGGCATGCCGACGAACTGTGCGTGCGCGAACTGGCCGACGTGATCTGGGCGGTGCAGATGTCCACGGTGGAATTCCACCCGTGGAATTCGCGCAGCGCCGATACCGAGAAACCGGACGAGTGGCGGATCGACCTGGATCCGATGCCGGACTGCCCGTGGTCACGGGTGCAGCGAGTGGCCGATGTGGTGCACGGGGTGCTGGACGAACTCGGCGCGGTCGGCTGGCCGAAGACCTCCGGCGGCAAGGGTCTGCACATCTACGTGCGCATCGCACCGCAGTGGGGCTTCGCGGACGTGCGCCGGGCGGCGCTGGCCTTCGCCCGAGAGGTCGAACGCCGCGCTCCCGACGACGTCACCACCACCTGGTGGCGGCGTGACCGCGACCCGGCCCTGCTGTTCGTCGACTACAACCAGAACGCCCGCGACCACACCATCGCCGCCGCCTACTCGGTGCGCGGCATCCCCGAGGCCACCGTGTCCACCCCGATCCACTGGGCCGAGATCCCCGACGTCGATCCCCGCGATTTCACCATCACCACCGTGCCCGCCCGCTACGCCCAGCTGGGTGACCTGCACGCGGGCATCGACGACGCGGTCTTCGAAATCGACCGCCTGCTCGACTGGGCCGACCGTGACAATATCGAGGTCGACCTCGACGCGGACACCGACACCGCCGACACCTAGCCCGGCGATGATCACACTCGTCCGGGCAGGCATCGACACTGCCCGAGCGATCTCCCACCGTGCCCGCTAACGTCGCATCGGACGGCCCCGGATACAGGAGAAACCATATGACGGCGACCCCCATCGCACTCGGTCCGACGCACACCGCACCGCTGGCGGAGGCGATCACCCGGGCCGGGGGAACGCTGGTCGAACTCGACCGAGCCCGGGCGCTGGTCTGGAACGGCGGCCCGGACGGATTTCCGGAGCGGCTGCCCGAGAGCATCGAATGGGTGCAGTTGTTCTCCGCCGGTGTCGAGGAGTGGTTCGAGACATCCGTCTTCGATCATCACCCGAATGTCGTATTCACCTCAGCCGCAGGCGCTTTCGCCAAGAGTGTGGCCGAGCACGCACTGATGCTGCTGCTCGCGGGAGTGCGATACCTGCCCGAACACCTCGCCGCACGCGACTGGCACCGGCGGCAGCTCGAGCCGCATGTCGGGACGCTGCGCGGCGCCACGGTGGCCGTCGTCGGCGCGGGCGGGATCGGCCGTGAGCTGATCGCGATGCTGGCCCCGTTGGGCACACGGGTCATCGCGGTAAATCGTTCCGGTACACCGATATCACTGCCCGCAGTGGTAGAAACTGTTCCAGCGCAACAGCTCTCGCAGATCTGGTCGCGAACCGATCATGTGGTAGTCGCCGCGCCCGCCACCGCGGACACTCAGCATCTGATAGGCAAAGCCGAACTGGCCCAGCTGAAACCGACCTCCTGGGTGATCAATATCGCCCGCGGCAGCCTCGTCGACACCGATGCCCTGGTCGAGGCGCTGCGCGAGGGCACGATCGGCGGCGCCGGGCTCGATGTGACCGACCCCGAACCGCTGCCCGCGGGCCATCCGCTGTGGGAGCTGCCGAATGCGATGGTGACACCGCACGATTCGAACCCGTCACAGGTCCGCGCGCCCGCCTTCGCCGAACATGTCGCGGAGAATGTGACGCGATTCGTGCAAGGGCGAGAGCTGATCGCGCGCATCGACGTCTCGGCCGGATACTGACAAGCGACTACAGCGCCTGATCACCCGCGGCATAGTCGTCCGGGTCGTCCGGATCGATGAATTCGACCCCGGTGACCATATCGGGGAAGATCCGCACGACGTGGTCCCGCGGCCCCGGCAGCCACGGCCGCAGAAGCTCACGATAACGCTCGACCTCGTCCTGATCCTCGACCAGTTCGGCGGTGCCGGTGACGATGACGCACCATCCGCGGCGAGTCTGCTCGTCGATGACGTCGGCCTCGTAGGCGACCACCTGCCGCTCCGGAGACAGCGTGGTCGCGCGGTTGGCGTGGATGACGATCGTCTCACCGTCGACTATGTGGTTGACCGGCCGAATCGTCGGCAAGGCGTAGCGCGAGAACACGATCCGCCCGAAGCGCACGCGTGCCAGCAACTGCAGCGATTCGGCCACGGTCAGATCGCGCGAACTCTGTGGTACCCGGGTGCCGGCATCGGCCATGAGCCCGCCGCCCTGCCCGGTACGCCCGGGCGCGGTGGGGGTTGGCCCGTTCACCACTGGTGCACTCGATGTCCTCGGGTATTCCTCGGCTCGGCTGCTCATTACGATGTCTGCCCCGCTGATCCTGGACCTGTTATTCCGGGTGAACGCAAGATTCCCGTTAACGTCTCGGATCAAACCCCTGTGTTGGAACAGACGCCATCTCGAACACTCGCCCCCTGTGATTTTACCGCCGTTCAGCCCGCTGGGTGCCGATACCGCGGCCGTCTCCGCCCTCGGCGGTATGTAATCAGAATCACTGTCCCGCTGCGCGGCGCCGCCTCTCCCGCACGGGCGCACCCAGCGGCCGCGCGGAGGTATCGGTGCGAGCGATCAGATCTGTCCAGTCGTCGGCCAGCGCGGCGAGTTGGAACCATGCCGCGTGTACGCGCTCATCCGAGGAGTCCGCACCCCGCAGCAACCATCCGGCGCGCACCTGCGCGGCGGCCATACCGTCCACGGACGCGCCCAGCGAGCGTGGGTACGGACGGGGGGTGGACATGTGCGCGCCGACCCAGTTGTCGATTTGGACGACGAGTTCGGCGCGGCGGCAGTCGATTTCGGCGGTGCGTAGCGGGAACTCGCGCCGGGCCAGATGAAGTTCGGCCAGTTCGCGACCCCACCGCGTGACCGGATGGGCGTCGGGTTCGGCGCCGACGTGCCCACAGAACGCCGCGAGCAGTTCATGCCAGTCCGGGAGCTTGGCGCCCAGACCACCGGGTTGCGGTACGGACATCGGGATGTACCTCCCAGGGCCGGGGCGAGCGGTGACGCGACCCGGCAAGACCGCCCGGACCCCGTCACCGCCGCCCTTCGATACGTACGCACTCGACGCCGCACACGCGGGCACCGGACCGCGAGCCCGGTGCGGCAAGGGCGGGCCGCACCGGATCCAGCACGCCGCAATCTCTGTGAAGGGGACAGCTCCTGCGGCGCCGAGTGCACTTCCAGGATGCTCGCATCTTCCGGCCCTCCCACTGCCCTTCCGGTGGCCCTCCGGTGACTCCCAAGGGGGTGGCCGTCGATGCGGTACGCCGTTAATCTGATGAGGCTCGGGGGGGCGGACGGGTGAAGGGTGTGTTTCGGCGTGAGTTGGTCTTTCACACCGGACGAGTTCGCGCACATCTGGCGAGAGACCAAACTGGATCGTCATCCGTTCCCGATTCGCATTCTGGAGAGTCCGCGGACCGAGGCCGACGCCGCCGCGCTCGCCCGAACCATGCAGACGGCCCTGCCGCTGGGCGACGACCCGGATCTGTCCGCGTGCCTGCGCATCCTGGCCCACCCGCACACCCGGGTGGTGGCCATCGGCGGCGCGCACATCCCCGGATCCGAGATCCGGGTGCTGGGGGCCACGGTCTACGACCACGCCGTGCTCGCCGTGCAGGATTCCGGGCCGTCACCGGATTTCGGTGGGCACGTGCATATTTCGATCGGGCACAGCGCCAAGCTCGGGGCCCGCATCGCCGCGCTGCTGCCCGACACCCCGGCCGGACGAGAGCCCGCCCGGTTCGCGAATACGGACGCGGTACGCGACGAGGAGACCGTGATAGCCGCGGATCCGGTGGCCCCGCGCATCCGCCGGCTACTGCTCAAGCCGCACACCGCCGAGGGACATATTCGCATCGAACCGCGCCTGGACCGCGACAAACCGCCAGGACCGATCTACTACACCTGGTTCGATGTCGCCGGGGACGGCCGGTATCTGGTCCGCGCGGGCGATCAGGTGCACCTGGCGCCCGCGACGACCCAGCAAATCGGAGCGCACCTGCAAAAACGCATCCCACAGTGACCGTAGCGATGCATTCTTCTGACTATCCATGTCGGACGGCCCCGATAGGCTGGGCAGGACCGACCGATCCCCGAGGGGGTGTGCTTTGACGATCGAAACCAACCAAGCCGATATCGCAAGATTTCTGCAGGCGGCGCACGGCGACACGGTACGTTTCGACCCCGACGCGGCCCGTCGTTGTGCCGCGCAGTACAACGAACAGGCCGATCGGCTGCACACCCTGCAGCAACAGCTCGAGTCCGTGTCACAGCTGCACGGTTTCGGCGGGTTCTTCTCCGCGCAGCAGCTGCAGGCCGGTTTCGCCCGCAAGGCCCGCGACGCCGCCGCACAGCTGGACCAGTACATCGCCGCCTCGCACCGGCTCGCCGAGGCGTTCCTGGTCAGCGCGGGCCTCTACGACGAGGCCGACGCCGAGCACGCCGCCGCCCTGCGTGCCCTCGAGTCGAGGCTGTCGCGATGAACGGCCGGCCCCAGCGCCGCACCGATCCCGAATACATCAGTGCGATGGAACATTTCGAGTCGATGCCGCACGAAAAGATCTACGCCGAGACCCAGAGCATCGACGCCGCGGAGATCCTGCACGCGTCGTCGGTCTGGCTGGACGCGGCCGCCACCCTCACCACGACGGTGCCGATCGCCCGCGGCACCGCCGACCAGGTGATGAACTCCGTGGGCTGGGAGGGCCCCGCCGCCGATGCCGCCTACGCCAGCACCCGCGCCTTCGACGCCGCGGTCGACGAACTCGCCGAGGTCCTGGCCGAGGTAGGCACACGCCTGGGCGCGGTAGCCGCCGCTGCGGAGGCGGTCAAACTGGCCGTCCCCCCACCCGGCAACTCCGGCCCGATCGCCGCCGTGGCCCGCCTCCTGGAGACCTCCCACGTCATCGATGCCCAACAGGCCCGTGAGGCCTTGCGCCAAGAGGCCGTCATGGCCATGAACATGATCTACAAACCGGCCTACACGACCGCGGGCACCGGAGTCACCGCCCTCCCCGAGCCCCTGTCCCACCC
>NZ_JAGPOX010000045.1 GCF_019038435.1 Nocardia alni
CTCCCACCCAACGGAACCCGCATCTTCGACACCCGCCGCGTAGACCCGAACGACCCCGACTCGGCCCTCCTGAGTGACACCGACGGCAGCACAGCCGTACCGCGGACAGCGGATACGGCAACCGACCACGCGCCAACCCCCGACGCCAGAACCTCGAGTACGACTCCAACGACCACCACCAATCGGACCGCACTGAACCACAGCGCACCGACCACAGCGCACTCCACCATCGCGAATCGGCCCGCTCCAAATGACGGCGCGCCAACCACACCCGATTCCAGCACACCTGCCGAACCGGCTCCCGACCACTCGAGCGCCGCCGCTTCATCGCGATCGGCCTCGGCGACGAATCAGGCTCCGGGCAAACCCCTCTCGCAAGACAACATGGCGACCGACACTCCGCCGCACCCGATTACAGGTAGCGCATCTGGTCCCGGTACGGCTGCCGCCCCGCAGACCGGCGCCAATGCCGCGAATCGAACCGCACGCGCGTCAACCACCCGGGACACCGACACTGGCACATGGAGTAAGAATTCGACGACTACCGCCAATCTGACCGCATCCAACGAGAGCGCGCCGCCCACCGCTGATTCCGGTGCTGCGATTCCAACCGCCCCAAGTGATGATGTGCCGCCCACCGGGGATCACACCGCACCTGCCGGCCCGAAATCCGCCGACTCGAGGCCCGCCGCCCGACCGCGAAGTGCCTCGGTGCAAGCCGTGAACCAAACGCTCGGCGAACTCCACGCATGGGACAACGCAACAACTGATACTTCACCGCACCCGATATCGGGCAGGGCATCTGGTCCCGGTGCGGCAGACGACCCGCACACCGCACTCAACGATGCCGCACCGCCCATAGCCGATTCCAGTTCACATGCCGGGGCGGATCCCCACAACTCGATCGCCACCGCTCGACCGCGAATGGCCTTGGCGCCGAAGGTGAATCAGACGTCCGTTGATACGGCCGCCGACCCGGAGGCCAGCGCCGACACCGCGAATCGAACCGCACTCGACGACGGCGCGTCGACTTCGGCGGACTCCGGCGCGGCCGACGACTCGAGCCCCGCCGCCCGATCGCCGATGACCTTGGCGCAGGCGGTGAATCAAACGCTCGGTGAACTGCTCGCGCGGGATAGCGATGTGCTGGTCTTCGGGGAGGATGTCGGGCGTAAGGGTGGGGTGTACGGCGTGACCAAGGGGCTGCAGCGGCGGTTCGGGGCGCGGCGGGTGTTCGATACGCTGCTGGATGAGCAGAGTGTGCTGGGGACCGCGCTGGGAGCGGGACTGGCCGGATTCGTGCCGGTCCCGGAGATTCAGTACCTGGCCTATGTGCACAATGCGCTGGATCAGATCCGGGGTGAGGCGGCCAGCCTCCAGTTCTTCTCCGGCGGCCGATATCGCAATCCGATGGTCGTGCGCATCGCCTCGTATGCCTACCAGCGGGGGTTCGGTGGACACTTTCACAACGACAATTCCGTTGCGGCCCTGCGGGATATCCCCGGCCTGGTGATCGCCTCCCCCGCCAGGGCAGACGACGCCGCGGCCATGCTGCGCACTTGCGTATCCGCCGCCCGGGTCGACGGCCGCGTCTGCGTCTACCTCGAGCCGATCGCCCTCTACCACACCCGAGACCTCTACGAATCCGGCGACGATGCCTGGCTCGCGGAGCCCTCGACCGAGCCCGTCGACATCGGCCGGGCCCGAATCCACGGCTCGGGAACCGATCTGCTCATCGTCACCTTCGGCAACGGCGTCCCGATGAGCCTGCGCGCGGCACACCGACTGTCCGAGAAGGGAATCCACACACGCGTGCTCGACCTCCGCTGGCTCGCACCGCTTCCCGTCGAGGACCTGCTCACCCACGCCCGCACCACCGGCCGCGTCCTGATCGCCGACGAGACCCGCCGCACCGGAGGTGTCTCCGAATCACTCTGCGCCACCCTCGTAGACGCCGGTTTCACCGGCCCCCTCGCCCGCGTCACCAGCGAAGACACCTTCGTACCCCTGGGCCCCGCAACCGCTGCGGTCCTGTTGGACGAGACCAGCATCGAAACCGCCGCGACCAAACTCATCGCGGGGTGAGGTCGCCGGACCGGCCTATCGCTGCATTCTTCGGCCTCAAAAGTCCGGTTTCCGACGAATCGACCGCAAGAATGCAGCGGGAGGCCGGTTCTCGCACCCACACCTCATCCTGGCATGGGTGCGCCTCGGCGGGCCGACGGGAGCGGCTGCGTGACGGCGGGTAGTGGCCGTACCTGCGGCTGAAGTTGCCGGGATGGCGGCTGGGAGCGGAATGCCATGACGCCCAACAGGATCAGCAGGATCGCGGCGGCGGCACCGGCGAACATCCGAAGAAATCTCGGCCATGACAAGCGATGCCGATCCATCGGGAAGTCCGGATCGGTGGCCGGTTCGGTGTGCATGTCGGCGCGCCCGCTATCCGTGTTACGGATCGGTTGCAGCGTCAACAAACCGCTTGCCCCGCGAACGAATCCCGGGCAGCTCACCGCAGGGTCACTGTGGTCGGCAGAGTCGCGAAGCCGCGGTTGTTCGAGGCGTGGATGCGGCGCATGCCGGCAGAGTCCAGCTCGAAGTCCGCGACGCGGGAAACGATTTCCTGCAACGCGATGCGCAGTTCCAGCAGGCCGAGGTTGGCACCCAGGCAGTGATGGCGGCCGCTGCCGAAGACCAGGGAGTCGCCGGTGTCACGGTCCAGATCGAACACGTCCGGGCGCTCGAAGACCTCCGGGTCGCGGTTGGCCGAGCCCGTGACGAGCAGGATGCGTGCGGCGGCCGGGATCCGCACCCCGTGCAGTTCGACCGGTTCGGTGGTGGTGCGCAGCAGCGTCTGACCGACCGGATCCCAGCGCATCGCCTCGTCGAGCCAGTCCTCGATCCGCGCGCCGTCGGTGGTCAGTACCTCCCGGCGCTGGTCGGGATGCTGCCACGCGCTGTGCCAGGCGTTCCCCAGCGTCAGCATCGTGGTCTCGATACCCGCACCGATCAGCAGGATCAGCACCCCGACGATCTCCTCCGGTGTGAGCCTGTCGTCGCCGTCGGCGGCGTCCAGCAGCCCGGACAGCAGATCGTCGGTGCGCCGCTGCGCGCGCTCGATCGTCAGATCGGTGTAGTAGCCGACCAGCGCCCCGACCGCCTGCATGGCCTCCGGCCGCAGATCGGTCGACTCGTCCTCGGTGTACATGATCTCCATGCCCAGCTTGCGGACCATATCGCGGTCGGCCTCGGGCACCCCGACCAACTCCGAGATCACCTCGGTCGGGAAGGGGCCGGCGAATTCGGACATCAAGTCGAAGGAACCGCGTTCGAGCAGCGGTTCCAGCAATCCGCGCGCGATCTCACGCAGCCGCGATTCGAGCGATTGCACCCGATGCTGGGTGAACGCGCGCGCCACCAGCCCGCGCAGGCGGGTGTGCTTGGGCGGATCCATCGCGACGAAGGAGAAGAACTGCTCGGCCTGCGGCCCCCAGAACGCCGGTTCCATCCGCATCCCGTTCGCGCTGGAAAACCGGTCGGAATCGCGCAAAGCGGTCAGCACGTCGCCATGCCGCGACAGCGCCCAGAAGTCGTCGGCCTCGTTCCGGAACACCGGCGCCTGCGTACGCAGCCGCTCATAATGCGGGTACGGGTCGTCGTGAACATCGAAATCGTATGGGCTGTACTGCAACTGCATGGGTGACCCTTCCACGCCGGTGCGGCCGCCGCGCCGGGACTATCCCGCCGAAAAGGGTGTGAGCCGGCCGCTACCGATTCACATTCCGAGCTGACATGATCAGATTAGTCGACAGGAAGAAGGACGTCGTGGACTCCGAATTCGCACCGGCAGGTATCGATGTCAATACCCCTCACCCGGCCCGCCGCTACGACTACTGGCTGGGTGGAGAGAACAATTTCGAGGCAGACCGGGAATCGGCCGAGGCCGTCGCCGAGGCGTTTCCCACCGTCCGTTTCGCCGCCCTGGAAAACCGCCGGTTCCTGCGGCGAGCGGTGTCCTACCTCACCGAAGAGGCCGGAGTCCGGCAGTTCCTCGATATCGGCGCCGGCCTACCCACCGCGGGCAATGTGCACGAGGTCGCGCAGGGCATCGCCCCCGAGTCACGCATCGTCTACGTCGACAACGACCCGATCGTGCTGATCCACGCCCGCACGCTGCTGAACAGCGCCTCCGAGGGCGCCACCGCATATCTCGACGCCGACCTCCACGACGCCGACAGCATCCTGTCCCATCCCGACCTGCACGCCACGCTGGACCTCGACAAGCCGGTCGCGTTGATGCTGGTGGCGGTCATGCATTTCATCACCGACGAGCACAAACCCTATGAGTTGGTCCGGCGCCTGCTGGAGCCGCTCGCCCCGGGCAGCTACCTGGTCATGACCCACGCCACCGACGACCACCTCACTCAGGAGGACCTGGCCGAAACCCGAGAGGCCAACCAGCGCAGTGGAATTCCCTTTCAACTCCGCTCCACGACCGAATTCACCAACTTCTTCACCGATCTGGAACTCGTCCCGCCCGGCATCAGCTCGGTGATGACCTGGCGGCCGGAGACCTGGCGCGCCCACCCCCGCCCCGAGGCGGTGTCGATGCTCGCAGGAGTCGCGCGGATCGATTGAGCCCAGCCGGATCCCCTGGTTGCCCCACACCGACGCTGGTTGCCCCACACCGACGGACGTTGGGTAGCGCTCCCACCGCATCGACAGCCTCGTCGCCACACCCGACTTCCTCTGCACTGTCGGGTGTCTACCGCGTGCTCGATCATGCCCGCGAAAACTTCTACCTACACACCGGATCCGATTACATAGCGTCCACGCATCACCCGGTGATACTGACCGATCACCACATCGACGCCGAACACAATGTCGCGCGGGCACCCAGTCGTACGCCGGATATTCCAATGCCCGACAGTCCGCAGACGTATCAGGCGTGCGGCGAGCCTCTGGTACAGGTATCGATCCGGCGGTGGCGTCGAGCTGTCCAGCCGGGCAACCAAGATACTCGACCGATCGATGACATTGATGTCGGCCTTCTTGACCACTGCGATCGTGCCGCGGTAGTCGAGACCGAAGAGTTCGGCGGTATCGTGCGACTGCTTGCGAATAAGGCATTCGAGCAGGTGCTTTCGGCCACGCGCCGATCGCGGGCCCAATGGGTCGGCAGAACGGTGGACAGCCCGTGGACTCCGCCCGAATGGGTACCCGAAGCGATGAAGTGTTGTGGTAACACATCGGCCCGGCCGCGCACGCAGCGCGACCGGGCCGAAAAGTGTTGTACCGCAGCCAGTTACGGCAAAGGGCCGCCTGCTGCGATGGCCGACAACGTGGCGAATTCGTCACCCTTGAGCGACGCGCCACCCACCAGAGCGCCGTCGATGTCCGTCTGGGAGACCAGCTCGCCGACGTTCTTGGCGTTCACCGAGCCGCCGTACAGCACACGGACGCCCGCCGCGACCTGCGGGTTGGCCAGTGCGGCCAGCTCGCCGCGGATCGCGCCGCACACCTCCTGCGCGTCGGCGGGGGTGGCCACGCGGCCGGTGCCGATGGCCCACACCGGCTCGTAGGCGATGACGATCTTCGAGATCTCCTGCGCCGACAGGCCTTTCAGCGAACCACGCAGCTGCTCGAGGCAGTAGGGCACGTGCTCGCCGACCTCGCGAACGCCCAGGCCCTCGCCGATGCACACGATCGGGGTGATCCCGTGCTTCAACGCCTGCTTGGCCTTGGCGAGCACGATCGCGTCGTCCTCGTTGTGGTACTGCCGCCGCTCAGAGTGCCCGACCACCACGAACGAGCAATTCAGTTTCGCCAGCATCGGGGCACTGATCTCGCCGGTGTAGGCGCCCGACTCGTGCACCGAAACGTCCTGCGCCCCATAGGTGACCAGCAGCCTGTCGCCCTCGACCAGGGTCTGCACACTGCGCAGATCCACGAACGGCGGGATCACCGCGACGTCGACCTTGTCGAAGTACTTGTCCGGCAACGCGAATGCGATCTTCTGCACTAGAGCGATGGCCTCGAGGTGATTGAGGTTCATCTTCCAGTTGCCCGCGATGAGCGGTTTACGTGCCACGGATCAGTCCTCCAGTACCGCGATGCCGGGAAGTTCCTTGCCCTCCAGATACTCCAGCGACGCACCGCCGCCGGTGGAGATGTGCGAGAAACCGTCCTCGGGCAGGCCCAGGCTACGCACCGCCGCGGCCGAGTCACCGCCACCGACCACCGTGAACGCACCCTTCTCGGTGGCCTTCACGATCGCCTCGGCGACGCCGCGGGTCCCGTCGGCGAAGTTCTCGAACTCGAACACGCCCATCGGGCCGTTCCAGAACACCGTCCTGGCCTCGGTCAGCAGCGCCGAGAACCGCCGCACCGACTTCGGGCCGATGTCCAGCCCCATCCAGCCGTCGGGAATCTCGGTGGCGGGCACGGTCTTCGAATCCGCGTCGGCCGCGAACTTGTCGGCCGCGACGATATCCACCGGCAGATGGATGACATCGTAGAACCGGTCCAGCAGATCCTTGCAGGTATCGATCATCTCTTCCTGCAACAGCGAGGTGCCCACCGAAATCCCTTGCGCCGCAAGGAAGGTGAAGCACATGCCGCCGCCGATGACCAGCGTGTCGACCTTCGGGGCCAAGGCCTCGATGACCGCCAGCTTGTCCGAGACCTTCGAACCGCCGAGCACGACCGCGTACGGCCGCTCGGTCTCGGTGGTCAGCTTGCGGAGCACCTGCACCTCGGCCGCGACCAGGGTGCCCGCGTAGTGCGGCAGCAGCTGGGCCACGTCGTACACGGAGGCCTGCTTGCGGTGCACCACACCGAAGCCGTCGGAGACGAATGCGCCGTCATCGCCGACCAGTTCGACCAGCGCACGGGCCAGCTTGCCGCGTTCGGCATCGTCCTTGCTGGTCTCGCGGGGGTCGAAGCGGATGTTCTCCAGCAGCAGCACGTCACCGTCGGTGAGGCCCTCGGAGCGGGCCAGGGCGTCCTGCCCGACCACGTCGCCGGCGAGCTGGACGTTGCGCCCCAGCTCTTCGGCCAGCTTCGCCGCGACCGGGGCCAGCGACAGCTTCGGGTCCGGTTCGCCCTTCGGACGGCCCAGATGCGCGGTGAGCACCACCTTCGCGCCGGCCTCGACCAGCGCTTTGATGGTGGGCACCGACGCGATGATGCGGCCCTGGTCGGTGATGACCCCGTTGTCCAAGGGGACGTTCAGGTCGGAGCGCACCAGGACGCCCCGACCCTCGACACCCTCGTTCAGGAGGTCCTGAAGTGTCTTTACCGCCATGTTGTTCAGAGGGACTTGCCGACGAGGCCGATGAGATCGGCGAGACGGTTGGAGTAGCCCCACTCGTTGTCGTACCAGGAGTACACCTTGACCTGGTCGTCGATCACCTTGGTCAGCGGCGCGTCGAAGATCGACGAGTGCGGGTCGGTGACGATGTCGCTGGACACGATCGGGTCGACGTTGTACTTCAGGATGCCCTTGAGCGGGCCCTCGGCGGCGGCCTTGAACGCGGCGTTGATCTCCTCGATCGTGGCCTTCTTCGCCAGGTCCGCGGTCAGGTCGGTGATCGAGCCCGTGGGGACCGGAACGCGCAGCGAGTAGCCGTCGAGCTTGCCGTTCAGCTCGGGCAGCACCAGGCCGATGGCCTTGGCCGCACCGGTGCTGGTGGGCACGATGTTCAGCGCGGCGGCACGGGCGCGGCGCAGGTCCTTGTGCGGGCCGTCCTGCAGGTTCTGATCCTGGGTGTACGCGTGGATGGTGGTCATCAGGCCCTTGACGATGCCGAACTCGTCATTGAGGACCTTGGCCAGCGGGCCCAGGCAGTTCGTGGTGCACGAGGCGTTGGAGATGATGTTCTGGCTGCCGTCGTACTTCTCGTGGTTGACGCCCATCACGATGGTGATGTCGGGGTCGGTGGCGGGCGCGGAGATGATCACCTTCTTGGCCCCGGAGGACAGGTGCCCCTTGGCCTTGGCGGCGCTGGTGAAGATACCCGTCGACTCGACGACCACGTCGACGCCCAGGTCGCCCCACGGCAGGGCAGAGGGGCCCTCCTTGATCGCCAGCGCCTTGATCCGCTGATCGCCGACCACGATCGTGTCGTCGCCGTCGAGCGAGACATCCTGCGGCAGGCGGCCGAGGATCGAGTCGTACTTGAGCAGCGTCGCCAGCGAGGCGTTGTCGGTCAGGTCGTTGACGGCCACGACCTCGATGTCCGTGGTGCCGAGCGCCTTCTGCGCCTCGACCGCCCTGAAGAAGTTACGTCCGATACGACCGAAGCCGTTGATGCCTACCCGGACAGTCACGTTATCGCTCCTCAGTTTTCAAGCGGATTCGTTCCGTTGCGGTTCCACCCTAATGCCCAGCGTTTACCTCACAGACAGGCCCCTGCCGCTATGCGAATGCGGCGTGTCACCCATCCTTGCCCGGCGTGTCGGACGCATTCGGCCCCGAACTTCAGCGGCCTGCCCGGCCAGAAGTTCGGATCCGACAGCGGATGACTACCGAGCTGAGGACAAAGTACCCGAAGCGGCCCGATCCGACGAGACGGAAGCCGCCGCGACACAGGAGGTTTCATGTCGCGACGGCAACCGGTCGGTCGCTTATTGCTCGCGGCTGCTTCCTCCGCGAATATCGAGTGCCCGAATGAGGAGATCCTTCACCTCGGCGAAGTTCTCCTCCGTAGAACGCCGGAAGTCCTGCAGCTCCCGCAGACTCCCATCGATCCGATCGAACCGCACACGACTATCTTTCTGATGCTCAGCGAGCCGCAAGCCTAAAGAGTTGGTCAACTCCCTCTGGAGGTCCGCTGCCTTCTCGACCCCGTCGAACCGCTGATCCATCGCATCGAGCCGCCGGTCGATCCCGTCGAACCGCCGGTCGATCCCGTCGAACCGCGCACGATTCTCTGTCTGGTTCTCAGCGACCCTCAACCCGAGAGAATTGGTCAATTCGCGCTGGAGATCAGCCTTTCTCTCGAGCCGATCCAGCCGCTCATCGGTCTTCATCTCGAACTCCCCCAATCGTATGTTCATCATGTCGGGCCGATCGGTCGCTCAGTCCTCGTCACCGCCCGCGTCGCGGCTGCCTGGATCCAGCAGACCCCTGAGCTCCGCGAAGTTTCCTTCTGTGGAGTGCTCGAAGACCCGCAAATCACGCAGATTCTTATCGATCCAGGTGAACCTGTCCCGGCTGTCGTCCTGGTGCTCCGCGAATCGCTGACCGAGCGAGTTGGTCAGCTCCCGTTGAATGTTTGCCTTCGTCTGGAGCTGATCACAACTCGCCAAGACCTGACCGAACTTCTTCTCGGCCCTCAGATCCAACCGATCCACCTTGGAATCGAGCTTGTCGAACCGATCCTCGGTCCTCAGTTCGAGCCGATCGAACCGCTTGTCGATCTCATTGAACCGATCGTCGAACCGATCCAGCCGGGCTTCCATCCGAGCCGACCGTTCATCCATCTCGTTCAGCCGACCATCCACCTGGTCGAATCGCTGATCCACCAGATCGAACCGACGGTCCATCAGCTCGAACCGACCATTCACCAGCTCGGTCATCGTTTCGAACCGACTGTCCATCTGGTCGGTCATAATTTCGAACCGCCGGCCCATCAGCTCGAACCGGCCGTTCATCTGATCAACGATCTGGACCAGGGTGGCGTTGATCGTGGTCAGCGCCGACTTGATGTCGGTGCGGTCCTCTTCCAACGCCGTCACCCGGCCTTCCAGTACTGCCATTGTTGTCACAGTGCGTCCCTCCCTGCTTCGTTGTCACTTACAACGACGAAGCTAGCGCACCGCAACCATCGACACGCACGAAATTTCGCCCGATTCGAGAAATTTCCCGGCACTGTCCATCGGGGAAAATCTCTGCGCGACAGTCTAATTCAGGCATCTTCCAAAAGTTCGGCGGTAACAGCGGACTCCGTGTCGGGTACGCCGATCTCCTTGGCGCGACGATCGGCCATCGACAGCAAACGCCGGATGCGGCCCGCGACAGCGTCCTTGGTCATCGGCGGATCGGCCAGCTGGCCCAGTTCCTCCAGCGAGGCCTGCCGGTGTTCCACGCGCAGCTTGCCCGCGGCGGCCAAGTGATCCGGGACGTCCTCGCCCAGGATCTCCAGCGCCCGCTCCACCCGGGCGGCCGCGGCGACCGCGGCGCGCGCCGAACGCCGCAGATTCGCGTCGTCGAAATTGGCCAGCCGGTTGGCCGTCGCCCTGACCTCGCGGCGCATCCGTCGCTCTTCCCAGGTCAACCGGGTGTCCTGCGCGCCCATCCTGGTCAGCAGCGCGCCGATGGCCTCGCCGTCGCGCACCACCACACGGTCGGTGCCGCGCACTTCACGGGCCTTGGCCGAGATGCCCAGCCGCCGGGCCGCGCCCACCAGAGCCAGCGCCGCCTCCGGACCGGGGCAGCTCACCTCGAGCGCCGAGGAGCGACCGGGCTCGGTGAGCGAGCCGTGCGCCAGGAAGGCCCCGCGCCACGCCGCCTCGGCGTCGGCGATACTGCCGCCGACCACCTGGGCGGGCAGGCCGCGTACCGGACGCCCCCGCACGTCGAGCAGGCCGGTCTGGCGCGCCAGCGCCTCGCCCTCCTTCGACACCCGCACCACGTATCGGGAGGTCTTGCGCAACCCTCCGGCACCCAGCACGTGCACATCCGAGCCGTAGCCGTACAGCTCGAAGATCTCGCGACGCAGGCGGCGGGCGATCGAGCCCATATCCACCTCGGCCTCGACGATCACTCGGCCACCCACGATGTGCAGACCACCGGCGAACCGCAGTAACGCCGACAGTTCCGCCTTACGAGATGAGACCTGCGAGACGGACAGACGGCTCAGCTCGTCCTTCACCTCGGCTGTCATCGCCACGAGACCCGCTCCTTTCCACCCAACGCGGACCGCACATCCTGGCCCATATGCCGTCCTTCGACTCGAAGTCCTGCTGATTCCGACCGGGGCTGCCGGATCACCTGATCCAGTGCGGCGGCCAGCTTTCCAGGGTGATGCCGGTCCGTCCCCGCCTCCGCGACATCAGCGAAGGTTACTCGCGCACGCAGCTGTTCGGCGGCTCTTGCTACATGTTCGCGTTCTCTACCCTCGGGTACGGACCCGGAATCCACCACCACCTGGTCCACGGCGAAATCTGGTGCGTGCTGGGACAATACATGCAGGTGCCGCTCGGCGGAGAATCCGGCCGTCTCACCGGGCTCGGCGGCGAGGTTGAGCACCAGGACTTTTCGGGCACGGGTGTGCACCAGCGCCTCGTGCAGCCCGGGGACCAGCACGTGCGGGATCACGCTGGTGAACCAGGAACCCGGCCCGAGAACCACCACGTCGGCGTGTTCGATGGCCGAGGTCGCGTCCGGACTCGCCGGCGGATCCTGCGGAATCAGCCGCACCCGGCGCACCTTGCCGGGCGTCGTGGCGACAGCCACCTGCCCACGGATACAGCGGCTCACGCGCGGATCGGCCTCCAAGCCCGAGACGTCAGCCTCGATGATCAGCGGCGCCGGGGACATGGGCAGCACTCGTCCGGTACATCCCAGCACCTCGCCGAGCGCGTCCAGGGCGGCGACCGGATCACCCAACTCCTCGGTCAGCGCGGCGAGGATCAGGTTGCCCGCCGAATGCCCGGCCAGCGCGCCCGTGCCGCCGAAGCGGTGCTGGACCGTGCGCGCCCAGACTCCCTGGGGGTCCTCGGCCAGGGCCGCCAGCGCCATGCGTAGATCACCAGGTGGCAGCATGCCCAGTTCGGCGCGCAGGCGCCCGGACGAGCCGCCGTCGTCGGCGACCGTGACCACCGCGGTGATATTCGAGGTCAGCCGGCGCGCAGCGGTCAGGGTCGCATAGAGCCCGTGACCGCCGCCCAGTGCGACCAGCACCGGATACGGTGCGTCCGTACTCATTCGCGCCCCAGATCCCGGTGCACCACGCGCACATTGTTCTCACTCGCCTCGCCGAGCAGTTCGCCCAGCGCCTCGGCTATCGCCACACTGCGGTGCTTGCCGCCGGTGCAGCCCACTGCCACGGTCATGTAACGCTTCCCCTCTTGGCGGTACCCGTTGGTCGTCAGATCAATCAGGTGGCGACAGGTCCGCAGGTAGTCTTCCGCGCCCGGGCGGGACAACACGTAATCGCTGACCACCGCGTCCTGTCCTGTGTGCTCACGTAGTTCCGGTACCCAATGCGGGTTGGGCAGGAAACGCAAATCAAACACCATATCCGCGTCCAGTGGTACTCCGTACTTGAAACCGAAGGACTGGATCGTGATCTGCAGCGCGGCGGGCCCGCCGCCGCCGTACGCCTCCTCCAGCTTGCGGTGCAGTTGGTGCACCGACAGCGCGGTGGTGTCGATCACCAGGTCAGCGGCTGTTTTCACCGAGGCAAGGCGGGAGCGTTCGGCCGCGATGCCCGCGACCAGCGTGCCGTCGGCGCTCTCGCCCTGCAGCGGGTGGCGCCGGCGCGCGAAACCGAACCGGCGGATGAGCACGTCGTCGGACGCCTCGAGGAACAGCACCCGGGTGCGCACGCCCGCCGCGCGCAGTTGTTCGGCAACGGCCGACAGGTTGCCGGTGAAGAAGCGGCTGCGCACATCCATCACCAGCGCGAGCCTGCGGATCGGCGGATCGGCGGAGACGCCCAGTTCGATCATCCGGCGGATCAACTCGGGCGGCAGATTGTCCAGGACGTACCACCCCAGATCCTCGAGCACCCGGGCGGCGGTGCCGCGACCAGCGCCCGACAGACCTGTGACGATGACGACCTCGACCTTGCGTGCCGCGTCGTCGGCGAGGTCGGGGGCCACCGCGCCGCGCGCAGCAGCGTCCGCCGAGTCGCGGGCGGTGCCCTTCGAGTCCACGCTGTTCATGTCCTACCGAATCCGTCGCTGGCCGTCATGCTTGCGCCTCGTCTGATCATCCTGCCCTTCTCCCAGATCACGCGCTCGACACGCGCGGCAGCCGACACCGAGACGTAACCGTCTCACATTTGATTCGTGCCACAAACGCCGCGCGCGGACTCACTCGCCACGAAGAGCCGCGAGCACCGCCTTCGCGGTTGCCACCCCGATGCCCGGGACCTCCGTGATCTGTTCAACCGTAGCCTGTCCCAGTCGGGCGACCGACCCGAAGTGGGTAACCAGCGCGGTCCGGCGCGATTCGCCCAGTCCTGGAACAGCGTCCAGGGCCGAGGCTGTCATCCGGCGCGAACGTTTGCTGCGATGGAAGGTGATCGCGAAACGGTGGGCCTCGTCACGCACCCGCTGCAGCAGGTACAACGATTCGCTGTTGCGCGGCATGATCACCGGATCCGGCTCGCCCGGCACCCACACCTCTTCCAGGCGTTTGGCCAGGCCGATCACCGCGACATCGGTGATGCCGAGTTCGTCCAAGACCTCCGCGGCCGCGGCGACCTGGGGCGCGCCGCCGTCGACGATGTAGAGGTTGGGTGGATAGGAGAACTTGCGGGGCTTACCTGTTTTCGGATCGATACCCGGTGCCGGGGTGCGGATCTCGAAATCAGCCCCGGGATCGGCCGCGTCGAGATCGGCCGCGAGATCGGCACTGCTCTCGGCGATCTCCCGATCCCGCCGCAATCGCTGGAACCGGCGGCGGGTGACCTCGGCGATGCTGGCGACATCGTCGGAGCGGCCCTCGCCCGCGGCCTCCCTGATCGCATAGTGCCGATATTCGGATTTGCGCGCCAGACCGTCCTCGAACACCACGAGAGAGGCCACCACGTCGGTGCCCTGCACGTGGCTGATGTCGACGCATTCGATTCGCAGGGGCGCGGTGTCCAGGTCCAGCGCCTCCTGAATGCCTTGCAGCGCGGCCGATCTCGCGGTGAGATCGCCCGCGCGCTTGAGCTTGTGCTGGGCCAGGGACTCGGCCGCGTTGCGCTGCACCGTCTCCATCAGCGCTTTCTTGTCCCCGCGCTGCGGCACCCGCAACTGCACACCCGAACCGCGCAGCCCGGACAGCCAACTCTGGACCTCGGCACGATCACTGGGCAGGGCGGGCACCAGTACCTCGCGCGGGACAACGGTGGCGGATGTCTCGCCGGCGGTCTGTTCGGCGAAGGATGCCTGCTCGCCATAGAACTGCATGAGGAACTGCTCGACCAATGCGCCGAGCTCACTGACGAGCGCCGGGTCGGCGCCATCAGCCTCCGCCTCGGAGTCGTCGTCCGAGTCGGACACGCTCCGGTCGTCTTCATCGCGACCAGGTTCGGAACCTTCCGGGATCGCGCCCGCCGGCGCGTCGGAAACCGCGCGAACCGAACCCTCCGCACCCTGATTCGCGGGCTCCTGCGCCGCCTCCGCGGCATCCGAACGCACCAGGTCAACGGCATCCCCGGACTTGTCCACGACCCACCCGCGCTGCCCGCGCACCCGCCCGTCGCGCACGTGGAAGATCTGCACCGCGGCCTCGAGCTCATCGGTGGCGAACGCGATGACGTCGGCATCGGTGCCGGTGCCGAGCACCACGGCCTGCTTCTCCAGTGCCCGGCGCAGCGCCTGCACGTCGTCGCGCAGGCGGGCGGCTGTCTCGAAGTCCAATTCCTCTGACGCGGTGTGCATTCGGCGTTCGAGTTCGCGCACCATACGGTCGGTCTTGCCGGCCAGGAAGTCGCAGAAGTCCTCGGCGATGCGGCGGTGCTCGGCGGCGCTGACCCGGTCGATGCAGGGGGCCGAGCATTTATCGATGTAGCCGAGCAGGCAGGGACGGCCGATCTGGCCGTGCCGCTTGAAGACCCCCGCCGAACAGGTGCGCATGGGGAACACCCGCAGCAGCAGATCCACCGTCTCGCGGATGGCCCAGGCATGCGCGTACGGGCCGAAGTACCGCACGCCCTTCTTGCGCGCACCGCGATAGACGAAGACGCGCGGATACTCCTCGTTCATGCTCACCGCGAGCATGGGGTAGGTCTTGTCGTCGCGATAACGGACGTTGAAGCGCGGATCGAACTCCTTGATCCAGTTGTATTCCAGCTGAAGGGCTTCCACCTCGGTGGACACCACCGTCCACTCCACACTGGCCGCGGTGGTGACCATCTGGCGGGTGCGCGGATGCAGTGCGGCGATATCGGCGAAGTACGAATTCAGCCTGTTACGCAGGCTCTTGGCCTTGCCGACGTAGATGACCTGCCCAAAGGAATCCCGGAATTTGTACACGCCCGGTTCGAGGGGGATGGTGCCCGGCTTGGGCCGGTACGTCGCTGGATCTGCCACGTCTCCAGACTATCGAGCTGCACCGACACATTCACCGAGCGGAGTCGTCGGGAGCGGCGCACGCGCGATCCGGGCACACGACCCCGGGGCCGACCCCATGATCGCCCGGCCCGAGCCGGACGAATTCGCGGACCAGGTCCGTGCGCCCCCACACCGAACAACCTGGTCAGCCGACTGCGCGCCGCGCCGTCTACACAGCCTGTCGGCGCCGGGCCGGATGCTCACGCTGGGCGGCCGCGCTGATCGCGTCACACAGCGCCCGCTCGGGCTCGGACAGCTTGCTACGACGGCGAACCAGCACGAATTCCAGATCCCCGAGCTCCGGCAAGCTCTCGTCCGCGACCGCGAAAAGTCCGGCAGGCAACAGGCTTTCGGCGTGCACGATAACCCCCAACCCGGCCAGCACCGCCGCCCGCAGCCCCAGCTGACTGTCGCTGACGCACGCTATCCGCCAGCTGCGCCCCTGCACCCGCAATGCCTCCAGCGCGGCCTCGCGGGTCATACTCGGCGGCGGATACGTCACCAGCGGCACGGGGTCGGTGAACCCCGCCGCCCCCTGCCGTCCGGCCCACACCAGACGGTCGCGCCACAGCAGTTCGCCGTGCCGCTCCCCCGGACGCCGCTTGCCCACGACCAAGTCCAGCTCACCGGCCGCCATCCGGGTCTTGAGGTTCTCGCTGAGCCCGACGGTCAGCTCCAGATCCACGCCCGGATGGCTGCGCTGGAATTCCAGCAGTACATCGGGCAGCTCGCGGCCCATCACATCGTCGGAGGCGCCCAGGCGGATCAGACCGGTGAGCCGGGAATCGGAGAAGAACCGTTCGGCCTGGGTCTGCGCGTCGAGGATGGTGCGGGCGAAGCCGACCATCGCCGCGCCGTCGGCGGTCAGCGCCAGGTTGCGCGTATCGCGGCGCAGCAGCTCCCGCCCGGCGGCCTGCTCGAGCCGGGCGATATGCCCGCTGACCGTGGACTGCCGCAGCCCCAGGATGCGGCCCGCCGCGGTGAAGCCGCCGGTGCGCTCGACCGCAAGGAAGGTACGCAGCAGATCTGGATCGAACATATTCATCACGATATACGTTCAGAGATATCGTTTCCAACGTCTTTTACGATTAGTTCGTCCGCCGTATCGTTCATTTGTGCAGCTCTTAGCCAAACTTCGGATCGACCCGTTCATCCTCGGCATCCTCACGTGTGTCCTGGTCGCCGCGCTGCTGCCCGCGCGGGGCGATGCCGCCGGAATCGTGAATTGGGCCAGCAAGATCGCGATCGGGCTGTTGTTCCTGCTGTACGGCGCGCGCCTGAAGCCCCGGGAGGCGCTCGAGGGACTCAAGCAGTGGAAGCTGCACACCAGCGTCCTGGCCGTCACCTTCATCGCGTTTCCGCTGATCGGGCTGGCGCTGCGGATTCTGACGCCCTCGATCCTGCCGGACGACCTGTACACCGGCGTGCTGTATCTGTGCCTGCTGCCCTCGACGGTGCAGTCCTCCATCGCGTTCACCTCGATCGCGAAGGGCAACGTGGCGGGCGCGGTGGTCAGCGCCTCGCTGTCCAATCTGCTCGGCGTGTTCGTCACCCCGCTGCTGGTCATCCTCCTGATGAATACGACCGGCCAAGCCCGCGTGTCGGCGAGTTCCATCCTGTCGATCGTGGTCCAGTTGCTGCTGCCGTTCCTGCTCGGTCAGCTGCTGCGCACTCGGATGCAGGTGCTCATGAAGCACGCCACAGTCACCAAGGCGGTGGACCGCGGTTCGATCTTCCTGGTCGTCTATACCGCCTTCAGCGAGAGCATGGTCGAGCACATCTGGCACGGCATCTCGGTGCTGTCGCTGGTGACGGTGGCGGTCGTGTGCGCCGCGATGCTGGCGGCCGTGCTGGCGCTGACCATCTATGCGAGCAAACTGCTGGGCTTCGACCGCGGCGACCGCATCGTCATGATCTTCTGCGGTTCGAAGAAGAGCCTGGCCAGCGGCCTGCCCATGGCCTCGGTCCTGTTCGCCGGGCACGCCGTCGGCCTGATCGTGCTGCCGCTCATGCTCTTCCACCAGATCCAGCTGATGACCTGCGCGTGGTTGTCGGGGCGCTGGGGGCGTCAGGCCGACGCGGCCGCGGCGAAACAGGATTCGCCCGGCGAAGCGGTCGCCTCCGACGCCGCATAGATCCGCCGCAAACCCACCGCGCGATCCCCGACCGGCCGTTCGGGGGCCGCATATATTGGATGTGTGCCCTCCCCCTCCGCGAATTCGGACGCGACCGAGACCACCGCCTCGGCCGAGCCCTTCGACGGCACCGGGAATATCGGCCCGTACTCGTGGGAGGTACTGCACGACGGCACTGTCTTCGAGGGCGGCGAGGTAGGTCCGGGCGAAGAGCACCCGTGGACCGGCGACAGTTCCGCGCATCCCGCCTACGCCATCGCCAACACGCTGTTCGAATGGGCCTGTGAGACCGCGCTCGAACAGTGCCGCGACGCGATCGTCGAGGCCCGCGTCGAGGGCCGCCCCGAACCCGCCCCCGTCCGGGTGCTCACCGTGCGCCTGCGCGACGGGTCCGGCGTCGAGGTGGTCTCGATGACCACCCGTCTGGCGTACCGGGCCATCACCGAGGACGACCTGGATGAATTCCGCGACCTCATGGCGGCCTATGCGCAGGAGGCCCAGGAACTGGAGGCCCGGCGCCGGCGTGGTGAGCCGCCTCCCCGCTCTCCGTTCGAATGGCCTGTCCTGCATGATGATCCTGGCGGGTCCGGCGCGGGAAGCGTTCGCACTGATCGCCGCGACGAGATCGGCCACGCCCCGGCCGACCCCCGGCCCCTCAACACTCCCACGCCGCACCAGCAGATGGTCAACGAACTCCGCGAGGAGGCCCACGAGCTCCGCGACAGCGTGCAGGATCCGGAAGACGTCCGCCACAACCTCTTCCGCGCCGAACAACGCCTCGCCGAGGCTCAAACCGCCGAACGCGAAGCAGCCGCCACCGACGACGACAGCGCCCTCACCGCCGCCGCGGATCGAGTGGCCCGCTACGCCCGCCGCGTCACCTATTGGCACACCCGCCTGGCCGACAGCACCGAAACCTACCTCCAGGCCGCCGCCCTCACCACCGAAGCGGCCTACCGCGAACGCGAACTCCCCACCTCGTAGGCTGCCGGAGCGCGAAGATCCTTGTGCCGCCATCGGAACCGCGGCATATTCGATGCTCAGTCCAGCCGGAAGTCTGATCCGCAGGACACGAGCCGGACGCGGCCGCCGGGATGCGTGGCCGCTGCGAGGACCTCATTGATGTGCGAGATGATTTGTGGCGCAGATAATCCGGTGGAACCGGCTTGCGCGGTGTGGCCGTCCGAGAGCAGGTCGACGTCGAAACCCAGGCTTTGGGCCGCCCGGACGGTGGCGTCGATGCAATAGTCGCTGGCCGCGCCGCCGACGACTACCGTATCGACGTCCAGGTCGGTCAGGGTCGCGGCGAGGTCGGTTCCATAGAAGGAATCCGTGGCCGCTTTCGTCAGAAATCGATCGGTGGGCCTTGCGTCCAGCTCCGGGTGCAGCGCCCAGCCCGGGGTGTCGAGGGCCGGTTCGCCGGATGAGTCGGTGTGCTGGATGAACACGATCGGGATGTCCCCACGCCGTCCCGCTGCGATCACGGTGTTGAGGCCAGCGATCAACACCTCTGGCTGCCAGCAACTTTCGAGGACAGCTATCTGCGCGTCGATGATGAGGATCGCCCTGGACCGCGAATCGAGCATGTCGACTCCGATCGAGCGCTGCCGGTAATTACTACGAATTGTAGTACTGCGAGCGGGAGGTGACCAGGGCGCTCCTCTCAGGACCAGGAGCCAGGAACTTTCCTGATTCACTTACTCCGATGCGGTGGCCGATACGGCTTGGTTTCATTGCGGCAGCGACGATGCCGGTCTGCTAGTGCCAGGGCTCGGTGCCGACACCGCGCGGCATGAGCGCGGTTCTCGGGGTCGGCGTCGACCGGCCACTCCGCCAGAGTCCCGGCATCGAGATGCGCACACAGGCATCACCATTGTCCCCGGCCTTCGGAGGGCGTTAATGTGTTGCGTCCATGGGGAATTCGGTGGTCTCGGGACCGCCTGCCGGGATGACAGGCAGGGTTACCGAGGATGGGTGTGCTGGGTCGTGGAGGATGGTTTGGGTGGCGCCCTGGACATCGGGGGTGGTGCCGAAGGGTTGGCCGGTGTTGGGGTTGGGGGCGAATTGGGGGTAGTCGCTGCTGGAGATTTCGAGGCGGATGCGGGAGCCGGCCTTGACCAGGTAGCTGGTGGGCCAGATCTTGATCGTGTACTGGTAGGGCCGGCCGGGGACGGTGGGTGTGGGGTTCTCCAGGGAGTCGCGGAAGGGGGTGCGGATGATCCCGTCGTTGAGGTTCATGGTGGAGCCGTCGGGCGCTACCTCGACCAGTTTCGCGGTGAAGTCGGTGTCGGGCGCGGTGGAGGACGCCCAGAGTTTCACCTCGGTCGGGCCGGTGATCTCGGTGTCGGCGGACATCGCGGCCGTGGTGTAGGTGAGCACGTCGGAGCGCTGTTCGACGACATATTGATCGTAGGGGCCCTGCGGGCCACTGCTCGCGCCGCAACAGGAGTGGCCGCCGGCGCTGGGGACGGGATCGTTCGGATCGTAGTAGTAGGTGTCGGGGGCCTGCGAGTCCTTCGGCTGCGCCGCGGTGAGCTGGCCGAAGCGGCCCGTCTCGCCGTTGCCGCCGTTGCCGGACAGGTAGTAGGTGGTCCAGCGGGTGTTGGGCAGCGGCCAGGCGGTCGCCGTCTTCCACTTGTTCGCGCCCATCAGGAAGTAGTCGACCGTGGGCGCACCTGCGACCTTGTTGTCCTGACCTTTCAGGAAATGGTCGTACCACGCCAGCATCAGGTCGTTGACCGGGCTGCTGCCGTTCGGATCTGCCATATCGTCGAGCATGGGCGCGGAGACATCGGCGCCGGGCCTGCCCCAGCCGACGTGATCCCACGGACCGATCACGATGCGCTGATTGGCACGGGCCTGCGAGGTGCCGCCGCGCTGCACCATACCGGTGAAATTCTCTGTGCCACCGGCCAGGAAGGCGTCATACCAGCCCTCGAAGTCGAGCACCGGGATCTTCACGTTCGGGTATTTGTCGCGGATGCTCCACTGCTTCCAGTAGTCGTCCCGCGTGGGATGCCGCATCCAGTCGAAGAACCAGGGGGCGACGTTCGTATCGCCCGGATGCATCGGCGGGAATTGCTGGTACGGGCGATAGGCCATCCAGCGGGTGAACTGCGCCGAATCGTTCTGCAGCTGTTGGGCCGTCGCGGTGTCGCCGCGATTGACCGCGGCCGTCTCACCGATCGTACCCATCGCCCACGGCTCGATGAACGCCAAGCGGAACTCGCCGCCCTCGTAGGTCCAGCCGTCGTAATAGTCGGACGCGGTGTTCGAGGGCACGATGGTGACCAGGTGCGGCGGGGCGGTGACCGCCGAAAGCCATTGCGTGGCACCCACATACGAGGAGCCGTACATGCCCACCTTACCGTTGGAGCCGGGCAGCCGCGCGGCCCACTCCACCGAGTCGTACCCGTCGTTCTGATCGTTGGCGAATTCGGTGAAGGTGCCGCCTGACGCGCCCTGACCCCGAATATCCTGCACGACAACGAGATAGCAGTGCGAGGCGAACCAGTCGGGACTCTGGAACCGGTACGGCTGGATCTGCGCCTCCGTCTTGCCGTACTGGGTGCGCATGAGAATCACCGGCACCGGATCCTTGGTCCGGGGGCGATACACATCGGCCTTCAGCACGACGCCATCGCGCATGGTGGCGGGCACATTCGTCTGCTCGTCGACCGCACAGCTGCCACGCCCCTGCGCAGGCGGCCACTTCGCCGCTGCCTGGGGCCCGCCGCCGGACGAACCGCTCCCCGATCCCCCGCACCCGCTCAGGATCAGCACCCCGGCGGCCACCATCGCGGCCGCGCGGACAATTCGATTGCGCCACCGACGATTCCCCGACATGCCTCGACCGTAACACCGAGCACCGACACATACGATCGTGTTCGGCATCCCGCCCAAAACGGATAAGTTTCACCCTCGAGCACCCCGGCTCGCCCGAGAACTTCGCACCCTGCGGCCAGCATCATCGACTCGGAATGTTCCGTCGTCGTGCGTCTGCGTGTCCAACGTCCACGCAGGGGCTGATGCACTCGGACCCGCGAAATCCCCGCGCTCCCCGGCTTTTTACTCGGCCGATCACCAAAGCGCGGAATACTCCGCCGGCGGATTCCTCAGCTCAGGATGCTCGATCGCGTACTCGCGACCATGAATCCGCTCCATCGCATAATGCCACGCCAGGTCATGAAAGATCATCCCGCGATACGGTTCGTCCGCCGCCTCGTACGGATACAGCTCCAACGCGTCGGCTCGAGCCCGCGCAGCCGGCAGTCCCCCATACCGCTGCATCACCCACGCGAAACAGAGCCGCTCACCCTCCAGATACTCGACGTACTCGTCCTCACCCCATGCGGGTCCAGCCCCATCCACACACCGAGTGTAGGTGGCGCACACGGCGAGTGGACTTCTATCGAACGACGCACATCGCTGAACGACGCACATCGCTGGTCGCACCCGGCATCGCCCGTGATGGCCGATCCGGCAATACCCCATCGCTCCCAACCGCATACGTGCCGGGCGGAGGGCCGATCAACCCCGTGCCCGGCCGCGCACCGCATTGCGCAACGGACCCGCGAAATCCCCGCGCTTCCCGACCTCGACCACATCCAACTCCAGCCAGTCGGCCATCTCGCGCAGCGCACGAGCCAGCTCCGCGGCGACATAGGGGCTGTCCCAGCCCGATTCGGCGAACGCGCCCGGCACCAGCAGCCGCCCCGAGGCTCGCTCGGCGCGCAGATCCACCCGGGCCACCAGCTCACCGTCGAGGAGGAAGGCGAATACGTAGTACCCGTGCACCCGCTTGTGCTCGGGCGTGTAGATCTCGATGCGGAAGTGGAAGTCGAAGATCCGCTCGGCGCGCGGGCGGAAGAAGATCAGCGGGTCGAACGGGCACAGCAGCGCCGCGCCCGTGATGCGGCGCGGGGTGCGGGCGGCGGTGTGCAGGTAGGCGGGCTTGTCCCAGCCGTCGACCAGGACCGGTTCGAGTTCACCCGCGTCGACGAGGTCGGCGATGGCGGGCTCGGTCTGACGACGGTGCAGGCGGTAATAGTCGCGCAGATCGGCCTCGGTACCGACGCCCAGGGCCGTGGCGGAGCGGCGCACCAGTTCGCGCACCGCCTCGCCCTCCTCCACCCGGCGGGCCAGCACCTGCGGCGGCAGCACTCGCTCGGTCAGATCGTAGTGACGCTGGAAACCGACTCGCTTGTCCACCGACAGCTCACCGATGGCGAACAACTGCTCACACACCACCTTGGTATCGCTGTAGTTCCAGCCCCAGTGGTCCTTGCTGCGCGGCCGGTCGAGCTCCAGATGCTTCTCGACCTCACCCGCCGTGCACGCCCCGAACTCGCGAATCACCTCGAGCACATCCTTGGGCAGGTGCGGGCTGCGCTCGAGCACCTGCCGGGCGCCACCCCACCGCCCATTGCGGAATTGCCCCATCCGCCAGCGCATCAGCGGCCAATCCTCGACCGGGACCACCGCCGCCTCGTGCGCCCAGTACTCCACCAGCTTGCGCGGGCGACGCACACTGTGACTCCAGGCCGCCTCGTCCAGCAGGGCGCGGTCGTACGCGCCGATCCGGCTGAATACCGGCGCGTAGTGTGCCCGCACCACCGCGGACACCGAATCCAGTTGCAGCAGCTGGGTTTTCTCCCACACCCGCGCCACGGTCCGGCGAGTGGGCTCGGCCTGCGGGCGCGGCGTGGCGAATCCCTGGGCGGCGAGAGCGGTCCGGCGGGCCGCTGCGGCGGTCATGGTACGCACGAGAAGAACGATGCCATGTGGCACCGACAAGTTCGCCATTCCACCCGGTCCGCGGCGGTTCCTGGTCCGGCGCGAGCCCGGGCGTTCGGTCTCGAGCGCGACCACCGGCTCGAGCCGCCCGGCCGAGTTCGTCGTACCCCGGGTCCACAATTGCCGTATCTGATAGGTTGAGTTCCATCGGATACATTCGTGTATCGAAAACCGGACACCGCGCTCCACACCACCACACAGGCCCGCAATCGCCGAGGAGTTCGCATGACACAGCAGCCGGATGCCATCGTCGTCGGGGCCGGGCTCGCCGGGCTCGTCGCCACCTACGAGCTCACCCGCGCCGGTCGCCGGGTGCTGGTGCTGGACCAGGAGAATCGCAACAATCTCGGCGGGCAGGCGTTCTGGTCGCTCGGCGGCCTGTTCTTCGTGAACAGTCCCGAACAGCGCCGCATGGGCATCAAGGACTCGTTCGACCTGGCCTGGCAGGACTGGCAGGGTTCGGCCGGATTCGACCGGGACGATCAGGACCTGTGGGGCCGGCAGTGGGCCCGCGCCTACGTCGAGTTCGCCGCCACCGAGAAGCGGCAGTACCTGCACGATCTGGGCCTGCGGGTGACACCGCTGGTCGGCTGGGCCGAGCGCGGCGGCTCGAGCGCCGACGGGCACGGCAATTCGGTGCCGCGCTTCCATCTCACCTGGGGTACCGGGCCGGAAGTGGTGCGGGTGTTCCTCGAACCGGTCCTCGAGGCCGAGAAGCGTGGACTGGTCGAATTCGCCTTCCGGCACCGCGTGGACGAGCTGATCATCGAGGACGGCGCGGTCGTGGGCGCGCGCGGCGGCGTGCTCGAGCCCACCGACCTCGAGCGCGGCAAGGCATCCTCGCGAGAGGTGGTGGGCGAGTTCGAGTTTCGCGCGCCAGCGGTGCTCGTCTCGTCCGGCGGCATCGGCCACAACCATGAGCTGATCCGCAAGAACTGGCCGGTCGATCGGCTGGGCCCGTGCCCGGAGCACATGATCTCGGGTGTGCCCGCGCACGTCGACGGCCGGATGCTGGGGATCACCGAGCAGGCGGGTGGGCGGATCGTGAACCGCGACCGCATGTGGAACTACACCGAGGGCATCCACAACTGGAACTCCATCTGGCCCGACCACGCCATCCGGATCATCCCCGGCCCGTCCTCGATGTGGTTCGACGCCAACGGAAAGCGTTTGGCCGCACCGAATTTCCCCGGGTTCGACACCAACTCCTCGATGCGGGAGATCCTCGCCGCCGGTTACGACTACTCGTGGTTCGTGCTGAACCAGAGCATCGTGGAGAAGGAGTTCATGCTCTCGGGGTCCGAGCAGAACCCGGACATCACCGGTAAGGACCTCAAGGTCACCCTCAAGAGCCGCGCCGCCAAGGGCGCCCCCGGCCCGGTGGACGCGTTCCTGAAGCACGGTGTGGATTTCGTGACCGCGAACAACATCACGGATCTGGTCGCGGGTATGAACAAGCTGGCCCGGGGCCCGCAGCTGGACGTAGCCGATCTCGAGCGCCAGATCGTCGCCCGCGATCGCGACGTGGCGAACAAGTTCAGCAAGGACGCGCAGCTCATGGCCATCGGCAACGCCCGCCGCGCCCTCGGTGACAAGATCGCCCGCGTGGTCAGCCCGCATCGCATCCTCGATCCGGCCCACGGCCCGCTCATCGCGGTCCGGCTCAACGTCCTGACGCGCAAGACCCTCGGCGGCATCCAGACCAACCTGGATTCCCAGGTGATCGGCCCGGACGGCACCGGCCTGACCGGCCTGTACGCGGCCGGTGAGGTCGCCGGATTCGGTGGCGGCGGGGTGCACGGCTACAACGCCCTCGAAGGCACGTTCCTCGGTGGATGCATCTTCTCCGGACGCGCGGCCGGACGGGCAATGACGCGGCGGTCGCGCTGAGCCGCGCCGGGATGCGCGGCTACGCTCCGGCCATGACCGATCGGCCGCAGGCGTTGCTGTTCGACGTCCAGGGCACCGCCACGGACTTCCACACCACGCTCACCCGGGCCGGCGAACGCGCCCTGGGCGCGGGCTACCCCGGCCGCGACTGGGCAGGATTCGTCAACGATTGGCGGGCAGCATATTTCGAACGTCTCCGGGCGCACAACGACACCGATGGCTGGATCAGCGTCGATTCGGTGTACCGCACCGCCCTGGACGAACTCCTCGACGCCCGAGGCATGGACCTGGATCCGCCCGCACGGGACGAACTCACCGCGGCATGGCGACTCCTGGACGCCTGGCCCGACGCGGTACCCGGGCTGACCCGCCTGCGCACCCGATACACCCTGGCCACACTGTCCAACGCCGATGTGGCCGCGGTGGTGAGCATCACCCGGCACTGCGACTTCCCGTGGCACGCGGTCTTCGCCGCCGAAATGGCCGGTACGTTCAAGCCGGACCCTCGCGCATACCGCACGGCCGCAGGCTATCTCGGCCTGGAGCCGGGCCAGATCATGATGGTGGCCAGCCACAAGTACGACATCCGCGCTGCCGCCGAGCTCGGTTTCAGCACCGCGTTCGTCTCGCGCCCACTCGAATTCGGCGACCCCGCGCTGGCCGACTTCGAGTTCTCGGACGAATTCGACATCAACGCAACGGATTTCCTCGACCTGGCCGACCAACTCGGCTGCTGAGCGACGCAGGACCCGACCCGCGCGACGAGGAACCGGTGTGACACCGGGTCGTCGGCAGTGCGTCGACCCCGACGAATCGGCTCGAATTGCGTTGCCCGATGGACGAGCACACCCGGCCGGTGCACGACGTTCGAAACCCCATCTTGCTTTGACAGCAATATTTAAGGTCAACGCCAGATCGTTACCAGGCTCGCGCCGTTTTCTTAGCGAGAACCGCGGGAGTACACCGCGATTCGCAGTATCGCCGATCCACACGGCCGAAAGTCGCCGGTGGACTAGTGAACCGAGGTCGATCATGAACACCCTGCTCAGATTCAGCGCCACCGCCACCCTAGCCGTGACCATCGCCGGTCTGACCGTCGGTGCCGCGAACGCGGCTCCCGGACCGGCCGCCGCCGCAGTCCCGGCGGCGGTAATCCCCGCACCACAGGCACAACCGGTCGACGCTCAGTCCGACTACAACAACGCCGTGCAGGCCCAACAGGCCGGCGCGGCCAACGGAGCAACGACCGGCGCCATCGCCGGAGCCATCATCGGCGCGCCGATCGGCTGCGTCTTCGGCATCCCCTTCGGCGCCGTACCGGGCGCGGTTGTCGGAGCCGGAATCGGAGCCATACCCGGCGGGGTGATCGGCTGTGGCGTCGGCGGCGTCATCGGCGGCGGCTTCGGCGCGCTGATGGGCGGGACGCTCGGCAGTGCCATCGGCGGCTCCGTGGCCGCTCCGAACATCGTGCCGCTGTGCTATCGGGCCGAACCCGCTCTGTACTGCTACGGGCAGTACCAGGACCAGGACTGACGGCCGACTCGAGGACCGAAGACCGACAACCTGGTCAGGACACAGGCCGTGCGCGCCCTGGACGACAAGACGCGCGCACGGCCCACCGCTGTCGAGCGGCGGTTCCGACCTCCGCCCACACCTTTTGCTCCCAAAACACCACGCATTCCGGATGCGGCTACCCACGCCGCCTGCTCAGGCAGTCCGCCTCTACGGCAGCGGCACCACATGGCGTATCGCACTCCCCTACAAGCCGACACCGAACCTCTGGGACGAGCGCGACATCAGCACAGGGTTAGCCAATCAGCCAGCTTGCCGAGGCGTATTCACGGCAGCCCGTGCGTGCCCAGCGCGTCGAGCAAGCCGGTCCGGCGTTCGGTCGTCGGCAGTGGGTCGACCCAGGCGAACTGGCAGCCGAGTGCCGTTGCGGCGCCGTCGTTCTCGACGCTGTCGCCGACCATCAGCGTCGATTCGGGACGCACATTCAGCTGCTCCAGCGTCCACTCGAAGATCGCCGGATCGGGCTTGACCGCACCGACCTCGAACGACAGCGCGTAGAGCTGGACATACCGATCCCAGTCGCGCGCGACGAAGCACGGCCGCAGGTCGAACGGGATATTGCTGAGGACCGCGACCGCAATTCCATTGCCCGCCAGCGCCTCCAGCACCTTACCGGTGTCCGGGTAGGGCGTCCATGACACCGGATCGATCATGCGTGAGTACAGCCGCTGCGCGATCTCACCCTCGATCCCGCCCTGCCGCAACACCTCCCGGTAGACCTTGCGGTGTTGCGCGGGATCCAGATCCCGCTGCTCCCATGCCCACTGATGCTCCGAATCGAACCGCGCCGCCTGATGCACGGGCACTGTGAGCTGGTGCATGACCTCCGCGGCCTCGGCCTCGCTCAGGGGTCGCCCGTCCGTTGCGGTCAGGTCGGCGGCCCAGCTGTCATCCGCCTCGAGCCGGAACAGCGTGCCGGAGAAATCGAAGAGCACCGCGTCGATAGTCACGCGAGACAGCTTACCCAAGTCATCCCATGATCTAGATCACCTATCAGCTTGTCTGAGGAGTTTGTTACCGTGGGATCATGGTCGACTCCCCTATTGTCCAGGTCGGCGGCGTGGATTTCGTCCGCAACGGCAACGCGATCCTGTCCGATATCTCGTTCACGGTCCGTCCGGGCGAACACTGGGCGCTGCTGGGCCCCAACGGCGCGGGCAAGACCACGCTGCTGAAGATGGTCGGCGCCTTCGAGCACCCCACGCGGGGCACGGTCGAGGTCCTGGGCAAGCGGCTGGGCCGGGTCGATATGCGGGAGCTTCGCAAGGCCATCGGCCACGTCGACCCCCGTCACGCATTGCCCTATCCGCTGACCGTGCACGAGGTCGTGCTCACCGGCCTGACCAATACCGCCGATATACAGCAGCGCTGGACCCCGACCGGTGAGCAGATCACCGAGGCCGACCGGCTGATCGAACTGCTGGGAGTGTCCCACCGCCGCGATGCCCGCTGGCCCACCCTGTCGCAGGGCGAACGGGGCCGCGCGCTGATCGCCCGCGCCCTGATGGCCGATCCCAGCCTACTGCTCCTGGACGAGCCCGCCACGGGCCTGGACGTCGCCGGACGCGAACAGCTCATCGAGCGGATCGACGGCCTGCAGAACGCCCATCCGGGACTGGCCTCGGTTCTGGTGACCCATCACCTCGAGGAACTGCCGCCGGGCACCACGCACGCCATGCTGTTGCGCGAGGGTCGTTGTATCGCAACGGGTTCGGTCGACGACGTGCTCACCAGCGAGAACATCACCGCCTGCTTCGACCACCCGATCCGGCTGACTCGCACCGACGGCCGCTGGCAGGTGCGCAGCGACCGCGCGGTGCGCGTCTGAACTCCGGCACAACGCCATCGGCCCCGGCCCGTGACTTGCGGGCCGGGCCGACACCAGAGTCAGTCGACGGGCCGCACGACCGGGTATTCGCCCGTGTACCCCTCCCGCTCGGCCGCGATGGCCAGGACCCGCTTGCGCGAGGCGAACCAGCCGATGACCAGCGCCGGGACGATCACCACCAGCAGCGCCACCGTCCACGTGCCGACCGGATAGTCGAACGCGGTCAGTATCAGCACGACCACCAGGAATATCAGCGTCAGAATCCCGGTGTACGGCGAGCCGAACATCCGATACGCCGGACGCTCCAGCCGCCCGAGCTTGGACCAGCGCCACAACTGCAACTGGCACAGCACAATCGCCGCCCAGGAGGCGAGGATGCCCAGCGAGGCCACGTTCAGCACGATCTCGAACGCCTGCTTGGGGACGAAGTAGTTGAGCGCGATACCCAGCAGCGCGATGAAGGCCGTCAGCATGATGCCCCCGTAGGGCACACCGCGGCTGTTCATCCGGCTGGTGAATTTGGGCGCGCTGCCGTTCATCGACATGGAGCGCAGGATGCGCCCGGTCGAGTACAGACCGGCGTTGAGGCTGGAGAACGCGGCGGTGAGCACCACGAAGTTCATCACCGAACCAGCATGCGGCACACCGAGTTTGGAGAAGAAGGTGACGAACGGGCTCTCCCCCGCCGCATACGCGGTGTAGGGCAGCAGCACCGCCAGCAGCACCAGCGAACCGATGTAGAACAACGCGATACGCGCGATCACCGAATTGATCGCGCGCGGCATGATCTTCTCCGGATTCTCCGTCTCACCGGCCGCGGTGCCGACCAATTCGACTGCGGCATAGGCGAACACGACACCCGAGGTGACGGTGACCAGCGGCAGGATACCGGTCGGGAACCAGCCGTGCGCGGCGTTGATCACGCTCAGACCGGTGCTGTGCCCCTGGATGGTGAACCGCCCGCCCAGGAAGACCACACCGACGATCAGGAATGCGACCAGCGCGACGACCTTGATCAGCGCCGCCCAGAACTCCAGCTCGCCGAACCATTTCACCGAGATCAGGTTGACACTCAGCACCAGCACCAGCGCGATCAGCGCGAGCAACCACTGGGCGACGTGCTGGAACGCACCCCAGTAGTGCATGTAGGTGGCGATGGCCGTGGTATCCACGATTCCGGTCATCGACCAGTTCAGGAAGTACATCCAGCCCGTGACGTAGGCGGCCTTCTCGCCGTAGAACTCACGCGTGTAGGACACGAACGACCCGGAGGACGGCCGGTGCAATACCAGCTCACCGAGCGAACGCAGAATGAAGAAGACGAACAGGCCGCACACGCCGTAGACCAGGAACAGTCCCGGTCCGGCGCTGGCCAATCGTCCGCCCGCGCCCAGGAACAGGCCGGTTCCGATCGCGCCGCCGATGGCGATCATTTGTAGCTGACGCGGTTTCAGGCTCTTTTGGTAGCCGCTGTTCTCCGCGTCGAGGAATTCCTTGCCCCGTACTTCGGTCATGTGACGGTTCAATCCTTCGCAGTGGGTCGGTCGAGGGCACAGGGTACCTGGCGATACCCTCGAGGCATAACCGACAGTTGAGACAACGATCACCACAGCGCGGTACCGGCTGGCTACCACCCGGCGACTGTCCATGATCTGGACCGTGGTCTACCAGCCGCACGCTGCTACGGTTTTGCCGGATCGTCGCGTCAGCTCCCGGATACCCCGCGTTCACACTAACGCCCCAGTGCCGACCGCGTCGGCCAACACCCACTGCGGGGAAGTCGCGTTCATCTCGAAGTAACCGGCCATTGGATAAAGTCCGAGCATGACGCGGATCCGGCACGTGCACACGGGCGCTACCGCTGTACTGGTTCTGATCGGCAGTCTGCTCACGGCCTGTTCGTCGAGCCCCGGCACGTCCGCCGCCGGGGCCGGATCGTGTGCCGAGGCTCCGAACGGCACGCATATCGCCGCCGACGCACCTACTGCGACAGGCGATATCGCCACGAATCCGGAGATCGGCACCGGCTACCGCACCGGCATGAGTCCGGTGCGCACCCGCACGTATATGGTCTCGGCCGCGAATCCCATTGCCACACAGGCGGCCTGCCGGGTACTGGCCTCGGGCGGCACCGCAGCCGACGCGCTGGTCGCCGCCCAGATGGTGCTGGGCCTGGTGGAGCCGCAGGCCACAGGCATCGGCGGTGGCGCGTTCCTGATGTACTACAACGCCGCCACCAAATCCGTCGACGCCTACGACGGCCGGGAGATCGCCCCGGCCTCGGCGACGGAGAACTATCTGCGCTGGACCAGCGATGCCGATCACACTCCGCCGCAGCCCAGTACGACCGCCAGCGGTCGCTCGATCGGCGTGCCCGGCGTGCTGCGCATGCTGCGGATGGCGCACGACGACCACGGCAAGCAATCCTGGCGCGACCTGTTCACCCCGGCCATCGACCTGGCCGATCACGGTTTCCCGATCAGCCCCCGCATGGCCGCCGAGATCGCCGCCTCCGCAAAGGATCTGGCCCGCGACGACAACGCGAGGGCGTATTTCCTGAAACCTGACGGCTCGCCGAAGCCCGAGGGCTACACCATCACCGATCCGGCGATGGCAAAAACCTTGAGCGCCATCGCCTCCGACGGACCGGACGCCTTCTACACCGGCGCCATCGCCAAGGATATCGTCGACACCACCGGCGCCACCTCGGCCGGGCGCACCCCGGGGCAGATCACCCTCGCGGACCTCGCCGGGTACCGCGCCGAGAAACGCACCGCCATCTGCACCGATTACCGCACGCACATCCTGTGCGGTATGCCCGGCCCGTCCTCGGGCGGTATGACCGTCGCCGCGACGATGGGCATTCTGGAGAATTTCGATCTCGCCTCGCTCGCACCCGATCATCCAGATCGCGACGGCGGCGTGCCCAAGGCCCAGGCCGTCCATCTGATCTCGGAGGCCGAGCGCCTGGCCTACGCCGACCGCGACAAATACGTCGCCGACCCGGATTTCGTTCCACTGCCGGGTAATTCGCCCGACACCCTGCTGAACAAGCCCTACCTGAAACAGCGTGCGGCGCTGATCAATCCGGCACACACCATGGGCAGCGCCCAGCCCGGCGACTTCGGCCCGGTTCCGCTCGGCACCGGGCCACAGCAGCCCGAGCACGGCACCAGTCATATCTCGGTGGTCGATGAGTACGGCAATGCCGCCGCGATGACCACCACGGTCAACGCGGCGTTCGGCTCGTTCCACGTCGTCGACGGCTTCGTGCTCAACAATCAGCTCGAGGATTTCAGCTCGATCCCGACCGGCGCCGACGGCGCACCGCTGGCCAACCGGGTGCAGGGCGGCAAGCGTCCGCGCAGCTCGATGAGCCCCACCCTGGTCTTCGACCGCGATCCCGACGGCTCACGCGGCCGCCTCGCGTACGTGACCGGCTCCCCCGGCGGTTCGGTGATCATTCAGTTCGTCGTGAAAACCCTTGTCGGTCTGTTGGATTGGGGCTTGAATCCGCAGCAGGCGGTCTCCGCTCCCGACTTCGGCGCGGCCAACACGCCGGTCACCGGAATAGGCGGCGAACATCCCGATATCAAGGCCACCGACAACGGCGAGCACGACCCGCTCGTGCGGCAGCTACGCGCGATGGGACATCAGGTCTCGGTGGTGCAGCAGTCCAGCGGCCTGAGCGCATTGAAACGCGAACCGGGAGGCTGGATCGGCGGCGCGGACCCACGCCGCGAGGGCGCTGTCATGGGCGATACCCGCTAGCGGGACATCAGCCGGCACTCAGCTACCCTGCGCGGCGGTGTATCTCGCGCCCAGTTCGCGGAAACGATCCATCGCCTGCGCCGCGCGGTCACCGTCGTTGACTCGGATCGCCATCATCGGCATGTACTCGTCGCCGACCAGTTCCAGTCTGGCCCAAGCCTTTTTGTCCGGGATGGATACCCCGAGGATATCCTTCCACTGGAATTCGTTGTCGCCCAGAACATTCCGCACGACCACGCCACTTTCACCGACCCGCACCCGCGGCCGCGTCAGCGTCAGCACCGCCAAGGCCAGCAGCAGCCCGAATACGATCACGGCCACCTGATCGTCGACACGGAAGTTGACCCCGGTGGCACTGTGCCCCGACAACACCCCCGCCAGGATGAACAACACCGCGAGCACCCCGGCCACGATGCGCGAGACGAGCACCGCCCGGCGCGGTCGCACTTCCAGATCCCAGTCGGACACAGTCCTGGTGTCCTGCTTCACGTTTCGGCCTACCCTTTCAGACTGCCTGCCGCAGCGCACGCAGGGTCAGCGCGGCATCCAGCGCCGCCGCGCACGCCTGCTCGCCCTTGTCCTCGGACGAATCGGGCAGCCCTGCCCGATCCAGCGCCTGCGCTTCGGTATTCACCGTCAGCACGCCGTTGGTGACCGGGGTGCCCTCGTCCAGCGAGACCCGGGTCAGCCCGGCTGTCACCGCATCGCAGACATACTCGAAATGCGGTGTCTCCCCGCGGATCACGACACCGAGGGCGACCACCGCGTCGTGCGTGCGGGCCAGCGCCTGCGCGACCACCGGCAGTTCCATCGCGCCCGCGCAGCGCACCACGGTGATCTCTTCGACGCCCGCCGCGCGCGCCACCCGCTCGGCGTTGGCCAGCAGCGTGTCACAGATGACCGTATGCCACCGCGACGCGACGACGGCCACGCGCAGATCTCTCGCCTCGGCCAGGTCGAACTCCGGTACGCCGGTGCCGCTCATCGGGAGAAAGTCCTCTCTCTACTACTGCGCTGTCTCGCCCAGGTCCAGATCATCGAGCCCGACCAGATCGTGGCCCATGCGGTCGCGCTTGGTACGCAGGTACCGCAGATTCTCGGCGGTCGCGCGCACCGGCATCGGCACCCGCTCGGTGATGCTCAGCCCGTAGCCGTCCAGGCCCACGCGCTTGGCCGGGTTGTTGGTCAGCAGGCGCATCGAGGTGATGCCCAGATCGACCAGGATCTGCGCGCCGGTGCCGTAGTCGCGCGCATCGGCGGGCAGGCCCAGCTGGATATTGGCATCGACGGTGTCGTGACCGTCGTCCTGCAGTTGATACGCCTGGAGTTTGTGCAGCAGGCCGATGCCGCGGCCCTCGTGCCCGCGCATGTACAGCACGACGCCGCGCCCCTCGGCGGCCACCATCTCCATCGCCGCGTGCAACTGCGGGCCGCAGTCGCAGCGCAGCGAGCCGAACACGTCACCGGTCAGGCATTCCGAATGCACCCGGACCAGCACGTCCTCGCCGCCGTCGACGCCGATGTCGCCGAGCACGAGCGCGACATGCTCGACCTCGTCGTAGATGCTCTTGTAGCCCACGGCCTTGAAATCGCCGTACCGGGTGGGGATCCGGGCCTCGGCGATGCGGTCGACCTGCTTCTCGTGCTTGCGCCGCCAGGAGATCATGTCGGCGATCGAGATCAGCGCCAGCTCGTGCTCGTCGGCGAAGATCCGCAGCTCCTCGGTGCGGGCCATATCGCCCTCGTTCTTCTGGCTGACGATCTCGCAGATCGCACCGGCCGGGCTCAGGCCGGCCATCCGGGCCAGGTCCACCGCGGCCTCGGTGTGGCCGGGGCGGCGCAACACGCCGCCCTCCTTGGCTCGCAACGGAACCACGTGTCCGGGGCGGTTGAAATCACCGGCGCTGGCCTCCGGGTCGGCGAGCTGACGCATCGTGGTGGCGCGATCGGCGGCGGAGATGCCGGTGGTGACACCCTCGCGGGCGTCGACCGAGACCGTGTAGGCGGTGCCGTGCTTGTCCTGGTTGATCGCGTACATCGGCGGCAGGCCCATGCGATCGCAGTCGGGCCCGGTGAGCGGCACACAGATGTAGCCCGAGGTGTAGCGAATCATGAAGGCCACCAGTTCGGGGGTGGCCTTCTCCGCGGCGAAGATGAGGTCGCCCTCGTTCTCACGTCCCTCGTCGTCGACGACGACAACCGCCTTACCGGCGGCGATATCGGCGACTGCGCGCTCGATTGTGTCGAACCTGGTCACGTCTGCTGTGCTCCGTCTCGAAATAGGTGCCACTAACACTACGGCGTGGCCCCGTGGGGTCGTTCGCCGCCCGAACTATCGGTGCTGCATGAGTCGTTCCACGTATTTGGCGATGATGTCGACCTCGAGGTTCACCGTCGTGCCCACCGGCGCCGTCCCGAGCGTGGTCAGCTCGCGGGTGGTGGGGATCAGCGAGACCTCGAGCCAGTCGCGATCCTCCCCTGTCGCATCCGCGCCGATTCCCGAGACCGTCAGCGAGATGCCGTCGATGGTGATCGACCCCTTCTCCACGATGTACCGGGCCAGCGCCTCGGGCACCGAGACGCGCACGACCTCCCAGTTCTCCTGCGGATCGCGCGACACGATGACCCCGGTGCCGTCGACGTGGCCCTGCACGATATGCCCGCCCAGGCGGCTGTCCACCGCGGCCGCGCGCTCCAGGTTGACCCGGGAGCCGACGTCGAGCTTGCCGATGCTGGAGCGGCTGAGCGTCTCGCCCATCACATCGGTGGTGAAACTGTCACCGTCGACGATGTCGACCACGGTCAGGCATACGCCGTTCACCGCGATGGAATCACCGTGCCTGGCGTCGGAGGTCACCAGCTTGCCGCGGATCCGCAGGCGCGCGGCGTCCGCCAGCGGCTCGACCGCGACGATCTCACCCAGTTCCTCGACGATGCCAGTGAACATGCCCGCGTCTCCTTCTCCGGTGCTCGTCTGCGCCAACCGTCCGGACGGCGGGCGGTATTCCCTTCCGCGCCGCCACCGGTGCGTCACCAGCCTAACCAGGCCGAACCGGCGAGGGCACCGGGCGTCTTGCTGGGCGGAATCCAGACCGGAGGTCCAGGGAATCCGGACAGACGCGGATGCCTTCATACGAATCGCAGAGACTTCATCGAGTACACACTTGTAATTAACCGAGAATAATGGTCGATGATAGGGAATTTGACCGCGGAACAATTCTTGACGACGTTTTCTAGATCATCCCCTGGTCGATACGACACGTATCCCTGGATACCGTGCGCAAATGGGTTCTACCCATCCGGCGACGCGCTCACACATAACGCTTGCGTCGCGAACCAATCGGAAGCAATATTGTTGTGGCGTTGACCTCGAGGTTCAACTTCGTCCTCGGGCGTCTGCGGCACAGCATAGATGTCCGGTAGAGCTTTCCGATGATATTGCGAAGCAGTTCGGCACGGAAACCGTTCCACCCCGTCGCCCGCGGCGCGGGAATAGTCAGCGAAATCGAACCGACGGAAGGTTGAGGCCCGTCCGGGCCGGATCCAGGTTGGACGATAACCACACACATGGGGGTACGGAGTGACCACGCTTCTCGATTCGACACTCGAAGTCCGCTGTGTTCAGTACCGGCACGAATTTCATCTGCCCGCTTCGATCGATCCCGCGTCACGTCACATTCTTCTCGACATCGGCCGACGCTACGGGGCCGTCACCATGCCGGCCGACCTCGGCGAACGCGTACAGCTGCGGCTCGACCAAGCAGGTCTGGCCGGGCCGGTGGTGCACCACCCGCGCGCCCGGCGCTGGACCTTCATCACCGGCCCGGCCGGGCCGGGCTCGCTGTCCACATCCGTTGCCGCCGAACTGTTCCGGCTCTACGCGACGGTCGCCTGCACCGGCAGCCAGGTCGTGCTGCCCTCGGCCGACGACGAACGCACCGGATACCGCACCTGGGTCTGCGAGCCCGAGACAGCGGACACCGTGCCGCCCCTGGAGCTGGTCATCGAGGCCACTCGCGCCAGCGTCACGGCCCGCAACACCAACTAGAGAGACGGTCGGCCGAACCCTAGCTCGCCGCGGTCGCGGCCTTCTTACGGAGGATCTCCACGGTCGCGGCGCGGTCGTCGGTGCCGTACACCGCGGAACCCGCCACGAAACAGTCCACGCCGGCTTCGGCGGCCTGCTCGATGGTGTTCATGTTGATGCCGCCGTCGATCTCGACCAGCAGGCGCAGCTCACCGGCGTCCACGAGGCGGCGCACGGTGCGGGCCTTGTCCAGTACCTGCGCGATAAACGACTGCCCGCCGAATCCGGGTTCCACGCTCATCACCAGCAGCGTGTCGAAATTGCGAAGAATTTCCAGATATGGCTCGATCGGCGTATTCGGTTTCACCGACAGTCCGGCCTTGGCGCCGGCCGCGCGAATATCGCGCGCCACCGCGACCGGATCGTCGGTAGCCTCGGCGTGGAAGGTCACATTGTGCGCGCCCGCCTCCGCATAGGGCGGCGCCCAGCGCTCCGGGTCGGTGATCATCAGATGGCAGTCCAGCGGAATATCGGTGACCTTCAGCAGGCTTTCCACCACCGGCAGACCCAGTGTCAGATTCGGCACGAAATGGTTGTCCATCACATCGACGTGCACCCAGTCGGCGCCGTCGATCGCGCGCACCTCATCGGCGAGCCGAGCGAAATCGGCGGAGAGAATCGACGGCGCGATCATCGGCGCGGGGCGATGGAACTTCGGGGTCTCAGCGGAGGCGGACACAGCGCGAAGTGTAGCCGCCGGGCATCATGGCCCGGTACGCGCCTGATACCCGCCGAAACAAGTGGACGAACCGTTCGCGACCGGTTCATACCGACCGTTCCGTCACACCGGCCCGGACCCGCACGCGCGAACCATAGTGGACCACAACAGTTTGCGCCTCCCGACGGCCCGGCGCAGGTCGGACCGCCCGGCACATGCCGCAATTTGGGCACGGATTCGATTCCCGGGGCAATATTTGGGTAGCCTTCAGTGCGTGATCAACATTTCGGCGGAACAGGGACTGCGCGGCACCCCAGTGGAGATCGGAGTAGCGGCCACGGTGTCGCAGCTGCCGATCGTGCGCGGGCTCGCCGAAACTCTCGTGCTCCTCAGCGATTTCACCCTCGACGAGGTGGCCGACATCCGGCTCGCGGTGGACGAGGCGTGCTCGACGCTCATCGGGGTCGCCGCGCCCGGCAGCGTGCTGCGCTGCCGATTCACCGTCGGCGACAAGGATCTGCTGGTGCACGTGGCCGGTGTGGCGGCGGCGCAGGGCCTACCCGACCAACGCAGTTTCGGCTGGCATGTGCTGCGCACCCTCACCGACGAGGTGGATGCCGCCCAGGCTCCTTACGACGAGACCGTGCTCGGATATCCGACGACCGTGGAATTCCGGCGTGTCCGGGGGAAGGCATAGTGGTCGGCCGAGATCGTGGTGAAGCGGACACCGTGTTCGAATCCGATGATGCCCTGAAATCCGGCGGCGCGCAGGCTCCCGACGCGACGGCGGAGGCATCCGCGCACGCCGAAAAGGCCGCGAGCGAGTCCGACCCGGTCGAAAAAGAATCTGCCGCTGGTGAATCCGACGCCGCAGAGCCCGAAACCGAGGACGAGGACGTCGCCGAGGACGAGGTGGCCGAGGTCACCCAGTCCGTCTCCGGATACGACGATGTGGCACTGCTTTTCGAGCGGCTCGCCGCCACCGAACCCGGCAGCGCCCGCCACGGCGAGGTGCGCACCCAGCTGATCAGCCGGTGCATACCCCTGGCCGACCATATCGCCCGCAAATTCAGCGGCCGAGGCGAGCCTTTCGACGACCTGACCCAGGTCGCCCGGGTCGGCCTGGTGCACGCGGTCGACCGGTTCGACATCTCGCGGGGTTCGAACTTCCTGTCCTTCGCGGTGCCCACGATCATGGGCGAGGTACGCCGCTACTTCCGCGACAACACCTGGGCGATGCGAGTCCCCCGGCGCGTCAAGGAGACTCACCTGCGCATCGGTTCGGCGATCGACGCGCTGTCCCAGCAACTGGGCCGGTCTCCCACCGCCAAGGAGATCGCCGCCGAACTCGAGATCGATCCCGACGAGGTGACCCAGGCGGTCATCGCGGGCAACGCCTACCAGCCCAGCTCCATCGATGCGGTATCGGTCGGCCGCGACACCGAGGCATCCCTGCTGGACACCCTCGGCGAGGAGGAATCGCAGTTCGACCGCGTCGAGGAATACGTGGCGATCCGCCCGCTGCTGGCGGGCCTGCCCGAGCGCGAACGCCGGATCCTCACCATGCGCTTCTTCGAGTCGATGACCCAGACCCAGATCGCCCAGCGCATGGGGATCTCCCAGATGCACGTTTCGCGCATCCTCGCCAAAACCCTCGCGCGACTGCGAGAACAGACCGCACGAGAATAGAGAACCGGCCTCCCGCTCCATTCTGCGGGCCGATCTGTCCGGAAACGGACTTTCGAGCCTGAAAAATGTAGTAAGAGGCCAGGTTCGGACCGTCGCAAACTCCCCCGACCAACGGTCGACGGGTCGGCTCAGAAGAGCCCGTCCAAATCCGCCAGCAAGCGACGCTCGGAGCGGGCGCCGATCAAGTACGGACCGGCTGGCCCGTGAAGCACTATTCAACCCGTCCAGGAGCGGACACACGCAGGGTTGAACTGTGCGGAAGTGCCCCTCAACGAGGAAAGCGCGTTGACGCGTCGGCTCAGAACAGCCCGTCCAGATCTGCCAGCAGGCGACGTTTGGAGCGGGCGCCGACCAAGGTGTGGATCGGGGCGCCATTGCGGAACAGCATGAGCGTCGGCATGGACAGGACCTGGTAGGCGGCTGCGGTGGCCGGGTTGGCGTCCACGTCGAGTTGGGCGACCGTGAGGTGGCCGGTTTGTTCGGCGGCCAGCTCGTGCAGGACCGGCTCGATCATGCGGCAGGGCGGGCACCATCCGGCGGTGAACTCGACGAGCACCGGCAGGTCCGAGGTCAGGACCGTTTCGGCGAACGTGGCGTCGGTGACTGTCAGTAGGGCGGCGGTGGTAGTCACGAGATATCTCCCTTGTCCGATGCGGCCCCGCGGCCGCGGGGTTCCAGGTGGATGGGTGCGAGGGTGAATTCGCAGCGCGGTACGTCCGGGCTGGGCTCGTCGAGCTTGGCCGCGATCCAGCCGCGCACGCCCTGCAATTGGCCGATGAGTGCGTCGAGTTCGGCCAGTTTGCGCCGGTAGACCTCGGCCGAGGACGCGCAGTCGTCTCCGGACGTATGCCCGGCGCGTAGGCAGTCCACGAATGGACGGATCTCCTCCAGCTCGAATCCGCAGTCCTGAAGGGTGCGGATCTGGCGCAGGATCGTCAGGTCGGCCTCGTCGTAGCTGCGGTATCCGCTGCTGTCGCGGCGGGCCGACAGCAACCCTCGCGATTCGTAGTACCGCAGCGCGCGTGGGGTGGTCGACGCCCGCTCAGCCAGTTCACCGATGCGCATCCGACGTCCCCTCTCTCCGCCCCGCGGCCCCCTGCCGCACCCTGCCGCCCCAATAGGCGGTCGACAATCGATGGGATTCGCCGCACCGCAGACCGTCCGAGGCCACCGACACCCGCTCGGCTAGGTCACCGATGCGCATTCGTCCTTCGCTCCGCCCCTGGGCCCCAGCTCGCAGACCTTGCCGCACGCCACCGCACGGATGCGCGGTCGACAACCAGCCAGGCTCGCCGCAGCGCGGGCCGTACGGGGCCATCGGCACCCGTTCGACCAGATCACCGATGCGCATTCGGCGTCCTTCGCTCCGCCCCTGGGCCCCAGCTCTCAGACCCTGCCGCACGCCGCCGCACGGATGCGCGGCCGACAACCGACGAGATTCGCTGCATCGCACGCCGTACGGGTCCATCGACACCCGTTCGACCAGGTCACCGATACGCACCCGGACCACCTCAGCTCCATTACCCTGGGGCGGATTCTCGTCGGCCGAGTCCGAGGGCGCGCCAATTGTGCGCCCGGCCTTTCGCGTCACTGCTGTACCTCCTGCACTGGTGACCGACATCAGCCCGTCCACACTGCGGCGAGGCGGCCGTCGACCGATTCCGACGGTAAAGGTTCTCCTCGACGTCAAGGCAAGGCGTCCGCCGCGCATTCCCGCACGGCTTTGCCGTAGATTTCAGAGCGACCATGATCACCGGACCGTGAGTAAGGGGATGGTGTGACGCAGCTGCCGTTCGATTCGCTGTATCGGCACGGTTTCGTGCGGGTGGCCGTCGCAGTGCCGCCGGTGCGGGTGGCCGATCCGGCCTATAACGCCGAGCAGACGCTGACGCTGGCCCGGCGGGCCGCGGGCGACGGCGCGGTGCTCACCGTATTTCCCGAACTCGGGCTGTCCACGTACACAGCGGACGATCTGTTCCACCAGGATGCGCTGGATCATGCGGTCGGACAGGCGATCTCGCGGGTGGTCGACGAGAGCGCCGGTATCGATTCCGTGCTCGTGGTCGGCGCGCCGGTCCGGGCTCAGGGGCGACTGTTCAACTGCGGCATCGTGATCGATCGCGGCCGCATCCTGGGCGCCACGCCCAAGAGCTACCTGCCGAACTATCGCGAGTTCTACGAGAAACGGCAGTTCGCGGCCGCGCGCGAGGCCCTGGACGACCATATCGTGATCGCCGGGCAGCGTGTGCCGTTCGGAGCGGACCTGCTGTTCACCGCGACCAACATGGAGGACTTCGTCTTTCATCTCGAGATCTGCGAGGACGGCTGGGTTCCCTTGCCGCCCAGCGGATTCGCCGCCCTCGCCGGGGCGACAGTGCTGGTTAACCTGTCCGCGAGCAATATCGTGGTGGGCAAGGCCGACTATCGGCGGCAGCTGTGTGCCTCCCACTCGGCACGTTACGTCGCGGCCTATCTGTATTCCGCGGCCGGGTACGGCGAGTCGACCACCGATATGGCCTGGGACGGGCAGGCACTGATCGCCGAGAACGGCGAGATCCTCACCGAGGGTGATCGTTTCACCGATCAGCCGCAGCTGGTCACAGCCGACGTCGACCTGCGCAGACTGGCCGCGGACCGGCTGCGAATGACCAGTTTCGCCGATACCGTGCACGATCACCACGACCGGCTGACGCGGATGCGGCGCATCGAGGCCGGGCTACCCCTACCCACGAAGGCCGTCGAACTGCGCAGGCATATCCCCCGATTCCCCTATGTGCCCGCCAATCCCGCCGTCCGCAACGAACGCTGCGCCGAGGTGCACCACATCCAGGTGGCCGGGCTCACCACACGACTGGCGGCGACCGGATCACAACGCGTGGTGATCGGCGTGTCCGGCGGATTGGACTCGACCCTGGCACTGATCGTCGCGGTCAAGACGATGGACCGGCTGGGCCTGCCGCGCACGAACGTACTCGCCTACACCATGCCCGGATTCGCCACCGGCTCCAGAACCTTGACCGATGCGCACCGGCTGATGCGGGCGCTGGGCGTCTCGGCGCACGAGATCGACATCCGCCCGTCGTCCACCCAGATGCTGCGCGACCTCGATCACCCTGCCGCGCAGGGTATCCCACAGTACGACGTCACCTACGAGAACGTGCAGGCCGGTGAGCGCACCTCGCACCTGTTCCGGCTTGCCAACCAGCAGAGCGCGATCGTGCTCGGCACGGGCGATCTCAGCGAACTCGCCCTGGGCTGGTGCACCTTCGGCGTCGGCGACCACATGTCGCACTACAGCGTGAACGCCTCGGTGCCCAAGACCCTGATCAAATACCTGATCGCCTGGTCGGTGGACACCGGCGATCTCGGCTCGGACGCCGACGAGGTACTGCGCTCGATCCTGGAGACGGAAATTTCCCCCGAACTGGTCCCCACCGAACCCACTGCGGACCAAGGGGATTCACAACCGGGCCAGAGTTCGGAGGCAGTGGTCGGCCCCTACGAACTCCAGGACTTCCACCTGTACTACACACTCCGCTTCGGCTACCTCCCCAGCCGCGTGGCCTACCTGGCCCGCCACGCCTGGTCCGACCGCACCCGCGGCCTGTGGCCCGATCTGATCCCCGCCGACGACCGCCACGAATACGACCTGCCCACGATCAAACACTGGCTCGCCGAATTCCTGCGCCGCTTCATCCAGACCAGCCAGTTCAAACGCTCCACCCTCCCCAACGCGCCGAAGGTCGGTTCCGGCGGATCGCTCTCGCCGCGCGGAGACTGGCGCGCGCCCAGCGATGCGGTGGCGACCGCCTGGCTCGACGAGCTGGAACACAACGTCCCCAACACCTGATCCCACGCCCCATTGCCAAGCTCGCGTGCCTCGGCCGATCCAACCCGTCATCCCAGCCTCCCAACGCACCGAAGGCCGGCTCCAGCAGGTCGCCGTCCCCGCGCGGAAACTGGCCCACCCCCAGCGATCCGACGGCCTGGCCCGACCAACTCGAGCAGAACCACATCCCACGACCCCACCGTCAACCCGCCATGCTTTGGGCCGAGATCCATCGAAACCAATTGCACAACAGACAGTGCACGCCCCAGGAATGCCGGGCGCGAGCGCTGCGGATTACTCAGCCTGTCGCGCCGACGGCGGGTGGTAGCTCCGGTAGCGGTTGGTCGTACAGCCAGCGATCGAAGATCGGCCGTAGGGAGACCGGGGAGAAATGGCCTGCCAGGTCGATGAATTCCTCGGCCGATACGGTGGAGTGCCGGTACCGCGTGGTCCAATCCCACAGCAGCGCGAAGAATGCCGGGTCGCCCAGCGCGAGGCGCAGGCTGTGCAGGGTCAGGGCGCCGCGCTTGTAGACGCGGTCGTCGAACATCAGCTGCGGCCCCGGATCGCCGACGACGATGTCCTGCGGTGCGCGAGAAAGGTTTTGGCGTGCCGCCCGGGCCAGTTGGTCGGCCGTGGCGCCGCCGCCCGCCTGCGACCACAGCCATTCCGCGTAACAGGCGAAGCCCTCGTGCAGCCAGATGTCGCGCCACTGCCCCACGGTCAGGCTGTTGCCGAACCACTGGTGCGCGAGTTCGTGCGCCACAAGGCGTTCGGCGCCGCGACGACCGTCGCAGTGATTCGCGCCGAAGATCGATATGCCCTGCGCCTCGATCGGTATCTCCAGATCGTCATCGGTGATCACGACCGTGTACGACTCGAAAGGATACGGCCCGAACAGCTTCCGGAATTCCGCCATCATCTCCGGCTGCCGGCCGAAATCGTGGTCGAACCGCGCGCGCAGGCGCGAGGGCATGATCGTGTTCATCGGCACCTCGTCGTGCGCCGAGCCGACCCGGTACTTGTTGTACGGGCCGATCTGAATGGTCGCCAGATAGGTCGCCATCGGTTCGGGCTGGTCGTACACCCACGTGGTCTGGCTGGCCTTGGTCTGCTTGCGCAGCAACTTCCCGTTGGCCACCGCGTAATACGGCGACTCGGTGGTGATCGAGATCCGGTAGCTCGCCTTGCTGCTGGGATGGTCGTCGCAGGGGAACCAGGAGGCCGCGCCGTTGGGCTGGCTGGCCACCAGCGCGCCCTCGGTGAGCTCCTCCCAGCCGACCTCGCCCCACGGGCCACGCACCGGAGTGGGCGTGCCGGAGTACTGCACCACGACCGCCAGCACGCCACCCGCCGGAATCTTCTGTGCCGGTGTAACGGTCAGTTTGCCGCGCTGATGCGCGTACTTCGCGGCCTTCGCACCGTTCACCAAAACCTTGGTGACGCCCAGTGATTGGGACAGATCCAGCGAGAACCGCTGCTGCACCGCGGTGGTCACGGCAGTGATCTCCGCCCGGCCCGACAGCCGGTTGCTCGCCACCTTGTACACGAGCTCCAGCTCATAGCGTGACACCCGGTAGCCGCGATTACCGTTCTGCGGTAGATACTCATCGATGGGTAACTCGTAGAACTTCTCCGCCATCAGCGGCGTCCCTGCCACGGCGCGATCGGATTGCCCTGCCAGCGAGTGAAATCGGGTACCGTATCGCCGCGCATCACCAGCGAGGCCGGACCGACCGTCGCACTCACGCCGATCCGGGCGGCGGGCAGCGCGACACAGTGCGGCCCCAGCGTCGCCCCTGGTTCGAGGATCACGGTATCCATGGACATGATCCGATCATGGAACAGGTGAGTCTGTACGACGCACCCCCGTTCCACGGTCGCGCCGTCGCCCAGGGTCACCAGATCGGCCTCGGGCAGCCAATACGATTCGCACCACACCCCGCGTCCGATATGCGCACCCAGACCACGCAGCCACAGGTTCATCACCGCCGTGCCGGTGGCCGCGCGCGCGAACCACGGCGCGGCAACGGTTTCCACGAACGTGTCCGAGACCTCGTTGCGCCACACGAACGAACTCCACAGCGGATGTTCTACCTTCTCGATCCGCCCGACCAGCAGCCATTTCGCCGCCACCGCGGCCAGGCCCGCGAACGCGCCGGCGGCCATCAGCACCAGACCGGATATCAGTGCGGCGAACCAGTATCCGATCGTCGCCGCCGCGTAGGCCAGCACGAACAGCACGCCCAGCCCGATGCCGAAGGTCACCACGACCGGGATCAGCCGGCACGTCTCGACGCCGGCGCGCGCGAGCTGCAGTCGCCCCGACGGATCGAAGGTGCGCTCGGTGCCGGAGTCACCGGCGGTGCGGCGCAACCGAACCGGCGGACTGCCCAGCCACGAGGATCCCGCCTTCGCCTTTTCCGGTGCGGCCGACAGCACCGCCACCAGACCGTTCTTCGGCACCCGGCGGCCCGCCGCGGCCATCCCGGAGTTGCCCAGGAACGCGCGCTTGCCGACCTTCGCGGCGCCGATCCGCATCCAGCCGCCGCCCAATTCGTAACTGGCGATCATCGTGTCGTCCGCCAGGAACGCGCCGTCGGCGACGGTGGTGAACTTCGGCAGCAGCAGCACCGTGGACGCCTCGACGCCGCGGCCGATGTCCGCGCCCAGCATTCGCAGCCAGACGGGCGTCAGCAGGCTGGCGTACAGCGGGAACAGGAACGTGCGGGCGGAATCCATGAGCCGCTCGGTGGCCCACACCTGCCAGCCGACCCGGCCGCGGACCGGGTAGTACCCCTCACGCAGGCCGATACTCAGCAGCCGCACGGCCACCAGCGTGGCCACGGCGAACACCGCCAGGCTCAGCAGCGTCGCGACCGGCAGCATCGCGAAGGCGTGCCCGAGAGCGGCGGCCACGGTGCGGTCGTCGCGAATCCACCACGCCAGCAACACGCCTCCGGAGGCCAGGCCCAGGATCGGCATGGCCGCCAACGCCATCGAGGTCAGTGCGAACACGAACACCCAGTGCACGGCCTTGGCCGGGGTCTGGCGCGGCCACGGATACTCCGCCTTGCCGACCTTCACCGCGGGCGAACCCGCCCATTCCTGCCCCGACTTGACCTTGCCCACGACCGCGGAACCCGGCGCGACGACGGCGTTCTTACCGATCACCGCGCCCGGCAGCAGCGTGGAGCGCGAGCCGATCACCGCGCCCGCGCCGATCCTGATGGGTCCGATATGCACCAGATCGCCGTCGATCCAGTGCCCGGACAGGTCCACCTCTGGCTCGATGCTGCATCCGTCGCCGAGATCGAGCATGCCGGTCACCGGGGGCAGGGTGTGCAGGTCGACGCCCCGGCCGATCCGAGCGCCCAGCGCCCGCGCGTACGGCACCATCCACGGTGCGCCGGACAGGTTTTCCGCGCCGCTGGCCTCGGACAGGCGCACGGCGGTCCACAGGCGCAGATGTACCGAGCCGCCGCGCGGATAGGTTCCGGGCCGCACACCGAACAGCAGTACGCGGGCTCCGACCACGCAGATTCCCATGCGCCCCAAAGGAGTGATGAACAGGATGAAGCCGATCAGCAGCCACCACCACGACAGCACGGGCAGCCACGGCAGCGATCCGGACCAGCCGGCGATACTGCTGACGATGCCGAGCCAGGTCACCCACTGCAGACCGGTCAGGGTGGTCAGCGGCACCGAGGTCAGGATCTGCGCCCATTGCGCCTGGCGCGGTGTGGGTTTCACCTCGCGGGGCACCACGACGGCGGCGGGCGCCGCGGCGTCCAGGTGCTCGGCGAGCGCGCCCAGGCGCGGATGGTCGTACAGGTCCGCGACGGTCACCTCCGAGAACCGCTCGCGCAGGGCGGTGACCAGCTGTGCGGCCGACAGGGATCCGCCGCCCAGATCGAAGAAGTCGGCGTTCGGGCCGGTGATCTCGGCGCCGAGGATCGAATTCCACAGTCCGGCGAGCCAGTACGCGGTGCCGTCGAGATCCGAGGACACCTGCTCCTGCTGGGAGCTTCCGGGCAGCGGCCAGGGCAGCGCGTTGCGGTCGACCTTGCCGGAGGTGCGCGTCGGCAGCTCGTCCAGCACGGCCAGCCGGGGCACCAGCGCGGCGGGCAGCTGATCGGCCAGTACGGCACGGGCTTTCACCGGGTCGAAGTCCGGATCGGTGCTGGCGAGGTAGCCGACCAGAATCTTGTTGCCCGCCTGCGTGGTTCGCACCGCGACGGCCGCGCCGCTGACGCCGGGCAGGTTCTGCAGCGCGGTATCGATCTCACCGAGTTCGATGCGCCGACCGCCGATCTTCACCTGATCGTCGGCGCGGCCCAGGAAGATCAACCCGGCGGCCTCGTTGCGGACCAGGTCACCGCTGCGATAGGCGCGCTCCCAGCCCAGACTCGGCATGGGGGCGTACTTTTCGGCGTCCTTGGCCGGGTCGAGGTAGCGGGCCAGTCCGACGCCGCCGATGACGAGTTCGCCGGATTCACCCTCCGCCACCGGTTTACCGGCCGCGTCGACCACCGCCAGATCCCAGCCGTCCAGCGGCAGGCCGATCCGCACCGGCCCTTCTCCGGTCAGCTGCGCGGCACAGGCCACGACGGTGGCCTCGGTGGGGCCGTAGGTGTTCCACAGCTCGCGCCCGCCCGCATTCGCCAGACGTTCGGCCAGTTCGGGCGGGACCGCCTCACCGCCGAATATCAACAGCCGCACGGCATCCAACGCCTCGGCGGGCCACATCGCGGCCAGGGTCGGCACCGTCGAGACGATGCTGATCGTCCGGCGCACCAGCCACGGACCCAGATCCATCCCGCTGCGCACCAGGGCGCGCGGCGCGGGCACCAGGCACGCACCGTGCCGCCAGGCCAGCCACATCTCCTCACACGAGGCGTCGAATGCGACCGACAGCCCGGCCAGCACCCGGTCGCCCGGTCCGATCGGATTGTCCCGCAGGAATATCCGCGCCTCGGCGTCGACGAAGGCGGCCGCGTTGCGATGCGTCACCGCCACACCCTTGGGTGTGCCGGTGGAGCCGGAGGTGAAGATGATCCAGGCGTCGTTATCGGGGGTCGGCAACGCCGCGTGAGCGCTGTCGGAGGCCGCGCGGACGGCCGCGGCGAGGCGGGCGGCGTCGGCCGCCAAGCGGGCGGCGTCGGCCGCCAGCCGGGCGGACTCGGACAAGCCGGGAGTGTCGGAGACCGGGACGCTGTCGGACAGGCGAACCAGACTCGTCCCCCGCACGGGATCCGAGGACCGAACGATGCCCTTCGACCGGGACGCACCCCCGAACTCGGTCGCGGCGATTCCGTCGGCTGTCACGATCGCGCTCACCCGCGCCTCGCCGAAGACCAACTGCGCGCGTTCATCCGGATCGTCGGCGTCCACGGGCACGTACGCGCCCCCGGCGTACAGCACCCCCAGGATGGTGACGTACAGCTCGGCGGTCCCCGACGGGATCCGCACCCCTACCCGGTCGCCCGCGCGCACACCTGCCGCGCGCAGCCGATCCGCGGTGTCGTCCACCTCGGCGAGTAATTCGGCATAGCTGAGCACGTCGGTGCCGTCGTCGATGGCCGGCGCGTCCGGAAACTCCCGCGCGGTCGCGGTCAGGATGTCGACCAGCGTGCGGGCCGGTGGGGCCTGCGTGGATCGCAGCAGCGGCGAGGTCACCGATACCTGTGGCTCGGCCCGGGACGCCTCCTGTCCCGATACCTCCGACTGCAACGTCACGTACCGCCCGCCTTCCCGCCGCACTCGGCCTCTACCGACCGTTGTCTCATATCAGGGTTACCGATGCGCAAACACGACCCTTCGGTTCGCAACACCTTCGATACGACCACACCACCGAGGCGAATCGCCCGATTCACCGCACCCATTGTCCCAGACCCGGCACCCGCCTCCGACCAGGGCCGACCTGCGGCCACCGCCACGCGCCGATCCGCGGCGCGCGGCCATGACGTCCGTCGCGCCCTACCGTGACGTGCGGTTGGCGTTGATCTCCTCGTGGTGCGCCATGGCCCACTCGGCGAGAGAGATCACCATCGGCAGCAGGGTCCGGCCGAGTTCGGTCAGCTCGTATTCGACTCGGGGTGGCACCTCGGCGTAGGCCGTGCGGTCGACCAGGCCGTCTTCGACCAGGCGTTTGAGCGTCAGGGTGAGCATCCGCTGCGAGATGCCCTCCACGGTCTGCTCCAGTTCGCCGAATCGCATCGGACCGTCACGCAGTGTGCCGATGAGCAGCAGGCTCCACTTGTCGCCGATGCGATCGAGCACCTCGCGGACCGCGCCGCCCTCCGGTATCCGCGTAATCTTTCTTGTGATGTGCGTCATACCAAGGTCTCCTTCCTGGATACACACATCGATGTGCCTTTTGCCGCCGGCCCAGTACTGACACACGATGTGGCTACCGCACAAATAGTAAGGATTGGGGATTACCGTGAACGTCGCACTCTGGATCGTGCAGGTTCTGCTCGCACTCGTCTATCTGGCCGCGGGTGGGCTCAAGCTCATCCGGACGCGCGAGCAACTCGTGGCGACGGGTCGGCTCGACTGGATGAAAGACAACTCGGACGCGACCGTGAAGGCCGTCGGCGCGATCGAGATCCTCGGCGCGCTCGGCCTGATCCTGCCCGAGGCGACCGGTATCGCCCGCATCCTGACCCCGATCGCCGCGGTCGGCCTGGTCATCGTGCAGATCCTGGCACTGCGTATACATCTGAGCCGCAACGAACGGCAACCCCTGCCCGCCAACGTGATTCTCCTGCTGCTCGCGGCCTTCGTCGCGATCGGCCGATTCGTGAGCTGAGCCGCTCGCTCATACACCTGTGCCGCAAGGTAATCGCGGCACAGGTGGTTACATGGGCTTACGCAGCGCCGCCAGGAACATGGCATCCGTACCATGGCGATGCGGCCACAGCTGCGCGCTGGGGCCCTCGCCCAGATCTGTTACGCCAGGAAGTAGTTCGCGGGAATCGAGTTGTTCCGCGCCGGTGCGACGGACCGCATCGGCGACGACGGCCACCGTTTCCGGCAGATGCGGCGAGCACGTGGAGTAGACGACCACACCGCCAGGTCGCAGCAGATCCCATGCGGCGGTGAGCAGTTCGCGCTGCAGGACGGTGAGGTCGCGGACGTCGGCCGGGGTGCGCCGCCAGCGGGCCTCCGGACGGCGACGCAGGGCGCCCAGGCCGGTGCAGGGAGCGTCGACCAGGATGCGGTCATAGCCGGGGGTCAGGCCACTGTCACGGCCGTCGGCGACGTGAATCGTCACCGGGAGATCGCGAGTAGTCTTGCGGACCAGCTCGGCGCGGTGTTCGGCGGGTTCGACCGCGTCTATGTGGAAGCCGTCGATATCGGCCAGTGAGCCCAGCAGGGCCGCCTTACCGCCGGGGCCTGCGCACAGATCCAGCCAGCGCCCGGTGTCGGGGCCGAGCAGTTCGGCACGGGTGAGCGCCAGCGCCACCAACTGACTGCCCTCGTCCTGCACTCCGGCCAGCCCCTCGCGCACCGGTTCCAGATCACCCGGGTCGCCACCGTCGAGATAGACCGAGTACGGTGACCAGCGACCCTGCTCGCCCCCGGTGACCAGGGCCAGTTCCTCGGCCGTGATCGCACCGGGACGAGCGACGAGATGGACGGACGGACGTTCGTCGTCCGCGGCCAGCAGCTCGCGCAGCTCACCGGCCTCCGCGCCAAGCGCATCGGCGAATGCTTGAGCGATCCAGATCGGATGCGCGTATTCGAAGGCCATGTGCCCCACCGGATCCCGCGGCGCGAGCTCCTCCACCCACTCCTCGGGGCTCCGCTCGCCGGCCCGCCGCAGCACCGCGTTCACGAAACCGGCCCGCCCCGAACCGAATGCGGCCCGCGCCAACTCCACCGAAGTATCCACCGCCGCATGCGCCCCGACCCGGGTCCGCAACAGCTGATACACCCCCAGCCGCAACACATCCAGCAGCCCGCCGTCGATCTCCTCGACCGTCCGCCCCGCACACGCCCCGATCACCGCGTCCAGCAACCCGAGCGACCGGCATGCTCCATAGGTCAACTCGGTAGCGAACGCCGCATCCCGCCCCGAAACCCGCCGCTCCCGAAGCAACTTGGGCAACACGAGATTCGCATACGCATCCCGCTCCCGAACCGCCCGCAGCACATCCCGCGCCACCTCCCGAGGCGCATCGATCGAGGCGGGGCGACCCCTCGAGCCACTGTTCGACCGTCGTTGCCCGTCTCCAGCCGCAGCGCCATCGCGAGTCGCGCCTTGCCGTCGTCCGCCGGACTTACCGGCGGCACCCGACTTATCCCTGTGTCGTCCCCGTTCTGGGCTGGTCACCAGGATTTCACCTCGGAAACCGCCACGGTCAGGTGGTGGAAGAGTTGTCGAGCGGGCATGTCGGTGCCTTTCGCTAGGTTTTGAAGAACCGTTAACCGAGCACCGTGCCCGGCTCCAGACGCGCACCACGGGCCCAATCCAATGCCGCCATCATGCGTTTGCCCGGGGGCTGGACCTGGTCCAGGCGCACGGCGGTGGTGGCGGTGCCCACGTAGACGCCGGATTTGCGGATTTCGATGGTGCGCGGGGGCAATGCCTCCTCGACCAGGGATACCGGACCGAGTTTGAGGCGTTTACCGTCGAGTTCGGTCCAGGCCCCGGGGGCGGGGGTGACCGCGCGGATGCGGCGGCCGATCGCCAGCGCCGGTTGGTCCCAGCGCACGTGTCCGGCCTCCACATCCACCTTCGGCGCGTACGAGGCGCCCTCGGCGGCCTGCGGGACGGCCTGCAGCACCCCGTCCCCGATGCCGTCCATCGTCGAGTCCAGCAGGCGCGCACCGGATTCCGCAAGCCGACCGAGCAGTTCACCGGAGGTGTCGGTGACCCCGATCCGCTCGGTGACCACGCCGTACACCGGCCCGGTGTCCAGGCCCTTCTCGATGCGGAAGGTGCACGCGCCGGTGATCTCGTCCCCGGACAGGATCGCCGCCTGCACGGGTGCGGCGCCACGCCACGCCGGCAGCAGCGAGAAGTGCAGATTCACCCAGCCGTGCTTCGGAATGTCCAGCACCGACTGCGGCAGCAGCGCGCCGTACGCCACCACCGGGCAGCAGTCGGGGGCCAGTTCGGTGAGCTGGGCGACGAATTCGGGCTCGGACGGCTTGTGCGGGGTGAGCACCGGGATGCCGTGCTCATCGGCCAGCTGACCGACCGGCGAGCGGGACAGTTTGCGTCCCCGTCCCGCGACCGCGTCCGGACGGGTCACCACCGCGACCACCTCGTGTCGCGACGAGTCGAGCAACCGGCGCAGCGACGGCACCGCGGGCTCGGGCGTCCCGGCGAAGACCAGGCGCATCAACGCTCCTGACCCGCGGCGGCCGGACGGGAGTCCAGCACCTCGGCCGCCGACATCACCGTCTTGCCCGTGGTGAACCACTCCGATTCCCGCACCGCCCGCATGGCCTGCTTGCGGGTCGCCTGATCCAGCCGCTCCAGATACAACACACCCTCCAGATGGTCGGTCTCGTGCTGCACGCAGCGCGCGAGCAACCCCTCGGCCTCGAATTCCACCGGTTCGCCGCGCATGTCCACGCCCCTGGCGATCACCCGCAGGGCGCGGGTGACGTCGTATCGCAGGCCCGGAATCGACAGGCAACCCTCGATCCCGGTCTGCGTCTCGTCGCCGATCACCTCGTATGTCGGGTTGATCAGGTGTCCGGCCCGGGGCGTACCCGCGCGCGCGGCCTGGACGGTGTCATAGACGAACACCCGCGATCCGACGCCGATCTGCGGCCCCGCCATCCCGACGCCGCCGCTGGCGCGCATGGTGTCGGTCAGGTCGGCGACCAGCTGACTCACGTCCTTGTCGAAGGCCGCGACCTCGTCGGCTCGGGCTCGCAGAACGGGGTCGCCGAAAAGGCGAACGGGCTGGACGGTCACGACAACTCCCCTACACACACGGATACGGTCGTCTCATTTTACGGATCCGTCACAGCTCCGCGTCGCTGGCGCTCGGCTCCGCCGCGACGGACCGTGCTGTGTTCAATGGTTCCCTCGCCGCGCTCAGGAGTGCGCGCCCAGAATCGCCTCCGGAATCCCCGTTCCCAGCGGCACGAATCGGCAGTCCGGGCGGCGCGGATGGCCCGGGTCCAGCACGTTGTGCAGCAGTTGCTGGACGTAGGGGTCGTACACCATGTGGAAGTGCCCGGTCAGATCGATCGGGCACAGATCCTGTAGGACGAGGTTGTGCGCACCCCGGCCACGCAGCGCCATGGTGGTGAACGGCTGGATCATCTCGTCGACGCGACTGCCGATGGTGGTGTAGTCCACGCCGGGGACGGTGTCGCCGCCGGCGTCGAGTTCACGCATGAACCGCGAGCCCTGCGCCTGCTGCACCACGGCCAGCGAGGTCAGATCCTGGTACACCGGCCACAGCGCGGGCAGTGCGTCCGCCAGCGGCACCAGTCCGTACATGCTTCCCCCATGACTCGGCGAGGCCAGCCCCACCCACTTCCCCACCTTCGACGCGCCGCCGAGCTTGTTGACGTAGTACCTGGTCACGACCGCTCCCTGCGAGAATCCGACCAGATCGACCCGGCGGGCCCCGGTCACGGTCAGCACGCGATCGACGAATTCACCGATCTGGCGCGAGGAGAGCCACAGATCCTGGGTGCCGAAGGTGACCGCCCCCGGCTTACCGCCGTAATCCAGCGTGAAGACGCAGAATCCGGCCTCGGCCAGCTGCGGGCCGATCATCGACCAGTCGGAATAGGACGAGGCGTCGGTGCCGTGCGCCAGGATCACCGGACGGGGTTTGTCGGTGGTGGGGCGGCACGTGAAATCGTTGGTGCCCAGCGGCGTCACGTAGGGATGAGTCTTCTGATACCGGCTCGCGCCGAAATGGTCCGACTGACGCGGCCCCTGTTCGGTCGGGACCAGCGGTAGGCGGTACTCGGGTGGCTGCGCCGAAGCGGACGCGCCGAATGTCAGCGCGCCCGCCAGCGCCGCGGCCGCGACCGCCCGGCTCCCCCTTGGTGAACGATTCCCCTGCATTTCATGATCATCTCGTAACCGGACGGGAAAGCGGTGCTACCACACCGCCTTTCAGCACCCGATTTAGAGGGTTTCACTTATCGCCGGTCTCGTCGTCGTCGGCGAGGATCCGGTACAACGACCGCCGTGCCTCGGTGAGCACCTCGGCGGCCTTCTCCGCCTGCTCGGGCGAACCCGCGCGGGCGACCTGTGCGACAGCGCCCATCAGCTGACCGACCAGTTCGCGCAGATCCAGGGCCTGATCCCCGACACCGTCGCGGACCTCCTGCCACGGATCGCCGAGTTCCTCACGATGGGTCTGCACGTACTCCAACCCCGAATCGGTGAGCTGGGCGTTCTTGCGCCCGGACACCTTCTCGATGATCACCAGACCCTCGTCCTCGAGCTGCGACAGGGCCGGGTAGATCGAACCCGGGCTGGGCCGCCAGACGTCACTGGAACGCTTGCGGATCTGCTGGATGAGCTCGTATCCGTGCATCGGACCCTCCTGCAACAGCAGCAGGATCGCCGCACGGACGTCGCCGCGGCGACCGCGACCACCCCGGCCGCGACCACGGGCGAAACCGCGACCGAACCCCGGACCGAAGTCCCCGCCGAACGGCCCGAAATCGGGACCGAGTCCACGACCGTGCGGGTGACGGCGCAGGTTTTCGCGACCGCCGGGACCGAATCCGCCGAATCGCGGATCCCCACTGGGGCGCGGGCCGCGACGGCGACCGCGCATTTCGAAATTCTCCATGTTTTCCATGGCTAGCCTCCTCAGGCTTGTTCTTACGATGACACCATCGACGATATATCGACAATGCATCTTCTGCAAGAGTGAGGCAGCACACGAACCGACCGGACGCCTTTGTCCGGTCGGCTGGTATCAGCCTGGCTCGGCCAGGCTCAGTTCGCGGAAACCCAGTTGCCGTGGAATCCGGTCGGCACCCGATGCGGCAGCGCGATGCTCGCCACTGTCTCGAGGGTCTGCGCATCGAGGATCGCCAGCTCGCTGCGGTCGGTGGGCGCGTCGTAGACGAAACCCATCAGCACGCCGTCGTCCTCGGCGGCGTCGGGCGAACTGGGCTCGAAGACGAACTCCCCCAGCTGTTTTCCGGCGCCGAAGGCACGAGTCGCGGTGGAGCCCGCGTGGAAGTCGTGCTTGAACAACGTCGCGCCACCCTCCAGATTGCCGCCGACCGCGGGCGCGTACCCGTAGCGGTGCCGCCTGCCGACCAAGCGCTCGTCCACGCGCGGGAACTCCTGGGGGCGATCGTCGATCCTGTTCTGGCGCACCTTGTTCGAGGACAGATCGACCTCCCAGCGATCCAGCGTCGCCGGCCCCGACGGGCCGCGATGCCCGGGCTCGAACATCGTCGGATAACGGACCACGTCGAGCACGATCACGCCGTCGTCCTCGTAGGCGTTCATCGGATGGAAGACGTAGCAGGGGTCGATGTCGAACCACCGCACGTCGGCGTCGCCACCCGTACGCGGCATAACTCCCACGCGCGCTTGGTATTTAGGATTCCAGGTGTAGGGCATCCGGCGATCCAGCTTGGGCGCGGTGTCATTTCCCACCGGCGGGCTGGGGATCTTGACCCGGCCGACGAGCGCCGAGAGCATCAGCCGGGCGGGCAGCCGCAGCGCGCGCGGCACGGTGAGCTCGGTGGCGATCTCGGCGTCGAAGGTGACGGGCAGATCGTAGAAGATCACGTAGTTCTCGGTGAGCGAGAAGTCGTGCATCATCGGGGACCCGCCGACGTGGACGTCCACGGTTCGCCGCGCGCGCCCGTCGACGCCGATCACCGAGTACTGCACGGTATTTCCGCGCCGGAACGAGTACGACACCGCGTGCAGTTCGCCGGTCTCGGGGTCGCGTTTGGGGTGCGCGGTGTAGCCGCCGGTGAGGGTGCCGTCGAAATCGCACAGCGCGACCGTGTCGAGTTCGTCGGTGAGTTCGATCGCGGGCCCGCCGCCCTCGATGATCGCCAGGGTGCGCCCGGCATGGCCGATGACGTTGGTGTTGGCGCCGATCGCGGTGCCCGGCACGTCGCCGAGGCCGACGATCGGCTGCTCACCCAGCGCACGGGAGGTCTGCGGCCCGCGCACCCAGCGGTTGCGGTACCACTCGGCCTTACCGTCGCGGATGCGGATGCCGTGCACCATGCCGTCGCCGATGAACCAGTGGTAGAGGGCCGGATCCAGTTCGCCGACCGGGTTCGGGCCGTTGCGCAGGTACCTGCCGTCGAGATGTTCGGGGATCGTGCCGGCGACCGGCAGATCCGTGAGCGTGAATTCTTGCTGGAGGGGGGCGAAGCCACCCTCGAGATAGCGATTGCCCATGAGAGGCTCCCAAGTAGGATAACAACGTTATGTTGGCTAGAATAACCGTGTTATGGAGGTGGCGCAAGCGTGAGTTCCCGAACCCGCCGCACGGCTGCGGAGATGCGAAACGATTTGATCGAGGCGGGGATTCGGCTTCTGGAGGAGGTCGGACCCGAGGCTTTGCAGGCCCGTCGGGTGGCCGCCGAGGTGGGTGCGTCGACGATGACCGTCTACACGCATTTCGACGGCATGCCCGGGCTGCTGTGGGCGATCGCGGGCGAGTCGTTCGTCCGATTCGGCGCCGCGCTGGGCAGCGTCCCGCCGACCGAGGATCCGGTAGCCGACTTCCTGGCGATGGGCGTCGCCTATCGCCGGTACGCACTGGACAACCCGCAGCGGTATCGGCTGATGTTCGGGCTCACCGCGCTGCGCGCCGAATCAGTGCTGGACGTCACCGCCGAGCCCGAGGACTCGGATCCCGCGACCGCGGCGTACGACCAGCTGGTCACCGCCGTGCAGCGGATGATCGACGCCGGTCGCATCCGCGCGGATCCGGCACGTCAGGTGGCGGCACGCATCTGGGGGCTGATCCACGGGGTCGTACTGCTGGAACTCACCGGAAACCTGGGCGAGCAGGGGCAGGCCGTCACTGCCGTACTAGGACCGGCCACGCACGACCTACTCGTGGGCATGGGGACGAAGCGGGAGGAACTCGAGCTGTCGGCCGAGCGAGCGTGGCAGGCGGTCGCGAACGAATTCGGCAGCGGGCCCGCCGAATCGAGTTACCGGCCGACCGAGGAAACCAGTGCCGCCACCGAACAGTAAACCGCTGTCTGCCCGGCCTATCGCTGCATTTTTCCGCCTCGAGACTCTGGTTTCCGGCTATTGGGCCCGAAGAATGCAGCGGGAGGCCGGTTCTCCCATGCCCACGACCGTCCGCGCGCAGCCGCCACACCGAAACCGCACTCTGCGAGCCGACTCCGCACCACCACCCGAATGGCGAACCGGCCGTTCGGCGCATTCTCGGTCCGGTTCGTCCGCGAACCGACGTTCGGGGCGACAAGATGGAGCGATAGGCCGGGGCTCACATCAAGTTGTTCGGCGTTCCGGCCGGTTCCGCCGCCAGCGAGTCGATCCATCGCTCCAGGCGCCGCCCCTCGACGGCCATCAGCTCCGGATCGCGGAAGGTGTTGGTGAGCAACGAGATTCCCTGGTAGGCGGCGATCAATGCGACGGCGAGCTCGGCGGCGTCGTTGCGGCCCATGGCGGCGAACTGCGTCTGGGTCCAGTCGATCAGGCGGCGCATCACCTGTGCGAGTTCGCGATCCAGCCCGTCGGCGCGCTTGTCCAGTTCGGCCGCCAATGTGCCGGAGGGGCAACCGAATCGCGCCGCGATCTCACTGTGCCCGACCCAGCCGCGCACCAACTCCTTCAGCCGCTCGGCCGGGGTCTCGATGCGTTCGAGTGCCTCGATGATCTGGTTCAGGGTCTGCTCGTGCGCGCCGATCGCCGCATGTACCAGCTGATCCTTGGTTTTGAAGTAGTAGTAGACGTTGCCGACCGGCACGTCGGCGACCCGCGCGATATCGGCGATGGTCGTTTTCTCGACGCCCTGCTCGTGGAACACACGCGCCGCGGCGTCGGCCAGTCGCTCCCGCTTGCCAGTACGCCGCCCGTCGACTGAGTTAGTCATACAACTAACTATAGACACGCTCGGCGAACCTGCCGTATGGTCGATTTAGTCAGCCAACTAACTCAGGAGTGAAACGATGATTGTGGTGACCGGAGCGACCGGCAATGTCGGCAGCGCCCTCGTGCGGGCGCTGGCCGGGGCGGGCGAGAAGGTGGTGGCCGTGTCACGGGGCGAGAAGCCGGTCCGGCTGCCCGAGGGGGTCGATCACCGTCGCGCGGACCTCGGTGAGCCCGATGGACTGGCGACCGCGGCGGCGGGCGGGGAGGCGTTGTTCCTGTTGCTGTCCGGGGAACTGGGCGTCACCGGTCCGGCAGCATCCGAGATGGTCCGCGCGATCGAGGGGGCCGGTGTGCGACGAGTGGTGCTGCTGTCCTCACAGTCGGTGCTCACTCGTCCCGCGAATCCTGCGGCCACGCGGCTGGCAGAACTCGAAGCGGCACTGCGTGATTCGGATATGACGTCGACGATTCTGCATCCGGGCGGCTTCTACGCCAATACCTTCGCCTGGGCGGAGTCGGTGCGCGGGCAACGGGCGATCTACTGGCCCTTCGGCGATATCGCACTCCCCCAGGTGGATCCGTCCGATATTGCCGAGGTGGCCGCGGCCGCACTGTGTTCCGATGAGCACAGCGGCAAGGCGTATACCCTCACCGGTCCCGTCGCCATCACCCCGCGCGAACAGGCCCGCGACCTCGCGGCCGCACTCGGCGAGCAGATATCCTTCACCGAACTCACTCGCGCCCGAGCACTCTCGGCGATGAAGGAGTTCATGCCCGAACCGGTCGCGGAGACCACCCTGTCCATTCTGGGCACACCGACCCCCGACGAACAGCTGGTCAGCCCCGATATCGAAACGGTGCTCGGCCGGTCGGCGACCCCCTTCTCCGACTGGGCCGCCCGGAATATCGCCGCCTTCCGCTGAGGAGACGCGGTCCGGTTCCGACGATCGAGGCACCTTGCCCGCACACCGAACCCGCATGCGGCGTTGACGGCACCGTGTCGGAGGGTGCACGATGTCGGCGCGGCCATGAGAATCGGTATGCGGCGGCGCGTAAGGCCGCTGCCCACAAGACATCTCGATCGCCAGGTCACCATCGATAAGCTGAACGACCATGCGCCGCGCGGCACGGGTGCTTTTCGACGCCGCCGAATCATGAGCTGCATCGGATCGCAGCTTCCGTGCATTCGCGAGCTGAAAGGTGGAGTGATGCCTCCAAATCCATCGGCGAGCGCGGCGGCAACGATCACGTTGCGATCGGCTTTGTGACCCGGTAACGCTCCTCTGGACCGGGGCCAGGAATTCTCAGAACGGCCTGCCCGCCGGAACGGCGAGCTGCTCGTTCCCGCCATATGTCGAGTCGTAGGCGTGGCGTGCCGCCGCCACATCGGCGCGATGGGCACGTGCCCAGTCGGCCAGTGCGGTAAGTGGTACGACCAGGTCGGTGGCGAGCGGTGTCACGGCGTACTCGACCGATGGCGGGACGGTCGCGTACACGGTCCGGGAGACGAGCCCGTCGCGTTCCAGTGAACGTAACGTGCGAGTGAGCATCCGCCGGCTGACCCCCTCGATCGACCGTTCCAGTTCGCTGAACCTGCGTGGGCCTTCGGCGAGTTCCTCGATGACCTGGACGCTCCACTTGCCGCCGACCTGATCCAGCAGATCCCGGATCGGACATGTGTCGATGACCTGGTCGGTTACCTCGATGTCCCGTGGAGACATGAAAGTCCCTCCTTCCGCACCCTGCCAACGGTACCCAGAATGACCTACGTATCAACCAGTAACGGGCAGCCAGGAGAAACGCATGCGCGCATATCAGTTCGAGGATGACTTCGCTCCGGAATCGCTGCGGTTGGTCGAACGCCCCGACCCCATCCCGGGCGAACGGGACATCGTGCTGCGTATGCGAGCAGTCGCGGTGAACTACCGCGATCTGGCGATCATGCGCGGCGAGTACCACACTCGAGTGTCGCCGCCGCTGGTGCCGCTGTCCGACGGCGTCGGCGAGGTCGTGCATGTCGGCCCGGCCGTGACCCGATTCCGGGTCGGCGACCTCGCCTGTCCGACCTACCTACCCCTGTGGATCGACGGCCCCCTCACCCTCGATCGGATCGCACGTCGGCTCGGCGGCCCGGACGACGGGGTGCTGACCGAACTGATGCGCCTGTCCGAACACGAGGCCGTACGCGCCCCCGACCACCTGGACCCCGCCGAGGCCGCGACCCTCCCGGTCTCGGGCGTCACGACCTGGCATTCGCTGTTCGAGCTGGACCGGCTCCGGCCGGACGAGACGATCCTGGTCCAGGGCAGCGGCGGCGTGTCGACCATCGCGATACAACTCGCCGCCGCGGCCGGAGCCCGGGTGATCGCGGTAACCCGCACGAACCGCTACACCGATCGATTGCGGGACCTCGGAGCCGACCACGTCCTGACCACCGACTCTTCCCCGGACTGGCCCTCACGGGTGGCCGCCCATTCCGGCGGTGGCGTCGATGTCGCTGTCAACACCGCCGGAGGCCCAACCCTGACCCCCACCATCGCCGCAACACGGATGGGCGGCCGAGTCCACCTGGTCGGCTACGCCGCCGGCCGCCGCGCAGAACTGGACGTCTTCACCGCCATCCAGCACGCCACAACCATCCACCTGGCCCGCGGCGGCAACCGCACCGACTTCGAATCCCTGGTCAAAACAGTGGAACACCACCGCATCCGCCCCGCCGTAGACCGAACCTTCCCCCTCGACCAACTGCACGACGCCTTCGACCACCTCGCCCACGGAGGCCATCTCGGCAAGGTGATCATCACACCAACCTTCTGACCAAACCTACGAGCGACCGCCCACTCTGTCAGCCGAGAAGTCGGCGCCGAGCTGCCGCCGGTAAGTTCTCGCCCCGCTGAGCATCCCTCGCACCGTGCTCGACGCACCCCGAAGCCGAGCGGATCCTCGATCAGGTCCCCCCGTCGGTCAGCCGATGTCGGCAGGTCTACCTGTGCGAAGGACCTCGGGTGGTTCGTACAGCCGGAGCCGCAGAGCATGCGGTAGACAGATGCGAGACCCGCACCCACTTGGCGAGTCGATGCGACCGCCAGCTTCCCGGGCACGAAATATCCCGGCGCTCAACCGATATCGATGGGTCTATCTGCACCCAACGGGATATCCGAGCTACAGGTATTCCACATGGCCAGGGCGGCCCAAAGGGCAGGGTGTAGGCACGCCACCATGATCTACCTGACACATTCACCGAGGGGCGGACCGCGATCGAACGGTTGCGTCACCTGTACGGCGAGTGGCGTACGACGCAGGCGGCCTCCGGCGAGGCGGATGTCACGATCCGCGGCTTCGAGGAATTCTGGGCGGGCGAAGGATCGAGCTCCCGGCGTCCGATCCCGAGCAGGTGGTCTTCGGGCGCCAAACTCGCGGGCACGAAGTATCCGGGCGCTCAGCCGATGTCGATGGGGTCTATCTGTATGCGGAGGGGGGCGTCGGAGCGGTGGGTGCTGCGGACGGCCAGGGCGGCGGATAGAGCTCGGGATAGGGCTGTGGCTTGGGATCTGCTGGTGCGTAGGATCATTCGTTCTACCTCGGCGGGGGATTCGCCGGAGGAGAAGGGTT
>NZ_JAGPOX010000046.1 GCF_019038435.1 Nocardia alni
GGAGCAAGCAGCGGTGCCCGACCGACGCGCCCCCAGGGCGCCGAAAACCCGCCCCGGAGCGAAGCGGAGGGGCAAATAGACACAGCAAACGCAATAATTACAGTTGGGGGGATAGGGTGGGATGCGCAGGGTGATCTATTCCGAGACATAGGGGCGACACCGGTGGATTTCACTATCGTCGAGCGCCACGAGACGCTGGTGGCGGGTACGGTACTGCGCAGCCCAGCGCTGGCGGTCGAGGGGCCGCGTCGGCTGAGGGTCGAACAGGCCTGGCGGCACGTCCTCAAACGCGACTTGCCTGGACCGCTGGCGAGCGCGTTCGTCGACCATGCGCCCGAGATCGGTTCGTATCTGACCCATATCGTCGGCTATCGCTGCGAGAGCATGGACGATCTGCTGCCCGGCGATGTACTGGCACGGATCCCCGGCGGGCGGTTCGCCCGATTCGTCCGCAGCGGTGAGCATCTGGGCGACACCATCGTGTCCGTCTGGCGAGCGGTGTGGGACCTGGAGACGGCGGGGGCGCTGGTGCGCTCGTACACAGGCGATTTCGAGCACTATCCGGATCGGCATACGGTCGAGGTGTTCGTCGCGCTGGCCGACGAGCCGGACACCGCCGCGAGCGGCACGCCCGAGGCAAGCGACAGGTAGGGGCGCACCATGGATTTCGAGATCGTCACCCTGGACCAGAGCCTGGTCGGTGGGCTGACCATTCCGTTGACCGGGCGCGAGGTGACGGCCCGCGACCTGGATCTGGTCAACTTCACCTGGGACAGATACCTGTCCAGGGAGAAAGACGCCGCGCGGGTCGCCGCGTACATCGGCCAGAACGACCATGCGGTCGCGGTTCTCGGCTATGAGCTCGCGGCGCTGGACGACCTGGACACCGGAGATGTGCTCACCCGCGTCCCCTCCGGCCGCTACGCCAAATTCGTGGTCACCGACAAGCCCTACGACCTGTTGCGCACCGCATGGGCGAAGGTCGCCAAGGCCGAGGCCGCGGGCACCATCACCCGCTCACACGCCGCGGAGGTCGAGCGCTACACGGGCCCAACCTCCGTCGAGGTGTACGTCTCACTGGACTGAGCTGCGCCCCCGCCGACTGGTCCGGTCGTGATATCAACGCGACAACTGATCTCGCAAGATGCGGGTAACTTGCCGGGTACGGGCTGACTCTCCCCCGCCCGACCGCCGGCCGCCAACGCCACTGCCCTGGCACACGAGCCTGGCCTGAGGCGCGGAGAGGCGGATCAGTGCGATTTCGCCGCCGCGACCAGCGCGGTGCGATCGGTGACGATGATCCGGCCGCGCCGCAGTTCGACGATTCCGCGATCCTCGAGCTCACGCAGGATCTTGTTGGCCGTGACCCGGGTGGTCCCGGCCATCGACGCCAGATCGTCCTGGGTGAGCCGGATCTCGGCGATGGGCGCCCGGCCGCCGTACGTCCGGGCCAGATCCACCAGCCGCCGGACCACCCGCGCTTCGACCGGCAGATACAGCGCCTCGAGCACCATCGCGGACAGGCGACGGACCTGGATCACCAGGGTTCGGATGAGCATTCGCTCGATATCGGGATTCGCGGCACGCAACGCCGCCAGCTGTGCGCGGCTCAGGGTGAGGGTCTCCACGTTCTCGGCCGCCTCCACGGTCGCGGTGCGTTTGGAGTCGGCGCTCAGCAGCGCCAGCTCACCGAACGCATCGCCCGGTCCGATGATGGTCAGCGTGGCGGTGTACCCCATCGGGGTGGCCACCCGGATCAGCAGCAGTCCGGATTTGATCAGATGCAGAGTGTCTCCGGGATCGCCCTCATGACAGAGGATTTCGCGGCGTTTGAACTTGCGCGGGGTGCAGGAGGCGAGCACCTGGCGCCGCTCGCCGTCGTCCAGGTCGCGCAGCAGTGCGTAATCGATGGTCATCGCAATCCCTCGAGCACGTAGCAGGTCACCGGCTCCCGTCGGCCCTTGACGGTGATGGTGTCCAATGTGCGCACGGATACCCGATCCCCGAGCTGCGCACACGTCGAGGAGCTGATCACCACGGTGCCAGGCTCGGCCACGCCCTCCAATCGCGCCGCGAGATTGGTGGTGTCGCCGATCGCGGTGTAGTTACGCATCTGTGCCGCACCGATATTGCCGACCAGGGCGGGACCGGAGTTGATCCCGACCCGGAAGTGCGGCCATTCCGGATGCCCCGCGGCGATCTGCCCGACCGCCCACTGCAGTCCCAGCCCGGCCCGCGCCGCCCGGAGAGCATGGTCGGGCTGGGGATTCGGCGCGTTGAACACCGCCATCACCGCATCGCCGACGAACTGCACCACCGTCCCGCCCTCGGTGAGGATCACCGGCACGATCGCGCCGTAGTAGGTGTTGAGCATGTGCACCACCGCCGCCGGATCGGTGTTCTCCGAGAACGGCGTGAACCCGGACAGGTCCGCCATCAGCACGGTAACCTCGGCGATCCGGCCACCGAGGTCGGCCTGGGTGGGATCGGCGAGCAACTCGGTCGCCACCGCGGGGGACATATAGGACCGGAACAGCTCATCGAGCTGACCGTACAGCCGCGCGTTCTGCTCCAGGACCGCGAACTGCCGTTCGGTCATCCCGAACTGCCGCGACAGCCGCACGCCGAGCGATCCGAGGGGTTCGCGCTCGGCCACCCCGCTGGCGGTCCGCTCGCGCAGAATGCCCACCATCTCGGTCAGTGCCCGGCCGTAGTCGCGCTCCAGCGCCGCCATGGTCTGTTGCAGCGTCACGCTGTCGAACAGGCCCAGCGACGAGCCTTCCCTGCGGAATTGCAGGTGGCTGCTCACGGCGATCAACGCGAACGCGACCAGCATCAGCACATGCCATTCCCACCAGGAGGTCCGCCAGCTGCGCCCGAAGCCGATGGCGAGCAATGCCTCGATCAGCAGCACGAACGTGGTGACAATGGTGAGCAGCAGCAGGCCCCGGCGACGCGCGAACTGCCGCGCGTACGCGACCGCCGCGCCCAGGTAGCACAGCGAGCCGAAGAACGCGATGCCGACGAGCGGCCCCGAAGTCTCGGTGGGACTGGGCGTTCCGTTCAGCGGCGGTATCCGGGTCATCGAGATGGCCGCCCAGACCAGGAAACTCGCCGCCGGAAGCGCGGCCAGCAGCCACATCCACCGCTGCAACCGGGCGACGGCCTCGGGCCCGTATTCGACGGCCGAGGCCAGCGCGGCCATACCGCCGAGGGTCAGTCCGATCGGAACCGCGTAGACGAAGCCGGCATTGGGTGAGTTCAGGATCACCCCGGGCGTGGCCACCGCGTGCAGTGCCAGGAACCCGGCGGAGAACTGGAACATCAGCGATATCAGGATGAGTCGCACATCACGGCGGCTGCGCGCGGCCCGGAACAGGATGGTGCCCAGCGCCATCGACAGCAGCGCCGCCGACAACACAAGCCAGAAGTGCTCCACATGATGTTCGTAGTGCGCGTCCAGCATCGGGTCCGCGACGAGCAAGGAAAGTCCCAGCGCGGGCAGTGTTACCGCCACGGCCCAGGTGAGCGCTCTCACGTTGAACACCCGTCGAACCTACCCACCAACCAGATTCGCGGCCACTCGGTCCACGAGACACCGATGCCCCGGCAGCGAGGCTGCCGGGGCATCGGTGATATTCGGTTGTTCGGCGCTGCGGATCAGCGGCCGCGGAACCAGTCGAAGTCGTAACCCGAGTTGTGGTTATGGAAGTTCTGCCAGTCGTTGTGGTGGCTGCCGTGCCACTGGTAGCGGTCGCAGAAGTTGTAGTAGTGCCAGTTGAAGTTCGAGCCCCACGTGCAGTAGGAGTCACCCCACCAGGTCTTGGCGGGCTCGTTGGCGGTGGGCGAGGCCGAGGCGATTCCGGCGCCGGTTCCGGTGAGGACCGCGACGGCCGCCACTGCGGTGGCGATGCGGCGGAAGCTGTTCTTCATGGTGTGCTCCAAGCTGTTTCGTTCTGTCGGGCAACGTGAGACAAAGTTTGCCGTCGAAGCACGAAAGTCTCTGCCGCCCAGACGACACCCGGTGTGTATCCGTCGCGACACAACGCCGGCAGCGCCGGAAGACGACGACACGCCCCCGGTACGACCGGGGGCGTGTCGTGCGCCAACGCGATTCAGGACAGCTCAGGCTCCGATGATGAAGGCCTCGAGCTCGGTGCGGGCGATGTCGTCGGCCATCTGCTTCGGCGGGGACTTCATCAGGTAGGCCGAGGCGGGCAGGATCGGACCGCCCAGGCCGCGGTCCTTGGCGATCTTGGCCGCGCGGACGGCGTCGATGATGATGCCGGCCGAGTTGGGCGAGTCCCAGACCTCGAGCTTGTACTCCAGGTTCAGCGGCACATCGCCGAAGGCGCGGCCCTCGAGGCGCACGTAGGCCCACTTGCGGTCGTCCAGCCAGCCGACGTGGTCGGACGGGCCGATGTGCACATCGCCCGCGCCCAGCTCCTTCTTCAGGTTGCTGGTGACGGCCTGGGTCTTGGAGATCTTCTTGGACTCCAGGCGCTCACGCTCGAGCATGTTCTTGAAGTCCATGTTGCCGCCGACGTTCAGCTGCATGGTGCGATCCAGCTGCACACCGCGATCCTCGAACAGCTTGGCCATCACGCGGTGGGTGATGGTGGCGCCGACCTGACTCTTGATGTCGTCACCGACGATCGGAACGCCCGCGTCGGCGAACTTCTTGGCCCAGACCGGATCGGAGGCGATGAAGACCGGCAGCGCGTTCACAAATGCGACATTGGCGTCGATGGCACACTGCGCGTAGAACTTATCGGCCTCTTCCGAACCGACCGGCAGGTAGGAGACCAGGACGTCCACCTTCGCGTCCTTCAGCACCTGCACGACGTCGACCGCGTCGGTATCGGACAGCTCGATGGTCTCGGCGTAATACTTGCCGATGCCGTCGAGGGTTGGGCCGCGCTGCACGGTGATCCCGGTCGGCGGCACATCGGCGATCTTGATCGTGTTGTTCTCGCTGGCGTAGATCGCGTCGGACAGGTCGAATCCGACCTTCTTGGCGTCGACGTCGAAGGCAGCGACGAACTGCACGTCGCGGACGTGGTACTGCCCGAACTTGACGTGCATCAGGCCGGGCACGGTCGCGTCCGGGTCCGCGTCCTGGTAGTACTGCACGCCTTGGACCAGCGAGGAGGCGCAGTTACCCACGCCCACGATGGCCACGCGAATCCCGGTGACTTGTTCAGCCGTGTTGACATCACTCATGGCCGATATTTCCCTCTTTCTGTGGTGCCGCCTGCATCGACTGCTCGGCGGCAATCAACTCGTTGAGCCAGCGCACTTCGCGCTCGCTTGATTCCAGGCCGAGCTGGTGCAGTTGGCGGGTGTAGCGATCCAGGGTTCCGCTGGCCCGCTTGATCGCCTCCCGCAGTCCCTCCCGACGCTCCTCGACCTGCCGACGCCGACCCTCCAGGATCCGCATCCGCGCCTCGGCGGGGGTGCGGCCGAAGAAGGCCAGGTGCACGCCGAAGCCGTCATCGGTGTAGTTCTGCGGGCCGGTATCGGCGAGCAGTTCGCCGAACCGCACGCGACCGGGCTCGGTCATTTGATAGACCCGCCGCGCCCGCCGGGTGACCACCCCGGCCATGGACTCCTCGGCGATCAACCCGTCGGCCTGCATGCGACGCAGGGTCGGGTAGAGCGAGCCGTAGGAGAAGGCCCGAAACGGCCCCAAGAGGCCGGTCAGCCGTTTGCGCAGCTCATAGCCGTGCATGGGGGCCTCCAGGAGCAGCCCGAGAATCGCGAGTTCGAGCACGGGCTTCACCTCCTGTCTGTTCCGTATCGCTGGATACGATCAGCCACTATATCGCGCCGATATAGTTTCCGACAGATCCGCCCGACACATCGGATGTGACGAGCGTTCCGGGACGCCGGACCCGGGAGCGGTCGTCGGACCTCCGGGCTACTCTGGAACCCGTGCGAATTCAGCGGCAGGTAGTGGACTATGCGCTTCGGCGCCGGTCGCTGCTGGCCGATGTCTATGCGGGCCGCGTGGATGTCTCCGAGGTCTGCGATGCGAATCCCTATCTGCTGCGCGCGGCGAAGTTTCATGGACGAGGCAGTGATGTCACCTGCCCCATATGCCGAAAAGAGCAGCTCACTCTCGTATCGTGGGTTTACGGTGATGGACTCGGGCCGATCGCAGGCTCGGCTCGCGCGCCCGAGGAGCTGATCCGGCTGGCGGAGTCCCGCGAGGAGTTCTCGGTACATGTGGTAGAGGTGTGCCGCAGCTGCAGCTGGAATCATCTGGTGCAGTCCTACGTGCTCGGTCACCCGCCGGCGCCCACACGACGCCGCACCGGCGCCCGCCGGACCGCCGCGGAGTGATGGGGTAGGGGAGCTGAACCTAGCGGAGCACAGGCGTGCCCGCGGCGGCCACAACACCGCCAACCGGACCGTTTCGAGTTATGGAGATCCGAACTGTGACTTCGCCGTACGACGATGGACCAGCCGGCGGCCGTGGCCCGCGAGGCCCGCAACCGGGGCCCGGCGGCTATCCGCCGCCGCGGCCCGGCGGCCCACCGCAGGGCGGGCGTCCGCTGCCACCGGTGCGGCCGGGCGGGCAGGCGCCCGGCGCCGAGCCGCGCCGCGGTGGACCGCCGCCGGGTGATACGCGGGGCCAGCCGCCCAGCGGCGGAATGCGCCGGGTCCCACCGGGCGGCCAGCCGCCACGCGGCCCCGGCGGTCAGCCCCCCCGGCGGCCGGCGCCGGGCCCGCAGCGTCCACCCACCGGTGCGCAGGCCACACAGAAGATCGCGAACCCCGCGCAGGCGACGCAGAAGATCTCCGCCGGAACCCTGGGCGAGGCGATGGCCAACCGGGGTTCGGCGCGTTCCGGTTCCGGCACGGCCACCCGGCCGCGTCCGGGCGAATCCCGCCCGCGCACCGGCCCGTTCGCCGAGTCCGAGCGCCCCACTGCGGGCGGACCGCCCTCGGGCCCGCCCCGGCGGCCCGGTGCGGGCGGCCCGGGTGGTCGCGGTGGAGGCCGCGGCGGCCGGAAGAAGAAATCGCCGTGGCGGATCGTGCGCCGAGTCGTCTACGTACTGGTAGCACTGGGCATCGTGGTGCCCAGTGCGATCTTCCTGATCGCATACTCCGAGGTCTCGGTACCCAAACCTGGTGACCTCAAACCCAATCAGGTCGCCACCGTGATGGCCGACGACGGCACCACCCAGATCGCGAAGATCGTTCCTCCGCAAGGCAACCGGTCCGACGTCACCATCGATCAGATCCCCCCGCACGTGCGCAACGCGGTCATCGCCGCGGAGGACAGGTCGTTCTACACCAACCCGGGCTTCTCGATCTCCGGTTTCGCCCGCGCGTTCCGTGACAACCTGATGGGCAAGGCGACCGCCGGTGGTGGTTCCACGATCACCCAGCAGTACGTCAAGAACGTGATGGTCGGCAATCAGCACTCGCTCAGCCGTAAAATGCGCGAGCTGGTGATCTCGGCCAAGATGGCGCGGCAGTGGAGTAAGGACGACATCCTCGCCGCGTACCTCAACACCATTCCGTTCGGCCGCGGCACCTTCGGCATCAACGCCGCCTCGCAGGCCTACTTCGGCAAGAAGGTGCAGGACCTGACGGTCGAGGAGGGCGCGATGCTGGCCGCCACGATCAACCAGCCCTACGGCCTCGACCCGGCGAACAACTACAAGGGCGCAGTCCAGCGCTGGAACTACGTTCTGGACGGCATGGTGTCGATGGGCAACCTGCCGCAGGCACAGCGCGCGACGATGAAGTACCCGAACGTGCTGTCCCCGGACTCCGCGTCGGCCAACAAGCAGGATCCCGACACCGGCCCCAACGGCCTGATCAAGCGTCAGGTCATGACCGAACTCGCCGCGGCCGGGATCAGCGATACACAGATCAACACCGAGGGTCTGCAGATCACCACGACCATCGACGCCAAGGCACAGCAGTCCGCGGTCGACGCGGTGCACAAGAATATGGAGAACCAGCGGCCCGAGGTCCGCACCGCCGTGGTGTCGGTCGATCCGAAGACCGGCGGTGTGAAGGCCTATTACGGCGGCGACAACGGCCTGGGCTTCGACTACGCCAACGCGGGTCTGATGACCGGTTCGACGTTCAAGGTCTACGGCCTGACCGCGAATCTGGAGATGGGCAAGCCGCTGTCGGCCATGTACAGCAGTGACCCGCTCGACGTGCACGGGATCAAGATCACCAATGCCGAGGGTGAGACCTGTGGCGTCTGTACCATCGCCGAGGCGCTCAAACGGTCCCTCAACACCAGCTTCTACCGCATGGAGCTGGACATGGGCCCCGACGGCCCGTCGAAGATCGCCGACATGGCGCACCGGCTGGGCATTCCCGACACGATCCCCGGCGTCGGCAAGACGCTGGTCAATCCCGACGGATCCCCCCCGAACGACGGAATCATCCTGGGCCAGTACCAGGTTCGCGCACTCGATATGGCCTCGGCCTACGGGACGCTCGGCGCGGAGGGCGTCTATCGCAAACCGCATTTCGTGCAGAAGGTCGTCACCGCCGACGGGCAGGTGCTGCTCGATCGCGGGCAGGACTCCGGTCAGCAGGTCGTCTCCAAGGCCGTGGCCGACAACGTGATCTCCGCGATGGAGCCCATCGCGCATTACTCGTTCAAACACGACCTGGCCGGCGGCCGCGTCTCGGCCTCGAAGACAGGCACCACCCAACTCGGCGACACCGGCCAGAACCGCGACGCCTGGATGATCGGCGAGACGCCGTCGTTGTCGACCGCCGTCTGGGCCGGTACCGATAAGGGTGTCGCGCTGAAGAAGACGAACGGGGCCATCATGTACGGCTCCAACCTGCCGTCCGATATCTGGCAGGACACCATGGACGGCGCGCTGGACGGTACGCCGAAGGAAACCTTCCCGAAGCCGGATCCAATCGGCGGCCAGGCCGGTGTGCCGTCGTACTCGGCGCCCTTCACCCCTCCCTCGACGACCCCGCCGACGTATCAGCCGCCGCTCGAGGCCGCCCCGCCGTCGCAGATGGAGATCTTCCCGGGGCTGCGGATCCCGGTGCCGGGCGGCCTGCAGCCCAATCCGAATTACCAACAGCAGCAACAACAGCAACAACAGGCGCCCATGGGCCCCGGCCCGCTGCCCGGTCAGCCCGTCGCGCCCGACGGAACCTTCTCGGTCACACCGGTTCCCGGCGAGACAGACAGTCAGACGCCCAACGCGGGGCAATCCGGTAACACCGGGTAGCGTCGGTTGGCGTGTTCGAGCAGCAAGCGGTGACGGCGTCTATCGCCGGGGATGAGCCCGCCGAGTTTCCACTCGGGAACTCGTCCCCGGCGGCGCCGGAACCCGAGCCGCGTTCCGCGTCGTGGCGCGACAGACCCAGTCGCACCGATTCCCTCACCGCTCAGCTCTCCACCGCCATCGGCGGCCCGGTCGGCGATCATGCGCTGATCGGGCGTGCGCGCTTCTGGACTCCGCTGCGGGTCATGCTCGCGTTCGGGGTGATATTTCTCGCGCTGAGCTGGTCGGGTAAGGCGGCATGCATCCAGCAGACCACCACCCCCGACGGCCAGGTGACCCTCGACTGGAACAACGGCCGCCAGTACGTGGCCATGTGCTACTCCGACACCGTTCCGCTGTACGGCGCCGAACATCTGGACGAGGGCGCGTTCCCGTACAAGAAGCACTGGACCGAGACCGGCGCCGACGGGCAGCCGCACACCCGATACATGGAATATCCGGTGCTGTCGGGGCTCTACCAGTACGCCGCGATGGAGGTCGGCGCGCTGTGGGACAACCTGCCGCTGCCCGGAGCGCTGCCGGTCGTGGTGTATTTCGATGTCGCCGCGGTCGGCCTGGCACTGGCCTGGCTGGTAACCATCTGGGCCTCCACACAATTGGCCGGGCGGCGGGTCTGGGATGCGGCGCTGGTGGCGTTGTCACCGCTGGTGCTGGTGCACGCGTTCACCAATTTCGACGCGCTGGCGACGGCATTGGCCGCCACCGGAATGCTCGCCTGGGCACGCAGACGCCCGGTGCTGGCCGGCGTGCTGCTCGGTCTGGGCGGGGCCGCGAAACTATATCCGCTGCTGCTGCTGGGCCCGATCGTGCTGCTGTGCCTGCGCATCGATGATCGGCAGCGACTACCCGGTCTGCGAGAGTCGTTGCGGCGGCGCAAGAACAGCATCGTCCCGGCGATGCGCGACTACCTTGCGGGAGCCCGGATCAGGCCGCTGCGGGCGGCCGGGGTGACGGTCGCGGCGGCGGCGCTCAGCTGGCTGCTGGTGAATTTGCCGATCGCGGCGCCGTTCACCGCGGGCTGGTCGGAGTTCTTCCGGCTCAACACCCAACGCCAGGCCGATCCCGACTCGATCTACAACGTGATCACCTCGTTCACCGGATGGCCCGGCTTCGATGGCACGCTGACCTCGGATCAGACCCCGACGGTGCTGAACGTTGTCTCCCTGCTGTTGTTCGTCATCGCCTGTGTGGCAATCGGTTACATCGCGCTGACCGCGCCGCGGCGGCCGCGGGTGGCCCAGCTGGCGTTCCTGGTCGTGGCTGCGTTCCTGCTGACCAACAAGGTGTGGAGCCCGCAATACTCGCTGTGGCTGGTCCCGATCGCGGTGCTGGCCCTGCCGAACCGGCGAATCCTGTTGACGTGGATGACGATCGACGCGCTGGTCTGGTTCCCGCGCATGTACTACTACCTGGGAGTGGACCACAAGGGTGTGCCGGAGCAGTGGTTCACCGCCGCGGTACTGCTGCGGGATCTGGCCGTGATCGCCCTGTGCGCCTTGATCGTTCGTCAGATCTACCGACCCGCACAGGATCTGGTACGCCTCGACGGCGTCGACGATCCGGTCGGCGGAATCCTGGATCGCGCGCCGGATCCGCTACTGCCCTGGCTCCCGACGCCGCTGCGGCCATGGGAGCAGATGCCGTCGAACTCGGCCACCGCGGCGCGCTAGCGGCCTGTCAGCCCGGCGTGGTCACCAGCTCGGCCGCGACGGGCGCGAGTTCCTTCGGGGGAGCGGGCCGGCGGCGAACGCGGGGATTCGCGCGCAGGAATACGACGAAGAAGTACACCAGCAGCAGCGCGCGACCCCAGACCCCGAATTCCACGACGTGCTGTTCGGCTCGGGCCGAATCGCCGGAGCCCAGGACGTGGTAATAGCGGAAGACCCCGATCCCGAGGGCGGCGTCGGCCAGCAGATACGCCGCCACCGCCGGCCACGGAACCTCCAGCAGCACCAGGAACGGGATCAACCACAGCGTGTACTGCGGTGAATCCACCTTGTGGAACAACAGAAATCCACACAGCATCGCGCCGCTCACACCCACCCATTCGAACAATCCACAGATCCGATAGCGCCGCCACCCGAGCCAGATCGCCAGGGCGAACGCGGCCAGCACCAGCACCGGCGAGGCCGTCGCCACAATCTCCCTGTACGAGTGCTCGCCGCCGGGACTCGCATCGAATATCGGCCGAAGACCCCAGTACCAGACCGAGTCGGAGGTGATATCGGCCTGGCGCCACTGCTGAAAAAGGATCGAGGCCCGCCATCCGTCGTATCCGGCCACGGCGAACGGGAGGTTGATGGCCAGCACGGTCACCACGGCGGCGGCGGCCACCGCGAGCGCGCCCTCCGCGTCGTAGCGGCGGGTCAGGCGGGTGCAGCGGGCCAGGAGCCGGCCCTCGCGCGCTCCGGAGTCGGCCGCGGCGCCGATCCGGCCCACGGTGCGATGGCGCAGCGCGTCGAGCCCGTCACTGCCGCCGACCAGCACGTGAATCAGCAACGGCAGGACGAAGATTCCGGGATACACCTTGAGGGCACAGCCGATGCCGAGCAGCACCGCGGCCACCACCCCGCGGGTGCGCACGGAATACCGCGTCAGCGTGGTGACCACGTAGACCGCCGCCACCGCCGTGCATACCACCGGCAGATCCCAGTTGTGGAAGCCGTAGAGCACCAGCGGCGGCCCGGCCGCCCACAGCAGCGCCGCCCTGCCCGACAGCCGCCCGAGCAGCCATGCTGTCGCCAATCCGAACGGCGCCAGCAGCAGCGCCGAACGCAGCAGGAACGTCGCGTCGTTGTGTGCGCCCATCGCGCCGAGCCACATCAGCAGCCCACTGAGCACCGGATATTCCACCGCTCCGCCGGTCAGCGTTCCGTCGGGCGTGATTCCGCCGGACAGGTAGGGGAACACGTGCTCGTTGATATCGCGCCCCACCCACAGGTACTGGATATCGGAGTAGCAGACGCGCGAATCCTTGATGCGATCGAAAATGACGCTGCGGCCGTCGGATTCGAAGGGCGCACCCGCGCATCGCGCCTTGTTCAGATAGGCGAGCACCAGCATCACCCCGCACACCAGCACCGCGACGGCGGCCGTCCGGTCCGAGCGCGCGAGACGCGACCTCGTTCCCCGACGGCTGGTCATGGCATCCACGATAGTGTCGGCCCGCGACGGAGAACGATAGTGCCGCCCGCGACGGAGATCGATTTCTCTGCCGAAGTGCTGGTCATGTAGCCTTGCCAGGTTGCTGACGCAACGACCCTCCTGCCACGGACCGTCCGTGGCCGTACCTAGTCCACAGGAGGTGATGGGTTCCCGTGCGTCATTACGAAGTGATGGTTATTCTCGATCCGAGCCTGGACGAGCGAACTGTCGGTCCGAACCTGGACAATATGCTGGGCGTCGTCAAGACCGACGGAGGCAAGGTCGACAAGGTCGACATCTGGGGCCGCCGCCGTCTGGCCTACGAAATCGCCAAGCACAGCGAAGGCATTTACGCCGTGGTCAACGTGACCGCCGAGCCCGCCACCGTGAGCGAGCTCGACCGCCAGCTGGGGCTCAACGAGTCGGTGCTGCGCACCAAGGTGCTGCGCAACGACAAGAAGTAGTTCCCTTCCCGCCCGCAGTACTCGTTTGCGTCGGTGCCTGTCTCTAGGCTCTAGCGCGAAACCCGCGAGTTATGCGGACTGCACCGGAGAGCTGGAGGAACCATGGCAGCAGGCGACACGGTCATCACCGTCATCGGCAATTTGACGGCGGACCCCGAGCTTCGATTCACGCCCGCGGGCGCGGCGGTGGCGAATTTCACCGTCGCATCCACCCCCCGCGTGTTCGACCGTAATACCAACGAGTGGAAAGACGGCGAGGCGCTGTTTCTGCGCTGCAACATCTGGCGAGAGGCCGCGGAGAACGTCGCCGAGAGCCTCACCAGGGGTTCCCGTGTGATCGTGAGCGGACGGCTCAAGCAGCGGTCCTTCGAGACCCGCGAGGGTGAGAAGCGCACGGTCGTCGAGCTCGAGGTCGACGAGGTCGGTCCCTCGCTGAAATATGCCACCGCCAAGGTCAACAAGACCACCCGTGGTGGTGGCGGTGGCGGCAACTTCGGTGGTGGCGGCAACTCCGGTGGCGGCGGTGGTGGTGGGGGCTTCGGCGGCTCCAACAGCGGTAATCGCGGCGGCCAGAGCGCCGGCGGCGACGACCCTTGGGGCAGCGCCCCCGCGGCCGGCTCCTTCGGAGGCGGCCCTATGGACGACGAACCGCCGTTCTAGAACGGCGTACACATACCGGGCCACCCGCGTGGCTCCCAGGCATTACGGAGAACAAGACCATGGCCAAAGCACCGGCACGCGAAAAGGTGCTGAAGAAGAAGGCCTGTGCCTTCTGCAAGGAGCACAAGGCCGCTGCGAAGGACGGCAAGAAGGTCGCCGCCATCGACTACAAGGACACGACGCTGCTGCGTAAGTACGTGAGCGACCGCGGCAAGATCCGCGCCCGCCGCGTCACCGGCAACTGCGTGCAGCACCAGCGCGACATCGCCATCGCGGTGAAGAACTCGCGCGAGGTGGCGCTGCTGCCGTACGTGTCCACGGCTCGCTGAGAACGGGAGGCACACAATGAAGCTGATTCTGACTGCTGATGTCGACAATCTCGGCGCTCCCGGCGACACCGTCGAGGTCAAGGACGGTTACGGCCGTAACTTCCTGCTCCCGCGCGGGCTGGCGATCGTTGCCACCCGTGGCGCGGAGAAGCAGGTCTCGGGCATCCGCCGGGCGCAGGACGCCCGCAAGGTGCGCGACCTGGACCACGCCAACGAGCTGAAGCAGGCCATCGAAAACCTGACCGGGGTCTCGCTGTCGGTCAAGACCGCGGGCACCGGCAAGCTGTTCGGCTCGGTCACCACGGCCGACGTCGCGTCCGCCATCAAGGCGGCCGGTGGTCCGGTGGTGGACAAGCGCAGCATCGAGCTGCCCAAGGCTCACATCAAGAGCACCGGCAAGCACGGCGTGCAGGTGCACCTGCACCCCGATGTGTCGGCCAAGTTCGACCTTCAGGTCAACGGCGCGGAGTGATCCACGCGCAGAACGTATAGCGTTCGAAGGCCACCCTCGCACTCGAGCGGGGGTGGCCTTCGAATGCGCTGTGCTGCGTGTTCATCGTGGTTAGCTGATAATTCGCCAAATTATGTGACATGTGCATGAATCCACGCTCGGTGATCGCACCGGCTCGACCTCGTGTTATTCGGGATTGTGTGGGGATAACTCGACATGCCGACCGGTCGAAATGTGACCGGAGCCACAAGCGTAGAGAGTGCCGTTAACCCAACACGCCCGACTGTTCATCTCGAAAGACACGCCGAGGCTTTAATAATCCACAGAAGCGGATCCGCAAAAGTGTCGTTCTACCTTGCAAAAAAAGTGAGGTCGAGCACGTTTTCCCCAAGTAATCCACAGGGGCTGCACAACAGCAGGTGAACTATCCCCAGTTTATCCACAGAGGTGTGCACAGCGCGGTTTGGTACTCCCCAACCCGGTCCCATAGGTTCTTTCCGAGGTCGTGATCCCGTACCCGGTTCGTCCCGATTTCCCGAGTCTTGCAGTATGCACCATCGGTTTGCTCCACCGCCGCAGCGATGCTGACGATCATCGCGGCGGCGACACGCCGAATCGGTGCGGCAACACGCTGTGCGGAGGGGAAACGTGTCGGTGCCCCGGCGTAGAAACGGTCTTGCTCAGGTATAGACCGATAGGGTTCGAACCGGGTGTGATGAGAGAGGACGGTCGGGTCTCGTGGCAGTCGTCGATGATCGCGGACACTCGGAATACCCCGACTCACCAGGGGAGGATTTCGGCCGCCAGCCGCCGCACGACATGGCGGCCGAGCAGTCGGTGCTGGGCGGCATGCTGCTCAGCAAGGACGCCATCGCCGACGTCGTCGAGGTCATCCGCCCCGGTGATTTCTACCGTCCGGCCCACCAGGCCGTCTACGACGCCATTCTCGACCTCTACGGTCGCGGCGAGCCCGCCGACCCGGTGACGGTCTCGGCCACCCTCGACAGGCGCGGCGAACTCAAGCGCATCGGCGGCCCCCCGTATCTGGTCACCCTGACCCAAACGGTCCCCACCGCCGCCAACGCCTCCTACTACGCGGAAATCGTCGCGGAGAAGGCGATCCTGCGCCGTCTGGTCGAGGCAGGCACCCGCATCGTCCAATTCGGCTACGCCGGCGCCGACGGCCAGGACGTCGCCGAGGTCGTCGACCGCGCCCAAGCCGAGATCTACGAGGTCACCGAGCGCCGCTCCTCCGAAGACTTCCTCCCCCTGGAGGAACTCCTGCAACCCACGATGGACGAGATCGACTCCATCGCCAGCCGAGGCGGCATCTCCCTCGGCGTCCCCACCGGCTTCACCGAACTGGACGAGGTGACAAACGGCCTGCACCCCGGCCAGATGATCATCGTCGCCGCCCGCCCCGGCGTCGGCAAGTCGACCCTGGGTCTGGATTTCATGCGCAGCGCGTCGGTGAAACATGGATTGGCCAGCGTTATCTTCTCGCTGGAAATGAGTAAGACCGAGATTGTGATGCGTCTGCTGTCGGCAGAGGCGCGGATCAAGCTCGGCGATATGCGGTCAGGACGTATGAGTGATGACGACTGGACCAAGTTGGCGCGGCGGATGAGTGAGATCAGTGAGGCGCCGTTGTTCGTCGACGATTCGCCGAACCTCACCATGATGGAGATTCGCGCCAAGGCTCGCCGTCTCAAGCAGCGCCATGATCTGCGCCTGGTAGTAGTCGACTATCTCCAGCTGATGAGCTCTGGAAAAAAGGTTGAATCGCGACAGCAGGAAGTCTCAGAATTCTCCCGAAGCCTAAAACTTTTGGCCAAGGAATTGGAAGTTCCGGTTGTTGCAATCAGTCAGCTCAACCGCGGCCCGGAACAGCGAACGGATAAGCGTCCTATGGTATCTGACCTGCGCGAATCTGGATCTTTGGAGCAAGATGCGGATATGGTAATTTTGCTTCATCGGCCCGATGCATTCGAACGGGACGATCCGCGCGGCGGCGAGGCGGACCTCATTCTCGGAAAGCATCGAAATGGCCCTACTGCGACGATTACCGTCGCACACCAGCTGCACCTCAGTCGATTTGTCGATATGGCCCGGGGCTGAGCTGTTCATATCGGGTCTCAGAACTCGTGTCAGCGGGGATGGGGGGCGAGTTCGAGGGCGGTTAGCCAGCGGTCGAGCGTAGCGACTGCGTCCTCGTCGACCGCCTCCCTGATCCAGGCCTGCGCCCGTTCCCAGGCCGGCTCGGCGTCCGTCAGCGCCTGACGGCCGGCGTCGGTCACTACGACACGGGTCGTTCGGCCGGTCGCCGACGTCTCTGCGATACGGACGTAGCCGAGTTGGGCGAGCAGATCGAGGTTCCGGCTGATCGTGGAGCGCTCGATGCCGAGCCAGCCGGCGATCTCCGACGGGCGAACGGGCTCGCCGGAGACGGCCATTTCGGAGAGCACTTCGAGTTGCGGCGGGGTGAGCCCCGACTCCCGCAGCTCCGCCTCGAAGCGCCGCGAGACCAGCCGATGCAGCCGCGCGATGCGCCTGCCGAGACACCGGTCCGCCATCCACAGAGCCTGCCGTCGCGACCCTTCCGGCCCTTGGTGTTGCATATACACCTCCTCGTGATTAGTGTAGCCGACGAGATCAATGTTGTAGATACACCACATGGAGGAATCGTGTCCGACCTCAACGAATTCTTGAAGCGCAACCAGGCTTTCGCGGCAAATATCGACCTCGCTCGGTTGGCGATGCCCACATCGATGCCTGAGCGGCTCCCGCTGGTGCTGACCTGCGCCGATCCGCGAGTCGAGCCCGCGGGTTTCCTCGGGATCGGAACTGGGGACGCGGGGGTGCTGCGGAACACGGGCGGACGGGTGGACGGTCGCGTGATCGAGGACATCGCATATCTGGCGGTGCGGCTCGGAGTCAGGATGGACGTCGCGATCGTGCATCACACGCAGTGCGGTACCGGTCTGCTCGCCGACCCGGCGTTCCGCCGCTCGTTCGCCGCTCGCACCGGAGGCGACGACACCGTACTCGCCGAGCGCGCGGTCACGGACCCCGCCGCGACCGTGCGGCGCGATGTCGAGAAGCTCCTCGCCGACCCGCTGATGACCAGCGAGATTCTCGCGTCGGTGTCGGGGCACGTGCTCCGGTTGGAGACCGGGCTCGTCGAGACCGTCGTCGAATCCGTCATGCCGGCCAACCGATAGCCGGGCGCGGTAGCCGGGCGGAAGGCGAGCGACCGGGAGGCGAGCGCCGCACTGTCAGTCGCGGATCGTCGCCGCCTGCCAGGCGCCGGGGCGCACGCCCGTCGCGTTCTGAAAGAACAGCGAGAAGTTCGACGGGTCCGGGAACCCGAGCTGGCTCGCACACCGTGCCGCGGTGACGCGTTCGTGGGCGAGCAGGCGCTTCGCCTCGAGCACGATCCGTTCCACGATGTACGCCTTCGCGGTACGTCCGGTTACCTGCTGCACCGCCCGGCTCAGGGTGCGTGGGGCGAAACCGAGCGTACGTGCGTAGTAATCGGCGTCGTGGTGAGTCCGGAAATGCGCCTCCACACTCGAGCGGAACAGCTGAAACGTCGGGTTCGCCGAGCGCGCCTCGGAATGCGGGGGCTCGACGCGGGTGATCAGCGCGGACAGCAGGATCTGGGGCAACTCGGTCGACGGATCCTCGGCCAGGGCGGCCGCCTCGAGGACGAGATGCCTGCGCGCCGCGTCGACGAATGGCCGGGCCTCGGCGGGAACCGCCCACCGGGCGACCAGATCGGGAGAAGCGACCAGTTCCCGCGTGCGGTGCGTTACCGGCGCGGTCGGGACGAACAGCACCAGATGACCTGCGACGTCGGCGATGTCGTCCCACCGGTGCACCGCGCCGGGCGAGATCCACACCGCGGTCCACGCCGAAAGCGGGTGGGCGACGAAGTCGACCGTGACCGTGCCGTCCCCTTCGTCGATGAGCGCGAGTACGTGGAAATCGGCTCGTTGCGTGCCGCTGTCGTTGATCTCCCGGAGCCGTTCGAACGTCATCACCTCGACCGACGAGGCCCCGCGGTCGACAGGCTCATAGGTCATATGCCGGATCGTCGCCACGAGTCCAGTTTTCACCATCGGCCGTCCAGTCGTGCCGATGTCTCGTTCCGCGTGCTGCGGTCCAATGGAAACACGGCGGAACCAGCCGGAAAGCGAGACCGAAGGATCCCCGCATGACCAGCACACAGCAGCTTTCACTGCCCATATACGACCATCGCAGGGGCACGGGCCCGACCTTGGTGTTCCTGCACTACTGGGGAGGGTCCGCCCGTACCTGGGACCTGGTCGTGGACCGTCTGCCGGGTCGCGACACGCTCGCGGTCGACTTCCGCGGGTGGAGCCGTTCGAACACGCTCCCCGGGCCCTACACGCTCCGCCAACTCGCCGACGACACCGTCAGCGTCCTTGCCGACGCCGGAATCGACGACTACGTCCTGGTCGGACACTCCATGGGCGGCAAGGTCGCGCAGCTCGTCGCCGCGAGGCGACCCATCCGTCTGCGGGGGATCGTCCTCGTCGGATCAGGACCGGCCAAGCCGGCCGCGGAGATCACCGCCGAGTACCGCGAGTTCCTCTCCCACGCCTACGACACCGAAGAGTCCGCCGCCGGCGCGAGGGACACCGTCCTGACCGCCACCGACCTGCCGATACGGATCAAGGCACAGATCGGCGCGGACTCCCGGGCCGGCGCCGACGCGGCTCGCACGGAATGGCCGCTGCGCGGCATCGCCGAGGACATCACCGAACACACCCGCATGATCAGCGTCCCGGCCCTCGTCGTCGCCGGCGAGCGCGACCGCGTCGAACCTGCCGACGTGCTGCGCCGGAACCTCGTCCCCTACCTCTCCGGAGCGCAGTTCGCGGTGATTCCGAACACCGGGCACCTCATCCCGCTCGAAGCCCCCGACGAACTCGTCGAGGCGATCATCGCATTCGCACCGGCCGCCTGACCGGCGATCCGTCCGCCCACCTCTCCTAATCAACACGAAAGGCACAACCATGACCGACACGACCAGAACCGAAGCCAAGCCCACCATCGTCCTCCTCCACGGCGCGTTCGCGGACGCGTCCGGCTACGGCGGACTGATCTCCGGCCTCGAAGCCGACGGGTTCACCGTGGTCGCCCCGCCGAACCCGCTGCGCGGCATCGCATCCGACGCGGCGTCGATCCGGACCCGCGTCGCGGCCATCGACGGCCCCGTCGTGCTCGTCGGCCACTCCTACGCCGGCGCCGTCATCAGCCACGCCGTCGACAGGCTCGACAACGTGATCGGGCTGGTCTACCTGGCCGCGTTCGGCCTCGAGGTCGGCGAGAGCTGCCTCAGCGCACAGGATGGGTACGCACCGTCGCTGCTCGCCACCGAGAACGCGCCGACCCCGTACGACGCTCCCGGCGCCCCGGGCGGCCCCGACCTCTACATCAACCCCGGCCGGTTCCGCGAGGTGTTCTGCGGCGACTCCTCCGATGAGCTGGCTCGCGCGATGTACGCGACGCAGCGGCCACTGTCCGCATTCGCGTTCACCGAGGCCGCCACGATCCGGGGATGGGACCGGAAGCCGACCTGGTACCTCGTCTCCAACGAGGACAACTCCATCCCGCCGCAACTGCAGCGGGACATGGCCGACCGGATGCACGCGCACACAGAGGACATCGACGCCTCCCACACGGCCTTCATCGCACATCCGAAGCGCGTCGCCGACTTCGTCGAGCGCGCCGCCAAGGACTTCGCAGAGCGCATCTGACCCACGCCCGCCACCACGGCAGGACCATGCGGTCATGCCGTGGATCGGTGGGCCGTCGGGGCTGAGGATCTACACGTACAGTGCAGCCGAAGGGGGAATCCGATCGGTTTTCACCAATCAGGGTCCCGGATGCCGTCCGGTCCGTGCCACGGGGCTATCCGTCGCGTGCGCGCGGCCTCGGATGGAGTCGGGTATTGCGGAGAGGTTGGTGCCCTGGTGGAGGGAACCGTCGAAAAGTTCGACGCGGCGCGTGGCGCGCGTTTGTCTGCTTACAGTGCTGTCTCCACGTCATTGGCGCTGCGCAGTGATCGCGAACTGCGCGAGCTTGTGGATACGGCTGTGCCGCTGGGATCCGGCATCGGCGGGACCTCGGCGTTGCTGGAGGTCGACGGGACCTCGGTCTTCGTCAAGCGGCTGGCGCTGACCGATCTGGAAAGGCAGCCGGACAACGTCCGGTCCACGGCGAACCTCTTCGGGCTACCTGTCTTCTGCCATCCCGGCCTCGGGGTCCCCGGGGGCCCGGGTTGGGGGGCCTGGCGGGAGTTGGCCGTGCATAGCATGACGACGAATTGGGTGCTCGCACAGGATCATGAGGGCTTTCCCCTGATGTACCACTGGCGGGTGTTGCCGCGCACCGGGTCGGCGCTGCCCGAGGAACTGGCTGACGTGGAGAACGTGATCGCCTATTGGGAAGGCGTGCCACAGGTGCGCCGCCGGATCGAGGCAGTGCGGGATTCCACGACCTGCGTCGCACTGTTTCTGGAGTACATCCCGCAGAACCTGCACGACTGGTTGGACATTCAGGTCAAGGCCGACGATGAGACGGCCGTGTGGGCATGCGCCATGGTGACGAAGGAGCTCGAGGCCGCAATCTCTTTCATGAACGCCCGCGGGCTCCTGCATTTCGATGGCCACTTCCAGAACATCCTCACCGACGGCGAGCGGCTGTTCTTCACCGACTTCGGCCTCGCGATCTCCTCCCGGTTCGACCTGTCGAAGGAGGAGATCGACTTCTTCGCCGAACACCAGACCTATGACCGCAGCTACACCCTCACCCACCTGGTGCAGTGGCTCGTCGTCGCCCTGTACGGGTACAAGCACGACGAGCGCATCGAGTTCATACGCGCCTGCGCCCGAGGGGAACCGCCGACGGGTATTCCGCCGCAGATCGCGGCGATCCTCACGCGCCACGCCTCAGTCGCAGCGGTAATGACGGACTACTATCGCGAGTTCCGTTTCGAGAGCAGGCAGACCCCGTATCCGCTGGAGGCGATCCGCCGGATCGGCGGGCCGGACCTGAGCCCCTAGCCACACGGGATGGACCGCGGCGAACGCACCTACCGATCGGCGGGAGTGATGGCGCGGGGGCGGATAAGGGTATCGGAGGCGTACTCCTCCAGGGCGTGGGCGACCCAGCCCGCGGTCCGTGCCACGGCGAACACGGCCTCGCCGGCGCCGGGAATCATGTCGAAGACGCCGCCCAGCACTGCCAGGGGAAAATCGCTGTTGAATTCGGGCAGGCGTCGGATTCGTAATTCGGACAGAATCGTCTCGGCGACAATGACTTTCGGGTGAACGGGCGCGATGGTGCGCAGCATGCGCCACAGGTGCGCGGCGCGGGCGTCGCCGGATTTGTAGACCGCGTGGCCGAAGCCCGGGACGGGCTCGCCACGGCGCAGGCGGTCGCCGACGACCCGGGGGACGGCGGCCGGGTCGGTGATCTCGGCGAGCATGCGCTCGAGGGCCAGTGAGCTGCCGCCGTGCATCGGGCCGCCGAGAACGCCCAGACCACAGCCGACGACGGCGTACGGATCCGCACGGGCCGAGGCAGCCACCCGGGCGGCGAAGGTCGAGGACGCCAGTTCGTGATCGGCGAGCAGAATGAGCGCCGTATCGAGCACCTTCAACTCGTATGCGCCGGCGGGTCGGCGTGCGGACAGTCGCGACCAGAGCATGGCCGCGACGGACCGGTCCAGCGGCTCGGACAGCTCCGGCAGCGCCTCGACCATGCCCGCGATCAGCGTGCGACCGGTGGCGGCGACGGCGTCCGGATCACGCTCGAAGCGCAGGGGATCGCTGACCGCCAGGGCGGCGACCGCGATCTGCAGCCGATCCAGCGGGAGCAGCTCGCCCGGCAGAGCGCCCTGCACGGTACGCGCCGTGGCCGCCGACGCTGCCCGGCAACGCCAGGGGCCGGTATCGGAAAGTTCACCGCACCACAGCAATTCGGCGACCTCCTCGAAGCCGTGGCAGTCGGCCAACTCCAGCGCGTCGTGACCGCGATAGTACGGCCGGTCCTCGCCGAGGGCGGTGATCCGGGATTCGATGGCGATCTCGGTCGGGGCGGGCGCGCGACGCGGTCTGCCGCGCCTGGCCAGCCGTTCGACCTCGGCGGGATCGAACAGGCTGCGCCGATCGCCTGGGTCGAACCGACGATGCAACACCCCGCGGCTGACGTAGGCATACAGCGTCGCGGGCTTCACACCGAGCCGCTCCGCCGCGGATTTGGCGTCGATCCACTCCATAGGTTGACTGTAATCAACATTGATTCATATTGACCGTATAGCGCACAGTAGACCCGTGACGACCCTCATCTCCCAGTTCGAGTACCAGTCCAAGGCGTGCGCGAAGCTCGGCTCCCCGCTGTACGCCGAACTGCTGGCCGCCGGCGCGCGGGATGTCCTCGACGGTGGGCCGTGCGCGGCGGCCGTGGCCGGTTTCGAGGACGAACCGCGCGACGCCGCGCTACCACTGCGATTCATGGCCGCGGTGCACGCGTTGGTGCTGTCCGGCGCCGCACCGGACTTGGCCGCGTACTACCCCAGCGCCGGGGCGAGCGCCCGGCCGTACGATCTCGACGCCTGGCCGATCTTCCGTGAGGTCGTTATCGGACAACAGGATTGGATACGAACCTGGCTCGCGACCCCGCCGCGCGCGCCGCAGACCAACGACGTGGGTCGCGCGGTGCCGCTGCTGGCCGGCCTGCTGGCGGCGGTGGACGCGACACCCCTGCCGGTCCGCCTATTCGAATTGGGCAGCAGCGCCGGACTGAACCTGCGCGCGGACCATTTCCACTGGCGCACCGGCGATCTCGAGTGGGGCCGGACGGACTCGCCGGTCACCCTCGGCGATGCCTGGGAGGGCCCGATCCCGTCGTGGCTGGAAACGGCGGTGCGACATCATCCCACGGTGCCGGTGATCGAGCGCCGGGGTTGCGATCCCGCGCCGATCGATCCGCTGTCTGCGCGGGGGGCCTTGGCGCTGCGTTCATATCTCTGGCCCGACCAGGTCGAGCGGGCCGCACGGCTGAACGGCGCACTGCGCCTGGCCGAATCGGTCCCGGCCGAGGTAATCCACACGGGCGCAGCGGAATTCCTGAGCAAGGTGGATCTGGTCCCCGGCACGCTGACCGTCGTCTGGCATTCGGTCATGCGGCAGTACGTCCAGGTCCAGGAATGGAAGGCGGTGAGTGCGGAGTTGGATCGGCTCGCCGCGGCCAGTCGCGCGGATGCCGCATTCGCTCACATCGCCTTCGAACCGCAGTTGAATCGGGACGACCGCAACGGTTTTCGACTAACGGCCCGGATAGGCAGGCAACCCGAGACCGTACTGTCTCGGGCCAAACCACACGGCGTTCCGGCCTTCGTCTTTCCGGATGACCGGATTTGATCACCACGGGTCGCCCGGGTGCACTGGCGGTTCGTGCACCGACCCGGCGTCCATGATCGACCTGCGGGCGGGCCCGATCTACATGAAGCGCCTCATCCGGGGAAGGCCGATCAGCTGAGGCTGGATCGGTGTACTCGCGGCGGCGGTGCTGGTGGTCTGGGGGCGCCCGGGCTCCAGCGATCGAATGACGACCGCCCAGCCTCACACCGCGGCGGGCAGGTTCGCGGGACGCACGAACAGGTGCCCCCAGGCGATCTGCGCGACCGAGGCGATGCCGTCCGGGTCCTCACCGATTCGGTCTCCGGCCAGGTCGACGAGCGCCCGGGCCAGGCCCAGGGCGGGCACCCCGTGGATTCGGGAGATCTCGAGGATCTCGGCGAACGCCTCGGCCGGGCTGTACCGGCGCTGGGCGATCAGCACCCCCTCGGCGGTGTCCAGCATGCGGGCCGGGTTGCGGTGGAAGGTCTCTGTGCTGGTCTGCATGGTGATGTCTCCTGGGGCAGTGGTGTCGGTCGTCAGCCGCCGCAAGGGATTTCGATCGCGGCGGATTGAGGGGAGCAGAGACAGGACTGTCGAGCCGTACTCGGATACGGACCGTCATTGGATGGCATCTGGTATCCCTCACCTCCTCGCCGTCGAATCAGTATGACCGAGCGAACGCGCCCGTCACCGGATGCCAGGATAGGAGCAGCCCGGCATCGGGGCAAGACCGGCGCTCCGCCCGTCGGATCTTCGGCGCCGCACGACGTAACCCCTGGTGGGTGGCCGGGCCGATCAGTCGCTCGCACCCGGGTTGTCGGTGGTGCTCGCTACTGTGCCGGTGTGACCGAATCGACCACCACCGAACCCGTCGATATCCGGGCCACCCGCGAGGCATACGACCGGATGGCCGAGCTGTACACCCGGCGATTTGCGAACGCGCTGGCGGCCGAGCCGTTCGATCGCGCCATGCTCGGGGTGTTCACCGAGCTGGTGCAGGCCGACGGCGGCGGTCCGGTCGCCGATATCGGCTGCGGCCCCGGCCGGATAACCACCCATCTGGACGCCCTGGGCCTGGACGTATTCGGGATCGACCTGTCCCCGGAGATGATCCGGCTGGCCCGCGCGGCGCGCCCCGATCTGCGCTACGAGGTCGGCACGATGGAGGCCCTGCCGCTCGGCGAGGGCGCCCTGAGCGGGCTCGTGGCCTGGTACAGCATCATCCATCTGCCGCCCGAGCGGGTGCCCGGCATGCTGGCCGAATTCGCGCGGGTGCTGTGCGTGGGCGGGCGACTGCTGATGGCGTTTCAGACCACCGACGTCGGACTCGATCTGCAACCGCACGATCACAAGGTGACCAGGTCCTATCGCTGGTCGGTATCCAGAGTGGAGGAACTGCTGCGGCCGTGTGGATTCGAGGTCATGGCGCAACTGCTGCGCGCCCCTGAGCCGGAGAGTGCGTACGGAGCCGGGTATCTGATCGCGACCCGCGTCGACCGGGGATAGACGACAGGCCGGCACGGCTTGCGGGGTCGGCGAGGTGGACGAGCTCAGGAGCGATTTCGTGGTAACCAGGACTATGCGCACCTCGTATGACGTGGTCATCGTCGGCGGCGGCCATAACGGGCTGGTGGCGGCCGCGTATCTGGCGCGGGCCGGGCGTTCGGTGCTGGTGCTGGAACGAGGCTCGCGGGTCGGCGGGGCGGCCGTATCGGAACGGATCTTCGCCGGGTTCGACGCGCGGATGTCGCGATATTCGTATCTGGTGAGCCTGCTCCCGCGACAGATCGTGGACGATCTCGGGCTGTCGTTCGCCACCCGTCGGCGCAGGATCTCCTCCTACACTCCCGTCGGTGACACCGGGCTGCTGGTGGATACCGAGGACGCGGCCCGCACCAGGGACAGCTTCCTGAAGCTGACCGGATCCGATGCGGATTTCCGTGCGTGGCAAGAGTTTTACGGGATGACAGCGCGACTCGCCCGGCGAGTGTTCCCGACGATGACCAGCCCCCTGCCCACCCGTGCCGAACTGCAACGCATCGTGGACGATTCCACGGCCTGGGAGGCCATCTTCGAACGCCCGCTGGGGGAGACGATCGAGTCCGGATTCGCCGACGACACGGTCCGCGGCGTCGTACTCACCGACGCGCTGATCGGCACGTTCACCCACGCGCACGACCCGTCGCTGCGCCAGAATCGGTGCTTTCTCTACCACGTGATCGGCGGCGGCACCGGCGAGTGGAACGTTCCGATCGGCGGCATGGGCGCACTCACCGACGCACTGGCCGCCGCGGCCCGCGGCGCGGGCGCCGAGATAGTCGTGAACGAGGCGGTCACGGCGATCGATACCGATGGCGCGATGGCCGAAATCCACTGTGCGAGTGCGACCGTCGGGGCACGATACGTCTTGATGAACGCCGCGCCGCACGAGTTGTCCCGGCTACTGGGCAAGACCCCTGCCGAAACCCCCGAGGGTTCCCAGTTCAAGGTGAATATGCTGCTGCGTCGGCTGCCCCGGCTGCGCGATGCGGTCGACCCACGCGAGGCGTTCGCCGGCACATTCCATATCGCCGAGGCGTATTCCCAGCTCGAGCACGCCTATCGCGAGGCGGCCGACGGAGCGCTGCCCACCGTCCCGCCCTCGGAGATCTACTGCCACACTCTCACCGATCCCTCGATCCTGTCCCCGGAACTGTCCGCCCTGGGCATGCACACCCTGACCCTGTTCGGATTACACACTCCGGCAACTCTTTTCCGCGCCGATCCCGAGCGTTCCGCGGAGCTGCTGCTCGATTCGACGCTGGCACAGCTCGATTCGGTACTGGCCGAGCCCATCCGTGACTGCCTGGCCACGGATGCGAACGATCGCCCCTGTGTGGAAGCCCGTACGCCAACCGATCTCGAACGTGAGGTCGGCCTGCCCGGCGGTCATATCTTTCACCGCGACCTGAGCTTTCCCTACCGAACCGACGACGATCCGAGCCCGGCCGCTCGCTGGGGCGTGCGAACCGAGCATCGCAACGTATTCCTGTGCGGCGCAGGGGCAGTACGCGGCGGCGGTGTCAGCGGGCTCGGTGGCCACAATGCCGCGAAAGCGGTGCTGGAGTCCTGGGAAACATAGACCCCCGCGAACCTCAGCGCAGCACGGTGCGGATCACCAATGTGCGCAGGGGAAGCTCGAATTCGCCATCCGCGGTCTCCGGAATCTCGCGCAGATAACCGGTGACCCGGCCCAGCAGTTCGGCGCGCTCCCGCGGCGACACCACCAGCGTATGCGAGTGGGTGCCGATCGTGGCAGCGAGCGATTCGGCGGTCCGGCGCTGCGTATGCGGGAAGCGATGCTCCGCGAACTCCTGGAACAGCGGGTGCGAGGGCATGCCGCGAGCCACCGTGCGACGGCGGAAAGATGCGCTGTCGATGGATATCCGCTCCAGCTCGGCCACCCACTCCACCTCGGTGTCGTTCATATTCCACAACGCCGCGAAGACCCCGCCGGGACGCAGCACGCGCGCGATCTCCGGGAACGCACGCTCCTGATCGAACCAGTGCAGGGCCTGTCCCACGAGCACCGCGTCCACCGAACCGTCGGGCAGCGGGATGGATTCCGCGGTACCGGCCAGGGCCTCGATATCGGGAAGGCGCATCGCGAACGCTGCGCGCATCGCCTCGTCCGGCTCGACCGCCCGCACGCGCGTACCGGCCGCCACCAGCCCCGCCGTCAGCTTGCCGGTCCCGGCGGCGAGATCCAGCACGTCCGGATCCGCACCGCGCGGACCCAGCGGTTCCAGCGCCCACCGGATCGCCGCCGGCGGATAGTCGGGCCGATGTTCCTCGTAGGCGGCCGCGGCGGGGCCGAAGGAGCCGGCCCTGCGAGCCCGCAATTCGGCGTCGTCGAGTTCCGGGTCGCTCGCGCTGGTCACGAATTCGAACTTACCTCGGTGACACTCTGCTCGACGACCTCCTCGACGATGCCCTCCTCGGTCTTGCCGAGCAGCCCGATCTGGGACAACCGACGCGGCGGCTCCCCCTCGTGGCCCTCCGCCCACGCCTCGGCCACCGACAGCCGGATCAGGCGGCGTGCGACATAGAACAGCAGCGCGGCCAGCGGGAGTTCGCCCAGACAGGCCGTGAGCAGGGAGACGTACAGGTCGGACGTGTTCCAGTCCATGACGACGTCGAACCAGGCATCGCAGCACAGCAGGGTCGCGGTGACGATGGCCCAGGGAATGAAGATGCGGCGGCGCAGCCAGGCCCACAGGGCCGTCATGCCGATAGCGGCAACGAGGAAGCAATCGAACCCGACCCAGGCCACATCCCACTGACGCACCTCTTGCCGGGACGGCAGGCTGGTGGCCAGATAGACGATCCAGGGGATGAGGAATACGAAGCTGCCGGTCACGACAGCCAAGAACAGCCGGCGCAGATGAACCGCGGCGGGATGGTTGGGTGCCAGTCTCAGTGTCATACCCCTACCTCCCTGGCAGGTTCTCGCCCCGGCGAGTCGATGGACGATTCAACCGATAATGCCTAGTAACCGCTTCGTCAGCCGAATTAATTCCGCTGGTCAGGCGGAACCAGATCACATTCGCCTGCCAACCTGTGCGCGTCACCATCCAGCATCCCATGAGCAACCGCACCTCGCACGCGCAGACCTCGGCTGGGGGCGCACCCGGACCACTCGGCGCCTTCCTCGGGCGACGCGCTCGCACTGTCCCCGCCCGACGCGATGCGGCGCTCGACGAAGGCACACCTGGCACACCCGACGCGGCTGCTGTGCAGGCCCGCGTTCCGGATGCTCATGCCCCACGCCGCCGACGATAATGTCCATCGCATTCACGGCACGGTTCGGTCATCGCCCGGCGATCGCATCCGATGTCGACCAGGGTGTTGCCGCCGAAACCGGCCGGGGCTGCCTCAGCGAATGACGGGTAGCGCCGATCCCGGCTCGGCCAGCCACAGCAGCCAATTCGGCACGATGAGCGCCGAGAACTCCTCGTATCCGGCCGCGGCGGGGTGGAAACCGTCGCCCTCGGCGACCGTGCGCATCCAGGCGGTGTTCTCCCGCAACGGCTGATGTACGCGCACATAGGGAATGCCCTGTGCCGCACAGATCTCCGTGAACTGCGCATCCAATGCCGCACTGCGGCGGTTGTGTTCGTCGTCGGAGACCGGCGGCGGGGCGACCACGAGTGCGGACCAGCCGCGGTCGGCGGCGCGGCGCAGCATCGCGGTCAGATTCGCGACCGAATCCTGTTCGGGTACCCGTGTCCGGCCGTCCAGCACGGCGGCGTCGTTGACGCCGAAGGAGAACACCACGCGCGCATCGAGGCCCTCGATATCGGCCGAGAGGCGCTGCGCGCATTCGGCCTCCCAGCGCACCGCGATATCCGCCGAGGTCTGCCCACGCACGCCGAGGTTGTAATGGGTCAGCGGCTGACCGGCCGCGATGGCCCGCTGCACGAGCCGACCCGCCCAGCCCAGGCACTGCGGATCACCCACACCGGCCACCAGCGAGTCACCCACGAAGCAGATTCGGACATCACGGATCACGGGGGTGATACTCGCACGGACACCTGCGGGACTCACGGTGAAAGCGGGAAATGGCACATCGACGGCAAGCTCGGTAGCCCATAAGATCGTCCTGGTTCGTCCGGAGGGGAGTTCGTCATGGAAGCGCAGGCGCCGCTGCCGCGGTGGTTCACCGATCTGCTGGCGCATCGCCGCTGGGTTCACCGGACCCATCCGTTCCCGCACGTGTATGTGCGCGAGGTGTTCGATCGACGCTTCTACGAGCGGCTCGCGGCGGAATTCGAGAAGGTGAGCGACCCCGCGTCCGGCCTGTTCGGGCCGGTGGCGCAGGGGTACAGCGCGACGGGGGCGAACCTCACCGCGATACGCGACAGTCCGCTGGAGATATTCCTGTCGCGGGCCTGGCACGACCTGATCGCCGGGGTGGTGGGCGCGCGCGGCGCGGTCACCGGCGATGTCGAGGGCTCGCTGCACCACCACGAGCCGAACAGTCCCCGCGGCTGGCCGCACAACGATCTGGCCCCGGCATGGTTTCCGGACCGTGTCCCCGGGCCGGGCGAGGTGGGGCTGCCCGCGAAAGATATCGACCTGAAATCCGGCGCCCGGCCGGACGGCGTGGAGGCGCGCGAGCTGGTGCGCGCAGTGGCGGTGCTGTTCTATCTCGGCAATGGCGACTGGCAGCCGGGCCACGGCGGGGAGACCTCGCTGTTCACCGCGCCCGACTCTGCGGCGCCGGAGTCCATGGTCAAGGTTCCGCCGCTGAACAATTCGATGATCGTGTTCGAGTGCGCTCCGCGCACGTGGCATACCTTCGCGGGCGGCAACACCGCCGCGCGCAACAGTGTGGTGATGTGGCTGCATCAACCACGTGAGCAGGCGGTACGCCGCTGGGGAGGTACCGGAATTGTCGACTGGTGATCAGCGCCGGGTCGTGCTTCTGACCGGGGCCGGCGGGCTGCTGGGCAATGCGTTCTGTCAGGCGTACTCCCAGCAGTACGACATCGTCGCGGTCTGCCGCACCCGGGTGCCCGGGGTGCCCTCGCAGCAGGAGTGGTTCATCGATCCGCTGGCGCCGCAGGATCCCGTGCCCGAGAACGAGTCCCGGGTGTTCGTGGTACGCGCGGATCTGACCCGCGCCGGTGAGGTGGAGCGCGTGGTGGATATCGCGCTGGCCCGCTACGGCGCCGTGGATCTGCTGGTGAACAATGCCGCGTACTGGCGGCACACCCCGAACGGCATGGTCGACGGCGAGACCGCGCTGGAGGAGTTCGAACCGCACTTCGCGATGAATGTCGGTGTGCCATTGCGGTTGTCGACGCGGCTGGCGCAGCGATGCTGGCTGCATACCGGCCCGCAGAACCGGGACCGCGGTCGCAATATCGTCAACGTGTCGAGCCTGTCGGGTTCCCGGGTGTATCCCGGCGGTCAGGCGCTCTACGCGGCGTCCAAGGCGGCGCTGGAGCACCTCACCCGGCATCAGGCCGCCGAATTCGCCGAATTCGGGGTGCGGGTCAATGCCATCGCACCCGACGCCTTCCCCGCGAACGTGCCGACCCTCCGGGTGGCCGCCTCCATCGTCGAAATCGACGGTGGCACCATGAACGGCGATGTATTCGGAATCGCCGCACGGGAGGCACAGGACCCCGAACCGGAGACGCAGCCGGAACCGGCCGCCGGCCGGCACGGGAGATGAGCGTCACGTCACGGCGTGTTGCCTCCGGCAGGCCAGGTAGCCTCCTGCATACTCACAGCTAGTCGACCGAGAGGACCGACGCAGCTCCTCGATCCGAAAGTGCCGAAACGACATGCGAGTCGACGGGCGGGAGATCCCGGTCTCGGGCAGCCTCCTGCAACCACGAAACCGCCGCACCAGCGATATTCTGCGCGTGATCGCGTCCGCGGTGCTGGTGGCGCTGGTCGTGGCGGGCTCGCTGATCACCCGGTCGCGCTGGGAGGCCCTGGAACGGTCGGTCTCCGGCATTCTCGGCATCCTGACGCCCGAGCAGTCCAATATCGTTTATCTGTCATACGGCATCGCTATTCTGGCGCTACCGTTCGCGATCCTGGTCCGGTTGATCTTCCGCTGGCAGTGGAAGCTGCTCGGCGGATACCTCGCGGCCGGGCTGATCGCCGTGCTGGCACTGTCGATCACCGGCACCGGGATCTCCGGGCCGCGCTGGCACCTCGGCCAACCACGACAACTCAATACCTTCCTGTCCCAGTTCCTGGACGATCCGCGCTGGATCGCGATGCTGGCCGCGGTGCTGACGGTGGCCAGTCCGTGGCTACCGGCCTCTTGGCGGCGCTGGTGGTGGGCGCTGCTGCTGGTGTTCGTACCCCTGCACCTGTTCGTCAGCCTGGTGGTCCCCTCCCGGGCCATGCTGGGCCTGGCGGTCGGCTGGCTGGTCGGTGCGGTGATCGCGCTGGTCGTGGGCACGCCCGCACTCGAGGTGCCGCTGGACGACGCGGTACGGGTGCTGGCGCGGCGCGGATATACCGTCACCGCGGTGCGAGTGGTCCGCCCGGCCGGGCCCGGGCCGTTGCTGCTGTCGGTCGACACCGGACCGGACCATCGGCTGACGGTGGAGCTGTACGGGCAGAACCAGCGCAGCCGCGGCATGCTGCGTCAGCTGCGGCGGTGGGTGGCCTTCCGCAGCAGCGAGCGAACCCCGGCCTTCGCCTCGATGCGCCGCAGCGTGGAACATCGCGCGCTGATGGGCATCGCGATCGGGGATCTGGGTCTGGCCAGCAATAAGCCGCTGACCGTCGCCGCGCTCGAGCGTGGCTGGATGCTGTACGCGCACACCGTGCCCCGGGGCAATGTGCTGGCGCAATCGCACGGCGACGCCGTCCATCTGCAGGTGTGGCAGGCGCTGGCGAATATGCATCGCGCCCAGATCTCGCACGGGGATCTGCGCGCCGACGAGATCCGCGTGGTGGACGGCCGGGCGCTGTTCGGCGGATTCTCCGCGGCCGAATTCGGCGCCTACGGCACGCGATTCCAGGCCGATGTCGCGCAGTTGCTGCTGACCACCGGATCGCTGTTCGGGGCGGAATCGGCGGTGCGCACCGCGATCGGCGCACTGGGCGAGCAGTCGGTGGTGGATGCCTCGCGGCGACTGACGAAGACGGCGATGCCCAGGCTGCTGCGCTCCTCGGTCCCGGACGCGGGCGAGGTGATGGCGGCGATGCGCGACGAGGTGTTGCGCCAGACCGACGAGGACCGCATCGAGGCCGCGCGCACCACGCGGTTCTCCCGCAACCAGATCATCCAGCTGGTGCTACTGATCGCCCTGGTGTACGTGGCGTATCCGTACATCAGTCAGGTGCCGACCTTCTTCACCGAACTGCGCTCGGCGAACTGGTGGTGGGGCCTGCTGGGTCTGACGGTGTCGGCGCTGACCTATATCGGTGCGGCGATGGCGCTGTGGGGATGCGCGGGTGAATCGGTGAATCCGCGCAACCTGCTGCTGATGCAGATCGCCAATACCTTCGCCGCGACGACCACCCCGGCCGGAGTGGGCGGTCTCGCGCTGAGCGTGCGGTTCTTGCAGCGCAGCGGCCTGGGCGCGGTCAAGGCGACCGCGGCGGTGGCGTTGCAGCAGGCGGTGCAGGTGATCACGCACGTGGTGCTGCTGGTCATATTCAGCGTGGCGGCGGGCGTTTCGACGAACCTGGCGCATTTCGTGCCGAGCGCCACGGTGCTGTACCTGGCGGCCGGCGCCCTGCTGGGCGCGGTGGGCATCGCCCTGTTCGTACCCAAGGTGCGCCGCTGGCTGCGTGTCGAGGTGCGCCCGCAGCTGGCCGAGGTCGTCGCCGAATTGCGCACGCTCGCACACGAACCCAAGCGCCTGCTGATGATCGTGCTGGGCTGCGCCTCGATCACGCTCGGCGCGGCCGGGGCGCTGTGGGCCTCGACCGAGGCGTTCGGCGGGCACACCACCTTCGTCACGGTCACCGTCGTGACCATGATCGGCGGCACGCTGGCCTCGGCCGCGCCGACCCCGGGCGGTGTCGGCGCGGTGGAGGCCGCCCTCATCGGCGGTCTGGCCGCATTCGGCGTCTCGGCCGCCATCGGCGTGCCAGCCGTCCTGCTCTACCGCGTCCTGACCTGCTGGCTCCCGGTCTTCTGCGGCTGGCCGATCATGCGCTGGATGACCACCAACGACATGATCTGACGGGTCATGCTGTTCAGGCGAGCATCGAGGCCAAACGAGAATTGATCAGGGATTCGGCCTCGGCGACCATGCGGGTGATCAGTTCGGCGCAGGTCGGGATGTCGTGGATGAGGCCCTGGACCTGGCCGGCGGACCAGATGCCCGCGTCCAGATCCCCCTCCTCGAACACACGGCGGCCGCGAGCCCCGGCGACCAGATCGCGGACGTCCTCGAACTTGCCTCCGGCCTTTTCGATCTCGACGACCTTGCGGCTGATCTCGTTGTCCGCCACGCGCGCGGTGTTGTGCATCGTGCGGAAGATGAGCTGGGTGTCGCGCTCGGTATGGGCGACGATGCGCTCCTTGACCTTCTGATGCACTGCGGATTCCTGTGTGCACAGGAAGCGGGTGCCCATGTTGACCCCGTCCGCGCCCAGGGACAGCGCCGCGACCAGGCCACGGGCATCCGCGATGCCGCCGGAGGCGACGATCGGGATCTCCAGCGCCCGTGCGGCGGCGGGGATCAGGATCAGGCCGGGCACATCGTCCTCGCCCGGATGCCCGGCGCATTCGAACCCGTCGATGGATACGCCGTCGACGCCGATCTTCTGGGCCTTGAGCGCATGCCGCACGCTGGTGCACTTGTGCAGAACCTTGATTCCGGCGGCCCGGTACGCGGGCAGGAAGGGCTCCGGGTTGCTGCCCGCGGTCTCGACGATCTTCACCCCGGACTCGATGATCGCCTCGACATACCGCTGGTACGGCGGCGGGTTGATCGAGGGCAGGATCGTCACGTTCACGCCGAACGGCTTGTCGGTCAGCTCGCGGGTGCGGGCGATCTCGCGGCGCAGATCGTCCGGGGTGGGCTGGGTGAGCGCGGTGATGAAACCGAGGCCGCCGGCATCGGCGACGGCCGCGACGAGTTCGGCACGGCCGACCCACATCATGCCGCCCTGCACGATCGGGTGTTCGACACCGAACGTCTCGGTGAACCTGGTGCGCAACATCGGTGTCCTCCTACGGTCCGGATGCCGTCGATAGTGGCATGCGGCGGATGGCGCGGACAAGCCCGATGTGAGTCCAAGTTTGCGTTATAGCCTATGAATACCTTCGAGATACAGGTGTCCGAAAGAGCTGGAAAATCAACTAACTATGCATCTGAACTGCTGATTAGTACGATGAGAAGATCTTCATCGATCTTTCTCTGTAACCCTTGTCACGCCAAAAAGTTAGCTGGTATTCTCAATCGTGTTCCGCCGTGGACGCCGCCGGGGTAGGCCGGTGCGCGCCAGCGGCGGTTCCGAAGGGAGTTCGTGCATGACCACCGGCGCCCAGTCGCTCACCGAGCCCATCCGGTCCAGGCGCAACCACTGGAACAATCAGGTCGCCGTCCACGCGGCGATGCGCCCGGATACGGTGGCATTCCGCTTCAAGGGGCAGGACACCACGTGGAAGCAGTTCCACGAGCGGTCGCAGCGGTTCGCCGACGCGCTGTCCCGGCGCGGGGTCGGGCTGGGCGATCGGGTGCTGCTGCTGGCGCTGAACTACACCGAATACATCGAGGCGGTCTTCGGCATCAACGCGCTGGGCGCGATCGCGGTGCCGGTGAATTTCCGGCTGACCCCGCCGGAGGTCGCGTACATCGTCGCCGACTCGGGCGCGAAGGCCATCGTCACCGACACCCTGCTCGCCCCGCTGGCCACCGGCGTGATGGGGCAGGCCGCAGCGCTCGAGACCTGCGTCGTCATCGGCGGCAGGAGCGGTGACGGCGTCCTCGGATATGACGAACTCCTGGCCGAGCAGGGCGAGGGCCATGTGCCGCTGGACATTCCGGAGGACACCCCGGCGCTGATCATGTACACCTCGGGCACCACGGGCAGCCCCAAGGGCGCGGTGCTGACCTACGAGAATATGAACGCCCAGGCGCTGACCTGTATCCGTGCCATGGAATTGGACGGCGAGGCGATCGGCTTCTGTACCTCGCCGCTGTTCCACATCGCCGGACTCGGCAGTCTCACACCGTATTTCATGCTCGGCGGCACCACCGTTCTGCATCCGCTGGGCGCCTTCGACGCGGGCGAATGGCTCGACGCGGTCGAGCGCGAGCGGGCCACCGCGGCCTTCTGCGTCCCCGTGCAGTGGCAGATGATCTGCGAGGATCCGACGCTCGGGCAGCGGGATCTGGCGCTGCGGATGCTGTGCTGGGGCGCGGCGCCCGCGTCGGACACCGTGCTGCGGGCGATGGCCGAGCGCTTCCCGGACGCGCGCAACGTCGCGGTGTTCGGCCAGACCGAGATGTCGCCGATCACCTGCGTACTGGACGGCAAGGACGCGATCCGCAAGCTGGGTTCGGTCGGCAAGCCCATCCCCACCATCGCCGCGCGCATCGTCGACGACGAGATGAACGATGTCGCACCCGGAGAGATCGGCGAGATCGTCTATCGCGGACCGACCCTCATGCGGGGCTATTGGAACAAGCCCGAGGCGACCGCGGAGGCCTTCGCCGGCGGCTGGTTCCACTCCGGGGATCTGGTCCGCCAGGACGAGGAGGGCTTCGTCTACGTGGTGGACCGCAAGAAGGACATGATCATCTCCGGGGGTGAGAACATCTACTGCGCCGAGGTGGAGAACGTGCTGTTCGCGCACCCCAAGATTCACGAGGCCGCGGTCGTCGGCCGCACGCACGAGAAGTGGGGCGAGGTCCCGGTGGCGATTGTCGCCCTGACCGATTCGGACGACTCGCTGACGCTCGAAGAACTCACCCCCTTCCTCAACGAGAACCTGGCCCGCTATAAGCACCCCAAGGATCTGGTGATCGTGTCCGAACTACCGCGAAACGCCAGCGGAAAGGTCGTCAAGCTCCAGCTCCGCAAGGATTACTCGGCCTAACGCCCGGCATGCCGCCGCATCCGATTTCCGCGGCGGAGGCGGATTCGACACCCGGAAAGGCCACAGTGTGCCTATTCTCTCTTGTCGTAGTCGCAAGGAGGTTTCGTGTCGATTCGTCGGACTGCGCTGGTCGCGACCATCTGTGCCGCGCCGCTGCTGAGCGCGCCGCTGGGCCACGCCCAGCCGCCGGTGCAGGGCGCCGGCGGCTGTGGTCAGGGCGGCCTGATGACCGGTCGTCTCACCCCAGGTAGCGGTAGCGCGGGCCAGACCATCCGCCGCGAGGCCACCCTCACCGACTGTGCCAGCCCTTTGCTGCCGGGCATCACCGCCGGACGTTTCGAGGTCTCCATCCCCTGGAACGTCACGACCGCCACCACCACGGCCACATTCGCCTGGTCCAACGGCGCCACCAGCATCGGCCGGGGCTACGGCAACGGCATATGGCTGATCACCGAGGGTCCGGCCACGGGCCACGGCATCCAGATCAACGCCGCCGACACCTGGAGCGGCTGGTACCTCAGTTCCATGGACGTCCCGGTCACCTCGGCCACCTTCGTGTCCTGAGCCGATCCCTGCGCGGGCGGCGTGCGACGGGCAGGATGGGATCATGCCCATCGATACCACCCGCACCGCGGTCCTGGCTCTGCACTGGCAAGTGAATGTCATACGGCCAGAGGGCTTTTTCGGTCCCCTGCTGGCCGGCCCGGTGTCCGAGAGCGGGGTCGTCGACCGGGCCCGCGACTTTCACGCCGCGGCTCTGGCCGCGGGAATTCCGTTGATCTTCACCAGATTCACCGTCCCCGCGGGCGAGGGCGGGCTGGTTCGCAACACCGGATTCATGCGCTCGGTGGCAGCCGCGCAGATCGACTTCCGCCCCGACAGCCCTGGCGCACAGCTCATCCCGGAGATGAGTGAGCAGGCCGCAGCGGGTCTGGTCTTCGACAACCAGAAGCTCTCCGGCCTGGCCGGCTCGGCGTTACCGGACTGGCTGGCCGGTCACGGCGTGGACACCCTGTTGATCACCGGCGTCGCAACGAATCTCACCGTCGAGCAGACCGCCCGCCACGGCACCGACCTCGGTTTCACGGTCCACCCGATCACCGACTGCCTCACCGCGGCCACGCCGCAGGAGCACGCGGCCGCCCTGTCCAACCTCGAATTGACCACCGCCGGTGGTTTTTCCGCACAGCAGGCGCTGTCGTCGGCTCAGGTCGGCTGACGCGTGCCCCTCACGCCCTCGCCAGGACGGCGTCGAAATCGTGGCTGGGGATCACCTCGATGCCCTCGGGAAGGGCATGCAGGCGCTGGATGGTCTCGAAGGCCCGATCGCGGTCGGCGTCGAAGAGCTGGCCGGGCATGGGCGCCTTCTCGCGGATCAGCTTGATCTGCAGGGTGTTCCAGATGGCGTCGCCGACCAGCAAAACCCGGGTGCCGTCGTCCACGGCGAGCATGACGCCGATGCTGCCGGGTGTGTGGCCGGGGAGGTCGACCAGCAGGACCGAGCCGTCGCCGAACAGGTCGTGGCTGCGGGTGAAGGTGAGCACGGGCGGGCCGTCCAGCTCGAGATTGCCGATCGCCCGGCCGCGCAAGGGCGCGCGCACCACACCGTAGGGCGCGATCTCACCGCTTGTCGCCCATTCGTATTCGATTGCCGGAACGCGCAATTCGACCGAATCGGGCAGCTCCAGCAGGCCGGAGACGTGATCCCAGTGCAGGTGGGTGGCGAGGGTGAAATCGATGTCGTCGCCGGACAGATCGCGTGCGGCCAGTGCGTCGGCCAGGCCGAGTACCGGCTTGTCCGGTGAGACCAGCAGGCCGACCGGAAACGGCAGCCCCGGCAGCACCCGATCGTGCACGCCCGCACACAGCGCGGGATCGACCAGGAACCGAGCCTGGGCATGCTCGATCAGGAAGGCCCCCATGGCCATCGGCAGATGCCCCAGACTGCGCGCCCCCTCGGCAACGATCGCGGTCGGCGCCGACATGCGGGCCTGCGGCAGCGCGGTCAGGCGAACAACGCCCTTCGCGGGCGGCAGCGGCGCGGCCCGCACACGCGACAGGAACGCCTCGTCCGGCCGGCGCGGACGCAGCAGCCGCCGGGGAGTCGCGGCCAAGGCCGCGCAGCAGTGCCCGAGAGTGCTCAGCACACCGGGCTTGCCATCGGACAAATCGGTCACACCGTCGTTCACGGTGCCGCCCTGAGGCATTCGGTTCGACCGGACCATTCTGCCCTGCGACTGGGCTTCGCGCGCTGACTCACAGCGCCAAAGTAACAGCCGCGCCTGAAAACGCTTTCCAGACGCCCTGAAAGTCCGACCACCGGCAACGACACCCGGGCGGACAAGCGCTTCGGATCCAGGCGACTGACAAGTACATCTGGGCCTACCGGTGCTTTGGATGCATAATCGCGGAGGTACCTGACGACCGGCGGCTGCGTCGGATGCGGTGAGGAGAACCCGTGGGGAACAGTTCTTCGCTCGACAACTCGGCGACCGGGAGTACCACGCGCGATCGGCGCACCCGTCTGACCGCGGCGGCCACCGAGGCCATCGCGGAACTGATAGGCGTACCCGCGGATACCGTCTCGACCAGCACGCCGTTCAACGACCTCGGATTGTCCTCGGTGCAACTCGCGCGCCTGAGCGCCGTGCTCGAGGACGCGCTGGACGTCGAGATCCCGCTGACCGCCCTATTCGATCATCCCGATATCGCGCAACTGGTCGACCACGTAGCGACACCATGACCGGGACGCCCGTCTCGATCATCGGAATCGGTTGCCGGGTACCAGGTGCGCATGGTGTCCGCGAATTCTGGGAGCTGCTGTCCGAGGGCCGGGACGGTACCGGCGCACCGCCGCCCGGCCGTTCGGGAACCCGCAGGGCCGGCTATCTGGACCGCCTGGACAGATTCGACAACGGCTGGTTCGCGATCTCCGATCGGGAAGCCGCGGTGATGGATCCGCAGCAGCGCCTGAGCCTGGAGGTGGCGGTCGAGGCCCTGGACGACGCGGGAATCGGCTATCGAATTCGCGGCTCGCGCGCGGCGGTGCTGTTCGGGGCGTGCGGATACGACCACGGCACGATGGTGCTCGGGCACAGCGGGTACGACGCACCGTACGCGGTCACCGGCTCCGCGCTCAGCATCATCGCGGGCCGGCTGTCCTATGCGCTGGATCTGCACGGCCCCAGCCTGGTGCTGGACAGCGCCTGCTCGTCCTCGCTGGCCGCGGTGGATCTGGCGATGCGGCTGCTGGCCGACGACACGGTGCCGCTGGCGATCGTCGGCGGGGTGAACCTGACCCTGCTGCCGCATACCTCCGACTATCTGGACCAGGGCGGATTCCTGGCCGCGGACGGGCGCTGCAAACCCTTCGACGCCGACGCGGACGGTTACACCCGCAGCGACGGATGTACCGTGCTGATCCTGCAGCGCACCGCGGACGCACGCCGCGAGGGCAATCGGATCTACGCCGAAATCGCCGGTGCGGCGGTCGGATCCGATGGTCGCTCGAACGGGCTCTACGCTCCCAACGGCCTGGCCCAGCAGCAGGTCGTCCGAACCGCTTGGGCGCGTGCGCACACCGATCCGCGCACCGCCGGATATTTCGAATGTCACGGCACCGGCACGGCATTGGGTGACGCCGTGGAGGTGGGCGCGCTGGCCGAGGTCCTGTCCGGTGGGCGGGACAACCCCATCTGGATCGGGTCGGTGAAATCGAACCTCGGTCACCTCGAGGCCGCGGCCGGGGTCACCGGGCTGGCCAAGGCCGCGCTGAGCATCGCGCACGCGAGAATCGTGCCCACCATCAACTTCCGCCGCGAGAATCCGCTGTTGAAGCTGACCGATCGAGGCCTGCGCGTGCCCACCGAGCCGGTCGACTGGCAGGCGCAGGCGCCCCGCGACCGATGGGCCGGGGTCAGCTCGTTCGGATTCGGCGGGACCAACGCGCACGCGGTGCTGCGCGGCGTCGATGCGCCGCCACCGGCCCGCGATATCGCCCCTGCGGCACTGATCCCGATCACCGGCCGCGACCTGAGCGAGGTCCGGGAGCGGGCCGCGCGCTGGGCCGCGGCTCTCGCCGACGAGGGCGCTCTCGGTGACATCGCCTCGGCCACAGCGCGATTGATTCCGGAGAGCGTGCGGGCGGCGGTCCTCGCCAGGGATCGCGCCGACGCTGTCACGCAGCTGGGGGCCCTCGCGGCAGAGCGACCGAACCAGCCCGACTCGGATGCGAGCACGCGGATCGACGCGGAGCGCGGCCGATCCGATACGGTCGAATCCCCTGCTCGGCAAGGTGTTTGCGCAGCCGCCGAGCGCAGGGGCCGGGTATACGGCCCCACCACGCCCCGGCGCGGCGGGATCGTGCTGGTGTTCTCGGGACAGGGTGGGCAGCATGCCGAGATGGGGCGGGGCCTGGCGGCCCGGTACCCGGTGTTCGCGCGGGCCCTGGCCGAGGCCGCCGAGGCGGTGGCCGACTGCGGCGGACCGCGGGTCTGGACGCCGCGAGACGGATTCGCGCACAGCCTGGACGGCACCGCGACCGTGCAGCCGGCCCTGTTCGTCTATCAGGTGGCGGCGGCACACCTGCTGGCGCACTGGGGGATTCGACCGGATGCGGTGATCGGGCACAGTCTCGGCGAGATCGCCGGGGCCGTGGTGAGCGGTGCGCTGTCGCTCACCGACGGCGCCTGGCTCGCGGTGGCGCGCGGCACCCTGCTGGCGCGCCTGGACGGGCTCGGGGCGATGGCCCTGCTGGAGGCCGAGCCCGAGGAGGCCGAGCGGCTGGTGGAGCCGCTGCGCCGGCGGGTCGGGATCGCGGCGGTCAACGGCCCGCGGTCGGTGGTCGTCTCCGGGACCGAACCGCATATCGACACGCTGGTCCGGCGAGCGCGGCGGCAGAATCTGTTCGCGCGGCGGATCGCCGTCGACTTCGCCGCGCACGGTCCGCAGGTGCGCGAGATCGCCGGGGAACTGATCCCGCTGCTGGACGGCATCGATCCGCACGCGCCGCGCGTTCCGGTGTATTCGACCGCACGCCGGGGCGCGGTCCTCACCTCGGCCGCCATGGACGCGCACTACTGGGCCGACAATGCGGCGGCCACCGTGGAATTGGCCGCGGCGCTGGAGGCTGCCACGGCCGACGGCCTGTCCACGGCGATCGAGGTGTCGCCGCATCCGGTGCTGACGCACGCGATCCGCGAATATCCGGACCTGCGCGATTCGACCTATCCCATGGCCGATCGGGACGACGAGTCCGCGGCCCTGCTCGACGCCATCGCCCGGCTGTACCGCGAGGGCCGGTCCGTGGACTGGTCCGCACAGGGGCCGTTCGGCGGACCGATGCTCGAGCGGCGGTGGCGGCGCCAGGATTTCCCGCTCGTGATCGACGCGGGATCCGATCCCGGCCGTGACGATCTGGCGGATCACGTCGTCCAGGGCGTCCCGACCGTCCCGGCGATGTACTGGCTGCGGCAGCTACAGCGCACTACCCGCGACGGCGCCACCCGTCTGGTGGATTTCACCGTGCACGATCGCACCGACCTGTCCGCCCTGGCACAGGTGAGCTATCGCGTCGGCGGTGAACTGGTCGAGGCGGCCGGTCCGCTCACCCTGGCCTCGGCCCGAATCGCCGTGGCCCCCGCGCCGGCCGAGATCGTCGGCTGGATGCGCACCGTCGATGCCCACCGCGCGCACACCGGCCTGCGCCCCCTGGACCCCGCCCGGTTCTACGCCGCGCTGCGCGCACGAGGACTCGAATACGGCCCGCGATTCCGGCCGCTGCGTGGCCTGTTTCACGGTCCACGCAGTGCCATAGGACTTTTCGACCACATCGCGCTCGACTCCGCGGCCCTGGACGGCTGCCTCCAGCTGATCGCCGCGGCGGCCCAGGAGCTGCTGCCCGCCCGCGCCCTCCCGCTGCCGGTGTCCATCGATTCCGCCTGGGTCACCGACACGCCGGCGATCCTGCTGGCACAGGCGCACGCCTTCGTACGCACCGGCGATTCCAGCGGGCTGCACTGCGATGTGCTGGCCACCGACCAACACGGCACGCCGGCGGTCGCCCTGCTCGGGGTCCGTATCCGCTATGCCGAACTGCCCGCTGACCATTCCACCGCCGCACGGCGTCTCGAGTCGCGGCCCGAGGATTCGGCGCCGGCGGTGCGGACCGGCGCGGACAATCCGGCGGCGGGCCGCATCGCGAACTCGTATTCGGCCGCAACGGGTTACGAATGGCTCGCGCCCGAGGCGGTGGATGGCCACGGTCCGTGGGCGCCCGCCCTGTACGCCGCGGGCATATCGCGGCCTCCCGACCCTCCGGCCCAACCGGGACGCAACGGCAGCCCGCGGCTCGAATCGCCCGTCGAGCATCCGGTGCTGCGACGTCCGCAGTGGTATCCGGTCGAGCTGCCGAAGACGAATTCGGCACAGCGGGATTCGCTCGTCGGCAGGGTGCTCGTCATCGGCGAGTCCCGGCTGGCGGTGACGTTGACGCAGGCCGTGGGCGCGCGGCTGGCGGCCGAGCGGATCGCGCGCGATCCCGGCGAGGCGAGCCCGATCGTCCCCGCCGTGCTGACCGGGCGCACCGAGCCGACCGCGGTGGTGGCCCTCTGGCCCGCGGCCGAACCGTCCGGCGCCGTGCTCGCCGAGGTCGGGCGCGCGCTGGAACTGCTGCAGCGGATTCAGGACTGCGCCGCCATGGCCTCGCTGACAGTCGTACTGCGCGAGCGGATCTCACCGGCACAGCAGGGGATCGCCGGGCTGGTCCGATCGCTGCAACTGGAGTCGGGACGTCCCGTACGTCTGGTCTGGGTCCGCGACGACCGCACCGAACCCGGACCGCTCACCGACCTGGTGCTGCGTACGCACGGCCCGCAGGAGATCCGCATCGGACCGGACGGCCTGCAGGCCCGCCGCTTCGTGCCGGTGCTGGACTCGGGTTCGCCCGTCCAGATCTCGGCGGCCGGAACATATGTCGTGACCGGCGGTCTGGGCGCACTCGGCGCGGTCGCGGTGCGCTGGCTACTGGACGCCGGCGCCGGGGAGGTGGTCGCGCTGACCCGCCGCCCGCGCCCGGTACCCCCATTGCTCGAGGCCTTCGAGGATCGGATCGTCGTGGTGCGGTGCGATGTCACCGATCGGCGCGATCTGGCCACCGCCCTGCACGATATCCGCGAATGCGGGCTGCCCATCCGTGGATTCGTCCATTCGGCGGGTGCATTGACCGATGCCGAATTCGGGTCGGTGACACCAGATCTGCTGGCATCGATGTTCGAGCCCAAGCTCACCGCGGCCACCACGCTGCTCGAGCTCACCGCCGAGGACCCGATCGATATCGCACTGCTTTTCTCCTCGGCCACCGGGGTTCTGGGCGCACCCGGGCAAGCCGCGTACGCCGCGGCCAATGCCGCGCTCGACGCCGTGGCGCTCGCCCAGCGGGATCGCCGGGTGATCAGCATCGGCTGGGGCAGTTGGGCATCCGGTCTGGTCTCCGGCGCGGGCGGCGCGGCGCATCTGCGCCGCGCTGGGATCGTCCCCTTCGATCCGGCGCGCGGTACCGCGGTGCTGGCCGCGCTGCGCGGAGTCCGGGATCCCTACGTGCTGGCGCTGGACTACACGCCCACCGCGGATACCTCCGCGGTGGCGCTGCGTCTGCGCGCCATGCTGCCGGTGGACGCCGCCCCGCCACCGGCCGCCGACCCACCCTCTCCCGCACCACATTTCAGCAGTCCGAATCCGGCGTCCACACACCCGCTGCCGACCAACGGATCCCATGAGCCCGTGGCCGCGGTGATCCGCGCGGCCTTGGCCGGCGCGCTCGACCTGCCCACTGAAAACCTGGCGGCCGACGCCGATTTCACCGCCCTGGGCCTGTCGTCGCTGCTGGCGATCGAGGTGCGGCGCACCCTCGAGGCCCGGCTCGGCATTCGGATCGCCACCGCCGAGCTGTTCGAACACCGCACCATCGCGGCCCTGGACGCCGCACTGTCCGACCGGGTTCCGGCCCGCTGAATATCGAACCGGCCATCGGCAAGGGGATGAACATGCACGATCCAGTCGACGCGCTGGCCGCGGCGGTAGCGCGCCACGCGGCAGCGCGCCCACACGAGGTGGCGTTCACCGCCCTGTCCTATTCCGGCCGGACATGTACCCCCAGCTCCTTGACCTTCGGCGAATTGCACAGTGCGGCGGGAAGTCTCGCCGAGCGTCTCGGCGCGACGACGAATCCCGGTGACCGGATCGCGATCCTGTGCGAACACGGGCTCGATTACGTGGTGGGGTTCCTGGCCTGCCTGTACGCCGCGCGGATCGCGGTCCCGCTGTTCCCGGTCGACACCCGGCGCAATACCGATCGCCTCGCTGCCGTGCTCGGCGATGCCGATCCCGTGCTCAGCCTCGTCAGTCCGCAACACGAAACGCGCACCGCGGAAACCGGATTCGCGCTGGGCCGGATCATGCCGGTCTCGATCCGGACCACATCGCGGGCGGTGGCGCCGACGCCGGTCACCGGGCATCCTGCCTATCTGCAATACACCTCCGGATCCACGAAATCCCCGGCCGGCGTCGAGGTCACCCATGCGAATCTCGCCGCGGCATTGAATCAACTGCGCGCCGGAATGCCCGCGGTGCGACACAAGCCGATGGTCAACTGGCTGCCGTTCTTCCACGATATGGGTCTGGTGTTCACGCTGTCGCTGCCGCTGTATACCGGCGTCCGCGCGATCACCCTGCCACCCGGCGAATTCGCCAAACGCCCGATCCGGTGGCTGCGTGCGTGCGGCGACTACGGTGCGGGGGCGACGGCGAGCCCGAATTTCGGTCTCACCCTCGCGGTGTCGGGCACCTCGGCCGACGAGCGCGCGGAACTGGACCTGTCCGAAATCGACCTGCTGCTCAACGGGTCGGAGCCGGTCCGCGCCGAGGCGCTGGCGATATTCACCAAAACCTTCGCCCCGCACGGCTTCCGGCATGCGGCGCATACCGCCGGATACGGTCTGGCGGAGGCAACTCTGCCGGTGACCTTCGGAGTCGCGGACCTGCCGCCGACGGCCGTGGAGTTCGATCGGACCCATCTGGCCGCCGGACGGACGGTGCTCGCGCAGGCTCCGGGCGGCATCGCGCTGGTCGGATGCGGAAGCGCGGCCGGTCAGCAGGTGTGCCTTGTCCATCCCACCCGCGGCGTCGAGGTCGGGCGCGGCGAGGTCGGCGAGATCTGGGTCCGCGGGCCGAATGTCTGTGCGGGATACTTCCGCAAACCCCGCGACACCGCCGACACCTTCGGCGCCCGCCTACCCGGTCGCAGCGGAACCTGGCTGCGCACCGGCGATCTCGGCTTTTTCCACGACGGTCAGCTGTACATCGCGGGCCGGCTCAAGGACATGATCGTCGTCGCGGGCCGCAACCACTATCCGGCCGATATCGAGGCCACGGCCGGGGACGCCGCGCCGGAGCTGCGCACCGGTCACCTGGCCGCCTTCGGCGTCGATGACGGCGCGCGCGAAACCCTCGTGTTGGTGGCCGAACTCGACGATCCGCTGGCCGACCCGGACGAGGTCGGCCGCCGCATTCGCTCGGCGATAACCAGCGCGCACGACATCGTCCCCGCCGAGGTGGTGCTGGTGGAACGCGGCCAGATACCCAAGACCTCGAGCGGCAAGATCCGCCGCGGCGATTGCCGAGCTCGGTATCGCACCGACGAATTGATCCGGATCGCGGCAGCGCCCACGGCCTGACTTGTCGACTAGCATTCACCTTCTATTCACCGACGGAGGAGGCGAAGGATGACCAGCACCGAGCAACTCGTGCTGTGGCGGGCCGAGCCCGAGGCCCATGACTATCCGGCCGCGGCCGACTATCTGGCGCTACTGGCCGATTCGGAGACCGTTGCGGCCCTGGTAGAGCTGCTGCACGCCGCACCGATCGTGCACAAGAAGGCCAAGGACATCCTGCGGGCCGCTCAGCTTCCACTGCTGCCCCCGGACAATCCGCATGTTCGCAAGGATCTGGCGAAGATCCTCAGCGGCACATCACTCTCGCCGATTCTGCTGGTGCAGGGCGATCTGAGCATCGGCATACCCATGCAGATCGCCGACGGCTATCACCGAGTGTGCGCGTGCTACCACGCCGACGAAAACATCCCGATACCGACGAAACTCGCGCCCACGCGAGACGGCAAACCGAAGATCGCACGGACTGCGGACAAGAAAGTCGTGAAAAAGGCGGCGAAGTCCAGCAGGAGTAAGTCCAAGAAGTAGACGAGACTTCGAGGTTGTCGCGCGGCCGGGCACTCGTGGATCACGGGGCGCTCGGCTGGGCCACGTGGTGTCTACTCGTCGTGCGGCGGCGGGGAATCGTCCCGTCCGAGCAGCCGATCCGTCTCGCGTCGTTCGCGTTTGGTGGGACGTCCGGCGCCGCGGTCGCGGCGGGGCATGGCCGCCACGATCTCGGGGGCCGGTGGCGGAGGACTCTTATCGATCAAGCACTGTGCGGCGATCGCGGCGCCGACACGCTTGGTGATGATCTGCTCGACGATGACGATCCGTTCGAGCCCACTGATGCGGACGCGAACCTCATCACCGGCTTTGACCTGATGGGCGGGTTTGACCGCCACACCGTTGACCTTGACATGCCCGCCGCGACAAGCGGTCGCGGCGGCAGATCTGGTTTTGAACAGCCGAGTTGCCCAGGTCCAGGAGTCGACCCGGGCTGAACTCGGTTGTGTCGGTGGCAGTGTCAGGCGACCCGACGGGCGGTGTCGACCTGGTCGGGGCTCAGATGCGCATAGCTGACGGTCTCACCCGACTGCGGCGCCTGCAGGATCTTGCCGTCACCGGCGTACATCGCCACGTGACCGCCGCCGCTCATGATGACCAGATCGCCGGGCTTCAGGTCCTGGTAGGCGACCGGCCTGCCGACATGCATCTGCTCGAAGCTGGTGCGCGGCAACTCGACCCCGGCCTGCTTGTAGGCCCACTGCACGAGGCCGGAGCAGTCGAAGTTCTGCGGGCCCGAGGCGCCCCACACATACTCCGAGCCGATCTTGCTCTTGGCGGCGCTGAGGGCTACATCGGAGGCCGTGTTGTGAGTCTGGGTGTCGAACATGCCCGCGAGATCGGGCATATTGGGCTGCTGCAACTGCGGCGCCCACTGCTTCTGCGCGCCCTTGATCTGATCGGCGTGCGCCTTGAAGAAGTCAGCGTGGTCGGCCATCGCCTGATTGGCGGCCTTGACCTGCTGAGTGAATGAGGAATCAATCGGCACATCGAAGTTGCCGACACCGGGGACGCTGATGGTCTGAGCCATCGCGGACACCGCCGGCATGGCAGCTGTCGCCGAAGCCACGGCGCCCATAACCATGGCGCCCTTCACGGAATTCGGGAGCCGAGATTCCCGTTGCAAACTGTGTCTACCCACCGACCTGCATCTCCTGTTTCTTCCAGCCAGCCAGCCGCCGACCAAGTTAGCTGACGGGTTCGGGCCGGGAAGACTCGGCCCTACCTCAACGACCAACTGGTCGATGAGGATTCACCCCAGTACCTCTGGGTCCTCGGTTCGGCTACCGGGCCGCGACCCGGATGCCGATTAGGCGGCAACCTACCGGATCACTTCCCCTAAGAAGCGACTCGCTCCGGCAAGTCACGAAGAGATTACGACGCTCCGGCGAAGTTGTCTACCCGAACGCACGGCGTGTTGGCCCGGGGCGGGAAATCCCCAGGACAGAACCAGATTTCGGCTGTCCGGTTCGGCGGTAACGATTCGGTCTCGGTGCGGACACAACCGTTATCGATGCGGACTCGACCGTTATCCATCCGGTTGCCGAGGTATCGCCGCGGCCTGCCGACGCCGTTACACACGGTGCGGCCATGCGTCTCATCGCGGGTCTCCCGCACCCTCGGCGACCACTCGTTCGAGCACCTCGATGCGCCGTTGTGCCTGCGCCAGACCCACTTCGAGCTGCGCCAGCGCCATGACCAGGGGCCCGACGGCAAGGTCCGCGACCAGCTGCGGATCGTCGAACCCCTGTTTGATCGCCGCCAGGATGTTCGTGCGAATGCGCGCGGCGACGGGGGCGGCGGCGGGCAGTTGCCACGACTCGACCACCTCGGTGACGGTGGGGACGGACTCCTCGGTCATACCCCTAGCGTAGAGAGCCCCGAAGCCCGTCGACCCGCGCGCGCGAAACGAGGAGGGCGATTCCCCCGGACGCTCGAACCGGCGGTTTGCCGGAATATTGCTTCGCGCCAGTCCCTTTCGTCCACCCGGCGCAGCACGCTAGCCGCCTCTAGGAATTGCCCTAGATATCCGAAGATTCCCCTTCACACGCGCTACGGTGTACGGGCATGGACCCCGTGCGGAACCCGTATGCCCCGGGCGCCGGCCAGCGCCCGCCGGAATTGGCCGGTCGCGCCCGGCAACTCGATGCCTTCGATATCGTGCTCGAGCGGGTCTCCCGCGGCCGCCCAGAGCGCAGCGTGATGCTCACCGGCCTGCGTGGGGTCGGAAAAACCGTACTGCTCAACCAGCTTCGTTCGGCCGCGCGCACACGCGGCTGGGGCACCGGCAAATTGGAGGCCCGGCCCGATCAAGAGCTACGCCGCCCCCTGGCCTCGGCGCTGCACATGGCGGTGCGCCAGATCGCGGTGGCCAACCGCAACCTGGAACTGGTCGACGACTTCCTGGGCATTCTCAAGGCCTTCGCGATGCGCGCCACCGCGGACAAGGGGGTGCGCGAGCGCTGGCAGCCCGGCATCGACGTCCCGGCGGTGACCGGCCGCGCCGATTCCGGGGACATCGAGATCGATCTGGTGGAGCTGCTGATGGAGGCGGCGCAGGTCGCCCGTGACATCGGCGTGGGCATCGCGATCTTCATCGACGAGATGCAGGATCTCAGCGCGCCGGATATCTCCGCGATCTGCGGAGCCTGCCACGAATTGAGCCAGGAGGCAGCGCCTCTGATCGTCGTCGGCGCCGGGCTGCCGCATCTTCCGGCCGTGCTGACGGCCTCGAAGAGCTACTCCGAACGCCTGTTCGGCTATCACCGGATCGATCGGCTCGACCGTGAGGCGGCGGATCTGGCGCTGATCGCGCCGGCCGAACGTGAAGAGGTGAAATTCACCTCCGAGGCGCTGGATTCGCTGTATCTCAAGGCCGACGGCTATCCGTACTTCGTGCAGGCCTACGGCAAGGCGACCTGGGACGTGGCCGCGCAGAGCCCGATCACCGCCGAGGATGTGGAGCTGGCCGCGCCCGCCGCGGAGGAGGAACTGGCGGTCGGCTTCTTCGGCTCGCGCTATGAGCGCGCCACCCCCGCGGAGCGGGAGTACATGCGCGCCATGGCCGAACTGTCCGGCGACGACGGACCGGTGGCCACCTCGGCCATCGCCAGCGAGCTGGGCCGCAAGCCCGCCTCGTTGTCACCGGCCCGCGACGGGCTGATCAAGAAAGGACTGATCTACTCCGCCGAGCGCGGCACCATCGGCTTCACCGTGCCGCACTTCGGGAGATACCTGCGCAGCGTTCCGTGACCAAATTCCCCTACCGGTGAGTAACCAGGGCTCCTACACTGGATTGTGATTGCGGTCACGTCCAAGGAGGACACCATGGCGACCACCGCGAAAGTCGATGCCACCGAAGAACAGGCTCGTGCGCTCGTCGAGGAATCCCGCGAAACCACCTGGGTCAAACCATCGTTCGCGAAGGAGATGTTTCTGGGCCGGTTCCGCCTGGATCTGATCCATCCCTTCCCCCAGCCGGCCGACGAGGCCGAGATCGAGGCGTACCTGACCCGGCTGCGCGCCTACTGCGAGACCATCGACGGCGCGCGCATCGAGGCCGAGGCGAAGATTCCGCCCGAATACGTGCAGGGGCTGGCCGAGCTCGGCTGCTTCGGTCTGAAGATCCCGCAAGAGTACGGCGGCCAGGGGCTTTCGCAGGTCGGCTACAACCGGGCGCTGATGCTCGTCGGCTCCGCACATCCCAGCCTGGGCGTGCTGCTCTCGGCGCATCAGTCGATCGGCGTGCCCGAACCGCTGAAGCTGGCCGGAACCCCGGAGCAGAAGCGGGAGTTCCTGCCCCGCTGCGCCCGCGGCGCGGTCAGCGCGTTCCTGCTCACCGAGCCCGACGTCGGCTCGGATCCCGCCCGCATGGCCAGCACCGCGACCCCGACCTCCGACGGCCAGGCCTACGAACTCGACGGCGTGAAGCTGTGGACCACCAACGGGGTGGTGGCCGAACTGCTCGTGGTCATGGCGCGGGTGCCCAAGAGCGAGGGGCATCGCGGCGGTATCTCGGCCTTCGTGGTCGAGGCCGATTCGCCCGGAATCACCGTCGAGCGCCGCAATTCGTTCATGGGGCTGCACGGCATCGAGAACGGGGTCACCCGCATGCACGGCGTGCGCGTGCCCGCGCCCAATCTGATCGGCCGCGAGGGTGAGGGGCTGAAGATCGCGCTCACCACCCTCAATGCCGGACGCCTGGCCATCCCCGCGCTGTGCACCGCGGCGGCCAAATGGTCGTTGAAGATCGGCCGCGAATGGTCGGTCAACCGGGTCCAGTGGGGTCGTCCGGTCGGCGAGCACTCCGCGGTCGGCGCGAAGCTGTCCTATATCGCCGCGACGACCTTCGCGCTGGAGGCGGCGCTGGATCTGTCGGGCGCGATGTGCGACGAGGGGCGCAACGACATTCGCATCGAGGCCGCGCTGGCCAAGCTGTGGGCCTCGGAGATGAGCTGCCGGATCGCCGACGAGCTGGTGCAGATCCGGGGCGGGCGCGGTTACGAGACCGCCGCCTCGCTGGGTGCGCGCGGCGAGCGGGCGGTCGGGGCCGAGCAGTTGGTGCGGGATCTGCGCATCAACCGGATCTTCGAGGGGTCCAGCGAGATCATGCGGCTGCTGATCGCCCGCGAGATGGCCGATGCGCATATGGCCGCCGCCGGCGCGCTGGTCGACCGCAACGCCCAGCTCAAGGACAAGGCCAAGGCGGCGGTGGGCGCGAGCGGCTTCTACGCGCGCTGGTTCCCGCAGCTGGCCGTCGGCCCCGGCACCGCCCCCACGGCCTTCGCCGAATTCGGGCCGCTGGCAAAGCATCTGCGCTTCGTGGAACGCTCGGCCCGCAAACAGGCCAGATCACTGATGTACGCGATGGGCCGCTGGCAGGCGAAACTCGAGTATCGCCAAGGCTTTCTGGGGCGCATCGTGGATATCGGCGCGGAGCTGTTCGCGATGTCGGCCGCCTGCGTGCGGGCCCAGGACCTGCGCGTGGCGGGCAACCCCGACGCCGACACCGCGACCGAACTCGCCGACGTGTTCTGCCGCCAGTCCCGCATCCGGATACGCCAGCTGTTCGACGGCCTGTGGGACAACACCGACGACGCCGACACCGCCTTGACCCGCGGCGTACTGGACGGCCGCTTCACCTGGCTGGAGCAGGGCATCCTCGACCCGAGCGAGGGCACCGGCCCCTGGATCGCCGAATGGGCCCCCGGCCCCTCCACCGAGCCCAACCTGCACGCCCCCTACCTCCCATCGACCCGCACCACAGCAACCACCTGAATTCCGGGGCTACTCACCGGAAACCACGCGCCGCCGGGGTGAAACCGCCGGTACCGGTTCACCTCCGGCACGGACGGACCCGGCGGCGTGCGGTCTCGTATAGGTCTATAGGGACTTATAGTAAATTTCCTAGATTGACTTAGAAATATATCCCCAGCCACGTTGTAGGGTAAATATTATGTAATCTAGTAAATTTGCTAGATTGTCATATATAGAGCCGAATCGTGCACGTATTGCTGCACATTCGATGCCGCGAAAGCGGCTGGGTGACGACTGATTTCGCAAGATCATGGGTAACCTGCCGGGTACGGGCTAACTCCTCCACCACCTCACCGCCGGCCGCCAACGGCACTGGCGCTGCAGACGAATCTGGCCTGAGGCGCGGAGAGGCGGATAAGCCAACCGGGCAAGAGGGTTTTTTCGCCCAGGAGACAACGATGTCTGTTACCGCGCTGCATGTCGCCGATCACGGCGGCCACCGTGTCACCGTCAGTGCCGATGACGGCACCCTGATCTCCGTGCGGGAATTCGGTACGGCCGGACCTGCGGCTACCGTTACCGTCGTCTTCGTCCACGGGCACTGTCTGCGTGGGGATTCCTGGTTGTTCCTGTGCGAAAGGCTGCTGCCGCAATGGGATTCGACCATTCGCATGGTGTGTTACGACCATCGCGGCCATGGCGAGTCCGGTACGGCCGATCCCGCCACCTACACCATCGACCAGCTCGGCCGCGATCTCCATGCGGTGCTGCGCACCATGGCGCCGACCGGCCCCGTCGTGCTGGTGGGCCATTCGATGGGCGCGATGGTGGTGCTGGCCTACGCCCGGCAGTTCCCGGAGGCGATCGGCACGCGCGTGGTCGGCATCGGGCTGCTCGCCGCCGCGTCCGCGGGGATCACCAGTTTCGGCCCCGCCCGGCTGCTCAATCGGCGCACCGTGATCTCGTTGCAGGTCGCCGTGCGGCGCGCGCCGCGAATCATGCGGGCGTCCAAACGACTCGGGCGCCGACTGGCCGAACCGATCGTGCGCGAGGCGAGTTTCGGCACCCGGGCGGTGAGCCCGCGCATGGTCGCGGTGGCCACCGCCATGCGCAACGACACCCCGCTGCCGACCATGGCCGGATTCCTGGATTCGCTGATCCGGTTCGACGAGACCGCGACCCTGCGGCTGCTGACCGATCTGCCCGCGCTGGTGCTGGCCGGTTCGGCCGACATCATGATCCCGTTCGCGCATTCGGTCGTGCTGGCCTCGCAGCTGTCGCAGGCCCAGCTCGTGCGCCTGGACGGGGCCGGGCACAGCGTGATCCTCGAACGCGTCGAGGAGGTCGCCGCCGCGATCACCGCACTGGTCGAGCGGATCGGGGCCGCCCCGAACGGATCCGGCGCCGTCTATGCCGCAGCCGGATGACAGCACCGCGGGGCGGGTCGGGACACGACCGACACCGCGCAGGTAAGTGACTGTTTTTCCGTTTCGCACGAGCCAGATCCGGAAAGATCGCGTACTGTGGTGGAGATCACGATGTGCGGTCCATCACAAGATCGAATGCTCCGGTGCCACGGCGCAGCGACCGCCCACCACACGGGCCCGAGGAGGTTTCGATGACACGCAGCGAGATTGCGGAGCTCCACTTCGCGGTCGGGCAGCTCCGGCAATGCATAGGCTCACTGCGCGGCCAGTATGGCGACGCCAACTCCGTGCGACGCCTGGAGAACGACCTCGAACGACTTCTGCTCGACACCGAGGACTTCGAGCAGACGCCGCCGCCGAAGGTCACCCAGCGCGAGCAAGAGGTCATCTACGTCCCGGACAGCAAGTCCGACGAGGCGGCCTGGATGGGCGCGCAGGACGAGGGCCTCGGCTTCCACTCCCGGCCCCGCACCAAGTAAGGCGCCCGCGTCCGTCCGGCGTAGGGCGGATCGGTAGCCCTGCCACTACGGCGGGTCGTCATTTGCCGCAAGGCAAGCGACGACTCGCCGTTTCGCATGTCCGAACGCCGATCCACGCAGGGGTCCGGTCCACCGGTACCAGGAATTCGCCACCGGGAGATTCGACCGCTCGCCGGGGCATGGATCCATCGCCAGCTATCCCCTCGGCCCTCTCGCCGCCGCCCGCCGCGCTTGTGGCGCGGCCACTGGAATTCGATCTTGCTATCACCCGCTCCGCCACCGGCTCGTCGATCATGTACCGCCGGGTTGTTGCTGGTATGCGGCGGCGTGACGGACGAAATTCCGGTGTGAAACATCCCGCTTCCGCACACGTGCCGAATCAGCTTGTAAGCCAACCCCGTTCGTTGGAGTTGCTTAAGGTTCGCCCGCGCCCGCCCCGTCGAATGAAGATCAGAAAATGTGGCGCAAATCATATGAGCACCAGGGAATCGATATCCCCGAGACCCGTGACAGGCCATAGTCCCGGTGCCGTATGGTGCTCAGCATCACATTCGATGCCGGAGGTAACGATGACGTTCCGCGGGGTAGATCAGCGAGGCATGCTGTCGTGAGTGAGCTTGTGACACGTCCAGCCACCGAATCGGGCACGGGAGTTTTCGCGGCGAGTCGCGCGCGTATCGCCGACCGGACATTGCGCACCGATAGATGGTGGCTCTCACCACTGTTCACGGTGCTCGGACTGGCCGCGTTCATCATCTACGCGACCGTCAGAGCCTTTCTCCGAACCGCCTACTGGGTTCCGGACTACCACTACCTGACACCCTTCTATTCACCGTGTATCAGCACCTCGTGCGCACCCGGTGCCAGCCATTTCGGACACTGGATCGGCGCACTGCCGAGCTGGATTCCGCTCGGCTTCATCGCGCTGCCGTTCCTGCTGCTGTTCCGGTTGACCTGTTACTACTACCGCAAGGCCTACTACCGGTCGGTGTGGTTCTCCCCGCCCGCCTGCGCGGTGGCCGAACCGCACGCGAAGTACACCGGTGAGACCAAGCTGCCGTTGATCATCCAGAACGCGCACCGCTACTTCTTCTACATCGCGGTCATCGTCTCGCTGGTCAACACCTACGACGCGATCATGGCCTTCCACGGCAAGACCGGCGGCTTCGGCTTCGGCCTGGGCAACATCATCATCGTGGCCAACGTGATCCTGCTGTGGGCCTACACGCTGTCGTGCCACTCCTGCCGCCACATCGCGGGCGGGCGCCTCAAGCACTTCTCCGCGCATCCGGTCCGCTACTGGTTCTGGACCCAGGTGTCCAAGCTGAACACTCGTCACATGACGCTGGCCTGGACGACGCTGGGCACGCTGGCGCTGACCGACTTCTACGTCATGCTCGTGGCCAGCAACACCATTTCGGACCTGCGCTTCGTCAACTGACGTTCCTCTCATCTCTCACCATCCCCATCGAGGAGTATTCGGTTCCATGCCTGAAGTAGAACGGCATAAATACGACGTCGTGGTGATCGGTGCCGGTGGCGCCGGACTGCGCGCGGTGATCGAGGCGCGCGAACAGGGCCTCTCGGTGGCGGTGGTGTGCAAGTCGCTGTTCGGCAAGGCGCACACCGTGATGGCCGAGGGCGGCTGCGCGGCGTCGATGGGCAACGCCAACGAGAAGGACAACTGGCAAACCCATTTCCGCGACACCATGCGCGGCGGGAAGTTCCTCAACAACTGGCGCATGGCCGAACTGCACGCGCTCGAGGCCCCCGACCGGGTGTGGGAACTGGAAACCTATGGGGCGCTGTTCGATCGGACCGCGGACGGGCGGATCAGCCAGCGCAACTTCGGCGGCCACACCTATCCGCGCCTGGCCCACGTCGGCGACCGCACCGGCCTCGAAATCATCCGCACCATGCAGCAGAAGATCGTCTCGCTGCAGCAGGAGGACTTCGCGGAGACCGGCGACTACGAGGCCCGCATCAAGGTCTTCGCCGAATGCGCGATCTCCGATCTGATCAAGGACGGCGACCGGATCGCCGGCGCGTTCGGATACTGGCGCGAAACGGGCAACCTCGTGCTGTTCGAGACCCCCGCGGTGGTGCTTGCCACCGGCGGAATCGGCAAGTCCTACAAGGTGACCTCGAACTCCTGGGAGTACACCGGCGACGGCCACGCACTGGCGCTGCGGGCCGGGGCGACGCTGATCAACATGGAGTTCCTGCAGTTCCATCCGACCGGGATGGTCTGGCCCCCGAGCGTCAAGGGCATCCTGGTCACCGAGGGTGTGCGCGGCGACGGCGGGGTGCTCAAGAACTCCGAGGGCAAGCGGTTCATGTTCGACTACATCCCGCCGGTCTTCAAGGGGCAGTACGCCGAGACCGAGGAGGAGGCCGATCAGTGGCTGCGCGACAACGATTCCGCGCGCCGCACCCCCGACCTGCTCCCGCGTGACGAGGTGGCCCGTGCGATCAACGAGGAGGTCAAGGCGGGCCGCGGCACCGAGCACGGCGGTGTCTATCTCGACATCGCCTCCCGGCTGCCCAAGGAGGAGATCCTGCGGCGGCTGCCCTCGATGCACCATCAGTTCAAGGAACTCGCGGACGTGGACATCACGGCCGAGCCGATGGAGGTCGGCCCGACCTGTCACTACGTGATGGGCGGCATCGAGGTCGATCCCGATACCGGCGCCGCGGTGGTGCCGGGCCTGTTCGCGGCCGGTGAATGCTCCGGCGGCATGCACGGATCCAACCGCCTCGGCGGCAACTCGCTGTCCGATCTGCTGGTCTTCGGCCGGCGCGCGGGCCTGGGCGCGGCGGCCTATGTCGAGCAGCTGAAAGAGCGTCCGGCAGTATCCGACGAGGATATCGCCGAGGCCTCGAAAACCGCTCTCGCACCGTTCGATCCGGTCGAGGGCAGCGCGGAGAACCCGTACACCCTGCACGCCGACCTGCAACAGTCCATGAACGACCTGGTCGGCATCATCCGCAAGGAGCACGAACTCGAACAGGCCATCGAGCACCTGGGCGAGCTTCGCGAACGCTACGACCACGTGACCGTCGAGGGGAAGCGGCCGTTCAACCCCGGCTGGCATCTGGCGCTGGATCTGCGAAACATGTTGCTGGTCAGTGAATGTGTGGCCCAGGCGGCGCTGCTGCGCACCGAGAGCCGCGGCGGGCACACCCGCGACGATCACCCGCAGATGGACGCGGACTGGCGCAATACGCTGCTGGTCTGCCGGGTGGATCCGGACGACGACACACAGACCGTCCCCGGCGTCACCGTGGTCCGCCAGCCGCAGAAGGCGATGCGCGACGAACTGCTGGCCCTGTTCGACATCCACGAGCTCGAGAAGTATTACACCCCTGCCGAAATCGCCGATCATCCGGCGGCAGCAGATCCCGATGCGAAAGCGGAGGCGTAGCACATGGGTTACGACGCCAAGTTCCGAGTATGGCGCGGCGACACCGAAGGCGGTGCACTGCAGGACTTCACCGTTCCGGTGAACGAGGGTGAGGTCGTCCTCGACATCATCCATCGTTTGCAGGCCACCCAGGCTCCCGATCTGGCGGTGCGCTGGAACTGTAAGGCGGGCAAGTGCGGATCCTGTTCGGCCGAGGTGAACGGGCGGCCCCGGCTGCTGTGCATGACGCGCATGTCCACCTTCACCGAGGAGGAGGTCGTGACGGTCACCCCGATGCGCACCTTCCCGATCATTCGCGACCTGGTCACCGACGTGTCCTTCAATTATCAGAAGGCCAGGGAGATACCGTCGTTCACCCCGCCGGCGGACCTGAAGCCGGGCGACTACCGGATGCAGCAGGTCGACGTCGAGCGCTCGCAGGAGTTCCGCAAGTGCATCGAATGCTTCCTGTGCCAGAACACCTGTCACGTGGTGCGTGACCACGAGGACAACAAGACCGCCTTCTCGGGCCCCCGGTACCTGATGCGCGTGGCGGAGCTGGAAATGCATCCGCTGGACGTCGTCGACCGCCGCGAGATGGCGCAGGAGGACTTCGGCCTGGGCATGTGCAACATCACCAAGTGCTGCACCGAAGTTTGCCCGGAACATATCAAGATCACCGACAACGCCCTCATTCCGATGAAGGAGCGGGTCGCGGATCGCAAGTACGATCCGATCGTGTGGTTGGGCAACAAGCTGTTCCGCCGCTGACAGACCACATCGCCCGCCCCGGATGATCATCCGGGGCGGGCGATGCTATGACCGGGTACTGCTACAACTGGGTCACGACGCCGACGGCCACCGCCGCGACGAGCAAGCCTATGAGAAGCGCTGAGAACATCGCGCCTGTCAGTGCGTAGACACCGCCTGCCGATACCGCGAACAGCATTCCCACGATCAGACGTTCGACCCAATCGCCAGGCAACGGCCTCCGGTACCGGGGTGTGTTCTTCAACCCTCGGTCCACAGATTGGGTTTACCCATAAGAGGCATAGGTAAACATGATTCCGTTGCACAACGTCGTTCAATCTGTGACATTGGCCCCGTGCGCGGGTCGGGCCGCCGCTCGGGCGACCCGCCCGTCACCGGCCGGTCTCAGCGGTCGTCGAATCGCCCGTCGCGCACCGATGCGGTGAAGGCCGACCAATCGCCCGGCCCGAAGATCAAAGCGGCCCCTTGTGGGTTCTTACTGTCCCGGACCCCGACGCGACCACTGGACAGGTATGCGACCTCCACGCATTCCTTCCCGGCGCCGCTACGGCTGCTCTTGAACCAGACAGCACCGTCCAGCTCCGTACTCATACAATATCCTTTCCGGCACAGCGCGGTTCGCGAGCAAGGGACCGCTCAGGCCAAATACTCCTTGGCAACCTGCCGCAGCAGGCTCCTACTGGTGTCGACGTCCAACGCACTGCCCAGCAGAACCTCGTGCGCCCGCCGATATCGCCGCACGTCGGCTTTTCTCTCGAGATACAGATCTCCGGTGAACCCCTCCACGTACACCACGGGAGGCTCCACCGGCTGCCCCTTGCCGTCGGCTCCGAACTCGAGAAGGACGAATGGGCCGGGCGAAAGACCCAGGGGGACACCGGCTGCGAAGGGAAAGACGCGCAGCGTGACATTGTGCCGAGTACTGAGGTCGGCCAAGTGCCGCAGCTGCGCCGCCATCACCCTTGCACTTCCGACGACGCGGCGCAACACGGACTCATCGAGCACAACGACCAAATTTGCCGGATCTTTCCTGCGAGTTATCAAGGCCTGCCGCTGAAGTCGCAGCTGAACGCGCCGTTCCACCTCCTCGACGGTGTCCTCGGGGTAGCCGAGGCGATTCAAGGCCCGCGCGTAGTCCGCGGTTTGCAGCAGGCCGGGCACCAGCTCGGACTGATACGACAGAAGTGAGCGGGCCGAAGCCTCCAAACCCACGTAGATATCGAAGTTTTCGGGAATCATGTCACCGTAGGCGTGCCACCAGCTCTTCACCGCGGCCTGCTGGGCCAGCCCCTTGAGCCCCTCGGCGATATCGTCGGGTATGCCGTAGATGCGGCAGAGTTCCTGAATGTCCAAGGTGCGTATGCGATCCGCCTGGCCCTTCTCCAACCGCTGCAGGGTGCTCGCACCCCACTCCATCAGCCGTGCGGCCTGGGCGATGGTCTGCCCGGACTGGGTGCGGTAGTCGCGCAGGTGCCGGCCGAGCTGTCGCCTGGGCAGGGTCGAGGAGGTGTTCTCGGAACCGTCGTCGGAACTCGAATCAATGAAATCGGAACTCTTATCGGAAATTTCGGACACAGCACGCTCCGTCCTTGTCGGATGCCGTTTTGCTCGAGCACTTCCCGGTGGAGTGGGCCACCCCCGGCCACGGGGGGTCGTTCGGCGAGGGTCTCATCCACTATGGAGAATCTTCCTCCCCCGGATGGATCCGCTGCTGGACATTCGCCTGAATTCGTTTTGGATACCCAATCCGGGCGCGGCACGGCACCCGATGATGGATGCTGAATGTGTGCTCGGAGTTAGCATTCTCTTCTGGTCGACATCTCGAAATTCCGGGCACCATCAGGATTCGCATGCAGGAACGAGGAGTCATGGCTGTATACGTCAGGTTCCACCGAGCCGCACCGCCCGCTCAGCCCTCCGCACGGCGGCATATGCCTCGGGGGGTCGTCTCGTGCAACTGAGCAACCTCCACATGCCCGTGGCCGGGCTGTTGCGCTGTGGCGCCGACCCGGGCGTGATGACCGTCGAACAGGCCCATGCCGCAATGCAACTGCACCTCGAGTGTTCGGTGGATATGTGCCGGGTGCGCCGGCGCGCCCGGGCCGTACTGGTCGAGCAGGGCCGCTGCGTGCTGGATGAACGGGCCCTACCGTGACTGCCCTGGTCCCGGTGAGCGGCCGCAGAAGGGTGGTGCGGCTGTTCCCTCCTCCCAGCCGCACCACCCAGC
>NZ_JAGPOX010000047.1 GCF_019038435.1 Nocardia alni
GACCCACCCCGGCGAAGCCCCGTCGCCGGGGGCACCGGCATGCGCACCCTGCCCAGCGGTCCAGCGTCTTTCCTACTCACCGCCAACCAGGACCACGCGCTCACCGCCAGCCAGGACCACGCGGCAGGCCAAATATCTTCAGCTCACCGGACATTCGGTCACCAGCGCACGCGCGGCGGAAATGGCCTGGATCGCCAAGAGTTTCCCGGCCGCGGAGCCGGACGCCCTCCACCAACCCCACGAGCACGAAGACCTCGAGCAACCGATCACCCGACCGCACCAGCGCCAGACGGCTGTCCACTGAAACCCCTCCTCGAGCAAAGTCATTCACTCGCCTGCACACCGGCACTGTTCGCATGCTGCAACAGAAACACGCGGCAATCCACCACTGGCCCCATCGCCGCCCGACACGCAGCACACAGCCGAACCCCACAGCCGGAGCACCCGCTATATTCTGGCCCTCCGCTGCCCTCCGCGCCGAAACTCCACAGTTATTGCGTCCGCCTAGGGAGTTCCGGCACACAGAGACGCTTCGCTGTTGGGGGTCGAATTCCCCACCGGCCCAGCACTTGCGACCGGGACCAGTGGCTTGACCTTCGGGTTACCCGAGGCTTCAGGATGGACGCATGACGGAATCCGATGAATTCATCACGATCGGGGTACTGGCCCGTACGAGTGGGCTCACCTCGACCGCATTGCGGTTCTACGACGATTGCGGTCTGCTGCCGCCCGCTCGGGTCGACGCTGCCACGGGGTACCGCTACTACTCGCCCGACCAGCGTGAGCGGGCGGTGACGATCCGCCGGTTGCGCGAGATCGGGGTTTCCTTGGAGACCGTCGCGGCGGTGCTCGCGGGCGACGCCGACCGCGCCGGACGGCTGCTCGACGAACACGTGGCGGACCTCGAGCGGCGGGCCGACGCGGCCGCCACGGCGGTGGGGTCGATCAAGTTCGCGCTGCGGGCGGGATCCGATCCGGCGCTCGTGTCGGTCTGCGCCGCGGAGTTGGCCGATGCCATCGATCAGGTTCGGACCGCCGTGGCCCATGACGCCGAAATACCGGTGCTGACAGGGATTTTCATCGAGGCTGACGGCGACTCCGTTGTCCTGACCGCAACCGACCGCTATCGGCTCACGACTCGTACGCTGGCGCCGGAACATTCGGCGACCCATCCCTGGTCGCTGGTCGTGCGAACACCCGATCTGACCGACATCGCAGCACGCCTGCGCGACACAGATCGAGTCTTCATGACGCCGACGGACGACTCGCTCGTACTGAGCACCGCCGAGACGCGGCACGTCTGCCCTGTCATCGACGCACCGTTCCCCGATTACCGCACAATGCTCGGCGCGCTCACCCCACCCGGCACCCGCGTCGTGGTGAGTCGGGACGCCCTGCTCGACATCGTGCAGAACGCCGGCCACGACAACGTGCGCTGCACGATCGCCGCCGACGCCCTCGTGATATCCACCGCGGCCCGTGCGAACGCGGATGCCCACTGCGAAGGCTTCCGGTCCTCCGAGACCTCCGCCGATCCCGCCGGACACCGGATCCCGGCCGTGATCACCGGCTCCGGACTCACCTTGTCCTTCGCCCCCACCACCCTGTCGCCCGCACTCCGCAGCGCACTGGGCCCAGAGATCATGCTCGACATCGCGGGACCTGACCAGCCCGTCGTCATCCGCTCGGCCGCCGCAGGCGACCTAACCACCCTCGCTATGCCCACCAAAACCGAACTCACTGCCGCTCATGCCTGAGACTCACGGCTCACGCCCGAGATCACGGCTCACGCCCCAGACTCACCACTCACACCCGAGATCACGGCTCACGCCCCAGACTCACCACTCACACCCGAGATCACGGCTCACGCCCCAGACTCACCACTCACACCCGAGATCACGGCTCACGCCCCAGACTCACCACTCACACCCCAGACTCACCACTCACACCCCAGACTCACGGCTCACACCCGAGACTCACCACTCACACCCGAGACTCATGGCTCACGCCCCAGACTCACCACTCACGCCCCAGACTTATTCACAGTGCACGGGGCTGAGCGAGGGAGTCCTCGTGGCGATCATTCGACCGACCCGGACCCTCGGAACACCGCAATACAGCGGATTCCGGGCCGTCTCTCGTCCAGCACTCCCCTGGAACATAACGCCGGTTCGTGCCCGTATCCGTAGAAATCGCGAAGGGCCAGTGGCGCATCGAAATCGCCACCCGGCGGGACGCGCCCCCGCTGCGCCACCGAATCCGGCTCCGTGCCGGGAGCCATATGACGAACAAGGCGCGGGCGGGTGTGGAGGACGATGGTTCCCATGATCGCTGACCGCTGGGGCGTGACCGACGACGACATCGCACGTCCCTATCCCTGCGACGAGTTCGTCACCGACCCCGCATTACAGGCGTGGCGAGGCGTCACGGTCGAGGCACCCATCGCAGCGGTGTGGCCATGGGTCGTTCAAGTCCGGCTCGCGCCCTACTCGTACGACTGGATCGACAATCTGGGCCGACGGTCACCCCGCGAGTTGGTGGGGCTGCCCGACCCAGTCGCCGGACAGCACTTCACGACCGCGGGCGGGCGGCGGCTGGGAAAAATCGTATCGGTCGAGCCTGGGAGCCAGATGACCGCCGGCATCATGGGCGCCTACATGTCCTACCTTCTCGTGCCACAGGGTCAGCGCACACGTCTGCTGCTGAAGGTGGTCATGCGAACCAATCGCCTAGTCGCCCTCGGGGTCTCCATCGGCGATCTGATCATGGCTCGACGGCAACTGCTGAACCTGAAGCAGCTCGCCGAGCGAGATCGGCACTGAGTCGCATTTGCCGTGGCAGCGCGCCCGAGGCCGGTGCACCGTGGTCGTAAACCCTGTTCACAATGCGATCCATCGTTACGATTCCGCCGTGTCAACCGCCCATTCGGGTCGATCATGGGCATAGTGGGCGTATGGGATATGTGACGGCAGCCGAGGCCTGTCGACCCCTGGTGAGGGCGCTACTGGGCCCCCGGCCTGGGATCGGATTCGAATTCTGGGATGGCAGCAGGATCGAGGGTCAGGGAGATCATCCCGGCACCCTGCGGGTGAATTCGAAGGACGCGCTGCGCCACATGCTTTGGGCGCCGGGCGAACTCGGATTCGGACGCGCATACGTCTCCGGCACGATCGACGTCGAGGGCGATATCGTGGAAACGGTTCGCGCACTACGATCTACCGCGCCCGAGCAGATGGGCCTCGACCCGCGTTCGGTGTTACGGAGCGGTGAGCTGCTCTGGCGGGCAGTCGATTCGGCGCGACGGGTGGGCGCGTTCGGCCGTCGTCCCCCGCCGCCGCCCGAGGAGGCTCCGCGCCCGCACGGACGGCTGCACACCAGGGGCCGCGACGCGGCGGCGATCAGCCACCACTACGACGTCGGCAACGACTTCTATCGCCTGGTACTCGGCCCGAGCATGACCTACTCCTGCGCGCGGTTCGCCGCCACCGACGACACCGGTCACAGCGCCCCCGACGCCACCCTGCCCCTCGACCAGGCCCAAGCAGCCAAGCACGACCTCATCTGCCGCAAGCTCGGACTGAGCGAACGACCGAATATGCGCCTGCTCGACGTCGGCTGCGGCTGGGGATCCATGGCGATCCACGCGGCCGCCACCTACGGCGCGCAGGTCGTCGGCGTCACCATCAGCAAGGCCCAAGCCGAACTCGCCCGCAAGCGAGTCGCCGCGGCGGGTGTGTCCGACAGCGTGGAGATCAGGCTCGCCGACTACCGCGAACTGCGGGGCGAGCAGTTCGACGCGATCTCCTCGATCGGCATGTTCGAACACGTCGGTACCAAGCGCGCCGGTGAGTATTTCCGGACACTGCACGACCTGCTCCGGCCGCACGGGCGGCTGCTGAATCACGCGATCTCCTCGATCGGCGGGTCGGCGATGAACGGATGGTCGTTCGTCGGGCGTTACGTCTTCCCGGACGGTGAGCTCATCGACGCCGGCGAGGTCGTCCTGGCGATGGAACGCGCCGGATTCGAGGTCCGCGACGTCGAATCGCTGCGCGAGCATTACGCACTGACCCTGCGCCGCTGGGTCACCAACCTGGAGAACGACTGGTCCAGGGCGGTCGACCTCTCGAGTGTGGGACGCGCCAGAGTGTGGCGGCTGTACATGGCCGCCTCGGCTGCCGGATTCGAGGACGGCGGACTGGGATTGCACCAGGTCCTGGGCGTAGTACCGGACGCCCAGGGACACGCCGAGATACCGGCGACCAGGCGTGCCTGGGGCTGAGCAGCTGCGCACAAAGCAGGCGTGCTTGGGCTGAGCAGCAGCACACAAAGAGTTGGCGATCAAGTCCTGGATAATGAAAAGCGCATCTGAGACTCCTCACCACGCGAGGGCGGACCAGGAATACGCACACGATCGCCTCAGCGGCTGGATCCGCGGAGACGAGCTGAGGGCTGTTCCAAGGCATGGCCAAGACCCGAGCAGCCTCACCGGCGTCGGAGAATTCCGACTACACGTCCTCCGCCGCCGACTAAGCCGCATCAACGCCGGTCCCGGCCACGTCGTCACGTCGAATACGGCGCATGCCCTACTCGGTGTCGCCGACACTTGCTTGTCAACAGAACGCGTGTGGATCATCTGACGGCCGTGTGTTCGAGCGCGGTGGTCGTTTTTCACGTGCTGCCGACATCGCTGGCCCGGTTTGGGCAAGAGAGACCGTCGGTGCCGTCCCCACACAGCCCGGTGAGCGACGCCAGGATTCGCCGACCTCGACGCCCGATCCAACATCCTCCCGGCTCCAACGCCCTCCCGGCAACCAGCCGGACCGGAGCCTGAACCTGGTGTCTCGCGACAACCGAATTGCCGCCGGTAAACACCCCACTCCACCTACTGTCTGGATCACGGCGCTGACCGCGCCGAGCTGATCTACGCCTACAGACGGCAGACGGATTGAGGCCCGCGCGCTCGGTAGTCTCGCGACAACCGAATTGCCCCGGTAAACACCCGGCTCCACCGGCCGTCTGGACCACGGTGCCGACCACCCCGAACCGACCCACACCCACAGATGACAACCGGATTGAGCCCGCGCTCGACACCCCACTCCACCGGCCATCTCGATCACGGTGCCGACCACCCCGAACCGACCCACACCCACAGATGACAACAGGATTGAGCCCGCGCTCGACACCCCACTCCACCGGCCATCTCGATCACGGTGCCGACCACACCGAACCGACCCACACCCACAAATGACAACCGGATTGAGCCCGCGCTCGACACCCCACTCCACCGGCCGTCTGGACCGCGGTGCCGACCACGCCGAGCCGACCTACACCTAACCGACTGCAGGCGAATTGAGGCCCGCGCTCGGTAGCCTTCCGACAACCGAATTGCCCTGGTGAACACCCCGCTCCACCTGTCGTCTGGGCCGCGCGCCCGATCACGCCGAACCGACCTACGCCTACCGACGATCACAGGCTCCTTTCTGTCGCCTCGGTACAGGGCCGTTTCGAGCCGCCGCCTGACACGCTCACACCCGCTGCGTATTTGCGAATCTAAAGCCTCTGTACACCAGCGCTTTACGAGCTGTAATTGAATCCGACGTCAAGTTTGCCTACGGTCACGAGTAGGATTACGGTCCGTACCTATACCGGCGATTCACGCGATGAGCGAGGTCGGCCGGACAGCCAGGGAAAACACGCGAGGTGGGCAGTGGATACACATAACCTGGTGGACGATTGGGAGCGGCTCGGCCGCCGACAGGTCCAGGCGAACGGCATATCTCTGCGCGTGGTCGATCACGGCGAGGGGCCGCCGGTGGTGTTCTGCCACGGATTCCCCGAGCTCGGTTTCTCCTGGCGGCATCAGGTGTTCGCACTCGCGGCGGCCGGATTCCGCACACTGACCCCGGATATGCGCGGCTACGGTGGCAGTTCACGGCCGGAGCGGATCCAGGACTACAGCATGGACACGCTGTGCGGGGACATGGTCGGCCTGCTCGACGACGCCGGTCTCGACGACGCGATCTTCATCGGGCACGACTGGGGCGCGTCGGTGGTCTGGCAGCTCGCCCTGCGCCACCCCGACCGGGTGCGCGCGGTGGCGGGCCTGAGCGTGCCGATCGCGCCGCGCCCCAAGGGCCCGCCGATCCAGATCCTGCGCCGGCGCCTGGGCGACGAGTTCTACATGTGCTGGTTCCAGCAGCCGGGTGTCGCCGACGCCGTGCTGGCGGCCGACGTGCGGCACACCCTACTGCGCGACGACGTGATCACCGTCGACGATCTGCGCGCCGACGGCACGGATCAGTCCCCGCCGCCATGGCTGTCCGAGGCCGAGTTGGGTTACTACGTCGAGGCTTTCACCGAGACAGGTTTCACCGGAGGCCTCAATTACTATCGCAACGTCGACCGCGACTGGGAGCTGTCGGAGCACCTCGGGGGAGCGCAGATCACCTGCCCAGCGCTGTTCATCGCGGGCGCGGACGACGCCGTCATCCGTTTCAGCCCTACCGACAAGATGGCAGCCGTACTCACCGACCTGCGCGACACTGTATTGCTGGAAGGCGCCGGCCACTGGATCCAGCAGGAACGTCCCGCAGAGGTCAACGCCGCACTGCTCGGCTTCTGCGACGCAGTGAGCGGACGATGATGGCTGTGTCCCAGGTAAGCACGCCGAGCCGGCCGGTCGATTGGTTGCAGCAGCGTATGTACTGATCCATCCGCCCTCAGATTTCTATCTGCCCGACTACACAGGAGATCCCGTGGACCTGTTCAGTAATTCAGCCCGCGCTCAGGGGTATATCAAAGACCTCACCGCCTTCATGGACGAATGCGTTTACCCGGCCGAGTCCGTCTACGCCGAGCAGATGCGCGCGGCCGGGGATCCCCACCACCATCCGCAGATCCTGGAGGACCTCAAGGCGCAGGCCCACACCCGCGGACTGTGGAATCTGTTCCACCCCCACCCCGAATGGGGCCCGGGCCTGACCAATCTCGAATACGCGCCGCTGGCCGAGATCATGGGCCGCAGCCCCGCGCTGGCCCCCGAAGCGTGCAACTGCTCGGCCCCCGATACCGGCAACATGGAGGTGCTGACCCTGTTCGGCACCGAGGAGCACAAGCAGCGCTGGCTGGAACCGTTGCTGGCGGGCACCATTCGCTCGGCCTTCGCGATGACCGAACCGGCTGTGGCGAGTTCGGACGCCACCAATATCGAGATGAGCATGCGGCGCGAGGGCGACGAGTACGTCCTGAACGGCCGAAAATGGTTCGCCTCCAACGCATTGCACCGCAACTGCAAGGTTCTGATCGTGATGGGCAAGACCGATCCGACCGCGCCGCCGCATCGCCAGCAGTCGATGATGGTGGTCCCGATCGACGCACCCGGCGTGACGGTGGTGCGCAACCTGCCGGTGTTCGGCTATTCCGACCGCGAGGGCCACGCCGAGATCACCTTCGACAACGTGCGGGTGCCCACCACCGACGTACTCGCCGGCGAGGGTGAGGGTTTCGCGATCAGTCAGGCCCGTCTGGGCCCTGGCCGCATCCACCACTGCATGCGGGCGATCGGTATGGCCGAGCGGGCGCTGGAATTGCTGTGCCGCCGAGCCGAATCCCGCACCACCTTCGGTAGCAAGCTCAGCGAGCGGGCCAATATCCAGGACTGGATCGCCGAGGCGCGCATCGAAATCGAGCAGACCCGCCTGCTCACGCTCAAGGCCGCGTGGATGATGGACACCGTGGGCAACAAGCAGGCGCGCGTGGAGATCGCCGCGATCAAGGTCGCCGCACCGAACATGGCGCTGAAGATCGTCGACCGCGCGATCCAGTTGCACGGCGCGGGCGGCGTCACCGAGGACTTCCCCCTGGCCAGCTTCTGGGCCCACCTGCGCACCCTGCGGCTGGCCGACGGCCCGGACGAGGTGCACAAGCGCAGCATCGCCCGCGCGGAACTGGGCAAGTACCGCGAGCGCAGACACTGAGCCTGAGTCGTGTCCGGGCCGCACGAGGTCGGGTGAGTGGATTCCCCAGGTCGGCCTTGCCGGTGCGGGGGCCGGTCGGCCACGAAAACGATGGCTTCGCCGGTCCGGCCAGAAGACGGCATGGCGGTGTCGCCGGGCGAATCGACTGGCACACGCGCCGCGGGCGTGGTGGGTGCGATTGCTGCGCGGAATGTGCCGGTCTACCTGGACATCGCCGAGACGATGCCCGCGTTGATGGCCGGTAACACCGCGCACAAACGCAGCCCGATTCGCCCATCCCGGTGCACTCGCCTCCATCAGGGCGCGGCGCCCCCGGCAGGACAGGCCCGCCGGGTGACGGACGAATCGACCGCGACCGGCACTGTCGGCAAACCGGGTAGCCTACGGTCACGGGACCACCCGCTGCCATCGCGAATCGGCACGACGGGAGAACCACACAAGACAGCGAAGGTCAAACCCGGCCCGATGGCGTCGAGTTCCGCCCGGCCACGACAGACAAGAGGTGCACAACCGGCGCGCCAACAGCCACGCCTACGGCAGGTGCACCGCCACAATAGAATTCGCGCATTGCTGAGCAATCAACAACTGCACGGGCGGTGAATCGAATGAGACAGGCACAGCATCCGCCGACCGCAGCGCGACCTACAAGCACATCCGGCACGACGGGAGAACCCATATGACGAGCGAACCGGCCACCTCGGACGAGGCGCGCACGGTCGGCGAGCCGGGCGTAACCGGTCCGGCGAATACATCCGGTGAACCCGCAGGGCCGCAAACCGCAGCAGCGCAGCAGGATTCTCCCACTGTCGTACCTCCGACCGACGATCGCGGGACGCTCGAGGTGGACGAGGCACGCACGGTCGACTCCCCCGGCTCAACCCGTCCGGCGAATACCCCTGCCGAACCCGCAGGAGCACAAATCACAGCAGCACAGCAGGATTCTCCCACTGTCGTGCGTCCCACCGGTGATCGCGGGACATTCGAGGTGGATGACCACGCGGTGGGCGGCTGGCTCGAATCGGTGAGCCTGAAGTACCAGCTTCCGTTGCGCGCCACCAGAGTGGGATTCGGGCAGTCGAATCTGACCTTCCAGGTCACCGATGCCGAGGACCACCGATGGGTGCTGCGGCGGCCGCCGCTCGGGCGGCTACTCGCCTCGGCGCACGATGTCGCGCGGGAGGCGCGGATCCTGACCGCCCTTGCGGGAACGGCGGTTCCGGTTCCCCGTGTCTACGGTGTGTTCGCCGATGGCGAGGTGCCGATGGTGCTCATGGAGTACGTCGACGGTTTGGTCATCGACAGTATGGAGATCGCCGAATCCCTTGCGCCCGAACACCGGCGGGCGATCGGAGTGGCTCTGCCGCGCACGCTGGCCGAGATTCACGCGGTCGATCTCGACGCGGCCGGCCTGATCGATCTGGCCAGTCACAAACCGTATGCGGGCCGTCAGCTGGCGCGGTGGTCGCGGCAGTGGGAGCAGTCCCGCACGCGCGAACACCCACAGCTGGACAGGCTCACCGAACGGCTGCGCGCCGCGGTGCCCGAACAGCACGAGATAGCGCTGGTGCACGGCGATTTCCATATCCGCAACGTGATAACCGCCCCGGCGACCGGCGCCATCGACGCCGTACTGGACTGGGAGCTGTGTACCCTCGGCGACCCGCTCGCCGATATCGGCAGCCTGCTGGCGTACTGGCCGGAACCGGGCGAGGCGGGCATCGGAAATTTCGCGATGTGCACCCTGCCCGGCTTCCCCTCGCGCGCCGAGATCGCCGCGGAATATCTCGCCGCCACCGGCAGAGACCCTGCGGCACTGAGCTTCTGGCACGCCCTGGGTCTGTGGAAGGTCGCGATCATCGCCGAGGGCGTGCTGCGCCGTGCCCTGGACGACCCCCGCAACCGCGCCGCCGCGGGCACGCCGACCATCGAACACATCGACGCCGTGGTGGACAACGCCGACCGCGTGGCCACCGAGGCGGGGTTCTGAAATGGCCGGCGGGTGATTCGGCATGACACAGGGTGAAACCGCAGCCGGGCAAGACGATTCGCCACGCCCTGCCCCGCGCACGCGCCGTGGCATGCGCACCCGCGCGGCACTGATCACTGCCGCGCGGGAGGTCTTCGAGCGCGACGGCTACCTCGACGCGAAGATCTCCGATATCTCCCGCGCCGCGGGCCTGGCCTCGGGCTCGTTCTACACCTATTTCGACAATAAAGACCAGGTCTTCGCCGCCGTGGTCGCGCAGGTGCAGGAGGAGATGCTGCATCCGCATATCCGCCAACGCATCGGCATCACCGATCCGAGCGCGCTGATCGAGGCCGCCAACCGCGAATATCTGATGTCCTACAAGCGCAATGCGCGCCTCATGGCGGTCTTCGAACAGGTCGCGCAGATCGACGAGAACTTCCGGACGTTGCGGATCGAACGCGGTCGTGCCTTCGCCCAGCGCAATGCCCGCATGATCCGCACCCTGCAACGCTCGGGCCTGGCCAGCGCCGATCTGGACCCGATGATCACCGCCCACGCCCTGTCGGGCATGGTGAGCCGGATGGCCTACCTGGTCTTCGTGCTGGACCAGCGAATCCCGTTCGAGAAGCTGGTCGCCACCGTCACCCAGCTGTGGGTGAACGCGCTGCAGATCCCCCCGGGCGCGAGCACGCCGGACTAGTGTGGTCGGCGGTTGTCGGCTTGCCTGGCGACGCCGCCTACGGTTGGTGCCGACAGCATCAATCAGGTGTAACAGCATCGGCTCGGGTGCCGCCGCACCGGCTCGGGCGCGACAACATCAGCCCGCGTACCACCACATCGACTCGAGCGCGACAACATCAGCCCGCGTACCACCACATCGACTCGAGCGCGACAACATCAGCCCGCGTACCACCACATCGACTCGAGCGCGACAACATCAGTTCGAGTACCACCCCACATCAACTCAGAGCCTGACAGCATCGGCTCACGTACCACCCGCATCGACTCAGGCCGCGTCAGCATCGGCTCGGGTGCCGCCGCATCGGCTCGAGTGCCACCACATCGGCTCAGGGCCTGACAGCACCCGCTCACGTACCACCACATCAGCTCAGGGCGCGACAGCATCAGCTCGCGTATCACCGCCGGGCCGAGGGCGGCCAGGCTGATTCCGGTGACATGCCCTACCAGTCCGATGGTCGGACACAAGGGGCTGCGTACACCCTCGCACTCCTACTCCAGCCGAACAGCACAACGCAGCGAAGTAGTGTGGGCGCATGCAAATCGGGGAACCGAGTAAGACCGCCTTTGCGGTGGCGTGGGCCCGCGCGGACCATCAGAGCGACGAGCCGCGGATCTTCACCGATCCCCTGGCCGCGCGGATCGTCGGGCCGGTCAGCACGCGCAGCAGCCAATTCGAACGCGCTCTGGATCCGGATCTGGTGCGGCGACGGCGGATGTTCATCGCCGGGCGCAGCCGTTTCGCCGACGACGTCACCGCAGCCGCGGTCGCCGCCGGGACCACGCAGGTGGTCTTGCTCGGCGCGGGCCTGGACACCTCCGCATACCGCAATCCGCATACCGACGTGCACTTCTTCGAGGTCGATCACCCCGCGACGCAGGAGTGGAAGCGCCGGCAGCTGGCCGAGACGGGGATCACCATCGCGCAGACGGTGCACTTCGCGCCGGTCGACTTCGAACGGTCCACCCTGGCGGCGGGACTGGCCGAGGCCGGTTTCGACCGCACCCGCAGCGCGGTGTTCGTCATGCTCGGCGTCGTGGTGTACCTGAGCGCGCAATCGGTCACCGATACGCTGAGTTACATTGCCGGACAGGGCGGTACGGCCGAGGTGGTGTTCGACTACGCGGAGCCGCCGACGCATCGGTGGCAAGATTCCGAGCGCGCGAAACGGGTTGCCGCGGCGGGTGAACCGTTCCAAACCTTCCGCACGGCCGAGCAGTTCCGCGACGAGCTGACCGCCCTCGGCTTCACCAAGATCGAGGACCACCCGGCTGTCGAGCTCCTGGGCTCCTACACCGGCCAGCGGGACCCTGGCGGTCCCGGTGTGCACATGATTCAGGGCGGCCATTTGATGCACGCCGCCACCGCGTAAATGCACTCCGAGGCTTCACCTATGCGAGAGAACGGCTCATCCGAGCAAGCACACTCGTCGGGTCGGACAGGAGACGGAAGGACCGCAGTGGGTAATCCCAAGACCACCACGCTGCTCGAGTTCGAGACGATGCTGCTCGGCCGGTACAGCCTGTCCTCGGCCCGCACCGGCCATCTGGATCGCAGCGCGTACACCCTCCTGAGTCGCCTGCACATGGGGGGCCCGATGTCGATCAGCCAGCTGAGCGAGGCGCTGGGCCTGGACACCTCGACGGTGAACCGGCAGACCGCCGCGATGCGACGCGCGGGCCTCCTGGACCGCATCCCCGATCCCGACGGCGGCATAGCCCGCAAGTTCCAGATCAGCGCCGAGGGCACCCGCCAGCTCGAGGCCCACCGCGCGGACTCGGTCCAGCACCTCGACGTGATCCTGGCGGACTGGTCTCCCGAGGATCTGAGCGCCCTGGTCGGGTATCTCGAGCGATTCAACACAGACATCGAGCGTTACCACGGTCGCCCCTGGCCGAGGGAGTAGAGCGCCCCAGCCGGTGGTCGCGGCCAGTCTGTGGCCGGAAATGTCACTGCCCCCCGCCAACCAGTGCTGCCGCCACGCCGTACACAGGGGCTCGCGCAGCTGACCTCTGCGTTCAACCCGCCCAGACCGGCGGGCTTTGCGCGCCACGCCGTACACAGCGCTCGCTCAGCCCACGCCTGCCCAGACCGGCGGGCTTTGCCACCAGCCGGGCCTCCCCTCGGCACCGCCCCCTCAGTCCGGCGTATTCGACATCATCACGCTCACCGGAATGTGCCCGGCAGACACAGCGCGCAGGCGAGCGGCGTGCCCCCGGTTCGCACGGCCGAAACATCCGCCGACAGGACTCAGACCATACTGCGCAATCAGCGGGCTTCCCCTGACCGCTCGGTCCCGTTGGTCCGGTGTATTCGCCGTCGTCACGCCCGCCGGAATGTGCCCGCGAACAAGCACACTGCCGAGCAGCGTATCCGCCATGCAGGTCGTATATAGCGGGCTCGCTCAGCCCACACTGCATCCAACCGCCCGAACCGGCGGGCTTTACCACCGGCACCAGCCGGGCCTCCCCTCGGCACCCCCCTCGCAGTCCGGCGTATTCGACGTCGTCGTGCTCACCGGATGTGCCCGGCAGACACAACACACCGCCGAGCAGCGTGCCCACCATACGGTTCGTACGGCCGAAACATCCGCCGACAGGACTCAGACCATACCGCGCAATCAGCGGGCTTCCCCTGACCGCTCGGTGCCCGTTAGTCCGGCGTATTCGCCGTCGTCACGCTCACCGGAATGTGCCCGGCAGACACAACACACCGCCGAGCAGCGTGCCCACCATACGGTTCGAATGGCCGAAACAGCTCGCCGCATCCGACAACAGGACTCATGTCGGACCGCAGCAAACAGCCGGACTTCCCCTGGCACCCGCTAGTCCGGCGTATTCGTCATCGTCGCGCCCGCCGGAATGTACCCCGCAGACGTAGCACGCCGTCGCGCAGCGTGGCCGTCATGCGGTTCGTACGGCCGAAACATCCCGCCGACAGGACTCAGGCATACCGCGGCAAAACAGCCAGGCTTTCCCCTGGCGCTCGGTACCCGTTAGTCCGGTGTATCGGCCGTCGTCGCACCGGACGGAATGTGCCTCGAAAACACAGCCCACAGCACACAGCCGAGAATTGTTGCCGCTACGCCGATTTCGCAGACCAGCGCCCAGCCGCCGGATTCGTAGGCCGCGCCGGCGGTGACCGATCCGGCGACGCCGCCGAGGAAATAGCTCACCATGTACGCCGTGGTCAGGCGGCTGCGGGCGGCCGGGTCGAGGGCGTAGATCGCGCTCTGGTTCGACAGCTGGACGCCCTGGATGCCGAAGTCGAAGACCAGCAGCGCCACGATCAGGGCCACGATCGAATACCCGCCCCAGGCCAGCAGGCCCCAGCTGGCGAGCAGGACCACCCACATGAGCGTCGTCACCACGCGCAGGTGCCCGCGGTCGGCGAATCTACCCACCACGGGCGCGCCCAGCGCCCCCGCCACACCGGCGATGCCGAACAGGCCGATCACGAACTGCGAGTAGTGGAACGAACTGCCGTGCGCACCGGCGAGCAGGAAGGCCAGTGACGTCCACACCATCGAGAAGCAGGCCATGCCGATGAAGCCCAGCGCCATGCGGTGGCGCAGTGCCGGATGCGTGCGGATCAGCGTGAGGATCGATACGAGCACCTCGCGGTACCGTTCCCCCGCCGCGGGCCGCCCGGTGACCGGCGTGAGCAGGTAAACGCTCGCCGACATCACCAACTGGAGCGCGGCCGCGACCACCAGCACCGTGCGCCACCCACTGAACTGCGCGATCACCCCCGACAGCACCCGCGAGGACAGAATCCCCAGCAGCAGCCCGCTCATCACGGTTCCGACGATCTGCCCGCGCCGCTCCGGTTCCGCCAGTGCGGCCGCCCACGGAATCACCACCTGCGCCGCCGAGGCGGTGATGCCGGTCACGAACATGCCGATCAACAGGATCGGGAAGTTCGGCGCCGCCGCCGACAACCCCAGCGCCACCACCGACGCCGCCAGCAGCGCCGGGACCATCCGGCGGCGCTCGAGGAAGTCACCCAGCGGCACCAGCAGCGCCAGCCCCGCAACGTAACCCACCTGCGACGCGCTCACCAGCAGTGCCGCGGTCGCCGTCGAGATCCGCAGCCCACCGGCCACTTCGTGCAGCAGCGGTTGCAGATAGTAGAGCCCGCCGACAGAGGACCCCGCGGTCACGGCGAAGACGAATACCAGCAGCCGAGTGAGCCGGGCCGAAGCCGGGTTCGGGCCGGGATTCGCCGAGCCGGAGTTGGTGGAGGTCGAGGTGGTAGAAACACTCACGATCACCATCATCCGCTAACCGGCTAATCAATAATAGCGATGAATTTCGATGGCCCCAGCAGCGAAATAGATAGGCCGGGCCGCCGAGCGGAGCCAGCCCACATCACAGGCAGTGATCCGAGAGTTCGACGATGCTCGTGCGGTCGACACGCGGGAAGGTCGACGCAAGGCCATTTGGCAAGATCGGGCCGACGCAAGGTAGGAGTTCGTCCAGATGGGCACCGCCGACGTGCCGGTCGAGACACTCGCTCCTGCATAGGCTTGCCCACCAAATCGATCAACAATGTAGATGGATATCGCGATGCCCATCAATCACACTGTTGGATTGTTAGGCTCTGCCGATGGAGCTTCGTCAGATCGAATGCTTTCTGGCTTGCCGTGAACTCGGGTCCTTCACCGCCGCGGCCCGCAGGCTAAATCTGGTGCAGTCCGCGGTGTCCACGAGCGTGGCCAAGCTCGAACGCGAACTCGGCACCCGCCTGTTCGACCGCACGCCCCGCGCCCTGGAGCTCACCGAGGCGGGACGGGCCATCGTGGAACCGGCACGGTCGATGCTGCACGCCCGCCGCGCCGTGGTCGACGCGATCGACGCCGCGCGCGGCGAGGTCCGCGGCGAGGTGGTGATCGGCAACCTGATGAATATCCGCTCGCTGGACCTGGCGAGCATGATCGCCGATCTGCACCGCCGCTATCCGGCACTGACTCTTCAGATGCGCCAGAGCATTTCGGGCGTCTCCGGCAATATCGCCGGACTGCTGGACGGCACCCTCGACATCGCACTGCTGGCCGGACAGGACTCCGAGATCGAGGGTCTGCGACTGTATCCGATCAGCGAGGAGACCGTCGTGCTGTGCATGCCACCGGACCACCCGCTCACGCTCGGCCCGCTCACGCCGGACAGATTGACGGGCGCCCGATTCATCGACTATCCCCCTGGCTGGGGCATCCGCCGCATCGCTGACGAGCGATTCCCGTTGCGCCGCCCCGTGATCGAGGTCGCCGATCAGGAATTCGCACTCGAGTTGGCCGCCAAGGATTTCGGCATCGCCTTCGTCCCGCGCTCCCTCGCCCGGCGCTCCCGCACCCTGGTCCAGCTCGACCCCGAAGACGGCCCCATCCCATGGAAGCTGTTCATAGCCCACGACATCCAGCGCACCCCCACCCACGCCGCGCGCACGGTGATCGAAACGCTGTGCGATGCATAGGATTGCGACTCAGGGCATCAGCGCAAGCACTCCGGACAGCGCGGACGATCAGCAACCGAATCGCCCCGCGCCGCCCGGTGGTGTGATGTGCGCCAGGCAATGGATCGACGCATGCCTACGGTGCTATAAGCGGTAGGGACTGCCCTGGCAGCCCACGGCCAACGACACGATCGAGGCAAGCTCAGGGCAAGCTCGGGTGAGCGACCCCGGGGCGGAGACTCACCGACTCGGGCACTCTGGATCGCCGACGACACGATGCAGGCGCGGCCGCCGGCAATCGCCAGCGACTCACTGTCCCAGCGCCGCGAGCACACGTGTTCGGTCCGCCAGCACATCTATCTCGGCGATCCTGCCGCCGGCCACGGTGAACGCCATGATCACCGCGGCCCTGCCGCCCAGGGACACCACCATGCCCGCCGCGCCGTTCACCAGGACCGGGCGCAGTAGAGCGCCGTCGTGCGCGAACAGCGCTGCCTGCTCGGCGGCGGCGCGGGGTCCGGTGATCTCGCGCAGGCCGGCGACTCCGAGATCGCCGCGCAGGACGACGTCCGGGTCCAGCACGCCGACGAGCGCGGCCAGGTCACCGCGGCGGGCGGCGGCGAAGAAGGCGTCCACGACCCGGCGCTGTTCGTGCCGGTCGCAATCGGGAATCGGAGCCGCTCGGACCCGGCGGCGCGCCCGGCGCGCCAGCTGGCGTACCGCCGCCGGGCTGCGGTCCAGGATGGACGCGATCTCGTCGAACGGCACCGTGAAACCGTCGTGCAGCACCACCGCGATCCGTTCGGCGGGTTCCAGGCGGGACAGCACCACCTGCATCGCCAGACCGACCGAATCCCGCACGAGGACTTCGGTTTCCGGCAGTTCCGGTCCGTCGTCGACAACGATCGGGTCGGGCAGCCGAACGCCGACGGGCTCCTCGTGCCGCGCCTGTCGCGCACGTAGCAGATCCAGGCAGGTGTGGGTCAGGGCCGTGGTCAGCCAGCCGCCCGGATTGCGCACGGAATTCTCCGGCGTGTGCCGGATTCGCAGCCACACCTCCTGCAACGCGTCGTCGGTGTCGCTCACCGAACCGAGCATCCGGTAGGCCATCGCTCGCAGCCTGGGGCGGTGGCGCTCGAGCTCGTGGAACAGAAGTCCCTGGTCGGTCACGTGATCGCTCATCGGCAGATCTTTCGGTTCACGCAGATCCTCGGGCTGCATCGTTGCCGGCCGTCCTGAGTCACATTTTCCGGGGCGTATTCGCCATATCAGTGAGCACCCACCACAACTCCATACTGCACCGACACCAACCCAACGGCCCAACGTTGTCTCGATCTCGAGTGTGCTCGCGTCTGTGATCCACGGCGTGTGCGATCTGCTGTGACCCACGGCGTGTGCGATCGGCGGGGATCCATCGCGTGTGCGATCAGCCGGATCGACGGCCCGCGAGACCAGTCGACAGCATGCCAGAGCTCAGCGTCGAGAAGACAGACGGACCGGGGAGAGGCGGTCGCAGTGCCTACCGATCGACAGGAGCCCCGTCATGGCCGTCTTCACCGAATCGCGCACCACCAGCCGCGTGCGCCCGATCCTCTACTGGGTGGCCACCGTATGCATCGCCGCCGAACTCGCCGTCGGCGGGGTATGGGACGTCGCGCGCATCCCCTACGTCCGCGATCTGGTCACGCACCTCGGATATCCTACGTATTTCCTTGTCCTGCTGGGTGTCTGGAAGATATTCGGCGTGGTCGCACTGCTCGTCCCGGGCTGGCCGGCGGTGAAGGAGTGGGCCTACGCGGGCGCGTTCTTCGTCTACACCGGAGCCATCGCCTCCCACCTGACCGCGCACTACGCCCTCGGCGAGGTCGGTGTACTCGCCGCGATGACGGCGTTGACGGTGCTGTCGTGGGCGCTGCGCCCACCGAGCCGGCGCGCAGCCCGCTCTGAGGATGACGCGCCGACGCCACGTCCCGGTGACAGTACCGAGCGAGCACGGTGAGATGCCCTCGGCCTGTACAACTGTGCCCGGCACCGACCCGACTGCTCCGCGTGTATCCGCACCCATGTCCTGGGCGTCACTGTGTCCTGGGCGTCACTGACCGGAGGGTCGTACCGTTTCATCGGGTGGCCCGGCGATCCCCGGAATGCCGCCCAGCGCCGGAAGATCAGTGACATGTTGCACCACAGGCTGTTTCATCTCAGGGTGACCAGCCCGTCATGTTCGCTCAGAGCATGGCATCGAGCCCTGTCTCATCAGGTGCCGTCAGGATATCCTTACGGCTATGAGCACTGCCAAGCCTGGCGAGGACGCATGGAAACGACTGACGGCCAAGCGCCGCGGGTCACGGTCCGGCGAGGACGCACTGTCCGCGCTCGATGACATCGGAGCCGTGCGACGACTGCTGGACCAGTGGGAACTCGACGCGGTACGAGTCGCGCGCGGCGAGGCCAGGTCATGGGCCGAGATCGCCACCTACCTCGGGGTGACCAGGCAGTCGGCATGGGAGCGGTGGCGCGACCTGGATCAGGATGAACCCGCGCCGGTCGGCCACGCGACCGAAAGTGCGCAAGCCCCAGCCGAACTCGCCCGACGGACCACCGACGAGGGCCCCGTTGCCGGGGCCGTGCGAGAGGTTCTGTCCTCCGCGGCCCGCGAACGGCGCAGGCGCTCCACGGTCAAGGTGCCCGCAGTAGTCGGCATGGAGTGGATCAACGCCCGAGACGCGCTGGCGCACAACAACTTGGTGGCCTTCAATGCCGAACCCGACTCGCCCGTACCGGATCCCGGCGACTCCGGATGGATCGTCACCGATCAGAGCCCGGAATCGGGCGCGCGCGTAGCCGCGGGCTCGGCGGTGCGGTTGTGGCTGCGGCGCGATGGCGGCAGCGGCGTACGCGAACCGCGGCAGCCGATGCCCCCGCTGCGGTCGATACCCGAACTGCCCGAACCGAGCGACAGCACCACGGCCTGACGCGGGCTATCTCCTGCGCGCGCCAGAGCGCAGCGACTGCCGATACACACTGGGCGGCACCGTGTTCCGTGCGACACCCAACATGGCCAGCCCGGCGGCCCGGATGAGCGCGTCCAGATCCTCCACCAGCTCGCCGATCTCCGTTCCGGCCTCACGCACCTGTTCGGGTGTGGACTCGGGCCGGTCGAAGACGGCACGCAGGGAATCCATGCGCAGCCCGATATCGAACAGCCGACGGACCAGCCGGTCGCTGGAGTCGACAAATGCGGCCACATCGCCGGTTAGCCGGGAAGCATCGAACAGGTCCATACGTGGCGTATCTAACATTGCCTCCGTCATTCCGAACTCCTGGTCGATGGCGCACTCTCCGATATGGCCCGGTCGGGCCCGCGCGTGCGATACGCAACCCTCTCGCCCACCGGGGCCGTGGCGGTAGAGTCCTACGTCACCCATCCTGGGCAAACGCTCTGACCTGCACTTAGACTAGCGACAAGGAGGGTTGGCAGTTACCTGACATTTCGGTCTCGAGCTGCTCTCAGGTTCAGGCAGAAATGTTAAGTATGCGGATCAAGTTGCAGCAGTCATCGCGACGCGGATGGCTCCAAGTTAGCGTCGGTGCGGTATCAGCACTGGCAATTGCCGCGGGTGTGCTGGCAACACCGCCGGCAAGAGCGGCAACGCATCATCTCGTCGTTGCCGTGCACAATAACACGTCCCCCGCGAAGGCCACGCCCAAGCAGCAGCTTCCTGCGTTACCCCCCTTACCCGCGATACCGGACCTGTCCCTGGGCACCGGATCGGCGGCCATAAACCCTGGCCCCCAACCAGTTTCGCCACAGGCACTGGCTCAGCAGATGCAATCCGCGATCGTAGGGGCCTCGCCCGGCACCCAGGTCGGCATCGACGTCGTCAACACCGCGACCGGAGCACAGCTCGCCGAGCTGAACAGCGGCCAGCAGTTCTACACCGCCTCGGTGGTCAAACTGCTGATCGCCCTGGACGTTCTGAACTCTCAAGGCTGGCAGCCGGATCCGGCGACCACCGGACAGATCCAGCAGATGCTCTCGGCCAGCGACGACGGTATCGCCGACACGCTGTGGGATACCAACGGCGGCAGCGCGATCGTGACCCGCATGGCCGGCCTGATGGGCCTGACCGGCACCACACCGCCGGGCGATTCCGATCAGTGGGGTGAAACACTCACCACCGCAAAGGATGTCGTCACCATCTACCGTTACCTGAACACCTCGGTCCCCGCAGCGGCCCGCACCGTCGTCATGAACGCCCTGGAGGGCGCCCAGCAGATAGCCGCCGACGGGACCGACCAGTTCTTCGGCATTCCCGACGGGCTGTCCGGTGCGGACTGGGCCGTCAAACAGGGCTGGATGTCGTTGGACAGCTCGATCACCATGGACACCACGGGCCTGGTCGGCTCGGGCGCCGGGCGGCCGATGAACGACATCGTGGTCGTGCTGACCTCCCAGCCCGCGGATGTCAGCTGGAACACGGGCGGCAACGCGCTCACCGCGGGAGTCCGTGTGCTGCAAGGGAAGCTGTAAGATCGCCGTCCCGTCGATCGCGCAACCCGCGTACCCAATGGCGGCTCGACGCGAAACAGCTGTCGCGGGCAGCGGCGAGCAGGCCCACGCTGTTCTCACCGGGCCAGTCGGCGGGCAGCATCGAGGGGGGCAGGCCGGGATCGATGTATGGGATGATCCGCCATTCATCCAGCAGCAGTGCGAATTTCACGAACGCCTCGGGTGGTGTGAGCTCACGCGCGCCCCGCAGGGTAGCCCCGTGACGGGCGAGGAATTCGCGGTGCCGAGTGGCGATCTCGTCCAGATCCCACCAGCGGGCCGCCGCGTCGGCGGGTGTGTCCGGGACCGACAGCCCGTCGCATCGGAAGGTCGTCACATACTCCGTAAGCTGGAGCGCGGCAACGATATCACCGATCTCCTCGGTGAGATATCCGGGGGCGATCCATAGTCCGGGCGAGACGGTTCCACAGCCGATCCAACCGAGGCGGCGGCGCAGCTGATGCCGTGCGGCGCGCAGGGATTCGGGGAGAGTGAAGGAGATCAGCCGCCACGGATCGTCGTCGGCCATCCGTCGGAATTCGAAGATCCGGCGGTCGCCGCGGGCGTACATCGCCTCAGCCTGCGCGGTCAACTGGTAGCCGGGTCGTCCGTCGCGGGCCGCCGATTCCAGCACGCCCCGCCGCTTGAGCCGGGTCACCGCGATCCGCGTCGCCTCGGCCGCCACGCCCAGGGGCAGCATCAACTCGACCAGTTCGGCGATCGCCACCCAGCCGCCGAGTTCGTGCCGGTACGCGCCGAGCACGGTGCGGATCAGCGAGGTCGCACTGCCGGGGCGGGAATCGAAGTCATCCAGGATCGCGTGCTGCGCGTTTCCCGGGGCTGTGCTCGCCGCGCGCTCAGGCATCGCGCCCCTGGGATCCAGGTTCGTCGCGGGTCGATTCATCGCGGATTGCCTGAATACCGACCGCGACCTCACCAAAGCTGGTGCTCAGCGGGCTCAGCCCTATCCGTAGCCCGTGCGGCGGTCTGAAGTCCGGGATCACGCCCCGCGCTTGCAGGTTCGTGGTGACCTCGGCGAAGCTCGGATGATCGATGATGATGTGTCCGCCGCGCAGCACAGGATCCCGTGGGGACCCCAGCTCGATTCCAAGGGGTGTCAACAGCTCATCCACCAGTTCCAGCGCGAATTCGGTGAGCCGCATTGACTTTGCCCGCACGGCATCCATGCCCACCTGCTCGATGAGTTCGAGGGTGTCCTGCATCGCGAGCATCCCCAGAATCGGCGGAGTACCGCTGATCACTCGCCGGATCCCCTGTGCCGGTTCGTATCCCTGGGCCATGCCGAACGGATCCGCCCGGCCCATCCAGCCCTCGATCGGCTGGCGGAACCCGTCCAGATGCCTCCGCCCGACGTAGGCGAAGGCTGGCGAGCCCGGACCGCCGTTCAGGTACTTGTAGGTACAGCCCACCGCGAAATCGACTCCCCAGGAGTCGAGTTCGAGCGGCACCGACCCGACCGAATGGCACAGGTCGAGCAGTAGCAGCGCGCCCGCCTCGTGGGTGCGGCGCGCGATTGCCGCCGCGTCCAGCAGATATCCCGAGCGGTAGGCGACGTGGCTGAGCACCACCAGGGCCGTCCGCTCGCCGACCACCTCGGCCAGCTGCTCGAGCTCGACTCCGGCGCGCGGATCCGGCTCGATCCAGCGCACGGTGAGCCCGTGCTCGGCCGCGATCGACTCGAGTACGTAGCGGTCCGTCGGGAAGTTGTCCCGGTCCAGGACGAGCTCGTTTCGCCCGGGCCGCAACGCGATCGCGCCCCGGGCGAGCTTGTACAGCAGCACCGTCGTCGAATCGCCGATCGTGGTCTGGCCCGCCGCGGCGCCCAGCACCGTCGCGGCGAGCCGGTCACCGATCGTGATCGGCAGCTCGAACCACTGCTCGTCCCAGCCCCGGATCAGCCGACCGCCCCACGCCTGCGTCATGAACGCGGTGATCCGCTCGACACTCGCCCGCAACGGACGCCCCAGCGAATTACCGTCCAGATACGCCCGCACCGAAGGATCCTCGGAGCCGACGAACAAATCGCGGTACGCACGCAACGGATCCGCGGCGTCCAAGGCGGCCGCCCGGGCAGTCCAATCCGGCACAGCCCAATCCGACTCGGTCATTCTCCAGCCTCCACTTCCGCAATCGCGGTGTCATCCGGCCGCACCAGCGCCCGGCCTCCGCGTCCCCGGTCGATCCTCGTCACCTGTCTCGCACTCCCGATCTCATTGCCCGACCGCGACTTCGCCGATTTCCGCGCGGACCGCGAACAGTTCCGGAAAAAACGTCCTGTCCAAGGCATTTCGCAGGTAGCCCACGCCGCTGGATCCGCCCGTGCCCGGTTTGGCGCCGATGATGCGCATCACGGTGCGCAGGTGCCGGAAGCGCCACAGCTGGAAGCTCTCCTCCAGATCCACCAGTTCCTCGAATGCCTCGTAGACCACCCAGTGTTCGCGGTTGTTCTCATAGACCGTCCTGATCAACGGCAGCAGCTCCGGGTTCAGTGCATACGGCTGCGCCACCTCGCGGGCCGCCGCGGACTCGGGCACCGCATAGCCCAGACGCGCCACGCAGCGCCAGAACGCGTCGTACAGGCTCGGTTCGGCGAGCAGACCGCCGAGTAGTGCCCGCGCGGCCTGCTCATCCTCGAACATCTCGAGCATGCGCGCGTTCTTGCCGCCGAATATGAACTCCACCGCGCGGTACTGGTAGGACTGGAATCCGGACGAGTTGCCGAGAAAGCCGCGGAACTGCCCGTATTCGGTCGGGGTCAGGGTCGCCAGCACCGCCCACTGCTCGGTCAGCGTCTCCATGATGCGCTTGACCCGGGCCAGGCACTTCAGCGCCCCGGCGATATCGTCGGCGTCGAAAGCCGCACGGGCGGCGACGGTTTCGTGCAGGATCAGCTTGAACCACAGCTCGGTGGTCTGGTGCTGGATGATGAACAGCATCTCGTCGTGACGCTCGGGCCTGCTCAGTGGGCGTTGCACATCGAGCAGGTCGTCCAGACGTAGATAACCGCCGTAGGTCAGCGCATGAGCCTGGCCCGCCGCCGTATCGAGACCACCGGCCGAGACGAGACCAGCCTTCTCGTCGATCCCCTTGCGCCCCATCGCCTTACCGTCGGGCTCTGCACCCGGAACTACCTTCGTCATATTGCCTCGATCGATTGCTGAACACTTCGCCGCGTTACATAATCATGGCGGCCGCTACAAATATGTCATAAAAGGTGGTCCGGATCCAGCCCTCTACTACCCGACCGCGGTAGACGCAACGATCCGAACGAGCCGAGCGACTGAATACTGTTGGTGCTCAGTACTTGCCAGGCGCGACGAAGTCCGACCGACCCGTCAGGGTGATCCTGAAGCGTCGGCCGGACTCGCCGCACGTCAACTCATGGCCGGGATCGGGGCAGCGACGAGCTTCCCGGTCTCACGCAGCGTCAGCAGTCCGGTCAGGGCGATCAGCGCGGCGGTCGGGGCGTGGACGCCGAACGCGACGGCCGTGGAACCGCCATGCGCCAGCACGTTGGTCATGTCCCCGACCGGAGTGAGAGCCTCTGCCAGCAGAACCAACCCCAGGGCGCGGCGGTGACCGGTCAGCAGCAGGACCCCCAGAACGACACCGGACACGATGTCGCGGATGCCCTTGAGAATCAGAAACCCATCGCCGTCACCGGAGGGCCAGCTCGGCAGGCCGAAGCCCGGCGCGATAGTGCTGGGGGTCAGGACGTAGGACACCCCGATGTAAAGGATGAACAGGATCCCGGCGGTGGTCAGGGTGGTGTTGACGGTCTTGAGCGACATGATTGTCTCCTCGTTGGGTCAGGTCGGATTCGAGTTGGGAAAAGGGTCTGGTCCCGCAGACGCAACGCGCGTAACGAGCACGGCCGATAACGGACCACTTACCGCGTAGCTCTGCGGGGAGGACGGATCGCGCTCGGTGTCTCCGGATTCACCGGGGGTGGCTCGGACTGTTCAGGCCGCGCGGACGTGGCGGATGTGACGGACGTAGCGGGGGCGACCGATCACGTGCCAGATACCGCGGATCGGTGCGGGGAGGACGGACAGGAGTGTGGCGCGTTCGGCGCGGTTCGCGTCCTCCAGCACGAGGCCGAAGAGGGTGAGCAGGGTGAGTTTGGGTGTGTTGGCGACCAGGTGCTCGCCCAGGGAGGCCCATTCCTTGTCGGTGATGTAGCCGGCCGCCAGCGGAAGCAGGGTGGTCTCCTCGTCGTCGAGGTGTTCGAGCAGGACCGCCCGGTGGTCGGCGAGGGCGGCCACGAGGATGTCGCGCTCGTCGGCCGCGGCGGTGGCCTCCCACGCCGGAAACGCGGTGTCCAGTGCGGTCAGGGTGGCGGCGACGCGCTCGTGCTGCGCCTCCATGCGAAGGACGATCTCGGCCTCCAGATCGACCCGCGAGAGCAGTGGCGGCCACAGCAGTTCGTCCTCGCCCTCGTGGTGGTTCTTCAGTCCGAGCCGGTAGTCGCGGAAGTGGTCGGCGATCACCTTGGCGCGAGCGGTGTCACCTGGGACGACCGCCGCGACGAGCTCCATCAGCAACCGCGATTCGCGACGGAATACGCGGTGGACGATCTCCATCTCCTGGGTGTTGACGCTCATCGTTTCCTGCCTTTCGTCTGTCATGTCTTCGACGTGCTCGACACTGCTCGCCCGGGTATGGAGGGCACTTGGAGCCGACTTGGAAGGCTGGTCGCGGCAGCCGTACGATTTGCCAGGTCATGGTCTTGATCCGGGTGTTGGGCTCGTTCGCGGCCGAGGCAGGCGGCGCACCCGTTCCCCTCGGCGGGCCGCGGCAGCGCGGCGTGCTGGCCCTGCTGGTGGCGGCGCGCGGACAGGTCGTGCCCGTCGACCGAATGGTCGAGGACCTGTGGCGCGGTGAACCGCCCTCGCGCGCCCTGACGTCGTTGCAGGCGTACGTGTCCAACCTGCGCCGCCTGCTGGAACCCGGCCGCCCGCCGCGAACCCCCGCCCGCCTGCTGGTGAGCGCCGCGCCCGGCTACGCACTACGGCTGCCGCCGGACGCGGTGGACGCCTGGCGCTTCGAAGGACTGCTCGCCGAGGCCCGGACCGATCCCGGCAACGCCCGCGCCCGGCTCGACGAGGCACTGGCGCTGTGGCGGGGACCCGCGTTCGCCGAGGTCGCCGACGAGCCGTGGGCCGCCGCCGAGACCGCCCGACTGAACGAGCTGCACCTGGTCGCCCGCGAGCTGCATATCGCGGCGGGCCTGCGGCTCGGCGCCGCCGCGACGGTCGTCCCCGAAGCGGCGGCCCTCACCCGCGACACCCCCCTGCGCGAGGAGGGCTGGCGCCTGCACGCCCTCGCCCTGTGGAGCGCAGGCCGCCAAGCCGACGCCCTGGCCACCCTCCGCCGCGCCCGCACCACCTTCGCCGACGAACTCGGCCTCGACCCGGGCCCGGAACTGGTGGCCTTGGAAGAAGCAATCCTCAACCAGCGCACGGACATCCTGCGTACAGCGGTGCCGACGATCTCACACACGAAAGCCCCAGCAGACCACCGCGCGAAAATCCCCGCAGACACGGCCTCATCAACCGGCCCACACACGACCATCCCGATCGACCAGCACGCGACCAGCCCCGCTGTCTCTCGCACAACCGCCTCAGCCGACCCAACAGCCAACCAAGACGCCGCAGTCCCCGCGGAACACGCAACCACCCCAGCCAACCCGAACACGACCGCCGCACCCCGCCGAGGCGCCACCACCCCCATCGACCCGCACGTGGCTGCCTCAGCCAATCAAGGCGCGACAACCCCCGCGGACCCTTACACGACCATCCCGATCGACCAGCACGCCGCCGCCCCAGCTCTCCCGCGCACGGCTACATCAACCGACCAGGCGATCATCCCAACCGCCCCGGGCGCAACCATCCCAGCTGACCCGCGTGCGACCATCCCAGCCGGCCAAGGCATGACCATCCCAGTTGATCCCCACACGGCCACCTCGACCCACCAGGACGCAACCGGCCCTGTATCCCCCGCAGGCATTCTCCATCCGCAAGCCACTACGCCGTCGTCTCCACCCGACATCTCCAGCGCGGCGACCTTCGCGGAGCGCAGCCCCGATGCGGCAATGCTTGTGGGGCACAGCTCCAACACTCCAACCGTTGCCGAGCAGAACCCCGACGTGGCAACGTCTGTCGGGCACAGCCCCAGCGCCACAACCTTTGCCGGCCAGAGCCATGGCGCGACAACGTTTCTGACGCACAGCCTCAGCGCCACGACGTTTGTCGGGCGGGACAGCGAGATTGCCGCGCTGCTGGGGGCCGCGGGCGCGGCCGTCGCCGACGGGGCGCGGGTTGCGCTCGTCACCGGGGAGGCCGGGCTCGGCAAGTCGACACTGCTCGAGCACCTCGCCGCGCGGCTCGGGCAGGACGGCTGGCTCGTGGCCGCGGGGCGCTGTCCCGAGGTGGACAGTGCGCCGCCCGCGTGGGCGTGGGTGGAGACGCTGCGGACGGTGGCCGCGAGCGTTTCAACGGGACAGTTCGCTGCCGACCTGGCGCCGCTGCTGTCCGACACCGTGCCGATGAACGGTGATGCGGCTGCCGGGCGGTTCCGGCTGCGGCAGGCCGTGTGGAACTGGCTCGCGGCGGTTGCCGCCGACCGGCCGGTCGCCGTCGTTCTGGACGACCTGCACTGGGCGGACGCCGCCACGCTGGAACTGCTTGGCGGCGTGGACATTCGGGCCCCGATCCTGGTCGTCGCGGCGTACCGCGCGGACGAGAGTGAACGGCTCACCGAAACGCTCGGATCCCTCGCCCGCACCGCGCCGCTGCGGCTGAACCTGCCGGGACTGCAAGCCGGCGCGGTGGCGCGACTCGTCCGCGCCGAATGCGAGACGGACGACGCGACCGTGGCCCGGATCGCCGAGCGGACGGGTGGCAATCCGTTCTATGTGCGAGAGAGCGCGCGGCTGCTGAGCAGTGAGGGTGCGCTGGTCGCGCTCTCGCAGGTTCCCGAAGGTGTACGAGATGTGCTGCGGCGCAGGCTCGCACGTCTCCCCGAGAGCGGCGTGTCCATCCTGCGGCTGGCGGCGGTCGCCGGCAGGGAAAGCTCGGTGGATGTGCTCGTTCGGGCCGCCGACTCCGACGAGGACAGCGTGCTGGACGCACTTGACGCGGGCGTCATCGCCGGGTTGCTCGACGAGCCGGGGCAGGGACGCGTCCGGTTCGTGCACGCACTGGTCAGAGATACGCTGGTCGCCGACGTCAGCCGGTTGCGGACCACCAGGATGCACGCCCGGATCGCGGCCGCTCTGGAGGGCACGGGCGACGTCGCGGCGCTCGCCTATCACTACGCGCGAGCGGGATCACCGAAGGCCGTCGCCTATTGCGTCCGTGCCGCCGAGCAAGCCGAGGCGCGTTACGCACATGACGTGGCGGCCGCGCTGCTCACCGACGCCGTGGCCAACTCCGGCGATCCGGACGAACGCGCCGAGCTGCTGGGCAGACTGCTGCGCGCGCAGATCAGGGCCGGAGCCGTCGCCGCGGCCAGGGACACGCGCGAGCGGGCCGTCGAGTACGCCGAGTCGATCGGCCGCGACGACCTGATGATCGCCGCCTTCACCGCATGGACCGAGCCCACACCCTGGCAGGCCCGCACGTACGGCACGGTCGATCGTCCGATCGTCGGCCGCCTCCGGCGTCTGCTCGAGCGGACCGATCTCGCCGCCGACGTCCGATGCCATCTGCTCGTCGCATACGCCAACGAGCTTGTGGGCGAAGATGATCCGACAGTCACGACGGCCGCGCGGGAAGCGCTCGACCTCGCCGCCGATCCCCGGCTCCGGGCCGCGGCGCTCCTGATCCTGTCCCGCGACCCCCGGCAGAAGGAATACTCCAGGCAGCTGAGGGCGATCGGAGTCGAGCACGACCTGCCCGCCTACCGCGTGACCGCGCTGTTCAATCTGGCCGCGAACGCCGCGGTGACCAACGACCCGGCGACGATGCGTCGCCTGACCGAGGAGGCGCTCGACCTCGCCCGCGCGTACCGGATGCCGGAGGCGGTCGGCGCCGCCGAGATCGCGCTGGCGACCCTGGTGCTCATCGAGGGCCGCCACACCGATGCCGAGCGCCTCTACATCGAGGCCACCGAACGCATGGAACGCGCCGGATCCGTGCATGCCGCGGGCTTCCTGCACCTCGCGCTGGCGGCGATCTGGCTGAACGACGGGACGCTCGGCGACCATCTGGACGACGTGCGCGCTTTCCACGAGGAACTCGGCCCCCTCCTCGCCGACCTGCTCACGCTCGCCCTGCACGCGGCCGGTCGCGCCGACGAGGCACACCGGAGCCACACATCGCCGAGCCCGATCCGGCACGACTTCTTCTTCACCTTCCTGACGAGCCTGCGCGCGATGGCGATCGTCGCTCTGGGCGACCGCGACACCGCCGAGGAGATCTACGCGGACCTGCTCCCCTACCACGACGGTCCGCCGGCGGGCGCGGAGAGCATGTCGCTGGCCGTGCCTCCGGTCGCCCACACACTCGGCGAACTCGCCCTGCTCCTCGGTCGCGACGAGCAGGCCGCCGCCCACTTCACCGACGCCGCCGCCATCGCCGACCGATGGAATGCCCCGCACTGGTCCGCGGACGCCCGAGCGCACAGGAACCTGCCGGCACCGCGGGATCGCGAAAGATGACCGACCATATTAAACAGTTTCAGCTGTACAGCTGAGACTGTTTAATCTAGGCTGCTATTCGATCGAGCCGACAACTCCTCTCGAGATCGGGGCGTACCACCATGCATTACGGCATCCACTACATCGACTTCCTGCCGGGCGACCCGGCCGCTCTGGGCCCGACCCTAGCGCGCACCGCCATCGCCGCCGAGCAGGCCGGTGCGGATATGTTCACCCTCGCCGACCACTTCTTCCAGATGGAGGGTATGGGCAAGTCCGAGGACCCGTTCCTCGAGGCGTACACCAGCATGGGCTTCCTGGCCGGCCAGACCGAGCGGATCACCCTGACCCTGCTGGTCACCGGCGTCACCTACCGCTATCCCGGCCTGCTCGCCAAGATCGCGACCACACTCGACGTGCTGTCCCAGGGCCGATCAATGCTCGGCCTGGGTGCGGCCTGGTACGAGCGGGAGCACGTGGGCCTGGGCGTACCGTATCCGCCGCTGCGCGATCGTTTCGAGATGCTCGAGGAGACCTTGCAGATCTGCCTGCAGATGTGGAGCGAGAACAACGGCCCCTACGAGGGCAAGCACTACCGGCTCGCCGAGACGATCTGCCAGCCCCAGCCCATCCGCCGCCCGCCGATCTTCCTGGGCGGCAGCGGGGAGAAGAAGACCCTGCGCATGGTCGCGCAGTACGCCGACCTGTGGAACACCACCACTCCGCTGGAAGATCTGCCGCACAAGCTCGGCGTCCTGCGCGCGCACTGCGACACCCTGGGCCGCGATATGTCCGAAATCCGGCTCACCGCAGGCTATTTCATCGACCCCTTCGCCGACACCGACGCCTACCTGAAGTCCGCCGAGGGCTACGCCGACCTGGGCTTCGACCTGATCAACGTGGGCCCGCTGCCCGGCAACCCGGACCCGGCCGGCTGGGTCGCCCGGTACGGCGAGGAGATCGCCCCCAGGCTCGCCCAGATCGGCTGAGCAACAGCCTGTTTCGGTACCCCCGGGGCGGTCTCGACGGACCGTCCCGGGACCAGCCCACTTCGCATCGTAGGTTCCACCGGCCTCGTGAACTGTCCCGCGCAACGTGGCGGTCGGTGCCAGGTCGACATGGGTGGCGTTGCGCGACAAGCTGCCAGCGCTACTCGGCAGCCCGCCGCTGGAGACCCGCCATCGACATGGCGCCCAGAGCGATCGGTCACATCCCTCTGGCGATGAGGCCGAGCGCGCCGCGAACCCCATGCCGTTGAGACAGAGGAACTTCACGATTTCGACGTCGAACAATGCCGAGTGGGCGCGTAATCCACACCCGATTCAGCCCGGGCGCCGCCGGGTCCGTGGTCACCGAACTTGGTGCGGTCAGTGAGCAGCCGATGAATCCTCTACTCAGGGGATGCTCCCGCTCGATCCGCCCCGGGCTCCCGGCGTAATCCACACCCCGACTCCGGGCCGACACACTCTCAGATCCGCAGCCGCTGAACAACACCCACGATAGTGACCAGTCCGGGTATATCCACTGCTCAGTGAATGCACAACCTTGCGCGCCCCCGGCCCCGAGCAACGGGCGTACTCCCAACCCCGACCACGGGCCGACGCTCCCCCACCGGCGCCTGACAGACAGTGCGGGGCGAGTGTGCATCCGATATACAGCTGCTCAGTGGGTGTACACGTTGCTCGACCCGCACCCGGCTCAGCGCCTGATGGACCGCCGGATCAGAATGTCCAGGTGAAGGCGTGTCGGTCGATCGATGAACTGGACAGCGCGGTAGCTGATTGCCGCGCCTGTCCCCGGCTGGTCGCCTGGCGGGAGGAGGCCGCGCGCACCAAGCGTGCGGCGTATCGTGACGAAATTTATTGGGGGCGCGCGGTTCCCAGTTTCGGACCGGCCGACGCCCGGCTGCTGATCGTCGGGCTGGCGCCCGCGGCGCACGGCGGTAACCGGACCGGGCGCATGTTCACCGGCGACCGCAGCGGGGATGTGCTGTTCGCCGCGATGCACCGCGCGGGACTGGCCAGTCAGCCCGACTCGACCGGGCTCGACGACGGCTTGCACCTGCTCGGCACCCGGATCACCGCCCCGGTGCACTGCGCACCCCCGGACAACCTGCCCACCCCCGACGAACGCGACCGCTGCCGCCACTGGCTGATCACCGAACTGGGTCTGCTCGCGCCCGATCTACGCGCGATCGTCGTCCTCGGCGGCTGGGGCTGGCAGGCGCTGTTTCCCGCACTGGCCGAATCCGGTTGGACCGTGCCCCGCCCGCGTCCCCGGTTCGGTCACGGTGTGCGCTACCCGCTCACCCCCGCGCTCCCGGGCCGCGCGGAACTCACGGTTTTCGGCTGTTACCACGTCAGCCAGCAGAACACGTTCACCGGACGGCTCACTCCCGAGATGCTCGAAGCAGTGCTGGTCGAGGCCAAATCCGCCGCCGGTTTGGGGTGAAGTCGAAGGCATCCGGCCGAGCCACATCATGTGCAGCCCCACCCACCCGGGTTCCGGCCGTAGGCGGGCCAGACCTGCGCCCTCACGCCGCCAAGGTCAACGGCAACCGCGCGGTCAACGCCTTGCGCCCCAGTTCCTCTCGCAATTCGGCGACCGGCAGTTCGCCGGTGAGCATCGCGCGACGCAGCCGCCACACGCCTCGCAGGTCCTTGCGCGCGGTGTCCACGATGTCGACCCGGCTGTCCGGATCGTCGACCCAGTCCACCGGCACCTCGTGGATGCGCAACCCGGACCGCTCGGCCAGCACCAGAAGCTCTGTGTCGAAGAACCATTCGCCGTCCTGCACCAGCGGCAGCAGCGCCTGCGCGACATCCGCGCGCACGGCCTTGAATCCGCACTGGGCATCCGAGAAGTGCGCGCGCAGTGCGACTTTCAGGATCAGGTTGTAGCAGCGGGAGATGAACTCCCGCTTGGGCCCGCGCACCACCCGCGAGGCGGGGTCCAGGCGGGTGCCGATCGCGATATCGGAATGTCCGGACACCAGCGGGGCCACCAGCGGCAGCAGACCGTTCAGGTCGGTGGACAGGTCGACGTCCATATAGGCGACCACCTGCGCGTCCGAGGCCAGCCACGCGGTGCGCAACGCCCGCCCCCGGCCCTTGCGGTCCAGGTGGATGACCCGCACGTTGTCGAAGTCGTCGGCCAGGCCGTGAGCCACCGCGAGGGTGTCGTCGGTGCTGGCGTTGTCCGCGATGGTGATGCGTGTCGAGAACGGAAAGCTCTTCAGTTGCCCGAGCAGCCGCCACACGCATGCGCCGAGGCTGTGTTCCTCGTTGTAGACGGGGATGACCACGTCCAGGACCAGGCTGCGATCGTCGGTTCGTACGGTGTGCTCGCTCATAACCACTACTCTCGGCCGTCCCGCTAGAACCAACCTTTGTCCCGGCTGCGAGCTCCCTGTGTACCCGAAGGGCCGTGCCGCTGCCGGACGCCGGGTTCCTCCCGGTAGGAAGTTACCGAGGTAGTCGCGTGCGGCGATCCCAGCTACGGCAGATCTCGCGCCCGGGAATCTAGCAAATTACACTTCTAGCACAGGGCGGCTTATTTTCATACGCTGACAAAATATGAAATCCTGTTCCGCTGATCACAATCGCCGATCGTGGCTTCCGACTCGCCATAATTTCACTATCGCCACAGATCGAGTCGGGGCGGTCCCGCATTTTCCCGACCCGGACGGGCCGCTCGGAGAATCTCCGAAATGATCCCGGCATCCGGATGATCAGGCTCCGGATCACAGCGAGCCGACCGCGAACACGACGCAACGTATCACGAGGAAAAGATGCCGCCGATATCACCGCAACTGCCCGGCGTGTCGCATTCGCCGTCAATTCGTCGAGGCGTATCGAGACGGGCCGGCCAGACCTGAGCGAATGCCCAGAACAGGTGTGACCAACATCATCGGCAGGTCGGACTTGCCGCCCTCGCAGGCCAAAGCATGCGACGGACGGACATACCGTCCACGTTTGTGAAACAACCCCATTTGCTTAACCCGGAGGCAACCGAGGCGCAACTGATCAGTAGTAATACTTTCTTACGTTACATTTCGCCAGGTACTCGACGGGGAGTACGACGACGATTCCCGAACAACCTGTAGTATTTCAATCATTAAGGTGCGACAAATCGACGCCGACCCGTCATGCGGGCGGCATATACATTTCACCGCACGTTATTCGATTGCCAGGCGTACCGTACCGATCAGTTCCTCTTCTGCCAGAGAGCACAAGAATGCGCGAGTATATTCTGGATATCGCCCGAGATCTGCACCGCGATCGTCCCGATGCCACCGTTGATGAAATCGCCGCCGCCGCGCGGCTCGACGCCTCACACATCCACGACTATTTCCGCGGCATCCACGACATCAGGGCCGCCCTGACCGACGCCCCCGACCTGGTCTGACGGGAGAACCGGCACATGCTCATGACCACCAGCTCCGTACGCCGTCGACTGTTCACGATCACATTACGCCGCGCACAGCAGACTCCGCCCGTCGCCCAGCTCGGCACCCTGCGAGAGGCCATCTACCGGACCGGACCGCAGGATTGCGTCCAGACAGCGGGATCCGGCCCGGCATGGTCGAACAAGCCACCGGTCGTCGCCTCCTGCGCGGTGATCCGGCTCTGCGAGGAAATCTGCATGGTCGCACTGCTGGATACGATGCCGGAGGGGTACTGCTCCCTCGGCACCCGCCAGCACCTGGGCCACCTCGGCCCGATCGCCATCGGCGCGGAGGTGACGATCACCGCACGATGCGTCCGGGCACGCGGCAAGTTCAGCAGTTGGCAAGTGACAGTCCGTGATTCGCACGAGACCGTGGGCGAGGGCCGAATGGATTTCGTCGCGGTGCACCGGCCGCGCTACGAGGCCCAGCGGCTCGCCCCCAAGCACGCCGCACTCGGACACACCTCGAGCGCGATACCCTGCCCGACGTCGTAGCACTCCCCTGGCTCAGGGGCTCCGAACTCACCCGCGACGGGAACGCCGAGGGCGGATCAACCGCCCCGGCAGAGAATCGGTCGTCCATGTAAACGATTGGCTACGGTCCGGACACCACACTTGCTATATGCCATCATTCGGCGTTACGTTACACCAAACAGTGGCACGTAATGTAGCGAGTGGTCATGACGTTCGAACTCCTCCGGGAACCCGGGCCGGTCCCGTCGCTCGCCGCGCCGGCCCGGGATACACCGGCGCCGGAGTGGACGAGCCCGAGCCGGCGCGAGCCCGAGCGGCCCGCCGAGCCGTCCTCGGGTGAATTCAACCGCGCCCGAGGCGATTTCGGCATCGACATGCTGGTCGTGCACCTCGACGGCATGGTCGACGGCGTCCACCGCTCCCCCTCGCTCGACGCACCCCAGGTGGTCGCCGCGCTGCCGGTGCCGCGGCTGGACAGCCGGGACCCCAGCTGCGCGCTGCTGGCCAACCTGCAGCACACGCATGCTCGCCATGCCCTGAACATGCTGCAGCGCATTCCCTTCCGCGCCGACGCGAATCCGAGCGTGCCGGGCTCCTTCGAATTCGAGGCGTCCCTCCAGCTGATCCGGGTGCTGCTCGAGCTGGGTGAGACGCGAACCGCCCGCGCCGCACTGGAATCCCTGCGGCCGCACTGCGTCGGCGACTGGCGCATCGCCTGGTACACCGCGATCGCCGCGCGGCTGGACACCGAGTATCGAAGGGCACACCGGCAATTCGACATCGTGCGGGCGATGCTTCCGGACGAGTCCGCGCCCAGTCTGGCGATGGCCGCGACAGCGGAGCTGCTGGTGCGCTCGCGCGGACCGTACGCGGACGGCGACGACTGGCAGCAGGCGTCGATCGAGAACTACCGGCGCGCATGGCAGACCGATCGCCGCGCGGCCAGTGCCGCCTTCGGCCTGGCCCGGCGGCTGGCCGAGGGCGGCGCGATCCCGGCGGCGATCGCCGTGCTGGACGAATTACCCACGGCCTCACCGCATCGCACCACCGCCGGGCTGGCCGGATGTCTGCTGCAGGTCTCGGTCCCCTTGCATCGGCTCACCGAGAAGGATCTGCGGGTCGCGGCCGGACGGCTGGCCGACCTGTCCGGCACGCCGCGCTATCTGCCGACCCGCGTCGTGCTGCTGTGGGCGACGCTGGCGTGGCTGCTGGCCGGTGGGCAGGTGCGCGATCCGAAGAAGGCGATCCTCGAGACCCCCGCGACCGAATCGGGGCTGCGGTCCGGTCTCGAGGCGGGCCTGCGCGCACTCGCGCGCACGGCCGACGACACCGATTACCGAATCCGCCTGGTGGATTTGGCGAATCGTGTCAGACCACGCACGTGGTTATAAGGCACTAACAGTTCGGAAGGATGCAACTCATGGGCACGTGGAGTGTGGGATCAGTGGTGCTCATCACGCTCGCCGGCTGCGGATTCGCGTTGGTCGGGCTCTCACTGCTGTGGTCCGCCCGACCACGCCGGGCCACCATCGCCGGCCATCGGACCCCCCTGGCCCGCCGCGAGGCCAAGACCTGGAGCTGGCCGCCGGGATGGTCGTGCTCGAAACCCGATCGCGCCCTCACGGTCGCCGAGGCCCACCTCACCATGCAGATGCACCGCGAACACTCGTGCGCCCGCAAGCGCGCGGCGTTCGAGACCCTGATCACGGCGGGGCGCATCACACCGGACTCGTCCCGGCTGTACTGACCGAGCTGCGCAGCCATGCAGAGGTGCGAGGCAAACGGGACGACACCGGAGGTCAGCCGGAGCGACGGCCGACCCCAGCTCCTGCTCGGGCTGGGGGGCGAGGCGAACGGGACGACACCGGGGGCCAGCCGGACCGGATCCGCGAGCGATGACGTCCGCGTCGAGGGCCCCGATACGTCCGAATCTAGCCGTCCAGCCACCACGGCTCTCATCCGAGGTCGGCGGGGTCGTCTTGCCGACAGGCGGGATCGTGCGGACAACGTCCGTTCGATCCCGCCGCGTAGGCATAATCGGGCCTGTCCCCGCTCTTCGGCGCTGTCGCCGGAACCTGCCGATCGGTGTCCGACTCGTCTCGCACTGATACGCCGAGTTCCTCCTGTCGCGACGAACGAATCCGTCCACCCGGTACGCGACAGACATCCGCGCCTCGCCTAGCCTCGAGTGACCGGACATCACACAGGAAGGCCGGCGCTGCCATGGAGATCGCGGTCGGGCTCGATCAGGGCCTGGGATTGTCGTGGGACGAACATCGTGAGCTGGCGCGGCATGCCGCTCGGCTCGGTTATCAGAGCGTCTGGACCAATGCCGGGATGGGCCGCGATCCGCTGCACGTCTGCGCGCAGTGGTCGGTGGCCAGCGCGGAGGTCGTGCCCGGCGGCATCGGCACCGGGATATCCGTGCTGCCGGTCGGTCAATGGTCCGTGCCCGCGCTGGCGGCCAGCGCGGCGGCGGTCGGCGAGATCAGCGGCGGGAAATTCGTGCTCGGCATCGGGTCCGGCGCGTTGCACACCCCGTTCTACCGCCGGTCACTGGGCCTGCGCGACGACCTGCGCCCGCTCGGCACGATGCGCGAATGGCTGGAAACCCTGCGTCCCCTGCTGGCCGGACAGACCGTCGAACACGAGGGTAAGGCCGTCACACTGCACGGCTTCGCACTCGCCTCGGCCCCGAACCGGGTGCCGGTGATACTCGGCGCACTCGGCCCGAAGATGCTCGCACTGGCAGGACAGGCCGCCGACGGCGCGTCGTTCAACTGGTGCACCCCCGAACAGGTGGCGGCCAACCGCGAGGTCGTGGCGCAGGGGGCGAGGGCGGCCGGTCGCGACCCGGGCGAGGTCACCATGACCGAGTACATCCGCATCTGCGTGGACGACGATGTGGACGCGGCCCGCCGCGCCCTCGTCGAGGCGCTCATAGGGTATGCGCTGGCCTGGCCCGGCGTGAACAAGGAACTCGGCTACCGCGGCCACTTCGGCCGGATGGGCTTCGACGAGGTGCTGACCGACCTGGAAAACCGCCGCGACCAGGGTGCGTCCCAGGACGAGCTGATCGATGCGTTCCCCGACGAATTGGCCACGCAGGTCGGCTATTTCGGCCCGGCCTCCGGCGCCGGCGCCGCATTCCGCCGTATGGCAGAGGGTTTGGACAGCGCGATCGTCCGGGTGGTGCCCGCGCGACCGGGAGTGGACGCCGTGACCGCGGTCATGGACGCATGCCGGCCGACCCCGTAGATCCGCTCCGCTGAAAGATCGGACACTGTCTCGATAGATCCGGATATCCCGCACATGCACAGGGCGGATCTATCGAGGCTGTGCGCTGCGATCCGCACCGGTTACAGCTGATCGGACCGAATACACCGCCTGCGGCTGAGACGGCGAATTCTGAAGTCGCTCATCGGATCCATCGAGGCTGTGCGCTGCGATCTCCGGGTTGCCGCTGATCGGACCGAATACACTGCCCGCGGCTGAGACGGCGAATTCTGAAGTCGCTCATCGGTTGCCGGACGGCATCTGGTACAGCAATCGCCACGCTCAACCTGACGATAGGGTTATGACCAGCACCGATGCGGCAGTGCCAGCGGCGCCGCTTGCGCCGCCGGAATTCGCCGATCCAATCACCCCCCGACAGGGTCGAGGGGCGTCCTGTGCCGCCCGACACCTGGGGAGTATCCGGGCCAATTGTATTCCAGCACCGGCACTGTGGACAGAGCTCGATCCTGGCATGCCGAGCCTCGCGAGTCAGTCCTCGACGCCGATCGCCAGCGCGGGGCAGATGGCCGCGGCCTCGCGGACTCGATCGGCCAGCTCCGCCGAAGGCTCGGCGTTCAGCAGCACGACGATTCCGTCCTCGTCCCGCTGGTCGAAGACCTCGGCCACGGCCAGCACGCACTGGCCGGAGCCGATGCACTTCTCCTGGTCGACAGTTACTTTCATGGAAAACCTTTCTTACCAGGCGACCGGAAGCTCATAGACGCCATAGACGAAACCATCGTGTTTGAACTGGATCTGCTCGAATTCGGTGGCCAGGCGCAGGGTCGGGATGCGCCGGTACAGGGTGCCGTAGACGACCTGGAGCTCCATCCGCGCCAGCGGCTGGCCGAGGCATTGGTGCACACCGAATCCGAACGCTACATGACGACGCGCGTCGCGGCGCAGGTCGAGCCGGTCGGGATCGTCGAAGACCTCGGGATCGCGGTTGCCGATGTCGTTGGCCAGGACGATGCCCTCACCGGCCCGCAGCGTCACGCCGTCGACCTCGACATCCCCGGTCAGCGCGCGGCGGCGACCGGTGTGCGTGATGTTCAGGTAGCGCAGGAGTTCCTCGACCGCCGAGGCGAGGGTGGCCTGGTCCGGGGAGTCGTGCAGAATCGCCAGCTGGTCCGGATGCTGGAGCAGCGCAAGGGTTCCCAGTGCGATCATATTGGCGGTCGTCTCGTGGCCGGCGATGAGCAGCAGGCGGGCCAGCTGGGCCGCGTCCTCGCGGGTCAGCTCGCCGGTCGAGATCCGCTGCACCGCGAGTTCGGACAGCAGATCGTCCTGTGGGTCGGCGACCTTGCGGCCGACCAGCTCGTCGAGATACTCGTGCAACCGCTGCGAGGCCGCCGCGCGCACATCGGGCGGTGTGTCGCGCTTGATCAGCACGCGGGTGTTGGTCTGGAAGAAGTCGTGGTCGGCGTAGGGAACGCCCAGCAGGCGGCAGATCACCAGGGAGGGCACCGGCAGCGCGAACGCCTCGACCAGATCGGCGGGATTCGGCCCGGCCAGCATCTGGTCGATCAGCTCGTCCACGATCTGCTGCACCGCCGGGCGCATCGCCTCGACCCGCTTGATCATGAACGGCGCGGTCACCATCCGGCGCAGCCGCGCATGCTCCGGATCGTCCATCGAGATGAAGCTCAGCCCGGGACGCTGCCCGTCGGGCTGCGCGATCGGCGCCGCCTGACGAGGAAATCCGGGTGCGTTGACATCGGCGCTGACCCGGGGATCGGCCAGCAGTCTGCGCTGGTCCTCGAAGCGGGTGACCAGCCATGCCTCCTGCCCGTCCCAGACCTTGACCTTGCGCAGCGGCCCCTGCTGTTGGTAGTCGCGCAGCTCACTGGGCGGGTCGAACGGGCAGTTCGCCGCGCGCGGCATCGGGTATTCGGGGAGTTCGTCGGCGGACGCGTCAGTCGGGATCATCGTGGTCATTCGTTATCTCCCAGCACTTTTCGGACTTTCGAGAAACTTTCGACGGCCGGTCGTACCACCACGATAGGCCGAACCGGGCGGCGGCGCAGCGTTGCGCCGTCCACCCGGTCGATTCCTCGAACTTGCTGTGCCCGAAACATTTACACCGGACGCCCCACGGCGGCGTCGCGCTCGGCCGCGGTACAACGCCTGCGTACGTCGGCGGCCAGATCCGCGGCCGCCTCCGGATCCAACCCCGCGGGCCGGAACGACATCCGGGTGAGCAGACCGCCGAAGCGAGCGGCCAACCGCTCCGGAACCTCGTGTACAGCTGCGATGACCGCGAATTCGGCAAGGATGTCGTCGGTGATCAGCCGCGACATCTCGGTCCAGCGACCGGCCTTCGACAGCGCGGTCAGCTCCTCGCTGAGCCCCTCCCAGCCGTGCAACTCGAACAGTCCGCGGTAGGAGGGGGTGGAGGCGTAGAACGCGATCCGCTCACGCAGGGCCGGAATCTCCTGGGCCATCTGCTGATCGGAGCCGGTGACCACGAACGGCGTTGCGACGATATCGAATCCACTCGTGACCGAACCGTCCGGAACCGCCTCGCCCGATGTCACACCGCCCGGGGCCGCGGTGGCGCGCACCCGGCCCGCTGCCAGCGCGGGAAGCGTGCGTTCCCTGATCCACCGCGCGGTGGTGAACCCGTGGCACAGGAACCCGTCGGCGACCTCGCCGGCGACCCTGGTCATCGCATCGCCCACACCTGCCACCAATATCCGTGGCGGATCGAGATCGGTTGCGGGCGAGGCGAAGTCGCGCGGCATCAGGGTATGGCGATAGTACTCGCCCTCGAAGCGCAGCGGGCTGCCGTCACCCCAGGCCGCCCAGATCGCGCGCAGGGCCAGCACATACTCACGCATCTGCGGCGCGGGTCGTCCCCAGGGCATCGAGAACCGGCGCACCACATGCGCTTTCACCTGCGATCCCAGCCCCAGCCACATCCGGCCGCCGGAATGCTGCTGCAGATCGGCGGCGGTATAGGCCAGCGTCATCGGCGAGCGGGCGAAGGCCACGGCGATGGAGGTCCCCAGGTCGATACGGTCGGTGGCCTCCGCGGCCAGTGCCAGCGGCAGGAACGGGTCCTGGTTCATCTCCCCGACCCACAGGCCGTCGTAGCCGCGGCGTTCCAGCCGCCGCGCCTGCGCGGTCGCGCCGGCCAGTCCCCCGATCGTCGCGTCGACCTTCACCTCGTGCTCCTGCGTCCGGGCTGTCGAAAGCCTCCTCGAATGCGGTCCGAACGGACCGGGCCTGTGCCGGCGAACCGGCCGAACATCACATCCGGTGGGCGCCACCTTCGGGACCAGCCCGATGGCACCCCGGCAGCGGTGCCATCGTATCAGCCTGTCGAGAGTACTGTATCGCAGTATCGATAACGTGATTCTCACCGGAGGTGGCCGATGTCCGAAGTAGTCCTCGTCGACGTCGCGGATCGGGTCGCCACGCTCACGCTGAACCGCCCGGCCGCGCGAAATGCCCTCAATCGCGAGCTCATGTACCAGCTATGGGACGCCGTACGCGCCGCCGACGCGGATGCGGCGGTCGATGTCATGGTGCTGACCGGCGCGGATCCGGCCTTCTGCGCCGGTGTCGACCTGGCCGAGGCCTCGGGCCGTAGCGAGCCCTCGGCGCCCGTTCGCGCGCCCGGTGCGGGTCCGGAGCGAGATGTCAACGGCCTGTTCCGTTTTCTGCCGCCGACCGGTAAGCCGATCATCGGCGCGATCAACGGACCGGCCGTCACGGGCGGTCTCGAGATGGCCCTGCAGTGCACCTTCCTGGTGGCCTCGGACCGCGCCCGCTTCGCCGATACACACGCCCGTGTCGGCGTCATGCCCGGCGGCGGCGCGACCGTGCTGCTGGAGGCCACCGTCGGCGTACGCAAGGCACTCGAACTGTCGCTCACCGGCAACTTCCTCACCGCCACCGAGGCTTTGCGCCTGGGCTTGGTGAATCACGTGGTCCCGCACGAGGATCTGCTGCCGTTCACCCGAAAACTGGCCGCCGACATCGCAGGCAACGACCGCCATGCGGTACAGAAGCTACTTCAGCACTACCGCCGCGTCACGAACGCCGCGACCCTCGACGAGGCCCACCTCCTGGAGGGCATACTCGCCGAAACCTGGCAACCGGGCATCAGCCGAATCGCCGAGCGGCGTGCCGAGGTCACCGAGCGCGGGCGAGCGCAGCTGTCCGGCGACCCCACGAGAGGAAACCCTGACCATCCGGCCTGATCACCCGACGCATGACCTGATGCCTCGGCCGATGCCCGGCCGGGAGCCGGAGCCCCCCAGCGCGAGAACGACGGGGCCGCAATACATCCGCTGGACCCGCGGCGGGATGGCACGGCCATGGCGATGACCTGGGATGACAGAGTTCGAATCCCCTCAGATCACGAGGTTGGCGTGGCCCTCCCAGTACTGCTCGCGTAGGCGGCGCTTGTACAGCTTACCGTTGGGGTCTCGCGGCAGCTCGGTCACGAAGTCGACCGTGCGCGGGCATTTGTAGGCGGCCAGTTCCGCGTGGCAGGCGGCGATCAGAGTCGCGGCGGCGTCCGGCCCGGCCGACGACTGGTCTACCAGTTGCACAACGGCCTTCACCGACTCGCCCATCTCCGCGTCGGGCACGCCGATGACCGCGACGTCGGCGACGGACGGGTGGGAGGCGAGCACGTTCTCCGCCTCCTGCGGATAGATGTTCACGCCGCCGGAGATGATCATGTGCGACTGCCGGTCGGTCAGATACAGGTAGCCCTCGGGGTCGAGATAGCCCATGTCACCGAGGGTGCGCCAGCCCTTCGGATGGGTGGCTGCGGCCGTCTTCGCGGGATCGTGGTGGTATTCCGAACCACGTCCGCCGGCGAAGTACACCACGCCGACCCCACCCGGCGGCAGGTCCGCGCCATCCTCGTCGACGATGTGACACTCCTGTAGCGGCCTGCCCACCGACCCCGGATGACTCAGCCACTCCTCTGCGGATATATGCGTACTGCCGATATCCTCTGTGCCAGAATAATATTCGCTGATGATCGGCCCCCACCAGTCCAGCATCTGCCGTTTCACCGGCACGGGGCACGGCGCCGCGGCATGTGTGACGTCGACCAGGCTCGACAGGTCGTATCGCTCGCGTACGTCCTCGGGCAGCCGCAGCATACGAATGAACATGGTCGGCACCATCTGGGCATGCGTGACCCGGTGACGCTCGATCAGCTCCAGGCATTCCAGCGCGTCGAAGCGCTCCATCACCACGACCGTCGCGCCCAGCCGGTGCCACGACATCGAGAACACCAGCGGTGCGGCGTGATACAGCGGAGCCGGGGACAGATACACCGCGCCGTCGCTGATCCCGCTCATCAGTAGCCCCCGTGCGATGAGCACCGGACCGGATTCCGGATCACCCAGCGCCGTGGCCGGAAGCGGTTTGCGAATCCCCTTGGGCGCACCCGTCGTTCCGGACGAGTACAGCATGTCCCGGCCCTCGCACTCGGCCGAGCCCAGGGGCTCCGCCGACGAATCGCGCAGGATTGCCCGGTAATCCTCGAAACCCGGCAGTTCCCCCGCGGCGCAGATCCGCGTGGTGATTCCGGACAGGTCCAGCCCGGCGACCACGTCGGCCATCGCGCCGCTGGACACCAGTGCGGTCGCGCCGCAGTCGTCCAGAATGTATTGCACCTCGGCGGCTTTCAGATGCCGGTTGATCGGGGTGTAGTACAGCCCGCTGCGCTGCGCCGCCCAGGCGATCTCCAGGTACTCTCGATTGTTCTCCATCAGGATCGCGAGATGACCTCCCACCTCGAGCCCGCGTTGCCGCAGCGCTCGCGCGAGCCGGATGGACCGCTCCTCGAGCTGCGCGTAGGTCACCACCTCGCCGCTGCTCGCCATCACGATCGCCGCCCGATCGGGGGATCGCTCGGCGTGCCAGCGGGGTGTCATATCGGGTTGCGTCCCCGCGCCGCCCTCGCCTGTCGCGGAATCTCCGCCGGAACGGTCGTCCATCGAATCCCCACTTTCCCTCGGGCCAGCGGCGTGTGGATCCGCCCGCACAGCAATTGCCCAGCGCTACACCGTATCCCGCGCACCACACGATGCCGGGCACAGCTGTAGTATGCCGCCGTCGTGGCCAGCTCGTTGCGACTGCGCGCATTTCGACACGTCAGCTGGTCGTTCCCAGCCCGCACCCGCCTCACCGCTACGCCGGGCCGAGCGGGAGGCATCCTCGCGGCGCTCGAGGCCGACTCACCGGCTCGAGGCCGACTCACCGGGAGTGGCCCCGTCCGCGCCGAACGCCGACATCGGCGAGCGAGCTGCCACCTTGGCGTGCCGCCGACCGGAGTCCCGGTTTCGGATTCCAGCCGGCAGCACGCGACATCAGCTCAGTTCGATCGCCCGCTCGGGGCAGCAGTCCACCGCCGTCCGGACGTCCTTCTCGTGCTCCGCCGCCACCTCCGGGCTCGACACCTCCGCGTACCCACCGTCGTTGATGGAGAACACATCCGGGCACAACGTGGTGCAGATGCCGTGCCCCCGGCAGCGATCGGTGTCGATGGCTACCTTCATCACGACTTCTCCTCGGCCACATCGAATTCCAGGTTCAGGTGGATCAGACCGCGCAGCACATAGGTCGGCACGTAGCGATACTTGCGGGATCCGGCCGGTCCGTGCACGGATTCATCGATGCGAATATCGGTGGTGCGATCCAGCAGCCGCTCCAGCGCGATCCGGGCCTCGGCACGCGCCAGCGGCGCGCCCGGGCAGGTGTGCACGCCGCGGCCGAAGGCCAGGTGCGAGCGGGCATTCGAGCGTTCCGGATCGAACCGGGTGGGATCGGTGAAACGGCGCGGATCCCGGTTCGCGCCGCTGTTGACCACCATCAGGGTGGTGCCGGCCGGCAGGTCCACCGTGCCCACGGTCACCTGCTCCTTCGTCAGCCGGAAGTCACCCTTCACCGGGCTCTCGGTGCGCAGCACCTCCTCGACGAAGTTGGCGATGCGGCTGGAGTCCTCGCGCAGGAAGCGTTGCAGCTCCGGCTGTTCGGCGATCATCCGCAGCGCGGCGCTGAGCAGGCGCACGGTCGTCTCCTGACCGGCGGAGAACACGTTCGCCGCCACCCGGACCACATCCAGCACCGACGGCTGCGAACCGTCCGGGAAGGTGGCCGTCGCCAGGCTGGTCAGCACGTCGCCGCGCGGCTGGGCGCGACGGTCCTCGACATAGTCGGAGAACTTCGCGAACAGGAACTCGATCGGGTTGTGCTCCATGGCCTTTCCCTCGACGCTGCCGAGGGTGCCGCCGGGCCGGTGCTCACGCTGCAGCTGATTCAGGAACAACTCCTGATCCGCCTCGGGCACCCCGAGCAGGTCGGCGATCACGTACAGGGTGAACGGTCCGGCGAAGTCGCGGATGCAGTCACCGCGCCCGGGCTTCAGGTACTCGTCGAGCATGCGGTCGGCGATCGCCCACATCGCATCCTCGTTCTCCTTCAGCCGCTTCGGGGTGATCAGCCGCATCAGCAGCGCGCGATGGCGGGTGTGCTCCGGCGGGTCCATGGTGGGCAGCTGATCGCTCAGCGGCAGCTTGTCGCGATGCTCGGTGATCAGCGCGTCGATATCACCCACGAGCGGTACCGGGAATCCGGGGAACGGGCCGGTCACCGACATGCACGAGGAGAACCGCTCGGTGTCGTTGAGCACCGCCAGGGCCTCGTCGTATCCGGTCACCATGTACACGCCGTGGTTGTCTTCCCGGGTCACCGGGCTCTGCTCACGCAGTGAGTCGAAGTACGGGTAAGGATCCTCCAGCAGGTCCTGCCCGAGGAAGAAATCCACAGTTGAGTAGTCCCGTGCTGCGGTGTCCGAGGCTAGGTCGTCCGAGGCCACTGATGCGCTCCCTTTGGTCTGCGACGGACCCACCTCGTGCGGCGATGTCCGACAAATTGATTCCACGGACGCCCAGGGACGACCGTTGCGAGAATCATACTCTCCTTAAATGATGATACGATTCTCGTCACAGGATCGGGAGTCGTCAACCGATGGCCCCACCCCACCACCCCGTCCGTCGCCGGAGGACCCAGCGCATGAGCCCAGACATAACCGCCGACCAGCAGTTGTTCCGGCAAACCACTCGCGAATTCCTCGATCGTACGACGCCGATCTCGGTGATCCGCGAACTCGGCGAGGCTGCGACGGGTTTGGACCGGGCCTGGTGGACGCGGGGCGCGGAGCTGGGGTGGACGGCCATGCTGGTGCCCGAGGCGCTGGGCGGCGGTTCGGTCTCGGGTCGCCCCCTGACGGAATTGGCCCTGGTCGCGCAGGAGTTCGGCCGCACCTGCGCCCCCGGACCGCTCATCACGACCAGCGCCGTCTTGGCGGGGCTGTTGACGGCCGGGGAGGCGCCCACCGACCGGGACACCTTCGCCGAACTCATCGGCGCGATCGTCGCCGGGCACACCGTCGCCGCGTGGGCGCTGTACGAGCCCGGCCGCGGCCTGGACCTCTCCGCGCCCGGCACCGGCGTTCGGGAGGACGGCGGCGTCCTGCGCGTCACCGGTGTCAAGGATCGGGTCGAATACGGCGCCGAGGCCGATATCTTCCTGGTCACCGCGCACGGGCCGGATGGTCCGGTGCAGCTGCTGGTGCCCGCCGACTCGACCGGCGTGACGGTCACCCCGGTACCCTCACTGGACCTGGTCCGCCACACCGCGCGGGTCGAATTCACCGATGCGGTAGGAACTCTCGCGCACCGGGGGCCGATCGCCGTCGCCGCCACGCGCACCCAGCTCGAGGTCGCCGCCGCCCTGACCGCGGCAGAATCCGCCGGCGCGGCACAGCGCGCCTTCGACGCCACCGTGGCCTGGATGTTCGATCGCTACACCTTCGGCCGTCCACTGGCTTCCTACCAGGCGCTCAAACATCGCATGGCGGACAACAAGACCTGGTTGGAGGCCTGCCACGCCACCGCCACCGCGGCGGCCGCGCTCTGGGACGACGACCGGGCCTCTGCCGCCGAGGCGATCGGCGTCGCCAAATCCTATGTGGGCGCGAAGACTCCGGTCATCGTGCAGGACTGCGTGCAGATTCACGGCGGCATCGGCGTCACCTGGGAGCACGACCTGCACCTGTTCCTGCGGCGGGTCACCGTCGGCCGCGCCCTCTACGGCACCCCCGCCGATCATCGCCGCAGAATCGCAGAGCTGCTGCTCACCGCCGCATGATCACCCGGCCCCGCTCGCAGACGTACTCGACCGTCACCCCGGCGCGGGTGCATCCGCGGCCGTCAGCTCGGCATGCTGTCGACCGGGATTCACCGAAATCCATTGCTCGCCGATGGATTCCAACGATTTCAGAGAGGCAGTACAGCGATGCCTATCGACCGTGACACCACCGATCGTGAGCCCTCCACGCCCGCATCCCCGGACATCGAGCCCGTCGCCGAATTCGGCGAACGCGCACGGCGCTGGCTGAAGGAGAACCTGCCGCCGTCGACGGGCCGGTACACCGGTGTCGACGACGAGGCCATCTGGGATCGTGCACGGCAGTTGCAACGGCTGCTGTTCGACGGCGGTTTCGCGGGAATCTGTTTCCCCGAGGAGTATGGCGGCCAAGGGCTTACGCGCGAACACCAGCAGGCGTTCACCACCGCGTCGCTGCCGTACGAGATGCCGCTGGTGCTGAATGTGCCGACGCTGGCGATCTGCGCGGCGACCCTGCTCGACCTCGGCACCGAACAACAGAAGCAGACCCACCTGTCCGCGGTGCTGCGCGGCGAGGAGATCCTGGCGCAGTTCCTGTCCGAGCCCCGGGGCGGATCGGATCTGGCCGGGCTGACCACCCGCGCCGATCGCGACGGCGAGGACTGGGTGCTCAACGGCTCCAAGATCTGGAGTTCGGGCGCGTACGCCGCCGACTACGGCCTGTGCCTGGCGCGCACCGACTGGGAGGCCACCAAGCACCACGGCCTGTCCATGTTCCTGGTGCCGGTGCGGGCCCCCGGCGTCACGATCCAGCGGATCCGGCAGGTCACCGGGTCGACGGAGTTCTGCCAGGAATTCTTCGACGATGTGCGCCTGCCCGCCGACGCGATGATCGGCGAGCCCGGCGGCGGCTGGCCCGCCGCGCGGCGACTGCTGTTCCACGAGCGTTCGGCCATGGGCGGCACCTCGCCCTACACCAGCGGCGCCCGCCCGCACCTGGGCGCGGACGTGAGTTCGCTGGTGGACATCGCCCGGTCGGCCGGGCGCCTGGACGATCCCGCGGTGCTGGAGCAGATCGGTGAGGCGCGCGCGATGAACGTCGTGCGCGATCAACTCGTCGACCGCGTCTCCCGCGCCATCGAATCCGGCGGCCTGCCGCCCGCGGCAGGCGCGATCGTGCGCCTGTTCAGCGCCGAGAACGCCGGCCTGCAAACGGATTTCGCGGTAGAACTGGCCGGCGCGGCGGTCGCCGCCGAAGGTCCCGGCGCACTGACCTCCTCGATCGGCCTGGACTACCTGTTCCGCGCGGCCTGGAGCCTGGCCGGCGGCAGCACCGAGATGTCCCGCAACCAGATCAGCGAACACATCCTCGGCATGCCCCGCGAGGCGACGGCCGATCAGGGCGTGCCGTTCAGCCAGGTGAAGCACGGACGCTGAGGACGCGGCAGGCCGCGATCAGCCATGCGCGTAGTGAGAACCGGCCTCCCGCTACATTCTTCGGGGGTGTTCGTCCGTTTCCGGACTTTCGAGCACGCAGAATGTAGCGGTAGGCCGGGCCGTCGTATCGAGGGGTGCGCACCTACCGATAGTGGATCGGATGGGGCCGCCGGTGATCATGGTTCATCCGGTGGCTGTGCCGGTGTCGATCCGGCCGGTGCCAGCCGTGCAGCGACGCGACGAGGTATCGACCAGGGAGCCAGCCGAGCATAGCGTAGGCAAGGCCCATGACTTACGCCCAGAACATGGCCGACCCAGATCATGCTGGGGGTGTGGATGTTTCGTCTACGAGGCAGTAGCGGGAGATGGTGCGAGACGATCCGGCCTCCCGCTACATTCTGCGGGCCGATTCGTAGGGTCGGGCCCAGTGCGGCCGGGTCGCCCGGCAGGAAGTCGATGTAGTGGATGCCGTAATGCATCGGAAACCGGATTTTTGAGGCCTGAAAATGCAGCGATAGGCCGGATTGTCCTTCGCATGGTGGCATGGAGTCGGCTTGCAGAGTGCGGTTCGTGTGGTGTCGCGCGCTAATGGTGGGATGCGGGTGCAGTGCTGGGTCGGTCGCGGAGAACCGGCCTCCCGCTACATTTTTCGAGCGAAATCGTCCGAAACCGGCGTCTCGAGGCGGAAAAGTGTAGCGATAGGCCGGGGTGTCGTTCGCGTTTGTGGTGCGCAGTAACTCACAGTGTGCAGTTCGACCTGGTGGCCGGGCAGGTCGTGAGCGCTGCGACGGTCCGCATAGGAGAACCTGCCTCCCGCTGCATTCTTCGGGCGAAATTGTCGGAAACCAGAGTCTCGAGGCGGAAAATGCAGCGAAAGGCCGGGGTGTCCTTCCCGTGGCGATGTGCAGTCGGCTCGCACTGTGCGGCGTGGTGACGGCCGCGCACTGACGTCATGGGCGCGGTGCCGGGTCGGCATCGCGGCGAGCGGCTTGGAGAACCGGCCTCCCGCTGCATTCTTCGGGTGTAATCGTCGGAAACCAGAGTCTCGAGGCGGGAAAATGCAGCGATGGGCCGGTCACACGCCCTCGACCTGAGCACATCGAGGCTTGGATCATGCTGCCGTCGGTTCGGCGCGGTAGTCCTGCCGTCGAATCGGCGCGATAGTCACGATCCAGAGACGGTGTTGTGTGCGAAGCGGGACGATCCGGGTGTTGTGACGGCGCGGCCACTGCTCGGCGGAGCGCTGGACGGTGGTGAGCCCGGCCATACAGGGGCTCCTGATGACGCAGAACGCCGCCGCTACCATGATCACCGAGTCCCTGCCTCGGGCTCGGCTAGGAGGTGTGACCGATGGCAGCGCCGCGCAGGATCGGCGGGCCCGACGGGAAGAATCGCGGTGCGCTGCTCGATGCCGCCGAGGAGTTGATGTTGCAGGAGGGGTATGCCGCGGTGACCTCGCGTCGGGTGGCCGAGCGAGCCGGGTTGAAAAGCCAGCTCGTGCACTACTACTTCCGGTCGATGGACGATCTGTTCCTGGCGATTCTGGAACGGCGGGTGGACACCGCGGTGTCGCGGCAGGAGGAGTTGCTGCGCACGGATCGGCCGCTGCGGGCGCTGTGGCGCTTCAGCACCGATCCGGCCGATGTGCGGATCACCATGGAGTTCGTCGGGCTGTCGTCACATCGCCCGGCGATCCGGGACGCGGTCGCCCATGCGGCACAAACCTTCCGCCGCATGCAGATCGAGGCGCTCGCCGAGATCGTGAAGGACAGCGACCTGGACACCGAGCGGTTCCCGGTCGGCGCGCTGGCCGTCGCGCTCACCGGAATGGCTCGCACGCTCGTGCTGGAAGAGGCGCTCGGGCTGAGCGACGGTCACGCGGAGGCCCTCGCGGTGATCGAACGCGAGTTGGGGATGCTGGACGGCGAATCCGAGGCGTGAATGGGACGATCGGTCCGCGAGAGCGGCTCGGCCGAACCCCCGTGCCGCGCCGCGACGATCTCGGCGCCGATCGCCACCGCCGTCTCCTCCGGGGTGCGCCCGCCCAGATGCAGGCCGATCGGTGAACGCAGCCTGGACAATTCATCCTCGGACACGCCCGCCTCGAGCAGGCGCGTCCGGCGCTCGACGTCCGCACGGCGCGCGCCCAATGCGCCCACATAGGCCACCGGCAGCCGCAGTGCCATGGTCAACACCGGGATGTCGAATTTCGGATCGTGCGTCAGCACGCACACCACCGTGCGTGAATCCACTTGTGTACCTTCCAGATACCGATGCGGCCACGCCACGACGATCTCGTCCGCGTCCGGCATCCGGGTGGCGTCCAGGAATGCCGGGCGCGCATCGCACACGGTGACGCGATACCCCAGCAGCCGCCCGATACGACACAGCGCGGCGGCGAAATCCGTCGCACCGAAGATGATCATGCGCGGAGGCGGGGCGAACGACTGCACGAAAACGGTCACCTCCTCCGGACCACAACCGACCACACGCAGGCCGTTCTGCCCCAACTCGAGCATCGCACGGGCCTGCACCGCGATGGCATCATCGCCCGGCCCAGCACCGAACTGGTACTCGACGCCCCCGTCCGTTACAGCAACTGTATGCCGCACAGGCCCCTCGCCGAGCACGACATCCGCACCCTGCGCGACGCCCGCATCCGGCCGGCCAACACGCCCCCTCGCCGCTCCCCCAGCCGGTGCGGTGCCCTCGACCCGCACAGAAACACCATCGTTCACAGCACCCCTGTCCTCCCCGACACACCTGCTCCCCACACCATCCTGGTCTTTCGCGACACCCCCGTCCCACGCGACACCTGTGCGCTCAACCCGTACATCACCCTGGTCACCCGCAGCACCGCAGTCCACCACAGCCCCCGGAGACCCCACTCCGGCCGCCTCCTCTGTCGCGGCAGTCCTGCTTACGCCAACACCCCCGCCCAGCGCAGCTCTGCAACCCGTCGCAGCAGACTCCTCCAACACCGCAGTGCTCTCCAGCACGGCAGCCCCCTCCAGCACGGCACTGCCCTCCAGCACCGCAGTCCCCTCCAACACGGCACTGCCCTCCAGCACCGCAGTCCCCTCCAACACGGCACTGCCCTCCAGCACCGCAGTCCCCTCCAACACGGCACTGCCCTCCAGCACCGCAGTCCCCTCCAACACGGCACTGCCCTCCGGCACGGCGTTGCGCGCATCCGCGCCGACAATCCGCATAGCTCCAGTCAGCACATCTCGTACGAGGGCCACGGGGTTGTGGGTGTGCAGGGCTGCTTCGATGATTGCGAACTGCGGTTGGCGCACGGGGTGTACCAGGACCTCGATTCTGCCGCCGCACGTGAGGCCTACCTCGAAATCGTCGGCGTCGGCGGAGGTGTAGCCGAAGGTTTCCAGGATCGTTGTGCCGGATTCCAGGGCCTGTCGGCACAGCTCGTATACCGCGCCCTCGACGCAGCCGCCGGATAGGCTGCCCGCCACCTCACCGGCAGAGTTGACAGCCATGGTGGCGCCGACCGGGCGGGGGGCGCTGCCGGTCACGCCGATGATGGTGGCCAGGGCGTAGGGCGTGGCCGCCGCATGCCAACGTGCCAGGGGCACAGCCAATTCGCGCATGAGAACACACTTCTCATTCAGAAAGATCTACATTCTCGTACAGAGCATAGCCGCTATTGACACCCCTGGAACCAGAATGTTAAACAAGTGCACAGCATCCGCGAACGACAGCCGCGATTCCCTGCCTCACCGCCGCTCACGATGCACCCGACCACCGACGGTTTCCGCCGCCGAGGTGAATGGAGGACGAGCCCGATGAGCGGATCGACAATCCCCCGCACGGTATCCCGCTGGCGGCGACCGTGACCGAAACAACCACCGTGCCAACCGGTATCGTCGGCACCAGCGTCCCCCGGGTGGAGGATCTGCGATTACTCACCGGAGCCGGGGAATTCGTCGACGACGTGCGCCGTCCGGGCATGACACATGCCCATTTCGTGCGCAGCCCACTCGCCCGCGCCCGGATCCTGAGCATCGACACCTCCGACGCGCGCGCCTTGGACGGCGTGCACGCGATCTACACCGCCCAGGATCTGACCCCTGACGTGCACGAGGTGGTCTACCCCCTCGACATGCCCGGAATGCCGCCCGTGCCCCGGCCGCCGCTGGCCGCCGACGAGGTGCGGTTCGTGGGCGATCCGGTCGCGCTCATCGTCGCCGTGGACCGCTATGTCGCGGAGGACGCCGCCGAACTCGTCGTCGTCGAATACGACCCGCTGCCGCCGGTAGTCGACTACATCACCGCCGCCGAATCCACCGAACTGGTGCATCCCGAATGTCCGGGCAACCTCGCCGGTGCGATGGGCGGCCTGCCCGCATCGCAACTGCAGCCGATCTACGACCGGGCCGCGCATGTCGTGCGGCAAGACGTCTTTCAGCAAGCGTACGTCCCCGCGCCGATGGAGACCCGCGGGCTGATCGCGGAGTGGTCCGCCCCGACGGGCGAGCTGACCGTCTGGGCCTCAACACAATCCGCGCACGGGATGCGCGGATTCAGCGCCCGGCTGCTGGGCATCCCCGAGCACAAGGTCCGTGTCATCGCCCGCGACACCGGCGGCGGCTTCGGGCAGAAGGTACTGCCGATGCGCGAGGACATGTGCGTGCTGCTCGCGGCGCGGCGCCTGCGGGGCGCGGTGAAATGGATCGAGGACCGTCAGGAGAACCTGATGTGCGCCGGGACCGCCCGGCACGAACACGGCCAGGCCCGCATGGCATTCGACGCCGCCGGGCACATCCTGGCCGCGAGCATCGACTACGTGCAGAACGTGGGCGCGTACCCGGTCCCCTCGCCGCTGACCGCGGGCATCGCCGTCGGCATGCTGTTCCCCGGCCCCTATCGCATTCCCGCAGCGAGTTTCGACGCGAAGTTCGTCTACACCAACACCGTCGGGCGAGTGGCGTACCGCGGCCCGTGGCAGTTCGAATCGGTGGCACGCGAGCTGTTACTGGACACCGCGGCCCGGCAGATCGGTATGGATCCGGCGGACCTTCGTCGGCGCAACATGATTCGGCGCGAGGACCTGCCGATGGCCAACCCGAACGGCATGCCCTACAGCGATATCACGCCACTGGAGACCCTCGAACAGGCGCTGGAGCTCATCGGTTACGACACGTTCCGCGAACAGCAGCCGCGCGCCCGCGACCAGGGCCGCTACCTGGGCGTCGGCACCTGCACCTACGTGGAGCCGACCGCGGGAGCGATACCGTATCAGGCCACCGAGGGCGCGACCATCCGGATCGAACCGTCGGGCGCGGTCAACGTATACGTGGCCGGTGGTTCGTGCGGAAACAGCCTGGAAACCACCGTGATTCAGCTGACCGCCGACGCGCTCGGCGTGGACTTCGCCGACGTGCACACGGTGCAGGGCGATACGGCCGTGACCCCGTTCGGCGCGGGCACCGGCGGCAGCCGCTCCGGCCCGATGACCGCGGGCGCGATCGCCGAAACCGCCGCGGTGCTGAAGGATCGCATCGTCGCGATCGCGGCGAAACGGTTCGGCACGGATACCGCGGAGGTGGTGTTCGAGGGCGGCCGGGCGCGGGTGCCTGGGCTGCCGGATACCGAGCTGTCGCTGGCGGAGATCGCCGATATCGCCTACTTCCAGCTCGATTCGCTCCCGGCGGGCGTGCCACCGGGGCTGGAGGCCAGCGGGCGCTTTCGCGCTGCCGCGCCGATGATCTGGGCCAACGCCACCCACGCGTGCACCTGCGAGGTGGATCTCGACACCGGCCGGGTCACCCTGCTGCGCTACGTGGTGAGCGAGGACGTCGGGCCGATGATCAATCCGAATGTGGTGGCGGGCCAGGTATTCGGCGGCACGGTGCAGGGCATCGGCGGGGCGCTGTACGAGAACCTCGCCTACGACGAGGACGGCAACCCGGTCGCCACCACCTTCATGGACTACCTGCTGCCCACCACGACGGAGGTTCCGGTGATAGAACTCGGCCATATCGAGACACCGAGCGCCGGGCCCGGCGGATACAAGGGGGTGGGCGAGGGCGGCGCGATCGGCTCGGCCCCCGCGGTGATCAACGCGGTCGCCGACGCCCTGGCCCCGCTGGGTGTGGAGCTGAGCAGGCTGCCACTGACTCCGGCCACCCTCGTCGACCTGATCGACCGGGCGCGGAGCCGGGCATGAAACCCGCGGCATTCGAGTACCACGCGCCGGACACCGCCGACGAAACCGTCGCCCTGCTGGCCGAATTGGGTGACGAGGCGAAGGTCATCGCCGGCGGGCAGAGCCTGATGCCTATGCTCGTGATGCGCCTGGCGGTGTTCGAGCATCTGGTGGACCTGCGCCGGGTGAGCGAACTGCGCGGCATCACGGAGCGTCCGGACACCGTGTGGATCGGCGCGGGCACCACCCACGCCGACGTGGGACGCGCCGCGCCGGTGCAACGTTCGGCCCCGCTGCTGTCCCGCGCCACACCGTTGATCGGGCACTTCCAGATCCGCAACCGGGGCACCCTGGGCGGATCGATCGCGCATGCCGACGCGGCCGCCGAGTATCCGGCCGTCGCGCTGGCCCTGGACGCGGAATTCGAGACGCTCTCGCCGCGCGGACGCCGAACCCTGTCCGCCGCCGAGTTCTTCACCGGGCTGTGGAGCACCCGGCTGGAGCCGGACGAGTTGCTCACCGGGATCAGCGTGCCGCGCCCAGCGGGGCGCTACGGCTGCGCCATCGAGGAATTCGCCCGCCGCAGCGGTGATTTCGCGATGGCCGGTGCGGCGGTGACGATCCGCCTGGACGCCGACTCACGGATCGAACGCTGTGCCATCGCACTGTTCGGGATGGGACCGATACCCGTGCGCGCGACCGATACCGAGGCCTCGGCACTCGGCAAACCCGCCCAGGACATCGTCCCGCAGGACGTGGGGCACAGCGCGACACGATCCCTGTCGTCGATCCCGTCCGACCTGCACGGGTCCGCGGAGTATCGCAGACGGCTCGGCGCCCATATGGTCGCCCGAGCGTGGTTACGGGCAGTCGCGGAGGCGAGCAATGACTGAGCACGACCCCACCGAGATCTCGATCAGGGTGCGCGTCAACGGGATCGGGCGACGCGACCACGTGCCGGCCCGGCTCACCCTGGCCGACTACCTGCGCACGCGGTGTGAACTCACCGGAACCCACCTGGGCTGCGAGCACGGGGTCTGCGGAGCGTGCACGATCCTGGTGGACGGCGAGGCGGTCCGGTCCTGCCTGATGTTCGCGGTCCAGGCCGATGGTTCAGAGATCACGACTGTGGAGGGCCTGGCCGCCCCGGACGGCTCCCTCTCGCCGGTGCAGGCCGCGTTCCGGACCCATCACGGCCTGCAATGTGGTTTCTGTACACCGGGTTTCGTGGTGTCCGCGACAGCGTTCCTGCGTGAGCATCCGACCCCCTCGGATGCCGAGATCGCCGAGGCGTTGTCCGGCAATCTGTGCCGCTGCACCGGATATCAGGGAATCCTGAAAGCCGTTCGCGAGGCAGCGGATTCGATACACGAGACGCGGGCGGCCGCCCCTGCGGACACCGACGCCGTCGCGGGCTGAGGCGAACGAGATGCGCCCGGAATACACACTCGGCCTATCCGCCACCAGCCGCGGCGCGCAGACCGTCGCGCTCTGAAGGGACCCGTATGCAACTCGACAATTCATTCAGCATTCCCGTCCCCGCCGCACAGGCCTGGCCGGTACTGCTGGACCTGGAGCGCATCGCGCCCTGCGTCCCCGGCGCGACGCTCACCGGGCGCGACGGGGAGGGCTTCCTCGGCCGCATCAAGGTCAAACTCGGTCCGGTCGGACTGTCGTACACCGGCACGATCCGGGTCGTCTCCGCCGACGAGAAGGCCGGCGTGGCCGTGCTCGAGGGCGGCGGGCGCGAGACCCGCGGCAACGGTACGGCGAAGGCGACCATCACCTGCCGCCTGGTCGAATCCGGTGACAACACGAATGTTTTCGTCGAGACCGACCTGAACATCACCGGTAAGCCAGCGCAGTTCGGGCGCGGCGCACTGGCCGAGGTGGCGGGCACGCTCATCGGGCGGTTCGCCGAGAACCTCGCCGCGGAGATCACGGCCGGAGCGCAGGATTCCGCGCAGAGCCCCGAGAGTCCAATGCCCGCCGCAGATCCGTCTACTCACGACGTCGATACATCGTCCCCGGCCAGGCTCAGCTCGACACCCCACGCCCTCGGCGTCACCGTGGCGGCGAACCCCGCGAGAACCGCGCCGGCGCATCGCGCCCCAGCCGAGCCGATCGACGTGCTGGCCGCCTCCGGCATCGGCCGTATCACGCTGTACGGCCCGGTCCTCGCCGTGATCGCACTGCTGTTGATCGTGCTGCTCTCCCGGCGCCGTCACGGACACACGTCCGAAGACTGACTCGTGCCACGTGATCTCACCACAGCACGGTCCTCTCCAGCGCATCGGCATCCGCCGCTCGCGCACAACAGATCTCGTCATTCCCGCGTGCTCGAGGCGGGAATCCACCGACGTGTCCCAGGCGCCGATGGAGCCCGGTACGCCGGGATGACCGATCGCCCGCTCAGAAAGGAGCATTCACATGACCGGACGAGTAGAGGGCAAGGTCGCCTTCATCACCGGGGCCGCGCGCGGTCAGGGGCGCAGTCACGCGGTGCGGCTGGCGCAGGAAGGGGCCGACATCATCGCCGTCGACGTGTGCAAGAACGTCAGCGGCAGTGACGCCATTCCAGGGTCCACGCCCGAGGATCTGGCCGAAACCGCCGACCTGGTGAAGAATCTCGGCCGCCGCATCGTCACCACCGAGGTCGACGTGCGGGACTTCGACGCACTGAGGGCCGCGGTCGACAGTGGTGTGGAGCAGTTGGGCCGCCTCGACATAATCGTCGCCAACGCCGGTATCGGCAATGGCGGTGCGACGCTGGACAAGACCAGCGAGCAGGACTGGCAGACCATGATCGACATCAACCTGGCCGGCCCGTGGAAGACCGTGAAAGCCTCTGTCGGCCACCTGCTCTCGGCCGGCAACGGCGGTTCGATCATTCTGACCAGCTCGGTCGGCGGACTCAAGGCGTACCCGAACACAGGGCACTATATCGCCGCCAAACACGGCGTGGTCGGGCTCATGCGGGCGTTCGCGGTGGAGCTGGGACAGCATTCGATCCGCGTCAACTCGGTGCACCCCACGAACGTCAACACCCCGATGTTCATGAACGAGGCCACCATGAAGCTGTTCCGCCCCGACCTGGAGAACCCGGGCCCGGAGGACTTCAAACCGGTCGCGCAGTTCATGCACGTACTTCCGGTGGGCTGGGTCGAGCCCGTCGATATCAGCAACGCCGTGCTGTTCCTGGCCTCGGACGAGTCCCGGTACGTCACCGGCCTGCCGATGACGGTCGACGCGGGTAGCACGCTGAAGTAGCAGGCCGACCAGCGTTCTTCGACGCCGGCCACCCGCCACGGCGGGTGGCCGGCGTGAAAAAACGGTGTTCGGTGACGGCCGCGCCGCGTGCCGGCCGGTCTTACCCGCTCAGTCGCGCCCCAGCGTCGAATCCCCAGAGTGTCAACGTCATCAGCAGGTTCACGCAGATCATCACGGTGATGCTGGCTCTCATGGCGCGTCCGGCGGCGATGCCGACGCCCTCCGGGCCGCCGGTGGAGTAGAAGCCGTAGTAGCACTGGATCGTGGTCGTGATGATCACGAAGACAACGGCTTTCAGCAGCGAGTACACCACGTCGCTGGTACTGAGCACCATGCGGAAGTAGTGCTGGTAGGTGCCGGGAGAATCGTCTCCCGCCACGCCGATGGCCAGTTGCACCGCAAGGAAGTTCACGACCAGACAGACCATGTACAGCGGCACGATGGCCGCGATCGATGCCATCAGCCGGGTGGTCACCAGGTACGGGATCGAGCGGATCGCCAGGGCTTCCATGGCGTCGATTTCCTCGGCGATCCGCATCGCGCCCAGCTGCGCGGTGAAGCGGCAACCCGCCTGTGCGGCAAAGGCTATCGAGGCCATGATCGGCGCCAGCTCGCGGGTGGAGGCGGTCGCGGCGATCAGTCCCGTGGCCGGGCCGATGCCCAGCAGCTTCAGCGCGCTGTAGCCCTCGATGCCGACCAGTGCGCCCGCACTCGCGCCGAGCACGACGATGATCCCGGCCGTGCCGCCGCCGACGATGAGCGAGCCGTTGCCCCACGTCACCACCGAGATCAGCCGCAGCAGCTCGGTGCGATAGTGCCGCAATACGAGCGGTATCGAGGCGAGTGCACGAAAGAAGAAGGTGGCCATGTGGCCCAAGCGCATCACACCGCGCGCAGGGGGACCGGTGACGGCGCCTGCGACGCGCACGACCCGGCCGAGATTCAGCGGATAATATTGTGCGGCCATGGTTTACAACGTCTGCCGGGGAAACAGCATCGTATAGAGCTGTGTGAAGCCGACATTGACCAGCATGAGCAGCACGATGGAGGCGACCACGGTGGCGTTCACCGAATTCGCCACACCGCCCGGTCCGCCCTTGGTGCTCAGGCCCTTCTGGCACGCGACGACCGTCACGATGAGCCCGAAGACCACGGCCTTGACCAGTGCCAGGTACATATCGCCCATGGTGGCGAACGACGAGAACGTGGCCACGAAGCTGCCCGGCGTGCCGCCCTGGACGTACACGTCGAACAGATAACCCGCGAGGAATCCGACGAACGCGCTCAACCCGGTGAGCCCCACCGCCACAAGGATTCCCGCTGCCACCCGGGGCACGACCAGCCGCCGCAGCACCGGCACGCCCATGACCTCCATCGCGGCGATCTCCTCACGGATCGTGCGCGAACCCAGATCCGCGCAGATCGCCGAGCCCACCGCGGCGGCCAGCAGCATGGCCGTGACCACGGGCGCGGCCTGGCGGATGTCGGCCAGACCGCTGGCCGCACCCGCGAGCGAGGTCGCGCCGACCTGTCCGGCCAGCAGTCCGAATTGGATAGACAGCGTCGCGCTGATGGGCAGGGCGACCGCGATCGTCGGCAGATACGAGGTCTTGATCATGAACGCGCACTGCCGCACGAACTCGCCGAAGGCGAACCGGCCGGTCACCACGTCGATAACGAGGTACTGGAGCGCGCGCACGCCCAGAATGAACTGGTCGCCAACGGTTTCCAGTGACGCGATCGGGTGGCGACGCAGATAGCCCCGCCCCCACCGGCCGATGAGTACGGCCGGCGACTCCGGGGTGCTCACACCATCTCCACATTCGAGGCCAGCCAGTGCCCGCCCGCCCGCACCATCGTCATCATGACCCTGCTGCGGTCGATCCGCGGATCCGGACTCAGCGAATTGGTGACCTGCTGGTCGACGAACAGCATGACCTGCACACGATCCCGGCTCGCCGACATGATGCTGGCATCCACGACCGTCCCCTTGCTGACCGCCTTGTTCTGCACCAGCATCGACTTCAGCTGATCACTGGACTTGGCGTACATATCCTTGAAATCACCTGTCGCACCGTTCAATACATCGGTGAAGTTCTGATCGATATGCCCCGAGTCGATGCTGGTGAGCGTGACCGCATAAGTCCGCGCGGTAGCCTCGGCCTGCCGCGCGGACGCGTCCACCGCATCCCGGTCATGCAGTTTCCACCCGAATACCGAGGCCATGGCCACGGATGCGATCAGCAG
>NZ_JAGPOX010000048.1 GCF_019038435.1 Nocardia alni
CTCCCCACCGGCCTCATCCCCCGCCCGCCGCCGATACAACTCCCGCACGGCCCGCACCTCGGCCGCCTGCGCGAACGCCGCCGCCCCGTGTGCCCGCTGCAGCGCATCGATCAGCCCCTCGTCACTCATCGCCTGAAGCTCTCTGCCATCGAACATGTGTTCGAGCCTACCTCTTCGAACCTATGTTCCACCACCCCGTTATCCAGGCGATTTGGTAGCAAAAGGCGGGGTAGTGTAACTTCGTGCAAGCCGAAGGGGAACACCCGGCTGGCAAACAGCACGGGGCTATGGCGCAGCTGGTAGCGCACCACACTGGCAGTGTGGGGGTCAGGGGTTCGAGTCCCCTTAGCTCCACAAAAACCACAGGTCAGGGCCGATATTATATCGGTCCTGACCTGCTTTGTTTGGCTCAGCCCCACGGGAACTCCGCAGTTTCGGTTTCGTATGTCCGTTCCGGCCGGGCGCGGAGCTAGCCGCTGTAGGTTCTGCTGGCCTATTGGTGAGACTTGGGCGGGTTGCCGAGAGCGCTCAGGCGCCTTCGTGTCATGTGTATATGGCCAGCAGATGGGGCTGTCCGTTGGCGATGATTCGGGTCGACTGCTGGGTGGCGTAGCCGCTTGAGATCCTTGCCGGTCCGTCGAGCGTCAATCAACCTAAAATGGCGATCTATGATTTAGGTTGATTGCTTCAGCGGTATATGAGTAGTAGGGGCGCAGCGATGGGCGGGTCGAGTGTTTCTGGTGTCGGCCGCGCTGGGCCTGCTCCGTCGGGCCGAAGGGGCGCCCGACGGCAACACGATGGAGAGAATCTAGCTAGGATTCTGTATAGTTTCTGGTATGTCCATCCTGCGCAACACGTATGAGATCAGCGTTTCCGACGCGGCGCAGCGGGGTGTGGCCGGGCTGGTCGCGGATGCCGAACATGGCGCCGATCTGGTGGTCACTCGTCATCACCGGCCGGTTGCGGCCGTGGTCAGTATGGATCGGCTCGCGGAGTTGGATCGTGCGGAGTCCGATTTGCGTGATCTCGCGCTGGTGCTCGCGCGGACCGCGACTGACAGTGGGAATCGAACATCACTGAATGCGGTGCTCGGAGCCTTCGGTCACACGAGGGAGTCCCTCGCCGAACTCGACGACGAGTAAGCCGATGGTCGAAGTCCTCTTCACCGATGCGGCGATCGACGACCTCCGGAAGCTCGGCCCCGACGCCGTGCCCAAAGTCCTGAAAAAGGTGCTGCTGCTACTGGATTCACCGCAAGCCGGCTATCCACTCGGTGGCGAACTGACCGGGTTCCGCAAGCTTGTCGTCGGCCGCAACACGTGGCGGATCGTGTACCGGGTCGTCGACCAGCAGACGATCGAGATCTGCGAGATCTGGACAATCGGAGCACGCGCGGACTCCGAGGTCTACGCGGAAGCGACCGCCCGCATCGTCGCAGCCGCCAGTCGGCTACCGGAATTCAGCAAACTCGGCGACGTAGTCGAACGACTCGGCCGCAATGCCGAATCACTCGGTATCCCACCGGCACCGATCCGCGAGCCCGTCCCGGATTGGCTCGCACAGCGACTGATCCACACGGTCGGCATGGCTCCTGCCGAGGTCGCGGCACTGGGCCTCGAGCAGGCCGTCGACTGCTGGGCCGAATACACCTCGCGGCCATCGAGGTAGCTGTCTCTCGTCGGAGAGGTGCGCTCGCCACCGATGCCACGATCCGGCGGCTGGTGGCTGGCGCCACCGACAAGCCGCCTCGGGCTGGCCGAGGCGGTTTCGCGGTCGGCCACTCCTACATTGATCGCCGAGATCGTCCAGGTCGGACAGGAAGCTGGAGGTGTCGGCCGACGCCGTTCCCGGTGAATATTGCCGCTGTGGCGGCTGTCGGGGCGATCACGGCGGCCATGGGGTTCACCAGCAGTAGTCGTAGTCGTCGTAGTAGTGGCATTCCTGCTGGTACTCCCACTGATCTGGAACGTCCGAGTTGGGGACTGCGGCGCCGGCCGCGCCGCCGACGATCAGCCCGCCGATGGCACCGACCGCGCCACCGATACCCATACCGGCGCCGATGCTGCGTTGTCGCGGTGAGGTGAGTTGCCAGTAGCCGATGTCGCGGGCGCTGATATTCGCGGCCAGATGTGTGCCATCGATCCGATTGGCGACGCTCACCTGGTGCGTGCCGGAGTTCAGTTCGACGGGCAGTACGGCGATGCGGGCGCAGCGAATCATGCGCCAGCACCCCGGTAGGTGATGGCAGGCCCGGCACGAGTTTCGGCTACGCGGGCGACGATCATCCGATGCCAGCGCGCCTCTGGCACGCCGGTCATGATGCCGGATGAGGTCGACAGTCTTGCGATCGAGCGCCCGGCCCCGTTCCTGGCATGTCCAGGGCTTGAAGCTCTGAATCGTTATGGGTTGGGGCTGCCTTATAGCATCAGCGGATGTCTGTGTCTGTGCCGGAGAAGACTTTTGAGCACTGGGTGAGTCAATACATTTTGTATAGGTTTCGTTCGAAGGCACTGTTGTGGTGGCCCGCGTTCGGGGCGGACGTGTTGACGGGAGGACTTCCACGACGACCAGGCAAGGCCGTCTCGTTCGAGTTGAAGACGACCACGACGACGGGGGGCAATCCGAATCGTCACCACATCGACATCGACCTCGGACAGCTCTGGAACTACGTCAACCATCCGCTTGGACTGCAGCCGTTCTACGTTTTCCCGATACCCAACTGGTCAGGGAGTCTCGACACGTTCGCGAGACGTCGCGGAATGCACGTCACGGACTTGGCATTCAGGCGGAGCGGCTCCAATTGGTGGTTCGCAAACTGGACGGTGGCGATGCCGGCGAGAGACGTAGCGAAAGTTCTCGCCGGGCCACTGAAGCGTCATGGATCCCCGAATCTCGGCGTCCGGGAGCGGTTGCTGACTATCGACGTAGATCCATCGAAGCGGACCCGCATCGTCCACTGGGCCGCAACCCCTTCGCGTCCGCTGGTTCAGTGGCGCGAGTTCTGGGACCGCATCCAAGAATGCGGTGCGATTGATTGGCCACAACGCATCGTCGTGGCCGCTGATGCTCTCCCGCGGGCCAAGTCGTCCTTGTCGTATCAGGAGGCTCGGGCCGCGCTGGTCTGGGACATGGGAGGTGAGCAGAATGCCGAACTGGTCATTCTCGACCTCGTCGAACCCAACCAGTACGTGGTACGGGAGAGGCTGACAACCGCTGTTTTCGAGGTGGACGAGTCGGCGGACGGACAAGGGTATGACCACCGCGCCGTGGTGTTCATGGACGCAACTCTGTTGTCGCGATGAGTCTTTGACTCGAGATCGGTCATGGAACGACCATGTCCGATGGCTTGCACGCCCGCCTCTTTTTCGTGATCGCGTGGGGGCCTTTCGGCCCCTACTCGATCTGGACCCGGTCTACTGTGCGGCGGACTGGCGCTTCGGCAGTTGCCAGCCGGGGCGTGGGTAGTGGCAGGTGTAGCCGTTCGGGTAGTGCTGCAGGTAGTCCTGGTGTTCGGGCTCGGCCTGCCAGAAGTCGGTCGCTGGGGTCACCTCGGTGACAACCGGGCCCGGCCACAGGCCCGACGCCTCGACATCGGCGATGGTGTCCACCGCGACGCGCTTCTGCTCGTCGTCGAGGGTGAAGATCGCCGATCGGTAGCTGGTGCCGGTATCGTTGCCCTGACGGTCCTTCGTGGTCGGGTCGTGGATCTGGAAGAAGAATTCCAGCAGAGCCCGGTAGTCGGTCTGTGCCGGGTCGTAGACGATCTCGATCGCCTCGGCGTGACCGGGGTGGTTGCGGTAGGTGGGGTTGTCGTTGAGCCCTCCGGTGTAGCCGACGCGCGTCGACACCACTCCTGGCTGCTTGCGGATGAGGTCCTGCATGCCCCAGAAGCAGCCGCCGGCCAATATCGCGGTCCTGGTGTCCGTCACACCTTCTCCTTCATGAAGAGTTCACTGCATCTGCCACCTGTTCAACTCGCACCCGGCCCTGAAAAGTTCCACCCGCGCCGTCGGTTCGGATCACCACCGTATCGCGCGGGCGACCGTGAAAACCTGACTCTGTGGCCCTTTACGGGAAGACCAGAACGGTTGCCGTGCGAATACAAACGGTTACCGTGCCACCTCGAGTCGGGGAAGTGCTGTGAGCAGGGCCTGTGTGTATGAGTGTCGCGGGCGCTCGAAGATCTCCTCGGCGCCACCCTCCTCGACGACCTTCCCGCCCTTCATGACGAGCATGCGGTCGCTCATGTGATGGATGACCCCCAGATCGATTGGAAAACATATGCCGTGAGGGCCCGAGGCCGATGCCGAGCGAGAGGCGGGTGCCGTCGACCACGCACTCCGGGGATTCGCGGCCCGGATCGTCATCCCGCGACGGCGGCAACGACGAATTGCCGGCAGCCGCAGGCCAGGCACGATCGGATCGCTACACGGCGGTCGGTGAGCCGTTTCGCCCTACGTCGCGCGGCGGATGTTAGCCGGACGGCGATTGTGCACGCTGGAGGTCATAACCGAACCGGAGGATCTCATGGACTCTGTGCCGAAACTTGAAGGAACCACCGAAGCGGGAGTGCCGATCTACCGCTTCGACGACTCCGCCCGCGGACCGGTAATGTCGCACCAGCATGTGTGGGATCATTTCGTCCGGAGACACACCGGATTTCGCAGTAGCGTGGAGCCTGGCTTCTGGGTGGTTACCGACGGCAGCGATGTCCGGCGGGCGCTGCAGGATTGGAATACTTTCTCCAGCAAGGCCAGTATCGTATTCGATCCCGAGCCTGCCTATCAATGGATTCCCGAGATGCTTGATCCGCCGGAGCACCGGGAGTGGCGGATCCCGCTCGCCGAGGAGTTTTCCCATGCTGCCGCGGCTCGTCGAGAAGAAGAGATCCGGCAGACCGCGAGGAATCTCATCGAGCAGATAGTCGACCGCGGGGAGTGCGATGTTCTCGATAATTTCGCACGGCTGTTGCCGACGACGATATTCATGCGTGTGATGGGATTCCCGGACGAGGACACGGCTCAGTTCCTGGAATGGACAGCCGTGATTTTACATCAAAGCATCGACGATGATCCCGATCGCAGTAAGATGGCGGCGGCGATGGAAGCCGAGGCCGAGTATTTTCTTGCGCGGATAGCCGAGCGGCGTGAATATCCGGGTGACGATCTCCTGTCGAAGGCCATCGGCTGGACAATCAAGGGCGAGCCGGCGCGAGACGAGGATTTGTTGTCGTTCTGCACGTTGATGTTCCTGGCGGGTATCGACACCGTCCCCATTCAACTGGGCTACAGCTTCTATCACCTTGCGACTCATCCCGCTGACCGCGCGCTCATCAACTCCGACCCTTCTTCGGTGTCGCGCCTGGTGGAAGAAATGCTTCGCGTCTATGCCTTCGTCAACCCGGCCCGCCGGGCGACTACGGAAGCTACTCTGGGTGGTTGTCCGATAAAGGCCGGCGATATGGTGCTGCTGCCGCTGTCCGTCGCCAATCGGGACCCCGCGCGATACGACAATCCACAAGAAGTCGATGTCGATCGGGCGGCAAGTAGCCATATCGCATTCGGATCCGGGCCCCATCGCTGTGTCGGGTCTCATTTGGCACGGCTCGAGCTCAACGTGGCAATGCAGGAGTGGCACGCGCGCATCCCCGACTATCGGTTGACCGACGACCAGCCTCCCTTGATGCAGCACGGAACCATCTACGGACTCGAACAACTGAGGTTGACCTGGTAGAAGAGCCGCGAACGTTCAGCCCAGGCTGATGGCAATTTGGATGCGGGACCGCAGGTCGAGTTTGTTGAGGATGTTGGAGACGTGCGTTTGCACGGTGCGTCGGGAAAGGTACATCTGTGTGGCGATATCGGAGTTGGACATACCGAGGGCCACGAATTTTGCCACCTTCTGCTCCGTGACAGTCAGGGCGGCGAGTCCGGTTTTGGGACGCTGACGGGATCCTCGGGTTCCACGGCGGACCCCGAGGCGGCGTAGCCGGGAAAGCGTGCGGGCCGAATCGGTTTCCGCGCCGAACTGGTCGTAGAGTTCGATCGCGGCTTCCATGGTTTCGCGCGCCGGGCCGGTCTGACCGTCAGCTGCCAGAAGCACCGCAAGATTTTCCTGCGTTTGAGCCTCGAGCAGGCGGTAACCGGCCTGGCGGAACTGCTGGGTGGCTTCCGCGAGCAGGTCCGGCCGGTTCTCGAGCAGACCATGGCACAGCAGCGCCGCGCCCCGGCGACTGGGAGTGGACTGTACTTCCGCGATCGCGTCAGCCTTGGCAGTGACGATTTCAAGTCCAGCACGGTCGCCTATCGAGTACACCAGCCGCGCGGCATCGGGGATGGCGTGGTGCAAGAAGACATTGAGCACCGGCGCGGGTTGACAAATAATATCGACCAGGACATGAGCCGATGCGCCGGCGTCCTCTTCGGCCTCCGCTATGAGCGCATGGGCCCACGGATGAAAGTGGGAATGCGCGCGGGCGCCCATACTGCTGTCTTGCGCCGGGATCGTCGGGCGCTCGGTGATCTGGCCACGCCGCATGTGAATGATGGCGGCGAGGGTCTGGCCCGGTGCGTCATAACCAAGAGTATCGGGGGCTTCATGCAGTGCATCGAGTTCGGCGAGCGCATCATCCCAGTCGCCGGTGACATACATCAGGCGCGCGCGAGCGAGCAGGTTCGGCGCGAGATATGTGCCGTGATTGTCCAGACAGAAGCGGTTCGCGGCGTCTAGTGCGGCGTGCGCGTCTTCGGTTCTGTCCAGTTCTATCAGGCAGTGGCTGCGCAGTAGATAAGGGTCGAATTGGTCGAAGCGTTTTCCGGCTTGTACGCCCGTGTTGTACGCGTCGATCACTTTATCGGCCATCGTCAAGGCATCGTCGAGTTGGCCGTTGCATAGCCGGAATCCGCCGAGCCCCATGTATCCGAAGCCACCGGCCACCGGATCGTCGTGGATTCTGCCGATCGAGATGGCTTTTTCCGCGGCTTTTTCCGCGGCGGTGAAATCCTCGAGGAAACAATACGTCAACGCCATGAAGCCGTGGATCTGGCCCTGCTCCTGCGGGGCGAGCGATGGCAGCGCAAGCGCGTTACGGGACTCGGTGATGGCGTCGCGGAGGCGCCCCTGCCCGTGGCAGGCCTGCGCGAGCAGCCAGCGCAAGGCGCCGTCAGCTGTTGGGTCGAGGGAATGGGCAGCCAGGGCTGTCCTCGCCGCGGCTTCGGCTCGTGCGGCCCGGCCGGACCACAGCAGGGCCCGCACTTGGTGTAGGCACAGCGCTGCGCGGGCCGCTTTTGGGAGACGGGCAGTGGTCAGGGCGGAGTCGAGCAAGCTGACGGCAAGGTCGGGGGCGCGCACGATCAGTGTGTCGGCGTCCCGGGTGAGCCAGGTCAGGCAGGGCTGGTCGAGAGTGGTGCGGGAGGCGACCAGGAATAGTGCGATGTTTTCGGCCGAGGCGCCGGTTTCGATGAGTGCGTGCGCCGCACGGGCCTGAAGAGCCCGTCGGGTGTCGTCCGGCACCTGCCTCGCGAAGGCTTGCCGTATGAGGTCGTGACGGAATCCGAGCCGGTGTTCAGTGTGCGCCAGCAGGCCGGTTTCCAACGCTAGGCTGACTGCGTTCCACACCTCGAGCACGGACACGCCCAGAACTGTCGAGAGCTCGTAGGCCTCGATCTCTGGCCCCAGTGCGGCGGCCATGGACAGGATTTGGCGAGCGGCGACCGGCAGAAAGTCCAACCGACGCAGGATTGTGTCGGTCAGTGTCCGCGGAAGGGTGATCGTCGCGTCCTCGCCATCCACGGATGTGCCGATCTGCTCGGCGATCCCCTCACTGAGCAGTATTTCTCCTGCTTGCCGCAGCCCCGCCACCAATTCGGTCACATAGAGTGGATTACCGCCCGCGGTGGCGACGATCGTACGCAATCCGGGCCCCGCGGGTGCGCCGGCTACGTCTTCGGTAAGGGCCGCCACGGCAGGCTCGTCCAACGGGTTCAGCCGCAGCCACGTCGCGCCGGACTCGCCGAGCTCCCGTAACACCGCGGCCAATGATTCGTCGCGTGGAACCGGTCGCACTGCGACGAGCATGAGCAATGGAAGCTGCGTGATCCCGGCGGCCAACCGTCGTATCACCAGCAGACTGGCGGCGTCGGCCCACTGAAGGTCGTCCACTGCCAGCGCCACCGGACCTCGCGCGCACAAACCGTCGATCACTGTCAGCAAAGCCTCACTGACCGCGAATTCGCGACTGGCGGCTCCTTCAGCCGGGCCTTCGCTGCGCAGCAGGGCCCGCGCTCGGTCCATCAAAACGTCTTCGGATGGGCTCTTCGACTCGAAGCACGAGGCGATCGCGGTGAACGGCACCTGGTTTTCGATCAGGGCGCCCCGCCCTGACAAGATCTTCACCTTTCGCGAACGGAAATGCCTCCTCACCGCATCCAGCAACGCGGTCTTACCGATCCCGGGTTCCCCCTCGACCACTACTACGACGCCGTGACCGGCGACTGCCTCTTCGACCGAATGCGCTATCCGGTTGAACTCGTCCTGTCGGCCGACGAACGGGGCTGGTCTGGGGCTTGCCACAGTTGAAAGAAAATCGGTCGAGGGTGTGCCCGCCGTCGGTCGCTCGCGAGGCGTCATGAGTACAGCGAAGCTGTGAGTTCGACCGTCTCGGATCGATGGATTTCGGGTGTTTCGATAGTTGGCACGACAACTCCACGGTGAGACTGAAGTGGCTGCGGCCGTGAGTTCGCGGCCCGTGGCGCACCGAAGGGGGCCTCGGCTCCGGCCTGTGTGCCGTAACGAGAAGACTAGAACGGTTGCCGTGCGAATCCAAGTGTCGGAAACGATATGCGTTGTGCCCTGGGATCTGGGCTGTCCGGACAGATCAGCTGCGAATCTGTGCCGTGTCGGCGTACAGCCGGGTGTGGGCGAGGCGACCGTTGGCGACCTCGAACAGCCAGAGGTTGTGGAACACCACCGGAACGCCGGTCGCCTTGGGGACCGCCGTGTTGGTCAGCTGGACCGCGAAATACTCTTCGGCCTCGATCACCTGGTCGACCTGGCTGCTGAACGAGTCCCACACCTCCATTCCACCGGGCGTCTTCGCGAAGAAGTCCTCGAAGGTTTCGCGGCCGGTGTAATCGCCGCCGTAGGGCAGCGATTCGGGGAGCGACATGACGAAGTCGTCCCGGAGTATCGGCAGAATGCGGCTACTGTCGCGGCGCGCGAACAGTTCCGTTATGGCATAGGCCATCTCGTCCTTCGTGTACACCTGCCGTGAGCCGGGTTTGTCGGTTGCGGCGTCGAGTGCCTCGATCGCGACCATGTCGGTCCCGATGACGCCGTCGGCGAAGGAGAAGTTCTCCGGCGGTGTGAGTGTCATCATCACGAAGACGTCCGCCGGGCTGATGCCCGGGTCGACGTTGAGCAGGTGTACCAGCGTTGTATAGAAGCGGCGCTTGGCCTTCGGGCCGCGCTCGAGGCCGTCGGTGATGCGGATGACGGTCCAGTCCTGCGAGCGCGGACCGCCTCGGAACTCGCGGGGGAACACCATCGTGCCCTGCTCGAATTCGTGGATGAGCTGGAAGTCGTCGTCCGGCTTCATGTTGAGCTCGGAGACCAGTGCGTCGTGCACCGCCCGGGAAACCGCTCGGATGTGCTCGGGTGACTTGCCGCGGGCCAGTGAGATGTCGACGAAAGGCATGATGCGTCCTGTCTGGGGGCTGGTCCAGGCCGACCTTGCAGCTGGTCGGCCTGAGCAGGCTTCTTATACTATGTAGGTCATCATACATAGTTGATGAGCGAAGAGGGCCGCGCGGCCGCATGATCCTGTAGCCTCTACTTGACGATTCAGGTGATTCTCGGTAAAGATCGAACGTTTGGTGCCTTCGTAACGGAGTTTGAACTCCTGATATTATGTAGGCTGGCATACATTCATTACTGATGACGGGACGACACAGCGATGGGGCGACGGTCGGACGCAAAACAGAAGATGGTGCAGGCCGCCAAACAGCTCATCCGCGAGCGCGGCTACAACGCGACGGCCTTCTCCGACGTCCTCGAGCTCAGCGGTGCTCCTCGCGGCTCGGCCTACCACCATTTCCCGGGCGGCAAAGCGCAACTGGCGATCGAGGCGGCCGCCGCACACGCGCACGAGCAAGTGGAGATAATCGACCGCGCCGCCGACCAGGCGGACAGCGCGACACGGCTCATCGAGATCTACGTGGACCGCGGCCGCGAAGGCATGGTGGCCAGCGATTATTCACGCGGCTGCGGAATCGCCCCACTGGTGATCGAAGGCGCCGCCCGAGACTCGAACGAAGTAGCCGAGGTGAGCCGCCAATCGTTCACCGAAATGGCCGATCGACTCGCCTACCACTTCGTAGCGTTCGGCCTCGAGCGCCCCACCGCCCGCACGCTCGCGGACGCCGTGATCGCAGGCGTCGAGGGCGCGATGGTGACCGCCCGCGCCCAGCGCAGCCCGGCCCCGTACGACGCCGTGCAAGCCGTGATGACCCAGTATGCGGCGAGCGTCGCGCCCAGGAGTTCCGGCCGTCAGGGTACGGGAGGATCTCGGGTCTGATCGTTCGACGCGGGCTCGGCCGGAACGGCGGGTCTGAGGGGGCTGATACGGCGCAGATTCAGCCGTAACGGGATTCAGACCGTACTCACGGAGGACGCCGGTAACAGACGCTGTCCGGCAGGTGCTGACTGCGTATCAGGAGCTGTGGGTATCGACGCTGAACGGTCGCAATTCGTCAGCCTGGGAGCCGCAAATCGTCAGTGTAGACGTCGCATATCGGCAGCCTGGGCCGCGGGCTCGTATTAAACAGGTTGTATGCACGACTGGCACAACCGCCGCCGCGAAGTCAGCCGGACCCGGGCAAATGGATAGGGGTGCGTAGGCCGCCTACCGGCGACGGGTGGGCCGACCCGCACGCCTGTGCGGCCGAGCCAGGGTATTCCATGGAATCCCTTCCTAGCGAGGCACTACACGCATGGTGGTGCCCGCCGCCTGCGTGCTGTTGATGGAGTCGATGATCGGGGCGGCGTAGCGGTGGTATTTGGTGCGGTAGGCGGCGTCGATGCGGTCGTCGGCCGTGGAGGCGGCGTCGACGAATGTGACGTCGGTATCGAGACCGTCGGTGTGGAGGTGGCCTTCGTGAAGTCGGCGGGTGCTCCGATACCAGGTGGCGGTGGGGCCGTTGACGGATCGGATGTAGACCTCACCGCCGTCGCGGACCGCCCAGATGATTCGGGGCTTGGTCAGCGTTCCGTCGGAACGGCGGGAGGAGATCTCGATCTCGTCGATCCGGTCGATGATGTCGAGTTGGTCCGGGCTCCATGCGGTCATGTGGATCACTCCTTCGAAATCGGTTGGGGGAGTTGATGTCAGAGCTGCGGATCAGGGGCGGGCGCGCTGCCGGTCGGCGCGGGCGTACTCGTCGTCGGTGACGTGTTCGCCCCAGGTGGTTTCCGGAGCGTTCGGATCGCCGGTGCCCTCCCAGATCGCCAGATGAGTCATGAAGTGCTCGGTGGTGGCGCCGTGCCAATGCCATTCACCAGGCGGGGTGTAGACGGTGTCGCCGGGACGCATCACGATGACCTGGCCGTCCCGGGTGGCCACCAGTCCGATGCCCTCGGTGACGTGCAGGGTCTGCCCGACGGCGTGGGTGTGCCAGGCGGTGTGGGCACAGGGGGCGAAGCGGACAGCGTTGACCCGGGCTCGCGACGGCTCTTGTCCCCGGTAGATCTGGTCGAACCAGACCTCGCCGGTAAACCACTCGCTCGGGCCTTTCTGCGTGGCCGGGGTCGGTATTTTCTCCATGTCCTCGTCTCCTTCCTTATGACCCGTGCAGCTAATTTCTGGTTACTTACAGTGTGGCTGTATCGGGCGCGTAGTGGTACGAAACGGCTGCATGCTGACACGCCGCGGGGCCGTGTCGCGGTCACAGGTCGAGTACACGCCGGTTCCGCCGCGCGCGGGAGTGACGCCTGTTCCGGGTAATCCCAGTACCTCCCTGAGTCGGTTCGCCCGTCACGATCTGCTCGCCGCCAACCATCTCGCTCGCGCCCTCTACGCGCCCATGCTGGCCGATCCCCGCCGACCCGCCAACAACGCCCGCTTCGTCTACCTCGACCCCGCATCCCGTGAGTTCTTCGCCGACTGAGATCGCGCCGCCGACGACATCGCCGCCAGAGCGCGCAGCCGGTCGGCGCGGGCGCGATGGACGCCACTCGGAGTGAGGTCGAATTGGTCGAAGCCGTGGGGTAGCCAGGATTGCCGTGCAATTCGACGGGGATGCCGCCCGACATCAGGGGCGGCGTCGGTCCGTCCAGCAACGGGTGCGGGTCCCCAAGGTTGTGGCCGCGTGTGTTCGCTTCCGTCTACGATCAACCGTGAAAGGAGGCGAGGGAGTGGCTTTGAGCAATCGCGTAGTCAATGACCCGCACTACACGGCACCGATATATCACAAGAGCGAAGCGGCTCACATTATTGATGTGCCAGCCCAGACGTTCCGCAATTGGTCGGTCGGCTATGCCTACAAGCGACTCGACGGTTCGCAAGTTGCCTCACCACCGATCGTCACCACACTAGAACCGCCTCACCCTCGAGGTCGGAGTGTGCCGTTCGTCGGTCTTGCCGAGGCGTACATCGTTGCAGCCTTCACCACAGCCGGTCTTCCCATGCAGCGCATCCGCCCCGCTGTGCTGTGGCTGCAGGAGCACATCGGCCTGCCACAAGCACTTGCGAGCGAACAACTCCAAACTGACGGCGCGGAAGTGCTCTGGGACTTCGGTCGACACTCCCGGAACCCCGCAGACCTCGACACAGTCGAGGGGCTGGTGGTAATTCGCAGCGGCCAGCAGGTATTTCGCCCAGTAGTTCGCGATTATCTGAAGCGTGTCACCTACGAGAACGGGTGGACCAAGACCATCGAACTCGCACAGTACAAGAACGTCAATGTCATCGTGGACCCATGGCTCAACGGCGGGCAGCCGACCGTGGCCGACCGTGGTATTCGCGTCGTCGACATCACGAGCAGACTGCGGGCCAATGAACCGGTCGACGATATAGCAGACGACTACGACCTGACCCCGAGTCAGGTCGAGGCGATACTCCGGGCAGCCTGAGGTTATGGCGGGGGAAGCAGCCGAAGCGGGAGTCAGATTCTTTCTCGACCGCGGCCTCGGTTCACGCATCGTGCCTGATGCGCTCAGACAAGCTGGGTGGGTCCTCGAAACGATGGACGAACGCTACGGAAAGGAGGAGTCGCAAAATATCCCGGACACCCAATGGATCGAAGAGGCCACTCTCGCTGGTGACGTGTTGCTTTGCAAGGATGTGGCCATAGCCCACAACCCCCTCGAGGCACAGGTCATCTATATGTCCAATGCGCGGGTATTCGCCCTGTCCAAGGCAAATTTGGCAGGACGCGCGATGTGTCAATGGTTTCTCGAGAACGAAGCCAAGATCCTGGCCGCCGCGACCAGAGCGAGTGGACCGTATGTGATGTCTGTGAATCCGTCGTACAACCTTCGCCGGGTAAAGCTGGCCTATCCTCCACCGAAGTGACGTCACCGGCCAGCATGCGCTCGAGTCCGGCAGGTTGGTGTCCGTGCGGAAGTCTTCTCGATCAGATTGATATTCTCGGTGGCGAGATTGTCATTTTCAAGGAGTCGATGGTGACGACCAGTGATGGGCGGGCCGTGCTGCGCTTGCCTACCCGCGAGATCCCGGTGCCGGCCTCGGTCAGCGAGCAGGCCCAGGCCATTTTGGCGCTCGGGCCGCTGGCGCCGACGCCGCAGTGGCCTGGGCTGGATGATCCGGACGCCTGGCGGACGTTGATCGCGGAACTCGACGGGACGGCGTTGCGGATGGCTCCGGGGTCGGGCGCGCCCGCCGGGGTCGAGGAGATTTCCGTCGGGCGGGCCCGGGTTTTCGTGATAACCCCCGAGGGCATCGCGCCCGGCGATCGCCGTGTTTACCTCGAGATCCACGGCGGTGCGTTCATTCAGGGCGGTGGCGAGATCTGCCGGGTGCGTGGCATCGACAATGCGCACCGGGTGGGGGCGCGGTCGTGGTCGGTCGACTACCGGATGCCGCCGGATCATCCGTTTCCCGCCGCGCTCGATGACTGCGTTGCCGCTTACCGGGCACTGCTCGAGCAGCGCGACCCGGGGGAGATCGTCGTGGGCGGGGTGTCCGCGGGTGCGAACCTGGCCGCCGCAACCGTGCTGCGCGCCCGCGACGAGGGCCTTCCGCTGCCCGCCGGAGTCGTCTTGGCAACGCCCGCAACAGATCTCACCGAGGCCGGTGATACCTGGCAGACCAATCTCGGCCTGGACAACCTGCTGACCCCTTCACCTTCCCCGCTGCTGTATGCCGCGGGCCACGACCTGCGCGACCCGTATCTGTCACCCCTGTTCGGCGACTTCGGCAAGGGCTTCCCGCCGGCCATTCTCCTGTCCGGTACCCGCGACGTCCTGCTCTCAGATACCGTCCGCCTGCATCGCGCGCTGCGTGCCGCCGATATTCCCGCCGACCTGCACGTCTGGGAGGCCGCGAGCCACGGCGGATTCCTCGGCCGCGCCCCTGAGGACGACGAGCGCACCCGTGAAATCCGGCTGTTCCTGGCACGGTGCTGGGCCGTTTGATCACGGTGCGGCCGGCGCCGGTAATCCGTTGGGGCCGAATGATTCCGGACGCGGCCGATCCGGGCTAGACTATGGCGCGGTCGACGACAACCTCGGTCGGAGCTAGGAATATCGCCATGGGTCGGTACAACGACATAGAAAGCCTCGAGCGACGGTACTGGAAGATCATCAGGGTCGCGCACGATCCGGAGGTGAAGGAGTTCATCGATCAGTGTCGATCGCGCACCGTCGAGGTCGATGGGAGTCCGTACAAGTACTACGAATGCGGTAGCGGGCCGACGGTGTTGTTCGTCCATGGGCTGCACACCAATTTGGGGAACATGCTCCCGGTTGCCCGCGAACTCGTGGAGCGGAATTACCGGGTGGTGTTGTTCGACCTCCCTGCCCACGGGGAGGCCCCCGGCAGTGCTGTCACCCCCGTCGAAGTACGTGAGGTGATCCGCGCTGTCGGCGCCCGGCTCGGCGAGCTGCATGCGATCGTCGCCTATTCCGTGGGCGCGTTGTGGGCATTCGGGGCATGGAACGACGACCTGCGTGCCGAGGCGTTCGTCTCGATTGCGGCGCCGTGCTCGCACAAGTATGTGATCGAGAAGTTCGGCGAATTGCACGAGGTGGACACCCACCTGGTCGAGGAACTGTTCTCGAGAATCGAGAGGCTTCTCGGCCCCGGAGTCTGGACCGAGTTCTCTCCGCAGGAGATCGTCAAGACGATCGATGTGCCCGGACTGGTCATCCACGGTACGAGCGACGACTTCATACCACCCGAACACGCTGTGGATCTGCACTCCAACTGGCCCGGATCAACCTTGGAACTGGTCGAGGGCACCGGCCACTTCGATATCGTCGGGTCCTGCGACACTCGCAGGCTTATCGCCGCTTACCTCCACGAAGTGAAATCTTCCTAGAGGTGCGGTTATGCCGCGACCGGCTACTGCGGTTGCCCTTCCTGACTTCGGCCGGTGGCGAATGCGTAGAGGGCGTTCACCGTGTGCAAGGACTCCAAGGACAGCGAATCCGCACTGGTCGTGCGGCCGGAGTACTGCTCGAGCCGGACGATCACCCAGGTCAGGGTCAGCGAGTCCAGAGCCAGGTCGGCGTCGTCGAGGTGATCGTCGTCGGTGGAAGCGAGTTCGCCGCCGAGCCGTGTGACATCCCACAGGAGCGTCCGAATATCGGCCTTCGTGAGACCGGGACCAGTGGTCATCGTGGCTCCGTGGGCATGCTGCGGTCGGCCTTACCCACTGCTGTGCGCGGGATATCAGCTCCGATATGCCACCGCCTGGGTACCTTGAAGGCGCTGAGCCGTTCCCGGCACCACGCGGTCAATTCCTGCTCGGTCACCGCTTCGGCGGCGACGTATGCCTCCAGCATCGGCGGCGGCCCGTCCTTCTCCGCCGCACGGAACAACGCGAGAGCTTCCGAGACCTGGGGATGGGCACGCAGCACACTCTCGATCTCGGTGAGATCGACCTTGAGGCCGCCGATGATGCGCACCGAGTCGGCTCTGCCTCGCAGCGTCAATACGTTTGTCCCGGGGGCGATCTCGGCACGATCGTAGGTGCGTAGCCAGCCGTCCGCGTACCGGTCCTGATACTCGGCGTCCAGGTACGGGGAGGCCTTCGTCTCGATGTAGAGCTCCCCGTCGACGATCCGGGTCTCGATTCCGGGCAGTACCCTTCCGACTTCCGGATAGGTGAACTCCCCGGCCAGATCCGTGGCGATGACGCCGAACTCCGACATTCCGTAGAACTGTCCGGCGGGGACGCCGTACCTGCCCGAGAACCGTTGTGCCACCGCGTCGGGCAGTACATCGCCACAGGATGCCGCCAGTCTGAGCGAACGAGGGCGGTCCGTTCCGCCTGCCTGGCTCAGCAGGCCGAAATGTGCTGGTACACCGAGGATCACCTGGACGTCGGCCTCGCATGCGCGTGCCATCAGCTCGTCGGGAAGTACTCGGTCGGGAAAGACGAGCGACCCCCCGAGGTAGAGGGTCAGCAGTACGCCGCAGAACAGGCCGAATCCGTGCGTGGGCGGGCTCAGCAGAAAGACGCGCTCACCCGGTCTCGTCATGCCCGGGTTCGCCGCATGCCGGCGTATGTCCGCCAGCACCGAATCACCGGTGCGTACTACGACTTTGGGTGTTCCGGTAGTGCCTGAACTACACATCATCACTGTGACACGCGGATCGCGGGGCATCGGATCGTCGCGACGCTCCACCGACAGTTCGCCGCAATCGTCGACGAAGGCCGTCAGGGCCGGTGCGACGAGGTGACCTCGTACGACATAGTTCGGCCGCACATGATCCAGGACGGTGGTAGTCTCGGCGGCCGTCATCCGGGCGTCCAGAATCAGCGCCTGGGCGCCCTCGGCCCAGAGGCCGAACAGCCACCACAGCATACCGAAACTGGGCGTCACCTGAAGGGCGACAACGCTTCCCGCGCCGATCCCATGCTCGGTCAGGATGTCGCGTACCGCAGCGACCTCGTGCCGCAGGCGCGCATAGGTGATCTCCTGGGAGCCCCGGGCCCAGACGGTCTCGGGGTCGGCGGCGGCCATCGATGTCAGGCCCCACCACCTGTTCTCCCCACCGGTACTCACGCCCCCACCACCTCGATTACAGCGGTCGACCAGGTCCATCCGGCACCGATACCCGACACCAGGATGATCTCGCCCGGATGAAGAAGTCCTCGCTCCCGCAATTCCACCAGATTCGCGAACGGATCGCCGGGGCCGAGGTGGCCGGTGTGCTCACCGAAGACCAGCAGTTCCGCATGCGTTATATCGGCGTAAGCACCGGAATACATGATGTCCATGAGCATTTGGTCGATGTGCGGGAGAACTACGTACCGTATTCTATCGTCCTCGGGGGCGATGTGCGCATCCTGCAGGGCCTGGATCACACCGTGCCGGGTGCCGTCGCGCAGCGCGGCCAGGGCCACGAAAGACGGCCTGTGCCTGCCTATTTCGGCGATGCTCGTGGCTTCGATGGTCGTCTTGTTCCACATCGGTGCGGGGGTGAATTCCTCCTCGCCGCGGAACGTCTTCTCCATGCGCGGCTCGGAGAAGTGCGCCACCGACAGCACCCGCAGACTGCCGGAACCGCCGCGCTTCAGCAGTGCCGCGGTGGCGCCGTCGCCGTATCCACCCGGTCGGCCCTCTTCCCAGCGGACCCATCCGGGCGCACAGAACCGGTCGGCGGTGGTCAGCAGAACGGTCTCGGCAGTGGTGTCCGCCAGCAGCATTGATGCTCCCATGCCGACGGACGTCAGGGCGCCATTGCAGAACTGGCCCTGCATGGCCAGCGGCAGAGTCCGGCCGGACGCTCCGATCTGGTGAGCGATGTAGTGCGCTACCGGCCATACATCATGGCCCTGGTGATAAGCGTGGGAGTGGATCAGCGCGTACAACTCCGTCGGGTCCTGGCCGGCCTGCCCCAGACAGTCGCGTGCCGCGAGCACGGCCATTTCCGGGGCGGCCAGTTTCAGGGAGACGGGTAAGGACTCGACTCGCAGGACCGGTAGGCCCGCGCTGGGCAGGGTGGGTCCCTTGCTGGAAGCTGGGATCGGCTCGCGGTCTTCAGGAATCCAGACCGAGACCGCTTCCAAGCGAATATCCGCGCCGATCCTCATGGCGCACAGCCTTTCGACACCGCTTTGCGGGTTGGTGACACGTAAAGAGGCCTATTGGTGATCGTTACGTTACGGTTCGGCGATAAATATAGACCCCGAAGGTTCCGTCCGCACTGCGCCGGCGTCGAGCATCCCGCTTCGCCGTGTCAGGAGATTGCTCGTGCGATGCCCTGAACGACCCGAAGGCGCCCGTCTGTGAGTGCCGCGGTGAGGTTTTCGGCCTTCTCGGAGAAATTGGCGACGAAGGCGTGCAGTCCGAGCGGATTGGCGGGCTGTGCCAGGACCATCTGCATTACTCCGGCTGCCTGGTCGGTGAGATCGTTCCAGTGGTCGATCGTGAATCCCGTGGCCTGGACGGTTTCTCGCAGCCGGTCGGAAGTTACGAGGAAGCTGCGTTCGGGTCGGTCGGCCCAGGGAAGGGGATAGCCGAGTTCGCCATCTTTGCCGGATGTGATGTCCCAGAGGGCGAGTCGGCCTCCGGGGGCCAGCACCCGCCGTGCCTCTCGGTAGAGTCGCTCCTTGTTCGCCACGTTCATCTGCACGTGCTGGCTGAAGACGACATCGAAAGCGGCTGCGGTGAAAGGCAATTCGGTGACGTCTGCCTGCCGCACGGAAATGTGATCGTCCAGCCCGACGAGTCGATCGAGCCACCGGGCTGTTTCGCAATACTCCTCGGTCAGGTCGACGGCGGTGACCTGACAGTGACGGTGCTCGGCGACGAAGCGGGAGGTGCCGCCGATCCCGCTGCCCGCGTCGAGTACCTTGTGCTCGCTGGAGATCCCGAGCAGGTCCACCAGTTGGCTGGTGGCGAAGCGACCCATGGTGTGGAAGTCCTCGAGCAATCCGAGGTCCGCGGGTCGCAGCTGATCCAGGTCCTTTCCGGCCGCGAGGAGGGCTTGCTCGATGTTGTGCCGAGATAGGCCGGTCGAGTACTGCGTGTGGATTTCGGTGCTGTTCATATCCGATGTCCTGACTGTTGTGATGCGATGTGGCTGAGCGTGATTCAGTCGTTCCGTGAATCGCCCGATGCGATGACGGCGGCGGGCGGTTCGATCGAAACACCGTCGGGCTCCTGCGGGGGTTGGGCAGGAAGGAATACGGCCGCGAGCAGGGCCCCGGCGACGGCCACCGCCCCGGCGACGAGACATCCGACGCTGAGCCCGTGATCGAAGGCGCCGATAGCGGCCCGGCGGACGGCGTCCGCGGCGGCGCCCTGGCCGTATCCGGCGAGTTGGTGTGAGACGCCGAATGCCGCTCCGACGGACTGGTGGACGAGGTTGGTCAGTGCGGACGGGAGCGCCGCCGGCAGGGTTGCGGTGAGCCGGGTGCTGTAGAGGGAGGCGTACACGCTGCCGATGACGGCAACCCCGAGAGTGCCGCCGAGAAGGCGGGTGGAGTCGTTGACCGCGGAGCCGACGCCTGCCTGGTCGCCCGAGACAGCGCCCATGATCGATTCGGTGGCGGGCGCCGATGTCAGGCCCATACCGAGACCGTAGACAACCATTTGCACAGCGATGATCGAGTAGGTGAAGGTGGGTGTGATGGTGCCGGCGACCCAGAAATAGAAGATCGCTTGCAACGCGAGTCCAGCCGTGACGATGGCCTTCGTGCCGAACTTGACCGAGAGCCTGGTGCCGGCGGTTGACCCGATGGCGACCGAGAGGGCAACCGGGAGTAGATGAACCCCGGTGGACAACGGGCTGTAGGTTCGGACGAATTGGAAGTACTGCGTCATCAGGAAGATGAAGCCGAACAGTGTGAAGAACCCGACGGTGACCGCGGCGCTGGCCGCGCTGAAACGCATATTCGCGAACAGGCGCACATCGAGCATAGGCGTGCCGGCGCGACGCTCGCCGAGGATGAACGCGATCAGCAGGACGACGGCGCCGACGAATCCGAGCAGTGAGCCCGCCGATGCCCAGCCCCGATCCGGGGCCTCGATAATGGTGTAAACGAGCAACGCCATGAATCCCCCCGACAATACGAGCCCCGGAAGGTCCAGGCGGTGCGCTACCGGGGGCGCCGACCTGCGGACGGACAGCGCGACCAGAGCGATGACGGCCAGTGAGGCCGGCCCGAGGGCGTAGAAGATACTCGACCAGCTGAAGTGCTCGAGCAGGAAACCGCCGACGATCGGCCCAAGGGCGATGGCCATGCCGGCCGTGGCGCCCCATAATCCGATGGACAACGCTCGCTCCTTGCGGCTGACGAACACACCGGTCAACAGGGACAGCGTGGCCGGAAATGTCATCGCGGCGCCCAGACCCATGATCGCGCGGGCCGCGACCAGCTCGCCACAGGAGCTCGCGTAGCCGCCGGCGAAGCTCGCCGCTCCGAACACCAGCAAGCCGCCCAGGAGCATTCCCTTGCGGCCGAACCGGTCGGACAGGCTGCCCGAGGAGAGCAGCAACGCGGCGAACACCAGATTGTAGGCGTCCACCACCCATTGCAATTGGGACGTGGAGGCGCCCAGTTCACGCGTCAATGCCGGCAGTGCGACGTTGACCAGCGTGGTGTCGAGATTGATGAGGAACGAGGCCAGCAACAGCGCCACGAGCATCATCGGCTTGGACTGTAAGCGATTCATAGTTTAATACTAGGCATTCATAGTAGAGTTTTTCAACTATGAGATATAGAAACTTTCAAAGGGTGCGGTACAGTGGGAGTATGCGGACTTACGGCCAGTACTGCTCGATCGCCAGGGCCCTCGACATCGTGGGAGACCGCTGGACGCTGCTCATCATTCGTGAGCTGCTGCTGCAGGGCCCGTGCAGGTTCACGGACCTGAAGAACGGGCTGCCCGGCATTGCCGCCAACCTGTTGTCGACCCGCATCAAGGAACTCGAACAAGCCGGGCTGATCCAGCGAGCCGATGCGCCGCCCCCGGTCGCGACCACTCTCTACAGCCTGACCGAGAACGGTTTGGCGTTGGAGCCGATGCTGAAGACGCTGGGACACTGGGGCCTGAGATATATGACCGACGAGCGGCAAGGGGACGCGTTCCGGGCACGTTGGCTTGCCTACGCGCCCGCGTGGTTCACCACCGACTCCAACCCGGACGCCCCGCCGTCGACCATTCAGCTCATCGCGGGAGGCGAACACGCTGTCGTCGAACTCCGATCGGGCCAGGTGCACACCAGGATCGGTGACGTCACCGATCCCGACCTGACTCTCGACGGGCCGCCTCGCGCCGTTCTCGGACTGCTCACCGGCATGATCGACTTCGCGGGCGCCGCTCACCTCGGCCTCACCGCACACGGCAAGCGTGATGTACTCCAACGTCTGCGGCCCGTGGCCGAGAACGTGTCGACTGCTCGGATTGAAGTCGGCATCTGAATATTCGGCTCAGGACGGCACAGGTCTTACTCCGTACCGGGAAGAAATGACGCGTGTGCTGTCAGCACTCGCCATCCGGACTCGTCCGTGCGGGTCCACATTCGCGTATACCGCGCCGTAACGGCAATAGGCTGGCCGCCGACAACGGCTTCTATTTTGCCCAAAAACCACGTGACGCCCGCGTTTCCTCGGACAATAACCTTCAGGTCCTCTTCCTCGACCCGGGTCATGACCTGCTGGCCACTGCCGTGCGCGCCGAGATCGTCGGCTTTGGTGTATATATTCCCATCTGGACCGGTGAATATCAGTTCCTCGTCGAGCAGTTCGCTCAATGATTCGACATCGGAATTCAGTTGAGCTGTCTGGAGGCGGTGTTCCGCGGCGATCAGATTTTCGATATCGCTGTTCATAGTCACAGCCTTCCATATCGGTAAGGGCACGACTTCCCGCTTGCGGAAATACCCGTAGTACCCGTGAGCCGATCCGTCGGCGCAAATCGAGAAGTGTCCGACCGGGCTCCAGCCTGGGCCCCGTCGGACACTTCTGCTACTCACTGTGGGGTGTGGCCGGGCTGTCGGCGCGCAGTACTAAGCCGCGTTCGACACCGTCAGCTCGACGGGTACCGGCACTCCGAGCAGGGTCAATATCGCGGCCAGCTTCTCGTCCAGAAGCCTTCCTACCGCGGCGATGTCGGGGTTGTCGAAGCTGCCGAAGCGGGTGGAGGGCTGGTCCACGCTCAGGAAGGTACGGTCTCGAGCGTCGGTGTACAGGGCGATGCGGATGGGCGCGTAGAGCATGATGCCGGCATCGTGGCGAAACATCGTCTCGGCGATGACATTGTTGCCGACCAGGTAGGTGACAGCTTTGGTGGTGTTCCCCCGCAGCGTCATCATCGCGGTCGGGTCCAGGGTCCAGAAATTCGCGAATGAATTGGGTGTGCGCTCAGCGGTGTATTTTTTCACGGCTTCCAGATCACCGGCTTCGATTACCTCGGCCAGTGTGGCGAGGTCGATGTCGGGGACGAGTTGTTCGAAGCGTCGGCGTGTGTTGTCGAATGTGTCCTCCACTTCGATGACGAAGCGGTTGACGGAATGGGTGACACGACGGACGCCATCGGTGGACGGGGGCATCGGGGTTCTCCTTGTGGGTTCGAGTTCGCGGACGAGTGGTTGTCGATCAGTTGACCGCGGGTGTGGCCGCCGTCGTTGTCGCGGAGACGCGGGCGCGCAGTTTCGCCAGTGAGATGAGGTGCAGCGCCAGCAGCAGCGGTACGCCGGCAGTCGGAATCAGGACCAGCGGAAACAGTGATACCTGCTGTGTGTCGGGCGTCAGATGAATCAGCTGTGTGCGGCCCGGCGCGCCGAAGAAGGCGATGGTGAAAGCGACGAGGAAATCCACGATTCCGAGGATGTTGAACCACACCGCCCGGCGATAGTTGCCCTCACGCAGTCCGCGCAGGACCCACGGGGTGGCCAGACCGACCGCGATATCACCGAGACCTGCCGGAAGCGCGAAAAGCGGCGGAAGTTCGCCCAGGCCCAGCGCGATCAGGAATATCACGCCGCCCACCCGGGTCGCGTGTGGGCGGGTGAGTCTGGTGAGAATCCCAGGGTCGGACAGTGCGCCCCCGACCTTGGGCAGGCGGGCGAGAAGCAGCAGGCCAACCAGCGGTATCGCGAATCCGATCGCCAGCCACGGCACGGTGGCGCTGTCCCCGAGCCGATATACGTGCCGGGCCGCCAGTCCCGCCGTCACCAGGATCCAGCCGATGTATCCGACGCCGAACAGCAGCGCCGACCTGCTGTTCGCTCCGTCGGCTCTCGCCGACTCCCGCACCTGTCGCGCGACGGCGAGCAAGATCAGCGCGACCTCGACCGCGACGAGTATCGACATATATCCCGGCATGGCAACTCCGTCCTTCGGGCCGTCACGTCTGCGACGTCCACTGGTGTAGAAAATCTACCATCTGATTAATAATTTCAACAAGATGAGAGAAAAAGTTATTAGCAAGAGGGTGGGTAGGTCTCGTGAACGGCCTCGATGGCCGGGACGCGCGAATTCGATCGTGCACGAGCTTCGTGAGGAGGCAACTGGATTGGTCAGTCGCGCAACGTGATTCGCTTGACTAGGCGGGCCAGGCGGGTCGGTCCGGCCCCGAGGTCACCGCGTCCAGGAAGGCGGCGACAGGCGGTGCGAGCGGTGGTCGGCCGTAGGTCGCGGCCAGCACGCGCCGACCGTCCTGCGGGATCCGAGTGATGAGTACGTCGCTGCGGCGGTGCGCGCTCAGGGCGAGTCCGGGCAATGTGGTGACACCCAGACCGGCGGCGGTCAACGCCTGTGCCGCGATGTAGTCCTCGGTCTCGAAGGCGATGGCGGGGGCGAAACCGGCGCGAGCGCAGGTGGCGAACAGATGCGCCCGGCAGCGTTCGCAACCGGCGATCCATCGGGCATCGGCATGGTCGGCCAGCGTGTCACCGCGGTTGTCCGCGCCTGTCACCAGGTAGACCGGCTCTGTGAACAGTGGGTGCACGGTGACACCGGCCGGGTCGGTCTCCTCGTGCGCGAAGATCAGCGCCACATCGACATCGCCTGCGCGCAGGGCCCGCAGCGCGGCGGGCGGTTCGGCCTCGACCAGGGCCAAGTCCAGATCGGGATGATCGCGGAGCAAGACGGTCATCGCCGCGGGCACCAAAGTCGCCAAGGCCGACGGAAATGCGGCGAGCCGGATGCGGCCCGCGCGTAATCCGGCATGTGCGGCAACCTCGGCCCGGGCCGAATCGATGCGGCCGAGGATCTCCTCGGCGCGCGCTACCAGTAGCTCACCGGCGTCGGTGAGCCGGACTCCCCGTCCGGCACGCTGCAGCAGCGGAACCCCGACCTCGGCCTCCAGCCTGGCCAGATGGTGACTGACCGAGGGCTGGGCATAGTGCAGCGCCTCCGCCGCGGCGGTAACCGATCCCTCCCGCGCTACCGCCAGCAGCACCCGCAAGCGCGTGGTGTCCACGACACGAATCATAGGCTATTTCGATGGAATGCTCGGAAGTATCCATTGGATGTATGGATCGAATCGGGGGCTAATGGATCCATGCCCACCATCACCGATGTCCTGCTCGCTCGAAACCTGTTGGCGAGTCGGCTGCCGCCGACCCCTGCCTGGTCGTATCCGCTGCTCGACGCGACAGCCGGAACCAGGGTCGTCGTGAAGCACGAAAACATCCAGCCCACAGGTGCTTTCAAGGTGCGAGGGGGGTTGAATCTGCTCGCGAGCATGTCCGCGCGGGACCGGGCCCAGGGGGTGCTCGGATACTCCACCGGCAATCACGCCCGGTCACTGGCCTACGCCGCACGCGAGTTCGGCGCGCCGTGCGTCATCGTCATGCCGTCGTCCACGAATTCGCTGAAGGCCGAGGCAGTGCGTGCGCTCGGCGCGGAACTCGTCGAGTTCGGCGCGGACTTCGAGCAGGCGCGGGTCCATGCCACGGAGCTGGCCGCCGATCGGGGAATGCGCCTGGTGTCGGCGGCCGACGAATCCGCCATCATCGCCGGGGTCGCGACCGTTTATCTGGAGCTGTTGTGGGCGGTGCCCGATCTGGACGTGATAATTGTCCCGGTCGGCAGCGGCAGTGGGGCGGCCGGCGCCTGCCTGGTCGCGGCCGCGCTCGCCCCGGCCTGCGAGGTGATCGCGGTACAATCGGAAAAATCGCCGGCCGCGCACGATTCATGGCGTGCTGGTCGACTGATCCAGCGCCCCAATACCTCTCGCGTCGACGGCCTGGCCACCGGCAGCGGATTCGCGCTACCTCAACGCATGCTGGCGAAGTATCTGACGGATTTCGTGCTCGTTACCGACGATTCGATCGCCGAGGCGCAGCATGTTCTGCACACCCGCGCCCACACCCTGTCCGAGGGCGCGGGAGCGGCGGCGTTGGCCGCGGTCCTGGCCGATCGCGACCGATTCGCGGGGCGCAAGGTGGCCGTGATCTGCACCGGCGCGAACGCGACCGATCCTGGTCGGTAGCCGGCGAACCGAGAATGCCCGCCCCGTTCCGACCGGTCGGCAACGAGGTCCGCGTCGCCGAGACGGTACGCTCGCTGCTCGAAGACCGTACGGCCGGTCGCCAGTGTGATCCCGATGGGAGCAGAGCTACCAAACCGGGGTGGGAGGCTGTGCGAAGTTCCTGTGATCCATGCTCCTCGTGCCCCTCGGCCGGTGATGGGGCACGGGTGAAGAGGCACGGACGAAGCTGCTGCGGGACCTGATTGGGTGAGTACCACGAAGGAACGAGCGACTCATGAAGGTGGTCGGTGATGTGCAGGTTCTCGTGTGATGGGTGACGAAGATTTCTCAGCGGGCGGGTCGGAACGCCGGCTGGCCGAGCTGCTCGTGGCGGTGAGCGGTGGTGAGCGCGATGCGTTCGCGGTGCTGTATCAGCTGACCAGCTCGCGGGTGTTCGGGCTCGCGGTGCGGATGATGCGCGATCGGGCGACAGCGGAGGAGATCACCCGAGAGGTGTACGAACGGGTGTGGGCGTCCGCGGGGCGTGAAGATGAGTGGATGGCGAGTCCGATGGGGTGGCTGACGATGCTGACTCATCGGGCCGCCGTGGATCGCGAATGGGTCGATGGGCGAACCTATCTGGGCCGCGACCATGATGCGGACGTCGAATCGGCCGAGCAGCGGGTCGGAAAGCAGGCGATGCTGCCCTCCTTGGACAGTGTGACGCCGCTGCAACGCGAGAGCATCGTGCTGGCCTACTACGGCGGACTCACCTACTCGCAGGTGGCCCAATTGCTGGATACACCGACAGCCATTGTGAAATCTCGTATCCGAGGAGGACTGCGGCTCCTGGCCGGTTTGTCCGGTCGTACGACGAATTCTGGTGCCGGACCCATCCATTCGGCCGAGGGCCTCGACTAATCAAGGGTCGCCGCAGAGATGGTCTGCTGTTGCGTCCAGCATCTGCCTGCTGTCACGCAACTGCGATCGGAGTGCTCGATGATTGTTTCGGCCCTGGACACCGTGGCCGCCCGGACTGCCGGGCTGGTCAAGATCTATGGGTTCGGTGATACCGAGGTGCGTGCGCTCGACGATGTCAGCGTGGAATTCATGACGGGGGAGTTCACCGCCATCATGGGGCCGTCGGGATCCGGTAAATCGACGTTGATGCACTGCCTTTCGGGTCTGGATACCGCGACTTCGGGAGCGGTGTGTATCGGCGAAACGGATCTGACCACGCTGTCCGATAAGCAGATGACCATGCTGCGGCGTGACCGGATCGGGTTCGTATTCCAGGCATTCAATCTCGTGCCGACGCTGACGGCGCTGGAGAACATCACGCTCCCGCTCGATCTCGCGGGACGCGAACCCGATCAGGAATGGCTGTCCACGATCCTGAAGCGGCTGGGCCTGAACGAACGGCTCGCGCATCGTCCCGGCGAACTGTCCGGCGGGCAGCAGCAGCGAGTAGCGTGCGCCCGGGCGCTGGCCGGGCGGCCGGACATCATCTTCGGTGACGAACCGACCGGCAATCTGGACTCCGGCTCGTCGGGGGAGGTGCTGTCCATCCTGCGCGCGGCGGTCGACCAGTTCGGGCAGACCGTCGTCATCGTGACACACGATCCGCGCGCCGCCTCCTACGCCGATCGCGTCGTATTCCTGGCCGACGGCCGGATCGTCGACGAATTGCGCTCTCCCACAGCGGATTCGGTTCTCGATATGATGAAATCGCTGGAGACGCGCTGATGCCCGCCGGTCCGATGCGGAGGGTGGCGACGCGCAATCTCGTCGCGCACAAGGTGCGACTGACCCTGACGTTGCTATCGGTGGTGCTCGGAACCGCTTTCGTCGCCGGGTCTTTCGTACTCACCGATTCCCTGCAGGGAACATTCGACGGTCTGTTCGCAGGGGAGGCCAAGGGCGTCGATGTGCGTGTGCAGCCGGCGGATCGCCAGTCGCTGGGTCTCCCGGACGACGTGATCGGCAAGATCGCGGCAACCGACGGCGTGCGCGCGGTCGCGCCCCGTGTGGCCGGGCCCATCGTCCTGCTCCGGGACGGTAAGGCGATCCAGACCGCGGGCACGTCCGTCACCGGAACCTCGTATCTCCCGCCGAGCAGGGCCGTCGGTGCACCCGACAGGTTCCTGACGGGGACGCCGCCCGTCCGGGCCGGGCAGATCGCCGTCGACCGGACCGGCGCCGAGCGGGCCGGGCTGCGCGTCGGCGATCGCACGACGGTGCTGGTCCCGTCCGCGGGGTCGGTCGGTGTGACGGTCAGTGGTATCTACGACCTGCCCTCCGGCGGCGCGGGCGGCATCACCGTGCTGTTCCAGGACGCACAGGCCCGGCATCTGTTCACCGACGGGAAGCACGTCGCGTACGCCGACGTCGCCGCCCGGCCCGGAGTCACCGCCGACCGGCTGCGCACCGAACTGGCCGGGGCGTTCCCGCAGTACACGGTGCACAGCGGTGACCAGGTCCGGCGTGAGATGGAGAAGGACGTCGCCGACCGGCTGAAGTTCGTCGACTATTTTCTGCTCGCGTTCGGCGCCGTCGCCGTACTGGTGGGTGCGTTCATCATCTACAACACCTTCTCCATGCTCATCGCCCAGCGTCTGCGGGAACTGGCGCTGCTGCGCGCGGTCGGCGCCGATCGCGGCCAGGTGGGGCGGTCGGTGCTGGCAGAAGCGGTGATCATCGGCCTGATCGGCAGCGCGCTCGGGCTCCTGTGCGGAGTCGGCCTGGCGTTCGGCGTATTCGCGATGTTGAAGGCCGCGGACTTCGGGCTGCCGAGCGCGAGCATGTCCGTGCGTCCGCGGACGGTCGTGGTGACGCTGCTGCTGGGTGTGGCCGTCACGGTGGTCAGCGCCTGTTCTCCCGCGCGCCGAGCGGTGCGGGTCGCGCCGGTGGAGGCGATGCGCGGCGGCCTCGGACCGGTACGCGAGTCACTCAGGTCGCGCACCATCGCCGGTGTGGTTCTGGCGGTCGCGGGGGTGGCGCTGATCGGCACGGGCGCTTGCCATATCGGTGCCACGGCGGCACTGATCGTCGGAATAGGCACGGCGGCCGTAATTTTCGCGGTGCTGTTCGCCGCGCCGGCATTGTCCGGGCCGATCGTCCGGGGGTTGGCCGTGCTGCTGCGGCCGTTCGGGACTGTCGGCCGGATGTCGCGCAACAACGCCCTGCGTCATCCCCGCCGCACCGCGGCGACGGCCTTCGCGCTCATGCTCGGTCTCCTGCTGGTCTCCTCGATCGGGATTCTGGACGCATCGGCCAAGGCCGGCATCACCGATCTGGTCGACAAGGGTGTGAAGGCGGACTACATGCTGGCCGGTCCACCGACCGTCGGCCTGCCGCCGGCGGTCGCCGCTGTTGCACAGCGGGTTTCGGGCGTTGGTGCGGTGGCGTCGTTGCGAACGGTGGGTGTGCGGGCCGGCTCCGAACAGCTGACCGGGACAGTGCCCGAGGGGCCGCTGCACGATGTCCTGGACTACATGGTCGACCGGGGCACCGACCGGCTCGGCGGTGACGGTGTCATGGCGTCGGAAACCGAAGCGTCCCAGCATCACTGGAAGCTCGGTGACACGATCGAACTCACCAGTGCCGACAAGCGGGTCTATCCGGTCGTCGTCCGGGGCATCTACAAGGACACCCGGTTGCTCGGCCCGCTGGTCGCCCCGAAGGCGTTCTACGACAAGGTCGTGCCGGTCAGCCTGCGCACCGATTATCTGGTCTTGCTCACCGCGCGGCCGGGCACGGACACCGCGGCCCTGCGCCACGGTCTCGAGTCGGCCATGCGGCCGTACCCCATCGTGCAGGTACAGGATCGCGACGAGTTCAAGGGATCTCAGGGCGCGCAGATCGATTCGATGGTGGGAATCCTGTACGGGCTGCTCGCGCTGTCGGTGGTGATCGCCGTGCTCGGCATCGCCAATACGCTGGCGTTGTCGGTGGTGGAACGCCGTCGCGAGATCGGGGTGCTGCGTGCGGTGGGCATGCGGCGGGCGCAGGTGCGCCGCACCATCTATCTGGAGTCCGCACTGATCGCGGTCTTCGGCGCGCTGATCGGTGTCGGCCTGGGTTCCGGTATCGGCGTCGCGTTCCTGCGCACTCTGCGAGATTTCGGGCTCGTGCAGATCGCCGTGCCGTGGGGACAACTCGCCGCGACCCTGCCCGTCGCGGGCGTGGTGGGCGTGCTGGCGGCCCTGTGGCCGGCGATCAGGGCATCCCGGACGCCCCCCTTGGCCGCGATCGCCGGCGAGTAGGGCGATTCGGGCAATTCTGAAACCCGCCGCGTCACAGACCAATCCGGCCCCACCGGCGGCTCCGACTGCCGGTGGAGTCCATTGCATCGCAACGGCGACCGGACATCGCTTTCCTGCCTTTTTACTGTCGATTGGAGCACTTCGGATGACCTCGTTGGCCCCGCAGCCGGCAGGTAGTACAGCAGCTGATTGCTTTCCGCTTTCGCAGGCGCAGATCGGTATCTGGAATGCCCAGCACATGGCCCCGGACGTGCCGCTGAGCGTTGCGCACTACATCGAGGTCGACGGTGAATTGGATGTCCGGATACTCGATTCCGCAATTCATCGATGCGCGGTCGAGTTGCAGAGCCCGCTCCTGCGTGTGTTCGAGAGCGATGGGGTGCCGTATCAGGAGGTCGCGTCCGATATGCGGATCGCGTCCCGGGTGGTCGATCTGCGGTCGCTGCCGGACCCGCGTGCGGCCGCGCTGCGGTGGATGGATCGGGATGCGTCGGCGCCCATGGGCGTGGTGCGGGCGCCGCTGCTGGAGAGCGCGGTGTTGCGAACCGGGGAGGCTCAGTTCTTCTGGTACGCCAAGATGCACCACATCGCCATCGACGGCTACGGTGCGATGCTGCTGCTGGCCCGCGCGGCGGAGTACTACAACGCCGAAATCGACGGCGTGGAGCCGAGTCTGTCGAATGCGGAGAACCTGCGCATCCTCAACGACGCCGAGCGGGACTACCGCGATTCTCCGGACTTTCAGGAGGATATGCGGTACTGGCGGGAGCAGACGGCCACGCTGCCCGAACCGATCGGCCTCAGCAGCCGTTTCGCGCCGGCCAGCGGTCGCCGTCGGGCGGTCGCCGGGAGCCTGGACTCCGCGACGACCGAACTGCTCGATGCCGCGCTGACGCGGCCGGGCGCCTCGCGGCCCGCGCTGTTCATCTCCGCGCTCGCCGGCTATCTGGCGGCCGTGACCGGGCGCGGCGAGGTCGTGCTGAGCCTGCCGGTGACCGCGCGCAGCACGCCGGCGCTGCGGGCCTGCGCGGGCTACGTGTCGAATGTCGTTCCGCTGCATATCTCGGTCGGCCCGAAGACCACCATCGCCGAGCTGGTCCGGCAGACGCGCGCCCGCATCCGGGGAGCGCTGAACCACCAGCGCTATCGCCACGAGGACATCCAGCGCCATATGCCGGGCGGGGCAGACGGCCGAGAATTCTTCGGCCCGGTCGCCAATATCATGCTGTATCACAACAGGATTCGATTCGGGGCGGCCACCGGGATCATGCAGCTGGTGTCGACGGGACCGGTGGAGGATCTGTCGATCAACGTGCACAACGGCGGCGGGGACGGCGTGAGCCTCGACTTCGTCGGGAATCCCGATCGGTACAGCCGTGACGAGCTGGACGGTCATCATCGGCGTTTCCTGGAGTACCTCGCGGGCTTCCTGGGCGCGGACTGCGATCTGCCCGTATCCGCGCTGTCGCTGATCAGTTCCGCCGAGCGCGCGCGACTGCTCGGCGAGGTGGCCGGATTCCGGCCGGGCACGCGCGCGGCCTCGACGACGCTGGTCGACGCCTTCGACACGGCGGTGGCCGAACACGGCTCGGCGATCGCGGTGCGCCACAACGGGGTATCGCTGAGCTACGGCGAATTGGACGCCAAGGCCAACCGATTGGCTCGCAAGCTGATCGAGATCGGCGTCGGCCCCGAGTCGCTGGTGGGCATCGCCCTGCCGAGGTCGGCGGAGCTGGTGATCGCGCTGATCGCGGTCGTGAAGGCCGGTGGCGGGTATCTTCCGGTCGATCCCGGGTATCCGGCCGACCGGATCGCGTACATGCTCGACGACGGGCAGCCGGTTTGCGTCGTGACCACGTCGGATCTGCGTTTCCCGGTGGACGTGCCGCTGCTCGAGCTGGATCGTCTGGACCTGTCCGGATATAGGGACACCCAGGTCACCGACCTCGATCGGCGCACGCCGCTGACGCCGCAAAACGTCGCGTACGTGATCTACACCTCGGGCTCCACCGGACGCCCGAAGGGAGTGCAGATACCACATCGCAACGTCACGACCCTGTTCGCGAATGCACAGGGGCACTTCGGGTTCGGTGAGCACGACGTCTGGACGCTGTTCCATTCCTATGCCTTCGACTTCTCCGTATGGGAGCTGTGGGGCCCGCTGCTGTACGGCGGCACGCTGGTCGTCGTCGACTACGTCACCTCACGCTCACCGGAGCAGTTCCTCGAGCTGCTGCGCCGGGAACGAGTGACAGTGCTGAACCAGACGCCCTCGGCCTTCTATCAATTGGCCGCGGCGGACCGGGCCGCATCGATGGGCGAACCGCACGCGGAACCGCTCGCCCTGCGGTATGTCGTATTCGGCGGCGAGGCGCTCGAGCCGCGTCGGCTCGCGGATTGGTATGAGCGACACGGTGACAGCTCACCGCGTCTGGTCAACATGTACGGCATCACCGAGACGACCGTGCACGTGACCCATCGTGCGCTCGGCGGCGGCGAACTCACCGGGTCGTACCCCGCGGTGATCGGCGAGACGCTGCCGGGCCTGCGAATTCTGCTGCTGGACAATCAATTACAACCCGTTCCAGTCGGCGTGCCCGGAGAGATCTACGTCGAGGGCGATCAGCAGGCGCGCGGGTATCTCGGCCGTCCGGGCCTGACCGCGGCGCGCTTCGTCGCCAATCCGTTCGGCGCCGCGGGGACTCGTCTGTACCGGTCGGGTGACCTCGGCAAATGGAATGAGCACGGCCTCGAATACATCGGTCGCAGCGATGATCAGGTCAAGGTGCGAGGTTTCCGTATCGAGCTCGGCGAGATCGAGGCCGCGCTGCTCACGCACGAAACCGTCCGCCACGCCGTGGCTCTCACGCGCGAGGACCACCGCGGCGGTGCGCGCATCGTCGCCTATCTGGTCGGACATCCCGGCACGCCGCCGGATACCGAGGCGGTGCGAAACGATCTGGCATTGCTGTTGCCGGACTACATGATCCCGTCGGCTTTCGTAGTACTGGACGCGATTCCCCTGACGGTCAACGGCAAATTGGACCGGCAGGCACTTCCGGAACCCGCGCTGGAGACCAAGGCCTATCGCGCGCCCGCCACGGCGGTCGAACGCGCGGTCGTGGACGCCTTCGCCGAAGTACTCGAACTCGAGCGGGTGGGGCTGGACGACAGCTTCTTCGCGCTCGGCGGCAACTCGCTGGCCGCGACGCAGGTGGCCGCGCGAGTGGGTGTCGCCCTGAATGCCGGTATTCCGGTGCGGCTGCTGCTCGAGGATGTGACGGTGGCCGAACTTGCCGGGCAGATCGAGCGTTACGCCGCCGTCGAGTCGTCCGAGGGCGTGGCGCGTACGCCGCTGGCGGGCCGTCGGCGTCCGGCGCGGCTGCCCTTGTCGCCGGCGCAGCAGCGCCTGTGGTTCATCAATCAATTCGACACCGCCGCAGCCACCTATAACATTCCCTTCGCCCTGCGCATGCGCGGTGACCTGGACGTGGACGGTCTGCGCAAGGCGTTCGCCGATCTGGTCGAGCGGCACGAGGCCTTGCGCACCGTCTTCCCGAGCAGCGCCGAGGGCGCCTCGCAGGTGATCGTGCCCGCGTGGGAGGCGGCCCCGCGCCTTCCGGTCGTGGAGGTGGCGAGCGGCGACGTGGACGCGCACCTGCTGGAAACCGCGGCCGGCGGATTCGATCTGAGCGTCGAGACCGCGCTGCGGGTCGAACTCCTGCGTATCGGTGGGCAGGAGCACGTGCTGGCGGTCGTCATCCATCACATCGCGGCCGACGGCTGGTCGCTGGCGCCGTTGTTCGCGGACCTGATGACCGCCTACCGGGCGCGGCGTGAAGGGCATGCGCCGCAGTGGACGCCGTTGGCGGTTCAGTACGCGGACTACAGCCTGTGGCAGCGCGATGTGCTCGGGGACGAGTCGGCGCCCGGCAGCCGCGCGGCCGTTCAGGTGGCCTATTGGCGCGAGCGGCTGGCGGATCTGCCCGAGGAGATCTCGCTGCCTTACGATCGGCACCGCCCGGCCACGCAGTCGCTGCGCGGCGGCCGGGTACCGGTCGCCATCGATGCCGAAACCCATCGCCGGCTGATCGAGATGGGGCGTGAGCGCAACGCCACGCTGTTCATGGTGACGCACGCGGCGTTCGCGGTACTGCTCGCACGCCTGTCGGGGATGCGCGACGTCGCCGTCGGCACGCCGATCGCCGGGCGCGGGGAACGCGAACTGGACAACCTGATCGGAATGTTCGTCAATACCTTGGTATTACGGACGACGGTCGATCCGGGGGAGTCGTTCGGCGCGGTCCTCGCCCAGCAGCGCGAGGGTGATCTGGCGGCATTCGCGCACGCGGAGGTGCCGTTCGAGCGCCTGGTCGAGATTCTGAATCCGGTGCGGTCCGCCGCGCGACATCCTCTGGTGCAGATCGGCTTCTCCTTCCAGAACCTGGGACAGGTGAGTCTCGAGCTGCCGGGCCTGGTGGTCACGGGCTCCGAAATCGACACCGGGGTAGCGCAATTCGACCTGCAACTGGTGCTGACCGACACATACGGCGGCAACGGTGCGCCCGAGGGGATCGCCGGGCACCTGATCTACGCGTCGGATCTGTTCGACGAGCGGACGGTCGCCGGGGTCGCCGCGCGGTTCCAGCGAATTCTCGGTGAGATCACCGCGGCTCCGGCCCGCGCGGTCGGTGATATCGAGATTCTGGACGCGGCCGAGCGCCGGGCCGTGCTGTCCGGCCCGAACGCCACCGACCACCCGGTCGATCCGGCCGCGACGCTGGCATCGCTGTTCTACGCCCAGGTGGCACGCACGCCGGACGCCGTGGCGATCGTATCGGAGACCTCCGACGGTCTGGGCCAGGCGACGAGTCGATCGCTGACCTATGGTGAGCTGGCCGAGCGAGTGAATCGCCTTGCGCGATACCTGATCTCACGCGGAGTCGGCCCCGAGACCCGGGTCGCGCTCGGGATGCGTCGTTCGGTGGATCTCGTGGTCGGCATGTACGCGGTCGCCGCGGCGGGCGGCGTCTACGTGCCGCTGGACCCGGATCAGCCCGAGGACAGGCTCGATTACATTCTGCGGACCGCGGCGCCCCTGTGCGTGCTGACCACGGGTCCGGACCTGTTCTCCGCGGCCACGGTTCCGCTGATCTGGATCGATTCGCTGGACCTGACGAGCCTGTCGGCCACGCCGATCACCGATGCCGACCGGCTCGGACGACTGCGCGCGCAGAACACCGCGTACCTGATCTTCACCTCGGGGTCGACCGGGCAGCCGAAGGGCGTCGCGGTGCCGCATCACGGCATCGTCAACCAATTGCTGTGGAAGCATTCGGAATTCGGTCTGGGCGACCAGGACGCAGTGCTGCTGAAGACGGCCGCCACGTTCGACCTGTCGGTGTGGGAATTCTGGTCGCCGCTGGTGTCCGGGGCCCGATTGGTGCTCGCCGCGCCGGGCGGCCAGAACGACCCGGCCTATCTGGCCGGAATGCTCGCGGCGCACCGGATTTCGGTGCTGCACGCGGTGCCCTCGATGCTGGATGCCATCGCGACGGTGACACAGGGAGCATTACCTCCCGCGCTGCGTGCGGTACTGGCGATCGGCGAGGCACTGCCCGCCCGCACGGCACAGCGGGTGCGCGAGAGTAATCCGGCGCTGGAGCTGTGGAATCTGTACGGGCCCACCGAGGCCGCCGTCTCGGTGACGGCCCACCGCGTGACGGACGCCGACACCGGTCGCGTGCCCATCGGTGTGCCGCAATGGAATACTCGCGCCTACGTGCTGGACGGGCGGCTGCGCCCGGTGCCGCCGGGCGTCGCGGGTGAGCTGTATCTGGCGGGCTCCCAACTGGCGCACGGCTACTACGAACGGGCGGCGTCGACCGCCGACCGCTTCCTCGCCGACCCGTACTCGCCGACCCCTGGCGCACGTCTGTACCGCACCGGCGATCTGGCCGCGTGGAATGCCGAGGGCGAGCTGGATATTCTGGGCCGCACGGACTTTCAGGTCAAGGTTCGCGGCTTCCGGATCGAACTCGGCGAGGTCGAGACCGCGCTGCTGCGGATACCGGAGATCGCGGCCGCCGTCGTGATCGTGCACGCCGATGCGGCCGCGGGCGATCGGCTCGTCGCGTATGTGGTCGCGGCGGCCGGTGGTTCGGTCGATGTCACCGCGGTGTCGGCCCGGCTGGGTGGGCTGCTCCCGTCGTACATGCTGCCCTCGGCATTCGTGATTCTCGATGAGCTGCCGCTGACCCCGCACGGAAAAGTGGATCGCCGCGCGCTGCCGGATCCCGTCTTCGAGACCATCGCGTATCGCGCGGCACGCACCGCCCCCGAACAGACGGTCGCGGGCGCGTACGCCGAGGTCCTGGGGGTCGACCAGGTGGGCCTGGACGACGATTTCTTCGCCCTCGGCGGCAACTCGCTGGCCGCGACCCGGGTCGTCGCGCGCTTGAACGCGGCCACCGGCGCCACGATCGCGGTCCGAGCGATCTTCGAGGCGCCCACGGTCGAGGCGCTGGCGGCTCGGATATCGCGGCAGGCCGCTGCCGGAACGCGGCCGAAGCTGAGCAGATACGAACGGCCGCAGAGCATTCCGCTGTCGGCCGCGCAGCAGCGGCTGTGGTTCCTCAACCGCTTCGATCCGTCCTCGGGGGCCTACAACATCCCGATCGCCCTGCGGATGCGCGGCGCGGTCGATGCCGCCGCCCTGTCCGCGGCGTTCGCGGACGTCGTGGAACGGCACGAATCGCTGCGGACCCTCTTTCCCGACAGCGCACAGGGGCCGCACCAGGTGATCGTCCCCGCGGCCGAGGCCGTCGCGACGCTGCCGGTGCTCGAGGTGTCGCCGGACGAGCTCGAGACCCGCCTGGTCGCCTCGGCCGCCCGCGGATTCGACATCGCCACCGAGGTCCCGCTGCGGGTGGAACTGCTGCGCGGCGGTGACGACGAGCACGTGCTGCTGGTCGTGCTGCATCACATCGCCGCGGACGGGTGGTCGCTCACGCCGCTGTCCGCCGATATCGTCACCGCCTATCAGGCCCGTATCGGCGGTGAGCGGCCGCGCTGGGAGCCACTGCCCGTTCAGTACCCGGACTTCACCCTCTGGCAGCGGGAGATGCTCGGCAGCGAGTCCGACCCGCACAGCAGGGCCGCGACACAGCTGGACTACTGGACCTCCCGACTGGCCGGGCTCGCCGAATGTCTCGCCCTTCCGGTCGACCGCCCCCGCCCGGCCGTCGCCTCCGGTCGCGCGGATTCGGTTGTCGTGACGGTTGATTCGACGCTGCACCGCAGCCTGGCGGCGCTGGCCCGCCGCAGCGACGCGAGCGTGTTCATGACCGTGCACGCGGTGCTCGCGGCATTGCTCGCCCGCCTCGGCTCGACTCGGGACGTGTGCCTGGGCACGCCGATCGCCGGGCGCGACGACGAACAGCTGGACCGGATGATCGGCATGTTCGCCGGAACGCTCGCGCTGCGGACCGACGTGCGGTCGGACAGCCGGTTCACCGATCTGCTGGCCTCGGTGCGCGAGGGCGATCTGGACGCCTTCGCCAACGCCGACATCCCCTTCGAGCGGCTGGTCGAGGTGCTGAACCCGGTGCGTTCGACCGCGCATCACCCGCTGTTCCAGGTGATGCTGTCGGTGCACGACACGGCTCCGGGACAGGTGCTGCTGCCCGGGCTCGACGTGGCGGCCGAAGCGATCCGGACCGGTGTCACGGCGTGGGATCTGCAGTTCACCCTGGTGGAGTCGTACACCTCCGGCCGGATCGCCGACGGTATCGAACTTCGCCTGACCTACGCGACCGACCTGTTCGACCACGGCACCGCCGAGCGGATGTGCCGGCGCTTCGTCGACATGCTGTCCGCGGTGGTGGCGAACCCGGATGTCGCGGTGGGCGATATCGACATCCTGTCCGAGCGCGAGCGAGCCGAACTGTCCTCGGTGCGCGGAGATCCCGCCGCGCCCGCGATCACCCTGGCGGACTATTTCGATGCTGTCGCACAACGACTTCCGGAGCATGTCGCGGTGCGTGCCGACGCGCGGGAGATGACCTACCGGGAGATCGACGACTGGTCGAACAGGCTGGCACGGGGGCTGATCGCGCGCGGTATCGGTCCCGGAGACGTCGTGGCGCTCGCTCCGGCTCGCTCGATCGAATCGGTGGTCTGCTCGATCGCGGTCGCGAAGACGGGCGCGGCGTTCCTGCCGATCGACAGGCGCTACCCGCTCGACCGCATCCGATACCTGCTGTCCGACTCGGCGGCACGACTCGGTGTGACGGTGACGGCCGATGACGGCCTGCCCGATGACATTACGTGGCTGACAGTGCGGGAACTGGACGGCGGTGCGAGCGCGCCCGTCACCGACCGGGACCGGGTGCGTCCGGTGTACGTCGACGATGTCGCGTACGTCATCTACACCTCGGGAACCACCGGTCGTCCCAAGGGCGTCGCGGTCACCCACCGGGGGCTGCACAGCTTCGCATCCGAGCAGCAGGCCCGATACGGCGTCGAATCGACCTCGCGCACCTTGCATTTCGCATCCCCGAGCTTCGATGCCTCGGTGCTGGAACTGCTGATGGCGCTGTGCGGCGGGGCGACGATGGTCATCGCCCCGACCGACATCTACGGCGGCGACGAACTCGCGGCCCTGCTGGACCGTGAGCGGATCACCCACGCGTTCATCACCCCTGCCGCATTGGCCAGCATCGAGACCGGCCGGTGGCCGCTGCCCGGGCTGCGCTGCCTGATCGTCGGCGGCGAGGCATGCGGCACCGAACTGGTCGAGCGGTGGGCGCGGGACCGGCCCATGCTCAACGCCTACGGACCGACCGAAGCCACTGTGGCGGCGATCATTTCCGATCCGATGCGGCCCGGATGCCCGGTCACGCTCGGACACGATCCGGTCCGCGGCGCGAGCATCGCCGTCCTGGACGACCGCCTGCGCCCGGTGCCGCCGGGCGTGAGCGGCGAGCTGTATCTCGCGGGCGCGGGCCTGGCTCGCGGCTACCACCACCGGCCGGTATCGACCGCCGAACGCTTCGTCGCGAATCCATTCGACCCGGCCGGCGCGCGCATGTACCGCACCGGTGATCTGGCGTGCTGGACCGCCGACGGGCAGCTGAACCTGCTGGGGCGCAGTGACGATCAGGTCAAGATCCGGGGCTTCCGCATCGAGCTGGGCGAGATCACGGCCGTGGTGGCCGAGGGCCCCGGAGTGCGGTTCGCGCACAGCGAGATCGGGCACGATCGGGCGGGCGTGGCTCGCATCGTCACCTATGTGATGTTCGCCGACGGCGTTGTGCCGGACGCGGATTCGCTGCGAACCCACGTGGCCGACCGGTTGCCCGCGCATATGGTCCCGTCGCTGTTCGTGAATCTTCCCGCTGTACCGCTCACTCCGGCGGGCAAACTCGACCGCGCCGCGCTGCCCGAACCCGATTTCGATCTGCTCGCGGCCGGTGGTCGGGAGCCCGCGACGGAGAACGAGGCGCTGGTCGCGGCCGCGATGGCCGAGATCGTCGGTCACCCCGGTGTGTGCGCCGATCACAACTTCTTCGAGCTCGGCGGCAATTCGCTGTCCGCAACGCGGTTGGTCTCCCGGATCGCCGTGCTGTCGCAGCGGCAGCTCGGCGTGCGGGCGGTCTTCGAACAGCCGACTCCCGCCGGCCTGGCCGCCCTGCTGGACCGCGCGCCCCGCGCCGGGTCCGCACCGGCGCGCCGGGATCGGCCCGCGCGGGTGCCGTTGTCCTTCGCGCAGCAACGGTTGTGGTTCCTGAACCGGTTCGACACCGCCGCCGGCACCTACAACATCCCGATCGTGCTGCGGATGCGGGGTGCGCTGGACGTGGCGGCGCTGCGGCAGGCGCTGCGCGATGTCGTCGAACGGCACGAGGCACTGCGCACGACCTATCCCGACGCGGCGGACGGCCCGTACCAGTCGGTCGTTCCCGCGGACGATGCGGGGATCGAGCTGACCGAACTGGAACTCGCGGCCGATCGCGTCGAGGATCACGTGCGGGCCTCGGCCGGCCGGGGCTTCGACCTCACCGTGGAGATTCCGGTGCGCACCGAACTGCTTCGCGTCGGTGAGCACGAGTACGTGCTGGTGATGGTCGTGCATCACATCGCCGCCGACGGTTGGTCGCTGCGGCCGCTGGCCGGGGACCTCGCCATCGCGTACGAGGCTCGCCGCGTGGGAGATTCGCCGCGCTGGACGCCGCTGCCCGTGCAGTATGCGGACTACAGCCTGTGGCAACGCGACATGCTGGGCAGCGACACCGATCCGGGCAGTGTCGCCGCGGCGCAGCTGAGCTATTGGCAGCGCACGCTCGCCGATCTGCCCGAATGCCTCGAACTGCCGATGGACCGGCCGCGTCCGCCGGTGGCCTCGCATCGCGGGGCCTCGGTCGCCGGCCGCATCGACGCCGCTGTGCACGAACGGGTTTCGCAGTTCGCCTCCGCCCGCGACGCCAGCGTGTTCATGGTGCTGCACGCGGTGCTGGCGATCGTGCTGTCCCGGCTCACGGCGAGCCGGGATGTGGCGATCGGCACCCCGATCGCGGGCCGCACCGACGAACAGCTCGAGCATCTGGTCGGGATGTTCGTCGGCACCCTGGTCCTGAGAACGCACGTGGACGACGACCGTTCCTTCACCGAACTGCTCGACGCCGTCCGCGAGGGCGATCTGGGCGCGTACGCCAACTCAGACATCCCGTTCGAGCACCTGGTGGACCTGCTCAACCCGATCCGGTCCTCGGCACATCACCCGCTGTTCCAGGTCATGCTGTCGGTGCAGAACGCCTCGCCCATGCGTTTGCAACTCCCGGCGATGGCGATCGACGCCGAGGATCTCGACGCGGGCGTCGCGCAGTTCGATCTCCAGTTCGCGCTGACCGAGACACACGAGCTGGACCGGACGCCCGACGGCATCGACCTGCGCCTGGACTACGCCACCGATCTGTTCGACGAACAGAGCGCGCGGCAGATCATCCGGCGTTTCATCGCGGTGCTGGAGGCGGTCGTCGCCGATCCCGCGGGCGCCGTCGGCGCGGTCGAGATCCTGGACGAACGGGAACGGGCGACCCTGGCGCCCGCGCGGGGCGCGGCGTCGGCGCCGGCGGCGACGCTGCCCGCGTTGTTCGCGGCGGCTGCCGTGGACGGCGACCGCATCGCGATCCGGTCCGATCTCGCGGAACTGAGTTATCGCGAACTCGACATGCGCTCGAACCGCCTGGCGCGCATGCTGATCGGCCGGGGCGTCGGCCCCGGAGACGTTGTCGCGCTCGGCCTCGCGCGTTCGGTGGATTCGGTGGTCGGCCTGCTCGGCGTCGTGAAGGCGGGCGCGGCCTACCTTCCGGTCGACCCGCACTATCCCGCCGATCGGATCCGGCACATGCTGTCCGATTCGGGTGCGCGCGTGGGTGTCACGACCGACGTGCAGGCGGCGCGGCTGCCCGAGGGCATCGAATGGCTGCGATTGGCGGAGCTGTTCGAATTCGACCCGGCTCCCGTCACCGACCGCGACCGGACTCGGTCGCTGCGCATCGACGACCTGACCTACGTGATCTACACCTCGGGCTCGACGGGTGTGCCGAAGGGCGTCGCGGTCACCCACCGGGGCCTCGCCAACTTCGCCGCCGAGCAGCGCAGTCGATACGGCGTCGAGAACACCTCGCGCACATTGCATTTCGCCTCGCCCAGCTTCGACGCGTCGGTACTGGAACTCTTGCTGGCGCTGTGCGCGGGCGCGACGATGGTGATCGCGGCCCCCGATGTGTACGGCGGCGGCGAACTGGCCGGACTGCTCGACTCCGAGCGGATCACCCACGCGTTCATCACCCCCGCCGCGCTCGCCAGCATCGACGCGCGGCAGTGGCCGCTGCCGTGGCTGCGGTCCCTGATCGTCGGCGGTGAGGCGTTCGGCCTCGAACTCGTCGCCGACTGGGGCGCCGACCGTGCGATGTTCAACGCCTACGGTCCCTCGGAAGCCACTGTGGCGCCGGCGCTTTCCCACGCACTGCGGACGGACGGCCCGATTCCCCTCGGCGGTCCGATCCGGGGCGCGAGCCTGGTCGTGCTGGATACCCGGCTGCGACCGGTACCCGTGGGTGTGGTCGGCGAACTGTATGTCGCGGGGGACGGGCTGGCGCGCGGTTATCTGCGACGCTCCGGATTGACCGCCGCGCGATTCGTCGCGGACCCGTTCGGCGTGCCCGGATCGCGGATGTACCGGACCGGAGATCTGGTGCGGTGGAACGGACTCGGTGAGCTGCTGTTCGCCGGTCGCGCCGACGATCAGGTGAAGATCCGCGGCTTCCGCATAGAGCTGGGCGAGATCACCGAGGTGATCGCCGAACATCCGGCAGTCCGGTTCGCGCACACCGAGGTTCGCGCGGATGGCACGGGTGGGCCCCGGATCGTCACGTACGTGGTCCGCACCGAATCCGAGGTCCCGGCCGATGCCGCGGCGATCCGGTCGCATGCCGCCGCGGCGCTGCCGGGGCATATGGTGCCCTCAGCGATCGTGGAACTGCCGTCGATTCCGTTGAGCCCCTCGGGAAAGCTGGATCGCAAGGCCCTGCCGGAACCGGACTTCTCCGCCGCGGCGGAGCCGGGGCGAGCACCGGGGACGCCCAACGAGCGACTGGCCGCCGCGCTGATGGCCGAGGTGGTCGGCGCCGGCGGCGTCGGCGCGGACAGCAACTTCTTCGACATCGGCGGAAACTCGCTGTCCGCCACGCGATTGGTCGCCCGGATCGCGGCCGAGACCGGCCACAGCCTGGCCGTGCGCTCGGTCTTCGACGCTCCGACACCCGCGGGTCTGGCCGAGATGCTCGACTCGGCCGTAGCGGGCGGCAGCCGTCTGCGCCCGGGCCTGATCGCGGGGGAGCGGCCGGCCCGGATCCCGTTGTCCCCGGCGCAGCGACGGCTGTGGTTCGTCAACCGCCTCGACATGTCCTCGGGTCTGTACAACATCCCGATCGCGCTGCGTCTGCGTGGTGCACTCGACGCCGGGGCGCTGGAGGCAGCGCTCCGGGATGTCGTCGGCAGGCACGAGATTCTGCGCACGGTATTCCCGGATTCGCCCGAGGGACCCCATCAGGTGATCCGGGATGTCGGGACGGCCGATATCGGCCTGGTGCGGATCGAGGCCGAGATATCGTCCTTCGCCGCAATGGGTTTCGACCTCACCATGGAACTGCCGGTACGGGCCGCGCTGCTGCGCCGGGCCGACGACGAGCACGTTCTGATCCTGGTGCTGCACCACATCGCGGCCGACGGCTGGTCGCTGGCGCCGCTGGCCGCCGATATCGCCACGGCTTACGGCGCGCGAGTGTCCGAGCAGGCCCCGCAGTGGCCGCCGCTGCCGGTGCAATACGCCGACTACAGCCTGTGGCAGCACGAAATCCTCGGCGGCGAAAAGGATCCGGACGACCTCGCCGCACGGCAGCTCGACTACTGGCGCACGCGCCTGGCCGAACTGCCCGAATGCCTGGAACTGCCGACCGATCATTCGCGCCCGCCGGTGGCCACACACCGTGGCGGCGTGGTGAATTCGGTGCTGCCCGCCGCGGTGCATCGCCGGCTGGCCGAGCTGGCCCGCGCACACGACGCGAGCCTGTTCATGGTGCTGCACGCGGCATTGGCGGTGTTGCTGGCGCGATGGAGCGCCACCGGTGACATCGCCATCGGCACGGCCGTCGCGGGTCGCGGCGACGAGGGGCTGGATCGTCTGGTCGGCATGTTCGTCGGCACACTGGTGCTGCGGACCGAGGTGCGGGGGCATCGCAGCTTCGCCGAACTGCTCGGATCGGTCCGGGGCGAGGACCTCGACGCCTACGCGAACGCGGACATCCCCTTCGAGCGATTGGTCGAAGAACTCAACCCGGCCCGCTCGACGGCCCACCATCCGCTGTTCCAGGTGATGCTGTCGGTGCACGACGACTCACCCGCCGCGATCCGCCTGCCCGGCCTCGACGTGGTCACCGAAGAGCTGAATTCCGAAGTGGCCAAATGGGATCTGCAGGTCACCGTGACCCAGGCGCACACCGCGGACCGGGCGCCGGACGGTCTCGAGGTGGCCCTGCACTACGCCACCGATCTGTTCGACCACGCCACCGTCGAGCGGGCCGCGCAGCGTTTCGCGCGGATCCTGACCGCCGTCGCCGAGGACGCGAACCGTGCCGTCGGCGATCTCGATATCCTCGACGAGTGGGAGAAGACCGAGCTGTCACCGGCGCGTGGCATCGAATCGGCCTCGCCCGCACCGCTTTCCGAGGTCTTCCGGGCGGCCGTGACCGGAAATCCGGAGGGAATCGCGATACGTAGCGGCACAACGGAATTGACCTATCGGGAATTGGACGATCGGTCCGGCCGGGTGGCGCGGGCACTGATCGACCGCGGGATCGGCCCGGGCGATGTGGTCGCCGTCGCGGTGGCGCGCTCGGCGCGCTCGGTCCTCGCCTCGCTCGCGGTGACCAAGACCGGCGCGGCGTATCTGCCCATCGATACGCGCAATCCCGGCAAGCGAATCGGTCATATGCTCGCCGATTCGGGCGTCACGTGCGGTCTGACGATGCCCGGGGAAACCGAGTCGCTGCCGGATGATGTGGCCTGGCTGATGCTGCCGGAGCTCGAGAGCGCCGATGTGACGCCGGTGTGCGATGCCGACCGGCTCCGGCCGCTGCATGTCGACGACCTGGCCTACGTGATCTACACCTCGGGTTCCACCGGTGAGCCCAAGGGCGTCGCCGTCACGCACCGGGGACTGTCGAACTTCGCCGCGGAACAACGTGATCGCTACCGGATGGATTCGGACGCGCGCACCTTGCACTTCGCCTCGCCGAGCTTCGACGCCTCGGTGCTGGAACTGCTGCTGGCGTGGGGAGTCGGCGCGACGATGGTGATCGTCCCGGCCGATGTGTACGGCGGCGACGAACTCGCCGAAGTGCTGGAACGCGAACGCGTCACGCACGCGTTCATCACCCCGGCCGCGCTGGCGAGCATCGATACCGGACGCTGGCCGTTGCCGCACCTGCAGTACCTGGCCGTCGGTGGCGAGCTGTTCGGCGGCGACCTGGTGGAGCGCTGGGTGGCGAACCGCCGGTTCTTCGACGGATACGGCCCGACCGAGACCACGATCATGACGCTCATCTCCGAGCCCCTGACGGTCGGCGGACCGCTCGTGATGGGACGCCCGATCCGGGGCACCTCCGCCGTGGTGCTGGACGCGCGGTTGCGCCCGGTACCCGTGGGCGTCAGCGGTGAGCTGTATGTCTCCGGATGCGGGCTGGCACGCGGCTATCTGCGGCGACTCGGGCTGACCGCGTCCCGTTTCGTGGCGGACCCGTTCGGTGCGCCCGGCGGCCGGTTGTATCGCACGGGCGATGTCGTGCGGTGGACCTCCAACGGCGAGCTGGTGTTCGTCGGGCGGTCCGACGACCAGGTCAAGATCCGTGGTTTCCGCATCGAGCTGGGCGAGATCACGACGACGGCCGTTTCGTATCCCGGTATTCGGTTCGCGCACACCGAGGTTCGCCGGGACACCGGCGGGCGCGATCAGCTCGTGACATACGTGGTCGGAGCCGAGACCGCCGCGGGCGGGATCGACGCGGTGCGCGCGCATCTGGCCGAACGGCTGCCGGGGCACATGGTTCCGGTCGCGATCGTGCCCCTCCCGTCGATTCCGTTGACGCGCAACGGAAAACTGGATCGTTCGCTGCTGCCGGATCCGGACTTCGGGATCGTCGACTCCGACGGCCGCGAGCCGCGGACCGCGAACGAAATCCTTGTGGCCGCCGCGATGGCGGAGGTGATCGGCCAGGGCGGTGTGCGCGCCGACGACAGCTTCTTCGAGCTGGGCGGCAACTCGCTCTCGGCCACCCAGCTGGTGGCCGGGATCGCCGCCGCATCGGGCCACCAGCTGGCCGTTCGATCGATCTTCGAGCATCCGACACCCGCGCGATTGGCGGCACTGCTCGACGAGGCGCACCGCAGCGGTCCCTCCGCGCGCCCGGCCCTGACCGCCCGGCCGCGACCCGAGCGCGTTCCGTTGTCGCTGGCGCAGCAGCGCCTGTGGTTCCTCAACCGCTTCGACACCGAGTCGGGCGCCTACAACATTCCGGTCGCCCTGCGCCTGCGCGGAGTGCTGGAGGTCACCTGCATACAGGAGGCGATCCGGGATGTGATCGACCGGCACGAGGTGCTGCGCACCGTCTTCCCGGACGGCGCCGAGGGGCCCAGTCAGGTCGTCGTGCCGCACTACGATCGGCCGATTCCCGTGCTCGATATCGACGAGGCCGAATTGGCCTGTGCGGTCGGCGAACTCGCGACGACAGGTTTCGATCTCGGCACCGATGCTCCGGTGCGGGCGACCCTGTTCCGGATCCGGCCCGATGAGCACATGCTGGTCCTGGTCCTGCACCACATCGCCGCGGACGGCTGGTCGCTGGCGCCGCTGGCGGCCGACATCGTCACCGCCTATCAGGCGCGAACGGCGGGTGTGGCGCCGCAGTGGGAGCCGCTGGAGGTCCAGTACGCCGACTACAGCCTGTGGCAACGGGAGGTACTCGGCGACGAGGACGATCCGGATTCCCTGGCCGGCAGGCAGTTGCGGCACTGGCAGCGAGTGCTGGCAGACCTTCCCGAGTGTCTCGAACTGCCCGCCGACCATCCCCGCCCCGCCGTCGCCTCCCATCGGGGAGCATCGCTCACCGTCGGGATCGATGCCGCCCTGCATGCCGAGCTGGTGGATATCGCACGGACTCAGGACGCCACCCTGTTCATGGTGCTGCACACCGCGCTCGCGACACTGCTGGCACGGTTGAGCCGAAGTTCCGATATCGCGATCGCCACCGTGATCGCAGGTCGCACCGAGACACAGCTGGCGCGTCTGGTCGGTATGTTCGTCGGCACGCTGGTGCTGCGCACGCGGGTATCCGGTGACGAGCCGTTCGGCGCGATGCTCGCGGCGGTCCGCGAGGGCGATCTCGACGCGTTCGCGAATGCGGACATCCCCTTCGAGCGGCTGGTGGAGCTGCTCAACCCCACCCGAACGAGCGCCTATCACCCCCTGGTTCAGGTGGGCCTGTCGCTGAACAACCAGGCCTCCGCCGAGCTGAGTATGGCCGGTGTGGAGGTGACGGCCGAGGATATCGACGCCGGCACCGCGAAAATGGATCTGCAGTTCGCGTTCACCGAATCCCGGCTGCCGGACGGCACACCGGACGGGATCGCACTGGCGTTGAACTACGCGACCGATCTGTTCGAGCCCGAGACCGCCGCGCGATTCGCCGCGCGATTCGTTCGCATTCTGGCCGCGATCGCGGCGAACCCGCAGATCCCGGTCGGCGATATCGACCTGCTGGACGAGTACGAACGAGACGCGCTGGTGCCCGCCCGGGGCGCCCGCGCCGCGGAGACCAGGACCCTGTCCGCGATGTTCGCCGACGCGGCGGCCGATCCGGACCGGGTGGCGATCCGATCGGATGCCGCGGAACTGAGCTATCGCGCGCTCGACGAGAAGACCAACCGGCTGGCCCGGATGCTGACCGCGCGCAACGTCGGGCCGGGGGACGTCGTCGCGCTCGGTATGGCGAGGTCGATGGATTCGGTGATCGCCGCACTGGCGGTCACCAAGACCGGCGCGGCGTTCCTGTCGGTCGACATCAAGCATCCGGCCGAGCGGATTCGCCATATGCTGTCCGACTCCGGGGTGCGGGCGGGACTGAGCACCGCGTCCGACGTCGGGGCGCTGCCCGCCGATGTGGAATGGCTGGTGATCACCGAACTCGACGACACCGCGGTGTCCAGCGACCCGCTGGCGCCGCACGAATTCACGCGCGCGCCGCGGGAGCAGGATCTCGCGTACCTGATCTATACCTCGGGATCGACGGGCCGGCCGAAGGGCGTGGCGGTCACGCACCGCGGCCTGCACAACTGCGCGGAGGTGCTCCGAGTCCGCTTCAAGGTCGAAAGCCGTTCCCGTACCTTGCATCTGGCGTCACCGAGTTTCGACGTCGCGATCCTGGAACTGCTCCTGGCCTGGTGCGCGGGTGCGACGATGGTCATCGCTCCGGCCGATGTCTACGGCGGTGACGAACTGGCCGGAGTGCTCGACCGGGAACAGGTGACGCATGCGGTGATCACGCCCGCGGCCCTGGCGACGATCGATGCCGGGCGGTGGCCGCTGCCGCATCTGCACACACTGGTCGTCGGCGGCGAGGCGTTCGATCCGGATCTGATCGGGCGCTGGGCGGTGGATCGCCAGGTGATCAACGGCTACGGCCCGTCCGAAGCGACCATCGCCACTACGCTCTCCTCTCCGCTCCGGGCGGATCGGCCGGTAGCCCTGGGGCATCCGATACGCGGGGTGACGGCCGTGGTCCTGGACGCGCGCCTGACGCCGGTGCCGATCGGTGTCATCGGCGACCTCTACGTCGGCGGTGTCGGGCTGGCCCGCGGCTATCACCGGCGGCCCGTGCTCACGGCGGATCGGTTCGTCGCCAGCCCCTTCGGCGATCCGGGCGACCGGATGTATCGCACGGGTGATCTGGTGCGCTGGACGCGAGGGGGCGAGCTCTCGTTCGTCGGCCGCGCGGACGACCAGGTGAAGGTGCGCGGCTTCCGGATCGAGCTGGGTGAGATCAATGCGGTCGTATGGGGTTGTCCCGAAGTGAGTTTCGCGCACACCGAGCTGCGTCGCGACGGCCTCGGGCAGGCGCGGATCGTGACGTACGTGGTGAGCGAGAGCGCGGCCGAATCGCTGCGTGGATACGCGGCCGAACGACTGCCCGCCCACATGATTCCCGAACTGGTGCCGCTGACCCGGATTCCGCTGACGCCCACCGGGAAACTGGATCGAAAAGCCCTGCCGGAACCGGTGTTCGATGTCGCGGATGCCGACGGCAGGGCCCCCGCGACGCCGAACGAGGTGATGACCGCCGCCGCGATCGCCGAGATCGTCGGTCGCCCAGAGGTATACGCCGATCAGAGCTTCTTCGACCTGGGCGGCAATTCCCTGTCCGCCACCCGGTTGTCGGCGCGCATCGCCGCGCTGTCGGGTCACCGGCTGGGCGTACGGGCGATCTTCGAGCATCCGACGCCGGCGGGACTGGCCGCGCTGCTGGACGCCGCGGATCGCGCGGGTGCGCCCGGCGTTATGGCGCTGACGGGACGCGAACGCCCGCAACGACTTCCGCTGTCCCTGGCGCAGCAGCGCCTGTGGTTCCTGAACCGATTCGACACCGGTTCGGGCGCCTACAACATTCCGGCGGTCCTGCGCCTGCGCGGTGAACTCGACGCCGAGGCGCTCGCCGCGGCCATCGGTGACGTCGTGGCCCGGCACGAGACGCTGCGCACGGTATTCCCGGACTCGGCCGACGGTCCCAGCCAGGTGATCCTGGACGACGCGGGCTCCGGGTTCGTCCTCGAGCGGGTGGACCTCGACGCCGCCGTGGTCGGGACGTACACCCGAAAACTGATCTCGACCGGATTCGACGTGCGCGTCGAGCCACCGCTGCGGGCGACCCTGCTGCGCGTGTCCGACGACGAGCACGTGCTGGTCGTGGTCATCCACCACATCGCCGCGGACGGCGGATCGATCGCGCCGCTGGCCGGTGATCTCATGGCGGCGTACGAGTCCCGTCGTCGCGGCACGGCTCCCGGCTGGGCGCCGCTGGCCGTGCAGTACGCCGATTTCACCCTCTGGCAGCGTGAAATCCTCGGCGCGGAGGACGATCCGGGCAGTCGCGCGGCGGCGCAGCTGGACTACTGGCGCAGGACGCTGGACGGACTGCCGGAGTGTCTGGAACTGCCCACCGATCGGCCGCGGCCGACGACACCCACGTACGCGGGTGCGTCGGTGCACACGTCGATCGACGCGCCGCTGCACACGGCGCTGCACGAGCTGGCGCGCCGCCACGATGCGACGCTGTTCATGGTGCTGCACGCCGCGCTCGCGGTCTTGCTGCACCGGCTCACCGGCACCGGGGACATCGCGATCGGAACTCCGATCGGCGGGCGTACCGAGGAGCAACTCGAGCAGTTGATCGGCATGTTCGTCGGCACCCTGGTGTTGCGGACCCCGATCACCGCGGCGGCGTCGTTCGCCGCGACGCTCGAGGCCGTGCGCGCCACGGATGTCGACGGGTTCGCCAACGCCGATATCCCCTTCGAGCGATTGGTCGAGGTGCTCAACCCGGCCCGTTCGACGGCGCACAATCCGCTGTTCCAGGTCATGCTGTCGGTGCACGGACCCGTCCGGACCGCGCTGCGGCTGCCCGGTGTCGAGGTCGTCGCCGAGCAGCCGGAGTTCGACATCGCGAAATTCGATCTCCAGTTCACCGCGACCGAATCGTTCACCGCGGGCGGCGAACCGGACGGAATCGGCCTCTCGGTCACCTATGCGACGGACCTGTTCGACACCGGCAGCGCGGAGCGATTCGGCGCGTATCTCGTCAGGCTCCTGCGCGCCGCGGCCGCGGATTCTGCCCGGCCCGTAGGCGATCTGGAGATTCTGGCGGCCGCGGAGGCCGGGCAGCTCGCGCCCGTGCACCGCCCGTCGACCGTGCCGGCGGCGACGCTGGCCGATCTGTTCGCCGCGGCCGTCGCGGTGGAACCGCGCAACACCGCGATCCGGTCCGGCACCGTTCACCTGAGCTACGCGCGGCTGGACCGGTTCACCAACAAGCTGGCCCGGGAGCTGATCGTTCGCGGCGCCGGACCGGAAAAGTGTGTGGCCGTAGGGATTTCGCGGTCGATCGAATCCGTACTCGCGGTGCTGGCGGTGGCGAAGACCGGTGCGGCGTTCGTGCCCGTCGATCCGGCGTATCCGAGTCGGCGCAAGCAGCACATGGTGACCGATTCGGGAGCCCTGTTCGGCGTGTCCGTCTCGGGCACCCGCGGCGCCATGCCCGATGGGCTCGAGTGGCTGCTGCTGGACGACCCCGAGTTCAGGAGCCGGGTGGCGGAGATCTCGGAAGCGCCGATCACCGACGCCGAACGCACCGAACGGCTGCGGATCGAACATCCCGCCTACCTGATCTACACCTCGGGGTCCACCGGTATCCCCAAGGGCGTCACCGTGACCCACGGTGGGCTCGCCAACTTCACCACCGAGATGAACCGTCGTTGCGAGGTGCATCCCGGTTCCCGGGTACTGCATTTCGCCTCGCCCAGTTTCGACGCGGCGGTGCTGGAACTGTTGTTCGCGCTCGGCGGCGCGGCGACGATCGTGATCGCCGGATCGGACGTCTACGGCGGCTCGGCCCTGGGCGAACTGCTCGCTGCGGAGATGGTCACGCACGCGTTCATCACCCCGGCGGCGCTGGCGACGGTCGACCCGTCCGGGCTGGACCACCTGGCCGCCGTCATGGTCGGCGGCGACCGGTGCGATCCCGACCTGGTGCGGCGCTGGGTGGGGATTCCGGAGCGGCCCGGCACCATCGCGGCCCGCCGGCGGATGTTCAACGCCTACGGCCCGTCCGAGGCCACCATCGCCGCGACGCTGAGCGCGCCGATGCGACCGGGAGCCCCGGTCACGGTCGGCGGGCCGGTGCGCGGGTTCGGCCTGCTCGTGCTGGACTCGCGCATGCATCCGGTTCCGGTCGGCGTGCCCGGCGAGCTGTATCTGTCGGGAATCGCCCTCGCTCGTGGATATCACCGCCGGGCGGGGCTGAGCGCCGAGCGGTTCGTGGCGAACCCGTTCGGCGCGCCCGGCGAGCGGATGTACCGCACCGGGGACCTGGTCCGGTGGGCGACGCACACGGCAGAGCGAGAGATCGAATACCTCGGCCGCACCGACGATCAGGTCAAGATCCGCGGTTTCCGAATCGAATTCGGTGAGATCGATGCGGCGATGACGGGCCACCCGGAGGTCGAGCGCTCGGTCACGATCGGGCACACACCCGCGAGCGGCACGACGATGCTGGCGTCGTATGTGACACTGCTGCCCGGCGCCGCGGTCACGGCCCCGGACCTGGTCCGGTACCTCACCGATCGCCTGCCCGGCTACATGGTTCCCCCCTCGATCACCATTCTCGACGCGTTGCCGATCACGCCGGCGGGGAAGATGGACCGGCAGGCTCTGCCCGAACCGGTGTTGATCGCGGCCGCCGGGTACCGGGTGCCCGCCGGCCCGGTGGAGGCCGCCCTCTGCGAGGCGTTCGAGGTCGCGCTCGGTGTGGATTGCGTTGGGGCGGACGACAATTTCTTCGAACTGGGCGGCAACTCCCTGCTGGCCACGCACATGGTCGCCATCGTGCGCGAGCGGCACGGGCTCGACGTGCCGATGCAGGCAATCTTCCTGCGCCCCACGCCCGCCGGGATCGCGGCGCGGATGAACGACGGGGAGGACCTCGCGCAGGACCCGGTGGACGCGGCGTTCGGGACCGTCCTGCCGCTCCGCGGTGAAGGCAGCGAACCACCGTTGTTCTGTGTCCATTCCGCGAGCGGTGTGGCCTGGAACTACGCCGGTCTGCTTCCGCATCTCGAGGCCGAGCGGCCGGTGTACGGCCTGCAGATGCCCCATCTGACCGGTGGCGGCGAGGGCCTGGACACGATCGAGACCCTTGCCGTGCGGTACGCCGAGGAAATTCGGCGGGTGCAGCCGAACGGTCCGTACCACCTGCTCGGATGGTCGCTGGGCGGGTTGATCGCCCACGAGATCGCCGTCCTGCTGCGGCAGGCGGGGGAGCAGGTCGCCCTGCTGGCCATGATGGACAGCCGCATTCTCGCCTGGGAGACGGCGACCACCGATCCGACCGCCGGAGAACTGCTCGGCAGCCTGCTGGGCGATCCCGATATCGCGCGGCAGGACATCGGCGCCGACCGCGCGGCGCAGTTGCTGGCCGAGCACGACGGCCCGTTCGCCTCGCTCACCCCCGTGCAGGTGCAGCGACTCTACGATGCCTATCTGGCCGGAACCCGGATGGGATATCGGTTCGTGCCCAGCAGCTACGACGGCGACATGTTGTATTTCACCGCGATGGTGAATTCCGGTCCGGTCGACGAGTTCGGGCGGATGGCGCCGATCAAGGGCGCCCTCGATTGGCGCCCGTTCGTCACCGGTGAAATCAGGGAATGCCCGATGGACTGCTCGCATGTCGAAATGTCGAATCCGGACGCCCTGGCCGAAATCGGTGCGGCGCTGCGCGGTTATCTCGCGCGCAAGAACGGGGAACGGTCGAGCGTCGAGGTAGTCAGCATCGTGCGCGACAGCGGCCTCGAATCGGTCGTCAACGGAAGGGCGGTGAAATGAGCCATTGACGGGCGTGCGGCCTCGGGGAGGGGCCGGCCTGCTTGTTCATCGCATCTCACCCGTGACGTCACGCGTACACCTGGAAACGGAATCATGGAGACGTGGGAACAGAATATTCACGAGCTGACCGGTGTATATGTCCTCGATGCGCTCGCCGACAGCGAGCGCGATTCCTTCGAAACCCACTTACGCGTGTGCCCGTCCTGTGTAGCGGAGGTTGCCGAGCTACGCAGGGCCGTCATCGGATTGGCGGGCGAGGCGTCGTTCGTACCGCCGGCCATGCTGTGGCAACGGATATCGGAGAATATCGGATGCCGTACCGCCGAGATAACCTAGCCGGACGAGCCGTTCGGCGGGATCGGCCGAGTTCGATTCGAATGATCGGGGATGACGATGTCGGCATCCTGTACCGCGCCGACCGAATTCGCTGCCTGCACCGGGTCGGACGGCGCAGGCAGCCGCACATCCGCGGGCATCACCCGGCCGATCGGCGGCCGAGTCCGCTGCCGCGGATGGGCGGCGATATCGGCCAGCACGCGTCGGCGCAGGTCGGGTCCGGGGTCCCGGGCGTCGGCGACCGCGAGTTCGGTCACGACGGCGCGGAACGCCTCGACCTCGCGGGCGCATTCCGGGCAGCCGGCCAGGTGTGACTCATATGTCCGGCACTCGTCGGCCGGTAGAGCACCGAGTGCATACGGACCGGCGAGGTCGTGTATGCCGGGTGACGCTGTCATTGCTGAGCTCCCAAACACTCGCGCAGGCGAAGCAGTCCGTCGCGCATTCTGGACTTTACTGTCCCGATGGGTGTTTCGAGAACCTCGGAAACCTCGCGATAGGTATAGCCGTGGTAGTACGCGAGCACGATGGACTGACGTTGCAGGTCGGACAGGCCGTCGAGGGCGTGCCGGACCTGCTGCTCCTCCAGGCGCGCCATCGTCGCCTCGACGGTCTCGTCCACCGGCCGGCGGACGTCCAGCTGTCCGGCGCGGCCCTCGCGATCGGCCGACGCCTGTTCGTGACGGATCCGGTCGATCGCCCGTCGATGCGCGATCGTCACGACCCACGCCATGACCTTGCCGCCCTGCTCGCAGAACTGTGGCGCCTTGAGCCAGATCTCGAGCAGAACCTCCTGGGCGACCTCTTCGGAGCGCGCGTGATCGCGCAGCACTCGCGTGGTTATCCCCAGGACGGGACCGGCTACGAAGTCGTAGAGCTTGGCGAACGCCTCGGCATCGCCGACGGCGACACGATTGATCAGCAGGTCCAGCTCGCTGTCGATATCGTCCGCATCCGTGGCAGGGGCACCGCCCGTCGTTTGCCGGGTGCGAATGACCATACAGTGTCCTTCCAGACCGACGGTCGGGGCTCACGGCACCCTCGCCAACCGAGCCGCAGCCGATGTCACACGGATGTGCCCCCGTCGCGAACCATCGGCAATCCCGCTCGGGGCGCGACCGAGTCGGCCCCGGTGTGAGTGCTGTGGATGAAACCGTATTCGCAGAGACCGATGGTCAGTACCGGCCGCACGTGTCGGCGATCTCGCGCATCTTCGCGGCCAAGGCGGCATCGGCGCCGGCCGGAACCCCCTTCGTCTGTTGCTCGGCCATGAGTTGCTGGAAGGCTGCCCTGCGCTCCCCGGGCGGGCGGTTGTAGGCCTGGCGCAGTTGGTTCTTCTGCTGTGGCGCGGAGTCCAGCTGGGTGGCCGCATCCGGCGCGACGCGGTGCAGCGCGGTGTCTACCTGCTCGAACGAGCAGGAGGAGGTCAGGAGGGGTCCGAATGCGTCGACCGGGTCGGCGGAGGCGAACGTGGAACCGAGCATGGCAATGCCGGCAGACAACCCGCTGAGGGCCAGGGTGGCGGTCAGGTGCTGGTGTCTGAGTACCGTCATGTATCGACCTTCCGGATAGTGTTCGGTCAGCTGTACTAGCTTGCGCCCCTGTGCGACTGGACAGAAGGAAGTCGATACAGACGGCGCGGCGGATTGGTGCGTAACGCAAACAACTGCCTGACCCGCACCGATCTCGGTGGCGGGTCAGTCGTGCTGGACGGCTCGGGTCAACTCTTCGACGATCGCGTCTCGAGTGGCCGGCCGGTTCGAAGTAGCTCGAGCGTAGCGCGGCCGTCCCGGCGATCATCGCGACGGTCGAGTATGCCGCAAGATCAGGGTTCGCGGAGCGCATTGCGCGAAGGTGTATCCCTCGGGTCCGAACCGGCCGAGTAGCGCGAGCGAGTGCCGGATCTCGGCGATCCCGTAGTCCCGGCGAGCGAGCAGGAAGGTAATCGGCCGATTGCCGCTGTTTGGGTAATCGTTTTCTGAAACGCTGGAGCCGTGCCGCAACAGCCTGCGTCGGGTTCGCCTACCCGCGATACGGGAGTGCGGCGCGCAGGCCTGCACAACCAGTAGAGGAGATCGTATGAGCGCCTATGCTTTTCCCGTCGTCGAGCCTCCCGTCGCCGCTACGTCCGAGACGGCCTACCTGATCGCCAGCGGCGACCTGCGCCCCGCGGCGAACGAGATGGGGTGGCCCACCCAGGTGGAGCTCGAGCGGATGGTGACCGACGCATTCCAGGAGGTCGGCTGGAAAGTGGTGCGGGCCAACGAGATCGACCCGCACACCGGGCACGGGTTCATCAGCAGCCAGCGGATGGGGCTGAACGTCTTCGCCACCATCCCCGCCGACGCCCCGCTGATCGTCGCGGAGGCGGTGTGGCAGTACAGCCATCACGTGCTCGCCGGTCTGCGCACGCACCAGGGACCGATCCTGACGGTCGCCAACTTCGCCGGGAAGTGGCCCGGCCTGGTCGGGCTGCTGAACCTGAACGCCGGACTGACCAAGATGCGCAGACCCTATTCGACCATCTGGACGGTCGACGGCACCGACGAGTGGTTCCGCGACGGCATTCGCAGCTGGGTCGAGACCGGAACCATCGTGCACGATGCCTCGCACGTCCATCCGCTGCCCGCCCTGCCCGACAGCCCGGAGCGTGACCTGGGGGTGGCGCTGGCCGGGCAATTGCTGCGGGACAAGGCCATCATCGGGATCTTCGACGAGGGCTGTATGGGCATGTACAACGCCATCTTCGACGACGAGGTGCTCAACGCGATCGGCATCTACAAGGAGCGGCTGTCCCAGAGCGCGCTGTGGGCCGAGATGCTGAAGGTCGGCGACGAGGAGGCCCGGGAGATCGGCCGCTGGTTGCTGGATGCCGGGATGAGTTTCAAGCTCGGAACGGATCCGGACACGGAACTGACGCAGGAACAGTTGGTCCTGCAGTACAAGATGTACATCGCGGCGCTGCGGATCGCCGACGACTTCGGCGTCGATGCCGTGGGCATCCAGTACCAGCAGGGTCTGAAGGATCTGGCGCCGGCCTCCGACCTGGTCGAGGGGCTGATGAACAACGTCGAGCGTCCCCCGGTGCGCAGCCGTGACGGCGAGCGCGTGTTGTGGGAGGGCCGCGCGGTGCCCAACTTCAACGAGGTGGACGAGGGGGTGGCCGTGGATTCGCTTGTCACCAACCGTGTCTGGACGGCCATGGGCCTGGATCCGGCCACCACGCTGCACGACGTTCGGTGGGGCGAGGAGTACGACGGCCGGTTCGTATGGGTCCTGGAGATCTCCGGCTCGGTGCCGCCGTCGCACTTCGCCAACGGCTACGCGGACGCCGAAGGCTGGCGGCAAGGCCCGATGTTCTTCCCGGCCGGCGGGGCCACGATCAACGGCATCTCCAAACCGGGCGAAATCGTCTGGTCGCGTGTGTATCTCGCGGACGGACGGCTCAACGTCGATATCGGCCGCGGCACCGTGGTCGACCTGCCGCTCGAGGAGAGCCGTCGGCGCAAGAACGCGACCAACCCCGAGTGGCCGATCATGAATCTGGTACTGCACGAGATCAGCCGGGACCAGTTCATGGCGCGGCACAAGGCGAACCACGCGAACGTGGTCTACGCACCCGATGCCGAGACCGCGGACAAGGCACTGCTGGCCAAGGCCGCTTGCTTCGACGCGCTGGGAATCGCCGTCCACCTGTGCGGCGCCACGGCACTCACGCAGAGCTGACCCCCGAGCCACCGGTTCCCGAACCGCTCGTTCGGGAATCGGCCATCGCGAATCAGGGCCATGCCGACGTCTCGACAGCCACGGTTTCGCGGGCGATGAACGGCTCGGCGAGGGCTCTGAGACCGGTAGTTCGACGGGGCTCGGCCGCGCAGGTCGATCCACCACTTGCTGTCGGTGTAGCAGGAACGACCCTCATTGCGGGATTGTTTGGCCCGGGCGTAGTACCGGTCCGCACGCGCCCGTCTTCTGGTAGTCGGGCAGCAGGTGTGGCAGCGTGATGTCCGAGTACTGGCGTAGTTGCCGGAGTTGGCGGGTGGTGTGGACGGCGTCTTTGCGGACCCAGTCCTGGTCCGCGCCGGCTGCGTCCTGGAATAGGTGGATCGGGTAGTAGTCGCGGGTCATTCGTGGATCCTCGCTGAGCCCGTGGGGCACCCAGACTCCGTGGATGTGCACGAATGTGGGCTTCAGGTCGTCGAATGCGTAGTCCCTGATGGTGATGCCGGCTGTGCCGGCGCGGATGTCCGCGATCCGCGAGTCGGTGAGCCCGGCCAGATCGACCAGTCGTAGACGCGATGTCAACGAGCTTCCGCCCATGTCGGGCGCCAGTAGCGTGCCCTGGCGCAGATCGAGGATGTCGGCGTAGCCGTTGAAGTAGCGGCCGAATCGGATGGCGATCCAGCACAGGGGCACATCGGAATTGGTGCGGTAGGTCTCGGCTGAGCCGGCCAATGCGACACCGGATGGGATCAGGACGCCGACCAGGATCAACGCGATCAGGACTCGGCCCCACGTCCGTAGCCTGGAGAGCGCCTGCGCCGCCGAGATCATCACGGCGATCGCGGTCAGAGCCCATACCGGGGTGGCGAAGCGGAACTGGGCCATCCAATCCGGCTCCAGCACGCAGTACGCGATCATCGCCAGCACCGGCGGAATCAGCAGTGCGACAGCGCCGTCGCGCCATGTGCTCGGCGCGACCAGCGAGAGCCCGACCACTGCGAGTGCCGCGATCACCGCGGGCACACCCGCGTAATGCACCAGATCCCAGGCCCTGGTCAGATCGTGCACGGTCGGCATCGACTGATGTTTGGCCACTGCCGTATTCGCGACGACCCTGCCGAATTCGCTGATCCGCCACAGCAGATACGCACCGAACGGAATCGCGAACGCGATACCCGAATAGACCACATGGCGAAGTGCGATGAACCATGTCGCACGCCGAATCAGAATCACCGAGATCAGCGGGTACACGGCCACATAGATCAGGCCGTCGGGCCGGGTCAACGCCGCGAACGCAGTGATCAGACCGGCTGTCACCGCCACCGCCGGTGTCCACAGCCGCTGGTCCAGCACCGCCAGAAACAGGCGGACGGCCAGAACACACGCCGCCAGCGCGAACAACGAGTTCTCCAGACCGGAGAAACACCAGATCACGAACGACGGAATCGACGCCAGCACAACGCCTGTCGCAAGCGTGACCAGCGCGGGCCACCGTGACACCCGGCGAGCCGCGACATAGCAGGCGACCAGGATTCCGGCACAGCAGAGCAGCGCGATCGCCTTCGGATACAGCACGAAGTCCGGCACACCGAACAGGGCGCCGCGGTCGAACAGGCCACACCATTTGCCCACCACCAACACCGCGAGCCAGGTGGGGTCGGAGAACCCCTCCACCGGATTCGCACCCGGCTGCAGCACCGGCCCCGCACCGTCGGCGATGTTGCGCGCATAGGCGAACGTGATCCCCGCGTCGTCCACCACCCAGTTGCCGTATCGCGCCGCCTGCCATGCCAGCAACAACACGCCGCCCGCGATCGCCGCCACCGCCGCCCACCACTCCCGACCACCCCGTGGCCGGGAGTTCTCCCCCACCTCGGCGGAGGTTTGCGGCCGCACTGTCAGTACCTCAACCATTCATCAGACCCCAACCACGACTTGCGTTGCAGAAAACGCAACAGTCTTTGCGCCCATCGCGGATTCTGCCACCGACTCGGTCAATACTGAAACACATATCACCATCTCTGGAAGCCCGCAGATCTCAGGGCGGCCCAGCCCACACCGCGAACCCGCTGCTGGCCATCCTCGAGCGGCGAACCGCGTTGCGCCCCGATCACCCGCACTCGCTACGCCGCCGGAAGCACAGCCGCACGGGGGTGCTAGAAAAGCAAGTGATGACCGATCTCGATGCCCTCCTCGACGCGCCGACGCCTGTGGCGGCGCGGGTGTTGGAGGAGGCCAGTACTGCTGATCGTTGGTGGCAGATCTCGGGGCAGCAGTGCGATATGTTCGCGCAGAATCATTCTTGGGTGGAGGCTGCTGCGTGTTTGAGGGATCCTCGGATACGGTTGCGGGTTGCTCATGCGCGGGTGTTGCGGGGGGAAAGTATTGGGGGGCAGTATTTTTCGGCTGAAAGGCCTGGGGGGCTCGCGGCTGGGGAGGTCGGGTTCTGGGCGGTGCCGTTGGGGCTGCGGTCTTGGGAGGCGCGGCATTGGGATTCTCGATATC
>NZ_JAGPOX010000049.1 GCF_019038435.1 Nocardia alni
TNTCGTGGGGTCGGAGATGTGAATACGAGACAGGGACCTCCGGGTCGCAACGGACGTCGAGCAGGATCGGGCGGTCGGCGCGCAATGCCTGGTCCCAGGCGGGGCCGAGTTCGTCGGGGGTTTCCACCGATACCGCCTCGAAGCCGAGGCTGCGGGCGACGTCGGCGTAGGAGATGTCCGGAAGTGCCTGGGATTCCTCGAATTTCGGCTGGCCGCCCATGCTGCGCAGTTCCCAGGTGACCTGGTTGAGATCATTGTTGTGGAATACGCACACAATGAGCCTGGGGTCGGCCCACCGCGTGTGATACCTGCTGGCGGTGAGCAATTCGGCCAGGCCGTTCATCTGCATCGCCCCGTCGCCGACCAGCGCGATCGCGGGGCGGTCCGGGTGGGCGAACTTCGCGCCGATGGCGTACGGGACGCCCGGACCCATGGTGGCCAGCGTGCCGGACAGTGAACCGCGCATCGTCCCGCGGAACCGCAGGCAGCGGGCGTACCAGTTGGTCGAGGATCCCGAATCGGCGGTCACGATCGCGTTGTCCGGAATTCGCGCGGACAACTCCCACACCACCCGCATCGGATTCACCGGCCGTGCCTCGAGCATCGACTGCCGCTCCACGGTCTCCCACCAGCGCGCCACATTCTGTTCGATGGTCTCTCGCCAGGACCGGTCCTGCTTGCGTTTGACGAGCGGAATCAGTTCCGACAGAGTCGCTTTCGCATCACCGATCAGATTCACCTCGGTCGGATACCGCATGCCGATCATCGCGCCATCGATATCGATCTGTATCGCACGCGCCTGATCGAGCTCGGGCATGAACTGGGTATACGGGAAATTCGATCCGACGATGAGCAGTGTGTCGCAGTCGCGCATCATCTCGTAGCTCGGCCGGGTGCCGAGCAGTCCGATGGAGCCGGTGACGAACGGCAGCTCGTCGGACAGCACATCCTTGCCCAGCAACGCTTTTGCCACACCCGCACCGGTCAGGTCGGCGAGCTCGACGACCTCCTGCGCGGCCGACCGTGCGCCCTGCCCGACGAGGATGGCGACCTTCGATCCGGCCTCGAGAATTTCCGCGGCGCGCCGGATATCGTTGTCGGACGGCGTCAGCGCCGCACTGCCCATCGCGTCGGGTGAGCTCGAGGGCACCTGCTTGAACGCGTGTCCGGGGGCCTCGTACGGTTCTTCTTGCAGATCCGAGGGGACGATCAACGCCGTGGGTGCGCGCCGCGCGAGCGCGGTCCGGAACGCGCGATCCAGTGCGTTGGGCAGCTGGTCGGCGACGTTGACCTCCACCAGATAGTCGGAAGCGACGTCCTTGAACAGGCTCTGCAGATCGACTTCCTGCTGGTAGCTGCCGCCCATCGCACTGCGCGCGGTCTGCCCGACGATGGCCACCACCGGCACATGATCGAGTTTGGCGTCGTACAGGCCATTGAGCAGGTGGATCGCGCCGGGCCCGGAGGTCGCCACGCAGACACCGACCTTGCCGCTGAACTTCGCGTAACCGGTGGCCTCGAACGCGGCCATCTCCTCGTGCCGGGCCTGGATGAAGGCGGGGTGGTCGTCCGCGCGGCCGAACGCGGCCACCAGCCCGTTGATGCCGTCACCGGGGTATCCGAAGACCTGCGCCACACCCCAATCCCGCAGGCGCTGAACGATGTAGTCACCGACTTGCTGAGCCATGGTTTCTCCTGTTCGTGTCACCTCTTGGCAGGGCCCTTCCCGCGACGGGCGGATACCCGGGCGTCCGCCCGTCAATCGCGCCGGGGCACCGGCGTTCGCTTTGCCGACCGATCACGCCCGATGGGATCGCCGCCGCCTGGTTCGGCGGATCAGGGCGAGGACGGCCACCGCGACGGGGACCGACCCGATGGCCGCCACGGTCCGGGCGGACCTCGTACCGGCCGGGGCATCCTCGGTCGATGCTCCGGGCTGCTCGCGGCGCACCGCGGCGGCCAGGACCTGGGCGGTATGCAGTGGATCGGAGCCGGGCCGCAGGTCGCGGATCTGGGTCCGGCAGCTGAAGCCGTCGGCCAGGGTCAGGGTGCCGGGATCCGCGCCGCGGAGAGCGGGGAGGAGTTTGTCCTCGGCGCAGGCGACCGAGACGTCGTAATGCCCGCGCTCGAATCCGAAGTTCCCGGCCAGCCCGCAGCAGCCCGCGTCGAGCACGTCGGCGCGCACGCCGGCGGAGTCGAGGATCGCCCGGTCCGGCTTGTCGCCCAGCACCGCGTGCTGGTGACAATGCGGTTGTACCAGAGCGGTCGCGTCGAGCCGGGGTGGCTGCCACTGTGGCGCCTTGGACCGGAGTACTTCGGCCAGGGTGAAGGTCTGCCCGGCGAGCCGGTGGGCGTCCTCGTTCCCGTTCAGCAGCTCTGGCAGGTCCGACCGGAACACCGCCGCGCAACTGGGTTCCAGGACCACCACCGGTGTCCCGGCGCGCAGTGCCGGTGCGAGCACGGCCAGGGTGCGGTGCAGGACCCGTTTCGCCGTGTCGAGCTGCCCGGTCGAGATCCAGGTGAGCCCGCAGCACACGGCCGCCGCCGGCACCTCGACCTGGAAACCGGCGGCCTCGAGGACCGCGGTGGCGTCGCGGGCGATGCCGGGGTCGAAATTGTTGGTGAAGGTGTCCGGCCAGAGCACCACGCGACCGCCTGCGCCGACGGGGGAGGGGTCCGGGCGCCGGTGGAACCACGCGGTGAATCGCTCGGCAGCGAACCGGGGGAATGGGCGTCTACGGTCCACTCCTCCAGCGGTTTTGAGCGCTCCGGCCAGGCCGGGGGTGTGTGTGAGTGCGTTGACCGCGGCGGGGGCGAGCGCTGCGAGCCGGGCCCACAACGGAATCCAGCCCATCGAATAGTGCGATATCGGCCGCAGTCGGCGTCGATAGTGATGGGCCAGGAACTCGGCCTTGTAGGTGGCCATGTCGACGTCGACCGGGCAGTCGCTCTTACAGCCCTTGCAGGCCAGGCACAAATCGAGCGCATCGCGGACCTCGGTCGAACGCCATCCGTCGGTGATCACCTCGCCCTGCAGCATCTCGAACAACAGCCGCGCCCGTCCGCGGGTGGAGTGTTCTTCCTCTCCGGTGGCGCGGTAACTGGGGCACATCACCCCGGATTCGTCGCCGCGACATTTGCCGACTCCCACGCAGCGTGCGGCGGCACGGCTGAACCGGTGCCCGTCGTCGGGGTAGGAGAAATGCGTAACGGGCTCCAGAGGAAGGTAATTCACTCCTTGGCGGAGGTTCTCGTCCAGGCGGTACGGGTGCACGATCTTGCCGGGGTTCATCCGATTGCCCGGATCGAACAGCGATTTCAGCTCCTCGAACGCGGTCACCACGTCGGGGCCGAACATGATCGTGAGCAACTCGCCCCGGGATTGACCGTCGCCGTGCTCCCCGGACAGCGACCCGCCGTAACTCACCACGAGGCGGGCGCTGTCGTGGGCGAAGGCCCGATAGCGGGCGATGCCCTCCGCGGTGCGCAGATCGAACGGGATCCGGGTGTGCACGCAGCCGTGCCCGAAATGGCCGTAGAGCGAGGCGGTTCCGTATCCGTATCGATCGAGCAGCGCGTGGAAGTCGCGCAGATAATCACCGAGGCGATCAGGCGGCACGGCCGCGTCTTCCCAGCCCTCGTGGGTCTCGGGGCCCTCGGGCGGGTACGCGGTGGCGCCGAGACCGGCCTCGCGGGCCGCCCAGATCTGCTTGGTGTGCGAGGGGTCGTCGACCAGCTTGGCGTGCGGGGTGACCGAGTGCAGGTCCTCGATCATCTCGTGCGCCTTGCGATCCGCGTCGTGCTGGTCGTCGCCGTTGAATTGCACCATCAGCCAGGCCTTGCCCTCGGGTAGCTGTGCGAGCGCTTGCTCCGCGAGACGCTGGCTGTGCTCGAGCTGGGCGAGCCGGTGATCTATTCCCTCGAGCGCGGCGGGGCGATGACGCAGCACGGCGGGCACGGCATCCGCGGCGGCGATGACATCGTCGAAACCCAGCAGCGCCAGGGCTTTTGCCTTCGGCACGCGCACCAGATCCAGCTCGGCGCGCAACACCGTGACCAGGGTGCTCTCGGAACCGACCAGCAGTTGGGCGACGTGGAATCCCTTATCCGGCAGCAACGAATCGAGGTTGTAGCCCGAGACCCGGCGCGGGATATCGGGATAGCGGTCACGAATCCCGTCGGCGTACCGATCGGCGAGATCCCGGAGTCCGGAATAGATTTCGGCGCGCCGTCCGCCCGCGGCGACGATGCGGTCGAATTCGTCCTGGTCGGTCTCCGAGACCCACATGCGCTGGCCGTCGTAGGTCAGGACCTCGAGGCGGCGAACGCAGTCGACCATTTTCCCGTATGCCTGGGCGGTCGATCCGCACGAGTTGTTGCCGATCATGCCGCCGATCGTGCAGCTGACGTGGGTGGAGGGCTTCGGGCCGACCATCCAGCCGGCGCCGGCGAGTTCGTCGTTGACCCGATCGAGTTTCGCGCCGGGCTGTATCACCGCGACGCCGGTCGCGGTGTCCACCGATTCGACGCGGGTGCAGTATTTGCTCCAGTCCAGGATCACCGCGACGTTGCAGCACTGCCCGGCCAGGCTGGTGCCCCCGCCGCGCGACAACACCGGCACGTCGTATTCGCGGCAGACGGCGACCGCGTCCGCGGCGGCCTCCGGGGTACGGGGCACGACGACGCCGATGGGGATCTGCCGATAGTTCGAAGCATCGGTGGAATAGGCCGCACGCGAGCCGGAGTCGAAGCGGACCTCGCCGTCGACCCGGTCGCGCAGGTGCGACTCGAGCCGTCGGTACAGCAGCGAGGAGGAGGGCGCCTCGAGTCGTTCTCCGGTGCGGGATGTCGTGCCCATTGTCTCGGTCCTCCCAGGGGTTCGGTGTACGAATGCGGGCTCTCAGCCCAGTCGATAGCGGCCGGCGACGTCGGCACGCAGAGTCAACCCATGACCAGGCGCGGCGTCATCGGGTCGGACGCTGCCCCCGGACGGATCCAGGGCTCCCTCGAAGAACAGCGTCTCGATCCGTACATGGTCGTGAAACCACTCCAGATGTCGCAGATTCGGGGTGGCGGCGCCGACGTGCGCGTGCAGATGAGGCCCGCAGTGCGCGGATATCTCGAGGTTGTGCGCGGCGGCGACCGCGGCGATCCGTCGCCACTCGGTGATCCCGCCGCAGCGCGACACATCCGCCTGCACGCAATCGACGGCGTCGGCGGCGCACAGGCGCCCGAAGTAGGCCAGGTGGTATCCGTATTCGCCGGCCGCGACGTCGGCGTCGACGGCGCGGCGGACCAGGCGCATCCCGTCCAGGTCATCGGAGGAGACCGGTTCCTCGAACCAGCGCACATCCGCGTCGGCGGCCTCGGCCATGACGCGGATCGCCTGCTTGGCGCCGTAGCCGCCGTTCGCGTCGACATAGAGTTCGGCATCGTCGCCGATCACCTTGCGGGCCTGGCGCATTCGTGCCAGATCGCGGCCGGTCTCGGTGCCCCAGGACTCACCGATCTTGATCTTCACCCGCGGGATGGCCTGCTCGTGCACCCACCGCGAGAGTTGGCGCTCGAGTTGGTCATCGTCGTAGGTGGTGAATCCGCCGCTGCCGTATACCGGCACACGCTCGCGCACCGCGCCCAGGAGCCGGTGCAGTGGCATCGACAGCAGGCGGGCCTCGAGATCCCATAACGCGACATCGACCGCGGAGATCGCGCAACCGGCGATGCCTGGGCGGCCCGCGTTACGGACCGCCTTCACCATCGCCTCGAAGCATCCGCTGACGTCCAGGACACTGCGCCCGCGCACGATGCCGGCGAGGGTGCCGGTGATCAGGTCGGCGCACGCGGGCGGTGCGTAGGTCCAGCCGATCCCGACCGCACCGTCGGCGGTCGCCTCCACCAGCACCAGGGTGGTCTCGTCCCACGCCAGCGTGCCGTCGGCCTCCGGTGCGTCGGTGGGTATCCGGAAGGTCGAGACGATCAAGTCGCTGATCGGGGTATCCAGCATCGAAAGTCCTTCGCCGTCAAGGGTGCACGGTCATCGCGCGAAACCGGTGGGCGTGCCTGTCCGGTGGCGCCAAAGCGCGCTTACCCACCGGATCCCGGCTCACACAGCGCCCGTCCTGGCGAGTTTGGATCCGCCTGACGGGGTATCCACGCCACGACGGCAACGCTGTTCGCGCGGGTCGTGCGGCCCGCGACGGGCGTGCAGCCCCGGCCGCGCGGGCGCGGCGAGCAGAGAAGGAGATTCCCGGTCGATGGCCTCCCGCTTTCAACGCCCCGGCGAACCCGGCCGCGACGATTCGTGGCCGGGCGTGAATACCGCCCTGCCGACGTTGCGCGAGTACGCGCTGATCGCGGATGGGCAGCGTGGAGCGCTGATCGGGCCGGGCGGCGAGGTCGCCTGGCTGTGCGTGCCCTCCTGGCACAGCGATCCGGCCTTCTCCCCGATTCTGGGCGGACCCGGGCGGTACATCATCGCTCCCGAGGACGACAGGTTCACAGCGGGCGGCTGTTACGAGGACGGCACCCTGATCTGGCGCAGTCGCTGGATCACTACCACCGGGGTCGTCGAATGCCGTCAGGCCATGGCCTTTCCCGCCGACCCGCACACCGCTGTCATGCTGCGCCGCGTCATCGCCGTGGACGCCGACGCGCGTGTGGGGGTCTCGCTCGAACCCGCCGCGGGTTTCGCCGAACACTCGTTGCACGCGGTGGCACTCGACGAGGCGACGTGGACGATGCGCGCGGGCCCGCTGACGTTCCGGTGGACAGGCGCGCCCGGTGCCGCGCGCCATGCGAACGGCTTCGACATCACCTTGGAGATTCCCGCCGGTGAACACCGTGACCTGGTGCTGGAGATCAGCGATCGTTCCCCTCGCGGGCTGCTCGCCGGCGCCGATGAACTCTGGGACCGCACCGAGCGCGCCTGGCGCGAGTCGGTGCCCGCCCTGCCGCACAGCCTGGCCGAACGCGACGCCCGGCACGGCTACGCGGTCCTGCGTGGGTTGACGGGCCGCAGTGGCGGCATGGTCGCCGCCGCGACCGCCGCGCTGCCCGAGCGCGCGGAACAGGGCCGCAACTACGACTACCGGTACTGCTGGATCCGCGACCAGTGCTACGCCGGGCAGGCCGTCGCCGTCGCGGGCCCACATCCGCTGCTGGACGACGCGGTCCGATTCGTCGGGGCGCGCCTACTCGAGGATGGTCCGCAGCTCGTGCCCGCCTACACCCTCGACGGCGGTCGCGTGCCGGACGAGTCGATCCTGGATCTGCCCGGATATCCCGGGGCCCGGGTCACGATCGGCAATCACGTGAACACCCAGTCCCAGCTCGACGCGTTCGGTGAGGCGCTGCTGCTGTTCGCCGCCGCTGAAACCCACGGCCGTCTCGACGCCGAGCACTGGCGAGCCGCCGAGACGGCCGTCGCCGCGATCGAAAAGCGCTGGGACGAACCCGATGCCGGAATCTGGGAGCTCGACGATCAGCGCTGGGCACACTCCCGGCTGATCTGCGCCGCGGGCCTGCGGGCGATCAGCGCGGCCGCACCGCCGAGACAGGCCGCGCGGTGGACCCAGCTGGCCGACGGCCTGATCGCCGATACCACCGGGCGGTGCCTACACCCGTCCGGGCGCTGGCAGCGCGCCCCGGGCGACGATCGGGTCGACGCCGCTCTGCTGCTGCCCGCCCTGCGTGGAGCGATCGACCCGGCGGATCCGCGCAGCCGCCGCACCCTCGAGGCGGTGCGCCGCGACCTCGGCCGAGAGGGATACGTCTACCGATTCCGGCACCGCGGACAACAGCTGGCCGACAGCGAGGGGGCCTTCCTGCTGTGCGGCTTCGTCATGGCGTTGGCCGAACACCAGCAGGGGCACGAACGCGAGGCCGTCCGCTGGTTCGAACGCAATCGGGCCGGGTGCGGGCCACCCGGGCTGTTCACCGAGGAGTTCGACGTGATCGAACGCCAGTTGCGCGGCAATCTGCCTCAGGCGTTCGTGCACGCCCTGCTGTTCGAAGCCGCCCACCGGCTCGCCCGGCCCTGGCCGGAACAGTAACCCGCACAACGTTTTCGGAAGGAGAATCCCGATGAGCAACCCCGCCGACGAACAGGTCGTGGTCGTCACCGGAGCATCCGGCGGGATCGGCCGGGCGGTCGCTCGCGCCTTCGCCGACCGGCACGCCCAGCTGGCACTGCTCGCCCGCGGTGACGCGGGGCTGGACGCCGCGGCGCAGGAGGTGCGCTCCGCGGGCGGCCGGGCGCTGCCCCTCTCCGTCGACGTGGCCGATCCGGACCGGCTCGAGGCAGCGGCCACCGAGATCGAAGACACCCTCGGCCCGATCGACATCTGGGTGAACGTGGCCTTCACCTCCGTGTTCGCGCCGTTCACCGAGATCTCCGCGGCCGAGTACCGGCGGGTCACCGAGGTCAGCTATCTCGGCTACGTATACGCCACCATGTCGGCCCTGCGGCGGATGAAACCACGCAACAGGGGCACGATCGTGCAGGTCGGGTCCGCCCTGGCCTATCGGGGAATCCCCCTGCAGAGCGCCTACTGCGGAGCCAAACACGCCATCCAGGGATTCCACGAGGCTCTGCGCTGCGAACTGCTGCACGAGGGAAGCGCGGTCCGCGTGACGATGGTGCAGATGCCCGCGGTCAATACTCCGCAGTTCTCCTGGGTTCGCTCCCGCCTGCCCCGGCAGGCGCAACCGGTCCCGCCGATCTTTCAACCCGAGGTCGCCGCCCGCGCCGTCCTCTACGCGGCCGATCACCCCCGCCGCCGCGAATACTGGGTGGGCGCCAGCACGGCGGCGACCCTGGCGGCGAACGCGATCATGCCCGGCGTGCTCGACCGATACCTCGCCCGCACCGGCTACAAATCCCAGCAGACCGACCAGCCACGATCGCCGCTGCAGAAGGGGAATCTGTTCGCACCCGCGGACGGCCCCACCGGCCACGACTTCGGCGCCCATGGTGTCTTCGACGACCGCTCCACCGGGCGAAGCGCCCAACTGTGGGCCTCGCAGCACCACGGACTGCTCGGCGCGGCGGCGACCGCTCTGGGCGCGGCCGCCGCCACGGTACTCGGTCGCCGTCGATAGACCGTCTTCGGTGAGGGCGGTCGGACGCCTCGATCGTGCTGATCGGCGAGCGGGAAGGCGTACAGGGCCCGTCCGTTCGTCGGCCGGGAACAACACTCCGATCGGGAACCTACTAGGCACAGATTTGCGGGGTATGACAGACGTATGAAGAAGATCCTCGAACTGCTCGTCTGCTTCCTGCATCCGCTGGCGGTGATCCTCATGTGGGTGAACCTGGCCGCGCGCCGGGATCTCACGGGCTCCACCAAGGTGGTCTGGGCAATTTTCGGGTTGATTCCGCTCGTACCGTTCCTGTACGTGCTGGTGGGCGGTGAGCTCTGGTAGAGCTCAGGACTTCGACGCTGGTCGACACCGCAGGCCTGCTGCGGTGTCGACCAGACGGTCAGCCCTCGATGCCTTCGCGTCGGGCAGGTCGGCCGGGCCGAATCGGCTCACACGGCCTGCGGTACCCCGGCGGGTTCGGCGTAGACCTGCTCACGCAGACTCGCCAGGATCCGGGCCAGGATCCGCGAGACCTGCATCTGCGAGACCCCGAGTCGAGTCGCGATCTGGTCCTGTGTGCATCCCTCGAAATACCGCCATATCAGCACGTCCCGATCCTGGTCGCACAGCTGCCCCAGCAACGGGCCCACCGTGATCGACTCCTCCATCAGGGCGTAACCGGGCTCGGAGGTACCCAGCTGCTGCATCACAACCTGTGGATTCCCGCCCTCGCCGTTGTCCAGCGGCGCGTCCAGCGAATCGCTGCGGTAGCCGTTGGAAGCGACCAGCACCTGCACGATTTCCGCTCGCTCGAGCCCGAGTTCCGCGGCCACATCCGACGCCGTCGGCACCCGGCCCAGCCGCTGCGTCAACTCCGGCAGCACCCTTTGGACCTGCCCCTGCAACTCCTTCAACCGCCGGGGCACCCGCACCGACCAGGTACGGTCCCGGAAATACCGGCGCACCTCCCCCATGATCGTGGGCACCGCGAATCCCACGAACGACGGCCCGCGGTCCGGGTCGAACCGATTCACCGCCTCGAGCAGACCGACCCGCGCGACCTGCAGCAGATCCTCGAACTCCACGCCGCGGCCGGTGTAGCGGCGGGCGATGTGCTCGGCCAACGGCAGACACCGGCCGATGATCTCCTCCCGCAGCCGCCGCCATTGCAGCCCGTGCGGATCCAACGCCACCATTTTCTCGAACCACGGCTCGATTCCGTCGTAGGGATCATCCCCACGCCGAGCGGGATCCGCGCTGGAAGGGTATTGAGCGATTGCACTGGTCATGGGACATGTCCTCCACCAGACAAGGGTGTGTGCACCGCCGCACCGCTCCAAACGGCATTGCACCGGTCTACCTTCCGAATACCAGCCATCGCACCGGCTAAACACCATGATCGAACTTTCTGCCGTCGCGACACGGCGGGGTCGGGCCCGAAGAGTCGTGCCAACGAGTTGGGTATCGCGGCGGATTCACCCCTTGTGCACAGCGGATCGCGGAACCGACCCCACTGAGTCGCGTGCTTGCCCACGACCCGGTAATTCTCAGGCCGACCCGGCGGTTTGACCGGTCTCGCGGCGGCTAGTACGCACCTATGGACGGCACCTTCCGCGCAGCGGATTCCGGGCACGATTCCGCTATCGGTCAGCCGCATTCGAGGCGCGAAGGCGATCCGATCATCGACGCGGAGGCGGCAGCGGCACACGCCAGCACCTCCACCCACCCGCTGGGGCGGCCGGGGCGGTTGTTCGATCGCCGCTCCCCGTTCCTGATCGGCATGACCGGCGCCGCCGGCGTCGCGGTGACGTACGCGGCGATTCAGGCGATCCTCGCGGCCGGGCAGGTACTGACCCTGATCGTGGTCGCACTGTTTCTGGCCATCGGTCTCGAGCCCGCCGTGTCCTGGCTGGTCCGGCACCGGCTGCCGCGGTGGGCCGCGGTGACCCTTGTCCTGCTGCTGGTGGTCGGGCTGCTCGCCGGATTCCTGGCCGCCGTCATATCGCCACTGACCTCGCAGGGCGCCGCGTTCGCCCACAACGCCCCCGGCTACCTCCAGCATCTCGAGCACCGATATCCGATCATCCGCACCGTCGACTCACGGTTCCACCTGGACAACCAGATTCGCCACGCATTGAGCTCGGAATCGTCCCGGCTGGCGGGCGGTGTCCTCGATATCGGGCGAGCGATCTTCAGCGTGGCGACGGCGACGGTCGTCGTCTTCGTGCTCACCGCCTACTTCATGGCCGATTTCGTCCGCGTTCGCAGCACCCTGTACCGGATGTTCCCGCGCGACCGCCGACCCCGCGCCATCCTGATCGGCGACGAGATCTTCGCGAAGGTCGGCGCCTACATCCTGGGGAATCTGCTCATCTCACTGATCACCGGCGTCCTGACCCTCATCTGGCTGTTCGCCTTCGGCGTTCCGTACGCACTGGTCCTCGCGGTGCTGGTCGCCATCCTCGATCTCATCCCCATCGTCGGATCGACCGTGGCCGGCATCGTCGTCGCGCTGGTATCGCTCACGGTCTCCGTCCCGGTAGCGATCGCGACGATCGCGTTCTTCATCATCCTGCGCCTGCTCGAGGACTATCTGCTGGTGCCCCGCATCATCGGCCGCACCGTCGAAGTGCCCGCGCTGGTCACGGTGGTCTCGGTACTGCTGGGCGGCGCGCTGCTCGGCATCGTCGGCGCGTTGCTGGCGATCCCCGTCGCCGCGGCGCTGCTGCTGATGGTCCGCGAAACCGTCCTTCCCTCACTGGACGACCCACAGCGCCACGCATCGAACTGACGATCTTATTCGAGCCGATACTCGTCTGCTCATCCGTTGGAGATCGATCCAGGCCAGGCATGCGGCGCACGCCGCAGGCTGCATGCCGCCGCACCCGAGGTTGGGGGTCGAGCTCTCGGCGGCCGACGCGCCGGCTGCGGGCATCGCGGACAACGACCTGGTCGAGGTGACCACAGCGCGCGCATCCACCGCATGGCAGGCGGGCCCACGTAAGCAGCGGGCGTGATTCGAACGGGTCGGCCGGGGTATGCGCGCGCTGTGGCGGTGCTGCCGCCGGAACGGACCGAGCACGGGACAGGAGCGGGTCAGATGCAGATCGGATACAAGCTGGCAGCGGAAGCCTTCGGGCCCGAAGAGTTGATCCGTCAGGCGATCCGGGCCGAGCGGGCCGGGTTCGATTTCGTCGAGATCAGCGACCACTACCATCCGTGGCTGGACAACCAGGGGCACTCGCCGTTCGCGTGGTCGGTGCTCGGGGCGATCGCCGCGAGCACCGACCGCATCGGATTGGCGACGGGGGTTACCTGCCCGACCGTCCGCTACCATCCGGCCATCATCGCTCAGGCTGCGGCGACGACCGCGCTGATCTCCGGGGGCCGGTTCACCCTCGGTGTGGGGGCGGGTGAACGGCTCAACGAGCATGTGGTGGGGGAGGGGTTCCCGAATTCGGTCGGTGCACGGCATCGGATGCTGCGGGAGGCACTGGAGATCATCCGGCTGCTGTGGCGCGGCGGCTATCGCTCGTATCGGGGTGAATACCTACAGCTGTCGGACGCGCGGGTATTCGACCTGCCCGACGAGCTGCCGAAGATCGCGGTCGCGGCGGGAGGACCGAAGGCCGCGCGCTTGGCCGCCGAACTCGGCGACGGAATGTTCGCCACCGAACCACGACCGGATCTGATCGCGAAGTACCGGGCGGCGGGTGGCGATGGACCCCGGTATGCCGAGATACCGGTCGCCTGGGCCGCCGACGAGCAGACCGCGGCACAGGCGGCGCTGGAGACCACCCGGTGGGCGGTGACCGGTTGGAAGGTGATGAGCGAATTGCCGAACCCGGCGAATTTCGCCGCTGCCAGCGCCACCGTCCGCGAGCAGGACATGCGCCGCGCTTTTACCTGCGGCAGCGACCCCGAGGACTTCGTCCGAGCCGCGCGCGAGTACACCGAGGCCGGATTCGACCATCTGGTCCTGATGAACGCCGGACCCGACCCGGATGGCTTCATGGACTTCTATCACGACCAACTCGACCACCGCATCAGGTCTCTCGCCGCACGGGTCTCCTGAGCGCCTGCCACACTCGCCGACGTCATCGGTTCGGATGAGCACGGCGACCGAGATCGCGCCCGCGAACGCGACCACTGCGGCGATGAGTGGCACCGGCGTGTCACATCGTGCGGTTCGCCGTGTCGTCGGGTTGCGAGTCGGGCACTATGGCGTCGACGGTGATGGTGCGATCCACCACGGCACGGGCCAGATCGGCGAGGCGTCGGTTGTTGTCGCGCGCGAATCCACGCAGTCGCTGGAAAGCGATGTCCATGCTCAGGTTTCCGCGTTCGGCGAGCATGCCTTTGGCTTGTTCGATGATGACGCGGCTGTTGAGCGCATGGTTGAGTTCTTCGTTCACCGTCAGGGAATCGGCCAGGACGCGAGCGTGCAGAATACCGATCGTCGCGAAATCCGCCAGTGCCTGCGCGATGCGCAGCTGCTCGTCATCGAGTGCCCCGACGCGGCGGGAGAACAGATTCAATGTGCCGATGCGATCGTTGCGCAGCCGCATCGGCAGGGCGCACATGCTCCGGTAGCCCTGCTGCCGCGCGCGATCGGTGAACGCGGGCCACTGCTCGGCGACGGAGTCCAGATCGGCGATCCGGACCTGTTCACCGGTGCGGAAAGTCTGCAGGCACGGACCGGCGGCGGCTTGTACCTGCAGCAGCTCGAGCAACCGCGTTTCTTCGGAGGTGGACGCGAGTACCTGCAGCTCACCGCGCCCGTCGGTGAGCAGCAGGCCCGCGGCGTCGGCATCGAGCAGCTCGATGGAGGTCTCGACCAGATCCTGGGTCAGGTCCACCGGGTCGTACTCGACGACCAGGGTGTCGACCAGACGCACGAGCGCCGAGGTCAGCGTGGTTTCTCGGCCTGCCATCTCCATTACCCTTCTTCTCCCAATTCTAGGACGGTCCACCTCGGTCCCCCTATCGGATCGGGCCTGATCCAGTATCTCGCTGTGTATCGGGTTCGTGGTACGGCCGGAAGCGCAGGCGCCGGGCGACGACGTCGCCGGCGATCTCGGCCAAGGTGCGCTCGGTGGTGAACGCGTACCCGACCAGCCGCGAATAAGCCGCTGCCGCTGTGCAGTCCAGCTGCACCGCGATCATGCCGGTTGCCTGGTGGATCTCGCGGGCCCCCACGGGGTGTTCCCACCATGGTCCCAGCGCAGCGCCGTCGATCTCCGCCGAACCGTGTGCCGGGGCGGTGAGTGTGGTCAGCAGCATGGTCGTGATCGCGGACGCGATCTGCGACGCGTCGTTGTACGCGCCGGTATCCCGGGTGACCAGGTCCGCGCCGAGCAGATCGAGGAACCCGAGCCGAATCGCGCCGAGGTGCAACGGGATCGAGCACAGCGCCCCGGAGACGTCGACTCGATCCCACTGGGTCAGCAGTGGCCAGCGACCGGTAGCCGTAGCAGCGGTGAAATCGAGTACTCGTATCGCCGCACCCTCGGCGTGGGCGTCGGGACCGGGCCCCTCTCCGGTCGCGGACTGGGCGTCGGCGAAGCGGGCGGCCGCCTCCCCGTGTGTGCCGAGCACCTCCCAGCCCCCGTCGGGCATGGCCAGCGTAATGGCGGCTTGTGACACCGGCAGTACCCGCACACACACGGCGCACAGCCGATCGCCCTGCACCGGGCGGGCATTCGCGGTGGCGTCCAGTTCGTGCAGCATGGTCAGGAACCGGGTCACCGCGGCGTTCATCAAGGAATACCGAACGAGCGTTGCCGATCGGCCATCGTCTGCTCCTGTCCCTGCCCTGGTGACCGCACTCGGCGAGCGCCGAATGATCCTGTGGCGAGCCGAATCCGGGCATCGGCCCGGATCGATCAGCGCAGGTGAGGCCGCATCCCGGTGTGTACGTCGGGACCGCGGCTCAGCGGCTCACCCGAAAACCATTGCCGCGGAAGCAACAAGGCCGGCCGGTAGTTTCATTCTAGGTGCCTGGCGGTAGAATGTATGTAGCGCTTCCGGCTGCTCCAGACCTCGGTAGTCGAACCGGAGCGACGAGACCAGATCGGAGCAGCCCATCTATGAGCCGCACTCTGCGCGGTGCCCGCACAACAGCGGTGACACTGTCCCCCTTCAACGAAAATAGCACCGAAACAAGGCAATTCGTGATCGCCAGCGATCGGCTGGTGCGGAGCGTGTTCGACGTCGGGCTACGGCTGAACAGGCTGCAGGCCGTGATCGATCACTCCGGCGCGGCCGATCCCGGGGCGACTCGCACGGCGATCGTCGACGTCCGTGCCGACCTCGATCGACTGATCAACGAGGCAGCCCTGGTCGTGCTGCTGTCCTCCCGAGGGCAGGGCGAAACGTACTGATCGCCGAATCCGTTGCTGATTTCAGTCGGCGCCGTACCACGCGCTTACCACCATGAGCATGGTCAGACCGGCCTCGCGAAGCAATCGATCCAGGTTCTGGACAGTCTCCCCGACCGCGGCGGTGGTGGCCCGCACCCGGTCCGGGTCGGCCCCGTCGCGATCGAGCGCCTCGCGCAACATATTCAGTCGTACCGTCACGCCGCGCAGATCCCGCGCCAGCCGATCCGCGTGTATGACGAATTCCGCTGTTCCACTGGATAGTTCATGCTCGCCATCGAGCCCGTCGGAGCGAATCTGTTCGAAATCCAAAGGCGTAGGGGGACCTTCGACAGAGTCGACCATGATGAACTCCCTGGGAATCGCGGAACCGAACCTACCGCCTTGATTCGACCACCAGGGTCCGGAGCAGCCACAAGGTAGCGACCAGCGTACGCCTGTGCGGGAAGTGCGCAGTCTGCCGCTGCGGCCGAAAGCCGAGACAGTCGGCAACCGCCCAACCTTACTGAGCGGTCTCGCCCCGGCGGGTCCTGCGCGCGGACGGCTTCCTGATTTCCGTTCTGGCAGGGGACAGTAGAGCCTGCGCGCCTGCCACGTAGTCCTGCGTCGTGGTGTCGGATATCAGCACGTGTTGGATCAGGAATCCCTCCACCAAGCCGAGCAGGACTGTGCCGATTTGTTCGGGCACCGCGTCGGGATGCAGGTTGCCGGCGTCGCGCCAGCGGCGCGCGACCTCGGTCCAGTGTGCGCGGAGCCGGAGGTAGGCATCGTTGACCCGGGCGCCCAGTTCGCGGTTGCGGATGGCCTCGCCCCAGACCTGCACGGTCAGCGGGCTGAGGTCTACCGCCGAATCCGAACCCGCGAGCCTCAGTTCGCCGACGCGCTCGACGAGCACGGCGAGCACCTCGGCCGGCGCCGGAGCGGCTCCATCGGCCAACAGGTCGGCGAAGATCTCGTCGGCGGTGTGCAGTGTCTGCTCCGCGACGGCGCCGATGATTTCTTCCTTGCTGCGGAAATACAGGTACATCGTGCCGGCGGACAGGCCCGACTCGCGGATGATGTCGGCCATCGACGTGGAGTGGAATCCGCCACGAACAAAGCAGTGTGCCGCGGCGTGCAGGATTTCGGCACGCCGGGTAGCGCGGTACTCCTCGGTTACGCGGGGCATCCGTCCACCTTAAATCGAACGTTCATTCTCGAGACTCGTCGGGGACGCGGGCGGGCGGGATTCAGTGAACGTCGGCGGGCGGGAAGCCGAACCGCTGGGCTTCGGCCTCGCTTTCCCTGCGGCGTGTGACGAGGCGTTCGAGGAACGAGGTGGTCGCCTGGACGGTCGTCGCCGTCATGGACGGTGCCCGGTCGAATTCGTGATCACGGTCGGCGTAGATGTGCAGTTCGCTGGAGACGCCCAGTTCGAGGAGATTGCGATGCAGAGTGATGCTGGAGTGGATGCCGGACAGCTTGTCCGCGGTGGCGTGGTGGATGACGGTGGGTGGGAAGTCCTTGTGCAGCAGCATGATCGGGCTCGCCGCGTCCAGTTCGTCCTGCGGGGTGCCGGGCGGGAACAGCATCCAGCCGGGTATCCGGCCGAGTTCGTCGATCTCGAGGGGAAGAGGCGGAAGCTGGGGGACGCTCGGATCACTCGGCGGAGGCGGCGGCGCGACGGGGTGGAAGCCGATCGCGGGGTAGTAGGCGACGATCGCGGCGGGCCGCATCTCGGCGTCGAGGGTGCCGGTCATCAAGGCGATATGTGCTCCGGCCGAGTGGCCTTGTACGACAAGTGCGGCGGGGTCGATGTCGAGTGCGGCAGCGTTGTCACGGATCCAGACGCAGGCCGTGATCGCGTCCTCGAGTTGCGCCGGCCAGGGAGCGGCGCCGAGCAGGCGGTACTGCACGGTGACGGCCGTGAACCCCTGTGCCGCAAGGGCTTGCGCTCGGGGATGGACGGCTTCCTTCGAGCCCGCGCGCCATCCTCCACCGTGCAGCAGCGCGATGGCGCAGTGGCGGTTTTCGTGCTGGGGCCGGAAGATGTCCAGGGAGAGCTCGGTCTCGTCGTGTCGTGCGTAGACCACGGTTTCGGTGTCTGTGCGTGCGGTAGTCATCGGTGTTCCTCCTCAGATCGCTGCCGCGGAATCGACTGCGGCCGAGCGTAGTATCGGCGCGACCTCGCCGCCGATGAGCTCGTGTGAGCGCAGCAGGTCCTCGTGCTCGAACCAGGCGAAGTCGGGGAAGGTCATCACCGCCCCGTAACCGCCGGCCCGGCACTGTTCGATCAGCTTCTCGGCCACGGTCTTCGGGGATCCGATGGCGAAATCGTCCGGATGCGACATCCAGCTGCGTACGTTGGGGTCCTGGGTCTCGAAGGCCTGGCCGGCCAGCGCGGCGACTCTGTCGGCGCTGGCTTCGCACTTCTCCTGCGCCTCGGCGTCGGAGTCGGCTACGAACACCCGCCGCCGTATCCCCAGTCTGCTCGGGTCTGCCGCATGGCCGGCGGTCTCCGCGGCCGCGCGATAGTGCTCGGCGAGCTGGGCGGCGACCGGTGTCGGCAACCAGGCCGTGCACATCTTGTATCCGCGTTGCCCGGTCCAGGCCGCCGAACTCGGGGACATGACGGTGACCCATGTCGATCGTTCGGTCTCGGGCCGCATCGGTGGGATGATCGGCACCCGGTCCAGATTGTAGAACTTGTCCTGGTGTGTGACGCAAGGGTTTTCGGCCGCTTTGCCGAGCAGCTCCGCGCCGCTGTAGTAGCGAGGCCGGACGTCTTCGGAGGCGAAACCGGCCATCACGGCTTCGCGATCCCCGGCGCCGGGGGCGATCCCGGGCTCGAACCGGCCCTGCGTGATGTAGTCGAGCATCCCGACTTCCTCGACATATCGGCGGGCGTCGTGCATCGCGAGCACGCTGCCGAGCGTGGTGAAGCGCAGACGCTCGGTCCGGGCCGCCACCGCCGCCACCAGCAGGTGCGTCGACGGCGACAGGTTGATGGGATTGAAATGGTGCTCGGCGAAAGCGATTCCGTCGAAACCGAACTGTTCGCACTTCGTCCAGAGTTCCAGATACTGGTCGTAGGCTGCCTGGGTCTGCTCCGGTGTGGGTAATTCCCGTAGTGCCGCGTCGTCGGTGCTGAAGATGTAGAAGCCCCAGGTTTCGATCACGTCAATTGCCTCTCGGGTCGGGCATCGATCACGGATCAGCCGGTGGCCACCACTGTTCCAACAGAACATTCGTTCTTTTTCGAGCCCGAGCTTACAAACCGCGGCGGAGCGCTGTCAAGAATGAACGTTCGGTTTTCAGTGATCCCGGCGGACGACCGATGCTGCGAGTGGAGTCCCCCAGGCGGGACGTCGACAGCAGGACAACATGATTCGGACCGTGGACTGTCGCCGCCCGATTCGGTTGCAGTAGGCGCCGATCTTCGTCGGCTCCACACCGACTCCGAACATGGAGCCTTCGCCGATCGACACCGTGTGACCGTCCAGAAGCCCAGTGACGCAATCCAGATGGGCGTTGCACTGGGAGCAGCGGCCAGGCTTTTCCGGCGGAGCTTTCGAGGCCACGGGCACGCTACGGTTGCCGGCCAAGTCGGCTTCCTCAGACCACATCGTCGAAGTGTCGATGCCGCAGGCGAACTCATTCTGTTGGCCAGTCAGGACAGCCGCAGAGTAGTCGTCCTTGTCGCCGACCCACTGGTAATACTCGCTGCGGGTGGTGAGGTGATGACTGCACGTGGGTTCCGCTATCTGCCTTGTGCCGATGGTCATCTGGTGGGTGATTCGCCGGTGAGGTAGTGCTCGATGGTGGGGGCTACCCAGGCGACGAGGGTGTCGACATCGGCGTGGGCGAGCGGTTCGATCTCGAGTATGTAGCGTCCCATGGCGAGTCCGATCAGGTGAGATACCGCCAGTGGCAGGCGCAATGCGGCGTCCTGGCGGTCGGAGGCGACGACGACGGGGTTCAGGATTTCGGCGGTGACGAATTCGCGCAATGCTGTGGTGGCTTGGCCGTCGGTCAGCCCGGAGCTGACGGTCATCCGCAGTTGGCGGCGGGTGTCCGAGTTTTCCCAGAGGTTCAGGAAGAACCGGGTCAGGCGTTCGCCGACCGCCGACTGGCTGGTATCGAGCAACAGATGTGACACGCTGCGCACGAAATCTTCGGGCAATTGCATGGACGCGGTGAACAGGTCTGCTTTGGCGCCGTAGAAGTGGTGCACGAGAGCAGGGTCGACTCCGGCCGCTGCGGCGATCGCGCGGATGGTCGTGGCCGCGTATCCGTATGTGGCGAACTGCTCGCGGGCGGCGTCGAGGATCCGCCGGCGGGTATCGGTCTTGCCGGAAGCGCGTGGTCGCCCGCGCCGCCGGGGCGCGGCGGTAGGCGATTCCTTTCGTGGCATGGACACGATCCTAATAAATCATCGGTTGTTGAATATCGCTCGGCTGCGGCTTATAGTCCTGCTCATGCCCGGCGCAGACGGTGTAGGGCAGGCCATTCACTACAGGGTCGCCGGTTGTGTGGCCGCTGTGTCACGAGTGCGGGAACGGGAGTTTCGCGATGTGGGCGATGGTATTGAAGGAATTCCTCGAGCTGCGGCGAGACAGGCGCACGATGGCGCTGATCATCATGTTGCCGCTGGTTCTGCTCGTGGTGTTCGGTTATGCCGCCAGTTTCAACGTCAAGTCGCTGCACACCGAGGTGGTGGGGCCGCAGGCCAGCCAGGTCGCGGGGAAGCTGCCCGCGATGTTCGAGGTGACCAAGGTGGACCCGGGCGCGGGAGAGCGGCAGGGACACGACGCGCTGCGCGACGACAAGGCGGACGTCGTGATCGTCACCGGCGCCGGTGCAAGCCCAGCGACGGCGATGATCAACGGGGCGAACCTGTTCGCCGCGCAGCAGGCAGTGGCGGTGGTGGGCCGCTCGGGTGGCGCTATGAAGCCGGAGGTGCTGTTCAATCCGCAGCTGAAGACCTCGTGGGTGATGGTTCCGGCGATCATTGGGCTGATCCTGGCCTTCATCGGCACCATCATCACCTCGCTCGGGCTGGTGCGTGAACGTCAGTCGGGCACGTTGGAGCAGCTGGCGGTGATGCCCTTCCGGCCCTCGGATGTCATCGCGGGCAAGATCATTCCGTACTTTCTGCTGGCCGCGCTGGACATGCTGATCGTCACGGTGCTCGGGGTGTTGCTGTTCGGAGTGCCGTTCGCCGGGAACGTCCTGGTATTCGTGGTCGGTGCGGCGCTGTTCCTGTTCGTCGTGCTCGGTATCGGCGTGTTCATCTCCACGGTGTCGCAGAATCAGGGGCAGGCGATGCAGCTCGCGATGATGGTGATGATGCCGCAGATCCTGTTGTCCGGCATGATCTTCCCGCTGTCGTCGATGGCCGCGGGAGTGCGCTGGATCGCCTATGTGCTGCCGTTGACCTGGTTCGCCAAGATCTCGATCGGTGTGATGCTGCGCGGAGCCACGGTGTCGTCGCTGTGGCTGTCACTGCTGATCCTCGCTGTGATGGCCGTGGTCGTGTTCTCCGCGGCGGTGGCGCGGTTCCGCCGCGATCTGGCGCCGAACATGCCAGCCGCCGCGGCGCCCGAGCCCAGCGCCAGTGCGGCACAGGCATGAGCGCGGCGCAGCCGACAGAGTCGGCCGAACGTGCTTGGGGCGCATATGATCTGACGGTGCGTTACGGCGCGAACGCTGCACTCGACGGGGTGAGCTTCACGGTGCCGCGCGGCGAGGTGAGCATGGTGGTCGGCGGCGACGGGGCAGGTAAGACGACCTTGCTGCGCTCGCTCATCGGCGGTGTGCGCACCGCGAGCGGCGCGATCGCCGCACCACCGCAACGGGAGTGTGCGTTCATGCCCACCGGCGCGGCCGGTGTCTGGCAGGATTTGACGGTCGATGAGAATATCGAATTCGTCGGCGCCGCTTATGGTTTGCGAGGCGAGGCGTTGCGCGACCGACGCGATACCCTGCTGGCCGCGGCCGGACTCGACACCGTGGGCGCCCGGCTCGCCGGCGCGCTGTCGGGCGGTATGCGTCAGAAGCTGTCGTTCTGCCTGGCCATGCTGCATCGGCCGCTACTGCTGGTGCTCGACGAGCCCAGTACCGGCGTCGACCCGGTGAGCCGAATCGACCTGTGGCGGTTGATCTCTCAGGCCGCTGTCGACGGTGCGGCGGTCGCGATGGCCACCACCTATCTCGACGAAGCCGAACGCGCCTCGACGGTTCTGGTACTGGACTCCGGGCGTGCGCTGGCCTCGGGCACACCCGAGCAGGTGATCGCCGACACTCCCGGGACCATCACGACGGGCGACGCGCCTGCCGGTGATCCGGCCCTGTCCTGGCGGCGCGGCCGCAGCACGCACTCCTGGCACGCCGGACCGCCGGCCGCGCACGAGAGCCCGTTCGTCCCGGACATGGAGGACTGCGTGATCGCCACCACCCTCGCCGACCGCACTCCCGCAGGGGCAGACCGATGACCGGCGCATCCACGCAGCCACTGGCCCAGGCCGCCGACGCGACCAAACGGTACGGCTCCTTCACCGCCGTCGACCAGGTGTCGCTGTCGGTGGCCCCCGGGGAGATCGTCGGCCTGCTCGGCGCCAACGGCGCGGGCAAGACCACCCTGATCAAAATGCTGCTCGGGCTCACCCCGCCGACTTCGGGAACCGTGGCGATGTTCGGACGGACTCCCTCGCGCGCCACCCGTGCCCAACTCGGTTACGTGCCACAGGGTCTGGGCCTGTGGTCCACGATGACCGTCCAGGAGAACATCACCTTCGCCGCCACTGCCTTCCGAGCCGACCCGCACCCGCCGCTGCCCGCCGCGCTCGAGGCCGCTCGCGATCACCTCGTCGGCGACATCGGTCTGGGCCTGCAACGCCAGCTCGCTTTCACCATCGCCCTGGCTCACCACCCCCGCCTGCTCATCCTCGACGAACCCACCTCCGGCGTCGATCCGCTCTCGCGGGCACGCCTGTGGGACACCGTGCACGAGCAGGCCGACGGCGGCACCGGCATCCTGGTCACCACCCACTACATGCAGGAAGCCGAGCAATGCGACCGGCTGATGCTGATGTCACACGGGCGCGAGGTCGCAACCGGTAGCGAGACCGACATCATCGGCGACACCACCGCCACCCAGGTCGGCTGCGACGACTGGTCCGCCGCCTTCACCGCCCTGTCCGCCGCCGGGCTCCCGGTGACCCTGGCCGGTCGCCGAGTCCGCCTCGCCGACACCGAAACCGACAAGATCCGGGCCGTGCTCACCGAGGCGGGCATCACCGCCGACATCCACGAGGTCCCCGCCACTCTGGAGGAGAAAATGACCATCCTGGACCACGACGGATAGCACCGTGCCGTTGCCGGACCGATTCGCCGCGTGCCGCGCGTGACACGGCGCTCGACCTGACGACGTGGCTACGACCTGCGCCGAATTCCGACCGGTTGATCCTGCAACCTGATAATCTTGCGCCGAAACATGGTGAGGGGGTGGTGTTTCGGTGGCCGGGAACCACGAGCCCAGACGGCGCGCAGTTCACGTGGCAGGTCGCTTACACAAGCCCTCTGAAACCCCAACACCGCAGGTAGGCGTGCCGCCGGCAAACTCGCCAGCGTATCCCGAACCTCCATCGTCGGGCTCCCCTGCTGCGGCGAGCGCGGTGGTGCCCGAAAGCTCCGCTGGTTCTCCTCCACCCCCGCCACCGGGGGGCACGGCCCCGGGAGATCTGTCCGGCCCTGCACCGGCGAAGGGGTGGAAGCGCTCGTTCTCGTCCTTGTCCACGCCGGGCAAGGCATTGGTGGGCCTCGTGGCGGCCGGGGTGGTCGGTGGTGTCATCCCGCTGCTCATCAACTTCTACGGGCCCACCATCACCGACACGATCAGCTCGGGCTCCCCACTCGAGGTGGTCGTGCAACACGACCCTCCGCTGACGACGCCCGGCCTGTTCGCGCTTCCGGGCACATTGGCGGGAGACGCGCTCCCCCTGCGAGATCTGGCGGCGCAGCACCCTGACGCGGTGCCGGTCGGGACATTCGAGGTGAAGCTGATTCTCGAGGGGCGGCGCAGTCGGCCCGCCGTTATCACCGATCTGCGGGCCCGCGTGCTCAACCAGTCGAAACCCGTTGCGGGGACGCTTATCTCGGTCGCGTCGGCGGGCGAGAACACCAACGTTAACGGCTGTCTGTACCTGTCCGACCCGGCGCCGGACCTGATGACGGCGGATCCGAACCAACCGGGATGCTCGCCGACGGCGAAACCGTATTTCGCGGTGCACAATCTGACACTCAACCGTGGCGAGCAGATGGTGATCGACGTGAGCGCCAAGGTGAGTCGACAGTGGCCGACACCGGCACAGGCGTTCGGCTCCTACGAATGGGAACTCGTCCTGAGCGTGGTGCAGGACGGCAAGACGACCGAGCTGACGATTCGCGATGGCGCGCAACCGTTTCGACTGACGTCCATCGCTCCCGGCTATCGGGCGGTCTACTCCGGAACAGAGGTGATGAACGCCGAGGACCCCGCGCAATGGCTCCGGCTGACCTTCCCCGACGAGCCGCCACGATGATTCGCGCGGTGCGCGCGGCAGTGTCGATCGCCGCGATCGCGGCGGTGCTGCTCGGGCTTGTCGCGGACGCGCTTGCTGCACCGAACCATATTGCCCTGCAACTGAGGTCGAAGTTCAACGATCCGAACGCGGGCGTCGCCGACGCGGCCTTCAGCCCCGATGGCCGATCCCTGATCACGCTCGTCACCGACAGCATTCAGGTCCCGGACGGCCCGACACCGGCGCCCGTCACCACCAAGACCGTGGAACTGTGGAACGTGCGGACCGGACACCTCGACTGGACGTTGCAGGATGCGGACGGCCGCATTTCCCGCGCCCTGTTCGGGCCCGACGGTCACACGCTGGTCCTGCTGGTGGATGACACCGTCGAACTGTGGGATGTGCGCACCCACCAGCCGATCACCACTCTCGACGCCTGCTCGGACGGTGACGTGAGCTGTCCCGACCAGCGGCACGACTGCCTGCAGGACCAGGACGACTGCATGGACGACCACAGCTACCGGCAGGCCGCGTTCAGCCCGGACGGCCGCACCCTCGCGGTCAGCGGCCGGTGGGGCAATAGCTATAGCGCCGTGGACATCTGGGACCTGCGGACCCGGAAGCTGGTCGACACCTTTCCGACCGGACTCCCGGACGGCCTGGAGGCGACCATGGATCCCGACGGCCTCTATTTCAGCGCCGACTCTCGTCGGCTGATCGGCTTCGGAGTCGTGTTCGGCCAGTACGGATTGCAATCCGCCCTCGCCACGTGGGATGTCTCGACCGGACAGGTCCTGGCCCAGACGACATTCGGCCTCGACCGTGCCGTCAACACCTTCGACCTCAGTCACGACCGGCGGCATCTGGCCATCGTCTACAACGCGGATCGGCAAGCGGTCGTGGAGATCTGGGAGGTCGCCAGCGGAAAAATGGATTCCACCATCGATACCGGGGCCGGCGACGTCAACGCGGTCGCGTTCGGTCCCGAGGATCGCACGCTCGCCGTCGCGGTCGACGACAACAGCATTCTGCTCGCGGACGCCGCCGGAAATCGTCCGCCCACCAAGCTGACCGGGCCCGCGACGCTGAGGTTCGCCGCCGTCAGCACCGCGGCGATGAGCCCGGACGGCCGTACCGTCACCGGCGTCACCTACGACGGCATCGCGCTGCTGTGGGAATCGCGTTCCCAACAGTTCATTGCCGCCAAGACCCCGGGGTGCGCGAAGAAGTGCGCGTACACCGGGGACGTCGCATATACATCGGACAACAGGCTGCTGGCCATGGTCCGGCAAGACGGCGTCATCGACATCATCCGTCTGCGATGACCGCGCCGGGCTCTTCCGGGAGGAAACGGATCTGCCTCGGATCGCTCGTCGCGGTGACGATTATGATCGCGACAACCGTTGCGGCGCTGTGTATTACACATAGCAGCGCGCGGCCCGATTCGCGCGGCACTGTGTCCTGGACCCTGACCGACTTCGATCGCGCCGAATTCGGATCCGGGGGCACGCTGTTCGCGATCGGTAGCGCCGGTTCGATCGACGAGTGGGACACCACGGGCCGTCGGCTCCTGGCAACATTCCAGGCGGAGTTGGGAAAACGCGACACCACGCACGCCGACTGTGCCGTCGGAAATTTCGCGCTCAGCTCGCGGGCACACGTTCTCGCCGCGCGATTCGAATGCCAGGACCACAGCTCGATACAACTGTGGGACTATTCGACCGGACAGCCTCTCGGAACGATCGACGACGGCGTCACCGGGCAGCTCGGCCTGGCCGTCAGCCCCGACGGCGCCACGCTCGCGACGGCGGGCCATGGGGCCCTCGCACTCTGGAACATCGGCGACCGGACGCTCGCGGCACAGGCCGCGGTGCCCGGCGCCGCGAGCATCGACAGCATCGCCATCAGCCACAACGGACGGCTCGTCGCCGCGACGCTCGATCCGCCGCCGGTCGGCAACGATCACCGGAGCCGGGTGGTCGCCTGGCGGATCGACGGTCGAAACCTGTTGAGCGGCTGGATGATCGACAACGGTGACCAGCCCTTCGGCAGCATCGCATTCAATCCGGACGACCACCTGCTCGCCGTGGGCGCTTCCCGGGGCTCCGTGCTGCTCTGGAACACCTCCACCCATCATGAGGACACCCGGCTCACCAGCGCGCAATCGGCGTCCGTGAAAACCGTGGCATTCAGCGCGGACGGCTCCTCCCTGGCCGCGGCGACCGACGACCACAGGCTGCTGTGGAACGTCCAACGACATGACAACACAACGGATTCGGCTTGCAGCGCCTGTACCGCATCCGGATTCCGGGATGTGGCATTCAGCCCCGACGGAGGAATGCTGGCCTTCGCCACCGGCCGCCACATCGAGATATTTCCTTCCGGCTCGGGCCGGATGCACTCCCTGTCCCCGATATCCACCACGCCGCCCAGCACAGCCTCGTCGACGCCCGCGATCCAGCTTCACCGGAAAAAGGACACTCCGAACGCTCGAACCCCCTCCGAGATCACCGATTTGCTCCCGCAGGCACTACGCGACAACTCCAGTTGCTCCTCGAACGGGCCGGACGTGAGTGACTCGGTCACGGTGACCTGCCTCGTTCCGGACAGTTCCCCCTTGCTGCAGGGCCTCATCTCGAGCACTCTCGAATACCGCGACAACCCAGATCACGTCGTCTTGTTCGCCTGGAAGGACGCGGACTTCGCGGCCGATATCCCCAGCGAGATGGGCGATTCGCAATGCCGGATCACCCCTGACGCAAGTGCCGTGCTCTGCGCCAGTGAGGGACTCACACCCGGCCAATGGGGATTCGACTACGGAGACGTCGACAGTGGGTTGGTCCTACAGACCGACAATGTCTATTTCGCGACCCCCGAGAACGCGATGACCTTCCTGTCCAGAATCGGGCTCTCGCCATAGCAGTCGGGCCCCGCGCCCACCAATCCGCCGGGGTAGCGTGCGGCCCGATCCCGGTCGCAGACGCACAGGAGCGTCGGAGCGTGGATGCGCGACATGTAACGAAGTGATGCCGCAGTACGAACTTCTTGATCAGCAGTCAAGAAGAGCGGGTCGGGAAACCGGTCAGCGGGGCGGGAGCCAGATGCTCAGTGGAGTTGGTCGCGGGCGTACTGCGTGAACGTGGTGGGTTCACGGTTCAGCAGCCAGCGCAGGACGTTGGGGTTGCCGAGGATGCCGTAGCGGTCGTAATGGTTGGCGAGCCGGGTGAATCCGTCGATGGTGTAGTCGGGCGCGTGGTCGCCGAGCATGCCGGTGACGGACACTTGTTCGGCACGGATCGGCGTGCCTGTGACATCGGTGAGGATTGTCGCGACTTCGTGGCCGGTGAGGATGTCGGCGCCACAGAGTTCGTAGGTGGCCCAGCGGTGTTGCTGCGGATCGGACAGGACTGTGGCGGCGACCGCGCCGACATCGGTGAGGTCGACGAACGACAGCGGCCGGTCCAGTGAGAACGGTTGGGTGAACCTGCCGGTCGCGATGCAGTCGCGCACGTGCACGTTCTGCATGTAGTGCATGGGTTGCAGGATGGTGAACGGGAGCCGGGAGGCGAGCAGGTAGCGTTCGGCGGCGAGTTTGGATTGGTGGTTGAGCAGCGGTTCGAGCTGTGGGTGGGTCACCGACATCAGCACGAAGTGTTCGATACCCACGCGTGCGGCGGCATCGATGACGTTGTGCCCCATGGTGATTTCGCGGGGGTGCATCGGTGGGCCGACGTGTACGACCGCGCTGCAGCCCGCGAGTGCGGCGGGTAATTCGTCCGGGTGGGTCATATCGGCGACGACGGCCTCGCGGGCGCCTTCGGCGCGCACGGTGTCCGAGTGTTCGTCGGAGTGGATCAGCGCACGTACTGCGAAGCCTTCGGAGCACAGCGCGCGCAGTATGTGCCGCCCGGTGGTACCCGCGGCGGCGGTGATCGCGATCATGGCATGCCTTTCTGCTACGTCGGAGACGTCCGGTGGGGCGTCAGGAGGTTGCGGGCCGGTACCGCGCGGAGAAAAAGTCCACACCCACCGCGCGTACCAGCGGCTCGGCGAACGGGTCGTCGATCACCACCGCCCTTCTGGTGGCTGCTGCCCTCACCGCCGCGACCGTCGTGGCGGTGGCTCCGACGCCGGCGGACAGGCCCCAGCTGTTGCGTGTCGTGTGAATCCCTCGCTCGATCGAGTGCTGAGTGGGGGTATTCGGCTGCGATTCGGTGGGTCACTGGGAATGTGAGGGGTCCTGGCGGGAGAACACGGCGGTGAACGATCGCGGTCCCGGCCCGGGTGGTGAGGGCAGGAATCGGGTTCGTATGGCTGGGCCGGCGGCGTCGGCGAGGGTTTCCAGCGCGGTGCGGCTGTAGGCGCGCAGCGCGCTGATGTAGCCGTCGTGCAGCAACGGCCGCAGTGAGGCCGAGGGCAGCACCGCCAGTCGCAGCGGCTGGCGCAGGACCGAGAAGGCCAGCAACGCCCAGGATGGGAGTCGTTGCAGGTCGATGACGAGAAATCGGGAGCCCACGCGGGTGGCTTCGGCGATCGCGCGGGCGGCGGTCGTTGGGGGCAGGTGATGGAACGCCTGCGCGAACACCACCAGGTCGTAGCTGTCGTCGGCGGCGTCGATCGCGGTGGCGTCGATGCGCTGGGTGCGTGCGCGGGGATGGTTGCCCAGTTCGCCCGTCGCGATGGCGTTCACCGATGTCGGGTCGAGGTCGCTGATGGTGACGGTCGCGCTCGAATGCAGATCGAGGATCTTCCCCGACAGTTTGCCGTGTCCGGCGCCCAGTTCCAGGATCCGCGGGTCGGGGATGTCGGAGACCACGTCCAGCGCGATGCGCGCGTTCTGCTCGTGCAGATTCATCCGGGCGCCCAGCCGGTCGAGCATCCCGATGATGTTCTGCTTGACCTCGTCGGGCGCGTCGTCGCGGTCCAGATACTCGAGTTCGTCGGTCTGCAATCGGCGATCCAGCCAGGACGCCTGGTGGCCGCCGCGTGGCATCGTGGCGATCGACGGGCCGGACTGCTGCGCGTCGTCCGTCACAGCTTCTGATCCGACGGCTGCGATGCGGCGAAGGGGCCCAGTTGGTGATCGGTGAATTCGTACGGGCTTTCCTTGTCCGCGCCGCGCACGTTGGGCAACGCCACCCCGACAGCACCGAAAAAGGCCAGGACGCCAAGGGTTTTGAGCCAGTCGCTGCGGTCGATCGGGCCCTGGGCGCGCAACGCCGACAGGTAGTTGATGCCGATCGGGAGGTGCAGCAGCGCCGCGGTCAGCGCGCCGGGGGAGTACCTGGTGTGCATCATGGCGGGCGCGAGAGCGCCGTGGGCGAACGCTTGCACGATACCCAGCAGGACTGGCGGCAGGCCCAGCCATTTGACCTTCGGAAACAGCAACGGCGGCACGTAGAGGGCGCGGAAGGAAATGTTGGCGCACATCGCCGAGTGCGCGTTGAACGGGTAGTTCTTCGGCTGGTCGCTGTGGAAGATGCCGACGTTGACCATGCCGGGGAAGTAGCCGGGGTCGACGTACTCCTCGTACTGGTGTGCGCACATCGTCATGGCGTTCATCACCGACAGGGCGCGCAGATTGGTCTGCGATTTGCGCCCGGCCAGCAGGCTCACTCCGCCCAGCGCCATCGCCTGCACTGCGGCCACCCGAGGCCAATTCTTCCGGTAGAGGTTCAACAACTCTGTCTTGTTCACGGCTCTAGTTCCCTTCTGAATGGGGCTGTCGGCGCAGGTGGATCGGTATGACACGGCAGTTACCCGATATCGAGTCAGCCAACCGCAATAGCGCTACACTAGCGTAGCGAAACGACTTCGTAGCGGAAATACGGGGCCGAGTTCAGCAGGCGAGACCAGTCGAGCAAGGCGGCCGGCAGCGAACACAGTTGGAAGGAGCAAGTCAGCGTGAGCCGAGTCGTCCGGGGCGCCGATATCGAGGTTGTCCGATCGCGGGGTGGTCGTCCCCTGGACAGCTCGCGTGATCCGGTTTTCCGTGAGGCAGCGCTGGCGTTGTTGGCCGAGGTGGGGTACGACCGGCTAACGATGGAGGCGGTGGCCGCGCGAACAGGTGCGGCCAAGACCACGATCTACCGGCGCTGGCCGGGCAAGGCCGAACTCGTCGTCGACGCGCTGAACGGCCTCAAGGGCGACCCCGAGATCGCCGACACCGGATCGCTGCGCCAGGACCTGCGGGCGCTGGCGGAGTCGATCACCAGCGCGGAGGGCCACTTCGGGGCCCGGATCACGATCGGCATGGTCAACGCCCTGGCCCACGACGGCGAATTACGGCAGGTGTTCGGAAACAGGTTCATCGCGCCGCGGATGGCGGGATTCCGGACGGTGTTCGAACGTGCGGTGGCCCGAGGCGAGATGCCCGAGGGCCACGACCTGGACCTGCTGGCCGGGCTGTTCCCGGCGCTGGCCCTGCAGGAGTTGGTGAACACCGGCGAGCTGCCCGATACCCGTTACGCCTTGCGGCTCATGGACGAAGTCGTGTATTGCCTGGCCACAGCACCACCTGCACCCGATACCACCGAATGAGGTGATCCACATGGACGAGGACCATGCAGGAACGATGATCCAGGCCGAGGGCCTGAGCAAACGGTACGGACGCACACAGGCGTTGGCCGGTGTCGACTTCTCCGTACCCGCCGGCACGATCCTGGGCCTGCTGGGCCCGAACGGGGCCGGTAAAACCACCGCGGTACGGATCCTGACCACTCTGGCCCGGCCCGACTCCGGGCGGGCCACCGTGGCCGGTATCGACGTGGTCGCCCACCCCCAGCGGGTGCGCCGCCACATCGGCGTCGCCGGCCAGGAGGCCACTCTCGACCCGCTGCTGACCGGACGCCAGAATCTCCTGATCATCGGCGAGCTCTCGGGGATGGGCCGCGCCGCGTCCCGCACCCGGGCGGCTGAACTGCTCGAGGAGTTCGACCTCGCCCAGGCCGCGGACCGGGTGTCCAAGGGCTACTCCGGCGGCATGCGCCGCCGCCTGGACATCGCGGCCTCGCTGATGACGCGCCCGCCGGTGCTGTTCCTGGACGAACCGACCACCGGCCTGGACCCCACGGGACGTCAGCGCACGTGGGACGCGATCGGCGCGCTGCGAAAGGAGGGGGTGACGGTCCTGCTGACCACGCAATACCTCGAGGAGGCCGACGCCCTGGCCGACCGCATCGTCGTGGTCGACCACGGCGCCGTGATCGCCGAGGGAACCGCACAGGAACTCAAGGCGGCCAGCGGCACCGCGCACGTCGAACTCACCCTCACCGAACCCCACCCGGGCGCGGTCGACGCCATCACCCCGCTGGTCAACGGGCCCGTGCACACCGGCGAGGACCCGCGGCATCTGAGCGCGAGCGTGGAGGCCACCTCGGGCTTGGCCAGCGCTCTCGTGCGCGCCTTGGACGAAGCCGGAGCCATGGTGGACAACATCGAGGTACGGCGCCCCTCCCTCGACGACGTATTCCTCGCCCTCACCGGCACGCACACCCCCGACACCGACGGCGGCCCAGCGCCGCGCCACGCCGGTGCGGACCACGACCTGGAGGTACGGGCATGACCGCCACCGCGACCGCCACCCCGACGACCGGTCTGGAGCCGCGGCGCTCGTCGTCCGCCGTGACCGCCGCACTGTGGCACACCTGGGCCATGACCCGCCGCAACCTGATCCACATCTCCCGCGCGCCGATGCAGCTGTCGGACGTGACCATCCAGCCGCTGGTATTCACCCTGCTGTTCGTCTACATCTTCGGCAGCGGCATCCCGATTCCCGGCGGCGGACGCTACGTCGACTACGTCCTGGCCGGTGTTCTGGCGCTGAATCTCGTCAGCTCCACCACCGGCACCGCGGTCGGGCTGAGCACCGATCTGCACGAGGGCATGATGGATCGCTTCCGCACCCTGCCCATGTGGCGTTCGGCCATCCTGGTTGGCCGATCACTGGCCGACCTGCTCACCGCGGTGCTGTGCGCCCTCATCGTCGCGCTGACCGGCCTGGCTCTGGGGTGGCGCCCCGAAACCGGTGTCGCCTCGGTCATCGCGGGATTCTTGCTGATGCTGCTGTTCTCCTACGCGGTCTCCTGGATATCGGCCTGCCTGGGCCTGAACGCCGACAATCCCGAAACCGCCGCCTCGTTCGGACTCATCATGCTGCTCCCGGTGACCTTCGTCTCCAACGCGATCGTCCCCACCGCGAACATGCCCGGCTGGCTCCGAGCGATCACCGACTGGAATCCCGTCAGTTCGGTCGTGGCCGCCACCCGCACACTCTGGGGCAACCCCAACCCATCCCGCACCATCGGCGCCTGGCCCATGCAACACCCGATCCCCGCCTCGCTCATCTGGTCGATCGTGATCCTGGTCGTCGCGGTACCGGCGGCGATTGTGTCCTTCCGCCGCAAGACCAGCCACTGACGATCAGGAGTTCACCGGCGAATCTGCGTCGTCCCGGCCACCGCACCGGGCGCCTCGCGTCGCAGGTCGTCCGGGAACGCGAAACCGGTTGAGGTAAGGAGATTTCCATGACATCTGTCCGTGTGGTGGTCGTGGGGGCGGGAATCGGCGGCCTCACCGCTGCCGTGGCGTTGCGATCGGTCGGTGCGCAGGTCGAGGTATTCGAGCAGGCCGCCGAGCTGGGCGAGGTCGGGGCCGGCGTAGCGCTGATACCCTCCAGCCTGCGGGTGCTGGGGCGGCTCGGTCTCGAGCCGGAACTGTCCCGGCTCGCAGCGCCGGTCGACAAACTCTGGGTCCGTGGCCCCGAGGGAACGATCCTGCGCCAGCAGGACATGGGCCCCCGCGGTACGGCGGGCATGTATCGCCCCGATCTCGTCGAGATACTCGCCGCGGCCCTTCCCGACGGCGTCGTCCACAGCGGTCATCGATGCACCGGCTTCGGCCAGGACGAACACTCGGCACACGTGAGCTTCGACAACGGCGCGCACGCGAGCGCCGACCTCGTCGTCGCCGCGGACGGTATCCATTCGGTACTGCAACGCCACGTCGTGCAACCGCAGCCGCCGGTATTCTCCGGCCGGATCGCCTACCGCGGAGTGCTGCCCGCGGCGAAAATCCCCGGCTGGCCGCGATACGACGGCTGCATGTGGAACAGCCCCGGCAAGAACTTCCTCACCTTCCCCGTCCACGCGGGCGAACTGCGCAACTTCGTCGGATTCCTGCCCGCCGATACCGCGATGCGCGAATCCTGGTCCGCCCCCGGCACTCCCGCCGCACTCGCCGCCGAATTCGCCGACTGGGACCCGAAACTGAGCGAACTGCTCGCCCAGATCGAGACCACATTCCGATGGGGACTCTACGACCACGACCCGCTGCCCCGCTGGAGCCGCGGCCGCCTCACACTTCTGGGCGACGCGGCACACGCCATGCTCCCCCACATGGGGCAAGGAGCCAACCAAGCCATCGAAGACGCCATCGCACTGGCCACCCTGACACGGGACATCCCCGCCGCCGGCATCCCCGAAGCGCTGACCCGCTACGAACAACTACGACGTCCCCGCACCACACTCATCCAACAAGGCTCCCGAACCAACGGACAACGACTGGACACAGGAGAAAGGCTCGACACCCCGCCACCCATCCTCACCGACTACGACATCCAAGCCGAAGCCGAAGCCTTGCGCTGACCAGGTGTCCCGCACCGTGCGAGGCAGTGCTGTTCGTGCCATCGGCCCGGCGGTTGTTTCCGGACGCTGCAGCGGTGAGGCAGTTGTCAGGCGGCGGCGCGTTCGTCAACGGGGCGGCGGCGCAGGTTCGGGCGCTGCAGGGGTGGGGGCGAGTAAGCCATGTCCAGTGTGCCAACGTCGGTGCCGGGCGGAACGATCTCGTCGATCCGGTCGAGGATCTCGTCGGTGAGGGTGACCTCGGCACCGGCGAGCAGGTCGTCGAGGTGCGTCATCGTGCGCGGTCCGATGATCGCACTGGTCACCCCGGGATGCGCCACCGCGAACGCCATCGCGAGGTGTGTGAGCGGCAGGGCCGCCTGTTCGGCGAGCGGAATGAGCCGCTCCACGGCATCGAGCCTGCGCTCGTCGCGCAGGTGGTTGAAATAGGCGGCGCGGCGCAGATCGGTCTGTCGGCCTTTGCGGACGCGCCCGGTCAGCATTCCCTGCGCGAGCGGGCTCCATGCCAGGATGCCCATTCCGTAGCGCTGGGCAACGGGCAGCACCTCGGTTTCGATGCCACGGCTGAGGATCGAATAGGTCGGTTGTTCGGTTCGGAACCGTTCCAGGCCGCGCTGTTGGGCCACCCATTGGGCCTCGACGATGTCGGAGGCGGGCATCGTGGACGACCCGATCGCCCGGACCTTGCCGCTGTGGATCAGGTCCGAGAGCGCGGAGAGTGTCTCCTCGATGTCGGTGTCGGGGTCCGGTCGGTGGATTTGGTAGAGGTCGATGTGGTCGGTTCGCAAGCGGCGCAGTGAATTTTCGACTTCGGTCATGATCCAGCGCCGTGAGTTACCCCGTTGATTGGGATCGGCGCCCATCGGGTTGCACAGTTTGGTGGCCAGCACGACGTTGTCGCGCCGGCCCTCGAGTGCCTTTCCCACGATCTGTTCGGACTCACCATGGGAGTAGACGTCGGCGGTGTCGATGACGTTGATTCCCGCGTCCAGTGCCTTGTGAATGATACGGATCGACTCGTCGTGGTCGGGGTTGCCGATCGCCCCGAACATCATGGCGCCGAGGGCGTAGGGACTGACTTTGATGCCGGTCCGGCCGAGGGGGCGGTACTGCATGCGTTTCTCCTCGAGTTCGTGGTCGAGATGTGGCGGGTGATGCCGTCCGGCGCCGTGGCGCGCTCGTGCGGCCCAGTGGGCTACCGGCGCAGCACCTTGTCGGCGAGCGTCTCGATGACGCGGGCGACGTCCTCGGGAGCTCGCAGGTCGGCGCCGTGGTCTCGGTGGGGCATGATCACGCGTTCGCTGGCCCGCATGACCTGCCCGAGGGCGTCGAGCCGCTCCGCGAGATTCGCCGGGCTGCGATCGCCGCCGAGCAATACGGTCGGCACGGTGATCCGGGCGTAGGCGTCCAGGCGTACGCCGAGTCGCTGTATCGCCTCGAAGTCATCGATCTGACACGGTATGAGCCGGCGTAGGCGGGCGACCGAGGCGGCGACCGTGCCCATCAGCGTGGCCTGCCACACCGGCATCCCGACACCCTGCCGGACGAAGATTCGCATCGCCCGGCCGGGCCGCCCGGCGTCGATCGCGGCGCGCGCTCGCGCGAGGATCTCGCCGCCCTCACCCGCCGCCGGCGACTCGATCATCGCGGGCGGCTCGAAGATCACCGCGCCGGCGAACAGGGAGGCCTCCGACGTCAGAGCCTCGAGCGTCACGACTCCCCCGGACGAGTGACCATAGACCAGTACCGGTTCCCCAGCGGCCCGCGCCACGGCGAGCACGTCCTGGGCCTCTTGGCCGATCGAGCACGACGCGCCGTCCGCTTTGAGGTCCAGCCGGTATTGCCGCCGATGCAGGCGAAGCACCCGATGACGCCGGGCCAACAGCGCGGCCAGCTTCTTGCTCCGCGTCCCGTCGTCCAGCCCGGGATGGACCATCAGGATGACCGGGCCCTCTCCCTCGTCGTATACGGGGATGTCGGTGCCGTCGGCCGAGATCACCGTGTCCATGCGTGCCTCCCTGGTGAGATCACCACGATGATCTCTGTTGTTTCCCTGATCGTCAGTACAGCTGACGATCAGTTTAGAGATAACATCGAGCGGTGTCTAGAACCGACGGGTCGGACCCGGGAACGAGCAAACGTCTGGGGTACTTGCTCAAGCACGCCCAGCTGCGGATGGCCGAGCTGAACGATCGGGCATTGGCGCCATACGGCATCGACGGGCGCGAGCTGGGGGTGTTGCTGGTTCTCACCGGCCGCGAGCCGACCTCCCAGCTGCACGTGGCGCAGCGGCTGCACATCGACCGTACGACGATGGTCGCGGTGCTGGACACGCTCGAGGGAAAAGGCCTGGTGTCACGTCATCCGCATGTGGACGACCGGCGCCGCAACGTGGTCGAGCTGACCGAAACCGGGCAGGACACCCTCCGCCGAGCCATCGAGGCCAGCGACGAGGCCGAACGCGAACTCCTTGCGCCGCTCGACCCGCAGGCTGCCCGCCACCTGCGGGAGGCATTGCAGGCCATCGTCATCCCACCGGACGGTCGGTCCTAGACGTTGCCGTACTCCTTGGGTCCCAGTCGGTTCGGGGACTTCCTGGTCGCCGAGCTTCGAAAACGGTTGACCGGACCAGCATTTCTACCCGGTGAGCCCGATACGCGCAGGAGTGCAGCTCGTCCGGATCGAATGCGACCACGACCCCGCGAATACGTTCCGCGTCAACCACAACCCCCAGCCAGCGTTGCCGGAATGATCGGGAGGCGAATCACACTCGCCTGCAACCAATCACGCACGGCACAACGGCCAGCTCGACTCGGGCCGACCACCAGCAGGCCGCGGGTGGTCGACCGAGGCGACGGACTCGCGAGCGTTCGGGTTCCCCATCCGAGCGGTGCGGACGGGCACGATCGCGCGCGAGCTGAACGTCAGGGCGCCAGGAGCGCCGAGACCAGTCGGTAGATATTCTTCTTGCTTTGGGAGGTGGTGACCACCAAGTGGTGGCCGGCGGCGGCGCCTCCGGTAATGGCAAAGGAATTCGTCGCAGTACCGTTGGTATTGAACACCCCTGCCAGGGTGCTTTGCTGGCCATTGGACCATGCGACGTTGCCTGTCGCCTGTGGGTAAGGGACGCCGAAGAGGCCGGCGAAGGGGAGTGGGGAATAGTAAATTGTCAGTAGCCCTCCGCTGACGCCCGGCAGGAGTGGACTGCCGCAGCTGGACATCGTCCCGGACTCGGTGTCTCTCGGGCCTTGCGTGATGGTCAGCTCGCTTCCGGCGTAACAACCACCGGCCGCTGGCGCTTGAGCGGCGGCCGGGCCACTGAACAAGACACCCCCGACAAGTGCCGCGGCGGCCACCGCCAGATGGACGATTCGCATGGAAATCCCTTCTGCCACAACCAAAGACCGCACCCGATCCCTGTGCGACTGCCTTTCGACTATCTACATCTCGTGATCTTACGTGGACAGCTTGGCAGGTTACTCCCAATGATCTGTCAATGCGCGTCAGGCTGAATCCCGCAGCGAACGAGCATAACTCCGCTTTCGAAGGGCGGAACGTATAGCGTAAGACGACCAGCACTGTTGCGGCGCATTACGTTTCGCATACCTCACAGTTCCTGTGGTGTCAGACTGGCCCTGCTGACCGGACAGGGATTCGCAATTGTTCGATCATGCACCGGGCGAAGACGGTACTTGGCGTCCGACGAATCTTCCTGGGGCACCGGTCCGAACACCTGAATCGACGGCGGATGGAGCGCCGGATTTCGATGACGGGTTCGTCCGATCACGGTGGCATCCGGGCGGGGAACGTTCCCGGCCACAGCGAACCTCACAACAACCGAACTCGGATCATGAGCCCGCGGACAGCGGGTCCATGCACTGGTAGACCCGTCTGAAGCCCACTGACCCATGGATCCTGGCAATGTCTCCGCACCGGGACTGTCGGATAGTGAGATAGATCCCGGGCGTGTGCGCGCCGCTTGCGACCCGGTTCTGGGGTTTCCGGCCCAAATATGGTGCAGGCGGGCATGATCGTGCGCGAGCCGTGCGTCAGGGTGCCAGGAGTGCCGAGATCAGTCGGTCGGTGCCCTTCCTGCCTATGGACTCGTTGACCACCAAGTGGTGGCCGGCGGCGGCGCCTCCGGTGATGGCGAAGGTGTTCACGGCAACGTTCTGGTTGTAGATCCCCGATAGTGCGCTCTGCTGGCCATTGGACCATGCGACGTTGCCTGTTCCCGGTGGGACAGGGACGAAGACGCCGGCGAAGGGGACACCGGGGTAGGAAAATGTCAGTAGCCCTCCGCTGACGCCCGGCAGGAGCGGACTGCCACAGCTGGACATCGTCCCCGTCACGGTGTCCCTCGGGCCGTAGGTCATGTTCAGCATGCTTCCGGCGTAACAACCGCCGGCCGCGGGCGCTTGAGCGGCGGCCGGGCCGCTGAGCATGACACTCCCGGCAAGTGCCGCGGCGGCCACTGCCAGATGGACGATTCGCATGGAGATCCCCTCTGTCGCAACCAAAGACCGCATCCGATCCCTGGCCGACTGCCTGTCGATGTCTACGTCCCGCGATCTTACGTGGATAGCTTGGCAAGTTCCTCCCAAAGATCTGCCAATACGCTCACCACGCCTGGGCCAAGCTGATCGCGCAGCGAATGGTTCCGTTCTCCGAGAGGTCGGAACGTATCGTGCTGCGGCCGAACGTGAGCGGGTCGACAAGTCCAGGGGCCGGATCTCGGCCAAGCGACCGCACCCGGCGGCGAAGGCTGTTGGCTACGAGGGGCGCCGCGGAACTTCCGGTCACTGGCCGCGGAACGGAAAGCGTTGTGGCGTAGGGGCGATCACGCAAGTGGGCGGAATGGCGGTCGCGGGTCGCCCGCGAAAACGAACTGCCTGAACTGCTCGCTGACGCCGCAACGTTCGCGGATCCGATCCTGAGTCGACCTATTGCTGGTCACGAAGTGCAACTTATTGTGCAGACCGCCGGCGTCGCGCGTTGTTGCCGGATCTGGAACTGCCCGCAAAGTGTCGGGCGTGCCGCTAGCTCTGGGTGCGGGCTGATTGGTTGGAGACGGTCGGTGCGGGCTGAACACGAGTGCGTGTAAGGCGGGTCCGCTGACGAGCCCGCGACTGCCAATGCGACGGCGACGAGGATTCCGGCGTGGGGCAGCCATCGGGTCGACAACCGGTCGAGTCCGAATGCGACCGCGACAAGGGTGGTCTTGGTGGCGATGAGTCATCGTTTGTCGGGCAGCGCGATGGTCGCGAACCTGCCGGTTGTGCCGCGACGACACGCTCGCACGATATCGTGCGGTTTTCAGGTGGTCGGTTGGTGATCGAAGCCGACTATCGGTTATAGGCAGGCGGGGCCACTGTTTTGGCGTGCCGCCTGCCACCGTGCGATGTCGAGGGAGACGTTGGCCTGTTGGTGGGCGAGGGCTTCGCCTTCGGCCTCGTCGGCGAAGGTGATTTCGAGTAGCAGCCACGTGGACGCCGGCTGTGCCGGCCCGGGGTGGCATAGGGATTCCCTATGCCGTCCGCTGCGTTTTCGTCTTTGCCTTCGGTTCTTTCCCCGACATACCGTGAAAACAGCTCGACGAAATGCGCACCGTAAATTCTCACGCTGCGCGTATTTCTGCCGTCGAGCGGACATTCACGTATTCGAGAGGACCGGTGGCATGACCACTATCGAGAACGTATCGGCAACCCGGCGAATTCCCCAGGGGCTGAGATGAATTACATCGACAAGAACGCGGTGATCACCGGTGGTGGCAGTGGCGTGGGGTTCGCGCTGGCGAAGTTGCTCGTGGACGGCGGAGCGCGAGTGGCGATTACCGGTCGTTCGCAGGCCACGCTCGATGCCGCGCGGGAGCGGCTGGGCGAGAACGCGGTGGCCATTCGAGGGGATGTGGCCTCGCTGCCGGACCTGGATGCGCTGACCGAGCGTGTAAAAGGCGAATTCGGCACGATCGACGCACTTTTCGTGAACGCCGGAATCGCGACCGTCACGCCGTTCGAATCGACAACCGAGGAGCTGTACGACGAATTATTCGCGATCAATGTCAAGGGCGCCTTTTTCACCGTGCAGAAACTCGCTCCGTTGCTGAGCACAGGCGCCGGAGTCGTTCTGACGACTTCGAACGTGAATGCGATGGGCATGCTGGATACGAGTGTCTATGCGGCCGGTAAGGCCGCGCTGCGGTCGATGGCCCGGAGCCTTGCCCGCGAGCTGCTGCCGCGCGGAGTTCGCGTCAACGCGGTCAGTCCCGGCCCGATCGACACGGGAATTCTGGAGATCATGATGACCGCGGAGGCCGCCGCGCGGTTCAAGGCGGAGCGAGTCGCCGACAATCCCATGCGGCGCTTCGGCACCCCCGACGAAATCGCCAGGGCGGCAGCGTTTCTGGCCTTCGACGCCACCTACACCACGGGTGCGGAGCTGGTCGCGGACGGAGGTGTGACGCAGCTGTGAGTTGTCAGGACGCCGGTGCCAAGGACACGGACCGGTACCAGGTCTCCCGGCGCAGGAGTTCGAGCAGGGCCGTCAGGCCGACATCCTGCGGCCGCACTCGGGTCCGGCCGATCCGCAGAAACTCCGCGAGCGCCTGGCGGGGGTCGCCGGTCACCGGCCCATTATGTCCGCGCCGCGGCCGGCGAGGGGTCGGCCGGTCCCAGGATGAAGCGAACGACCGCACTGTCGCCGGTCGCGTCCAGGATCGTTGTCACACAACCGATCACGAAAGGACACCATAGTGCGGGTGCATTCGGCGTCTCAGCCCGCGATGGCGAGCACGTGTTTGCCCAGGACGCCCCCGCGTTCGAATGCCTCGTGCGCGGCGGCGATGTCGGTCAGCGGGTACACGTGGTGCACCATTGGACGCAGCGCACCCGAGGTGACGTAGTCGGCCACGGCATTCAGCACGCCCGGGCCGGGGTTGGCGCTGAACGTGCGGATGCGCCGGGAGCCGTGGATCGTCGATGCCGCGACCGCGGCGATGGCGGCGGCCGACAGTCCGACGGTGACCATCCGGCCGCCCTTGGCCAGCCTGCTGCGGTAGCAGTTCAGCTCGGTGCCGACCGTGTCGAGGATGACGTCGAACGGTCCGATCTGCTCCGATGCGGTGTTCCCGTAGTCGAGGACTTCCTCGGCCCCCAGCTCACGCAGAACCTCGGCGTGGCGGTCGCGGGCCAGCGCGGTGACGCGACCGCCCATGGCCCGTGCCAGCTGCACTGCCGAGGTGCCGACCCCACCGGCGGCGCCGCGGACCAGGACGCGCTCGCCCGCGGCCAGCCCGACGCTGTCACGCAACGCGATCAGCGCGGTACTGCCGGTAACGACCAGGGATGCCGCCTCGGTCGCCGAGATACCGACCGGCGCCGGGCCGATGCGGTCGGTGGTGACCACCACATACTCGGCCGCGCCGGCGACGGCGTGTTTCTGTCGTGGGTGCACCATGCCCCATACGCGGTCTTCGGCGCGGTAATCCGCGACGCCAGGCCCGGTTTCGACGACGACACCGGCGAAGTCCAGCCCGGCACCGATCGGGAACTTGCGGCCGGACACCATCTTGAGGCCACCACCGCGAACCACGACGTCATGTCCGTTGATGCTGGAGGCCTGCACCCGCACCAATACCTCGCCGGGGCCGGGGGTGGGGCGGTCGGTGTCGGTAATCCGTAGAGCCTCCGGTGCCCCGAAGTGCATGATCTGTGCGGCCTTCATGTCAGGTTTCCTTCCGTGGTCGGCTGGTGTGACACCAATGTTGGGCGCTGTTCGCGACATCGCGGTCGTTCCCGATGTCCTGGGACCAGCAGACCCACCCTCGCGACTCGCCGCTCGGGCACACTGAGTTGATGAGTGATGACTCGCGCCAGGCGCTTGCGGAGTTTCTGCGCACTCGCCGGACCAGGGTGCGGCCGCAAGATGTCGGTCTCGAACCGGGGCCTCGGCGTCGCGTGGCCGGGCTGCGCAGGGAGGAACTGGCCTTATTGGCGGGGGTGAGTTCGGACTACTACCAGCGGATGGAGCAGGGCCGGGACGTGCGGCCGTCCGACCAGGTGCTCGACGCGATCGCCCGAGCGTTGAACTTCACCGCCGAGGAGTCCCGGCACCTGCACAGCCTCGCCGCCGCCACGCGAACCCCGACCCGGCAGGCCCGCGAGTACCCACCGGAAGAGGTGCCCCCGACCACCCTGCGGCTGCTGGCCGCGACCAGTTCGCCCGCATTGATCATCGGACGTTTCCTGGACGTGCTGGCGTGGAACCCGCTGGCCGGCGCCCTGCTCGGCGCATTTACCGAGTTGCCCGAACATGACCGGAACCTGCTCGCGTTGTTGCTGCACCCCGACGCGGACCCGGCATGTCCCGAGCGGGCGGCCACGGTCGCGGAGTTGACCGCGATGCTGCGGGCACAGGTCGCCTCCGCACCAGCTCACCCCCGCGCGGTGCAGTTGGTGGGCGAATTGGCCGTGCACAACGCCGAGTTCGCGACGCTGTGGGCGCGCCACGACGTGGAGAGCGCGACACGCGGCCGAATGCGGGTCTTCCACCCACTCGTCGGAGAATTGAACCTGGACTGGGACGCCTACCCGATGCCGGGCGCCCCCGGTCCGGTGCTCATCGCCTACACCGCCGAGCCGGGCAGCCCCGACGCCGAACGCCTCCAATTACTGTCCGGCCTACTCGACACCCCCGACCGCACAACCCCAACCGCCCACAGATCGTGATGTTGCGGACGCGCAGCGGCGAAATGGTTCACTGGGTCGGGTGAGCTGATAATTAGCTTCGATCACCAGCCGATCACCCGAAAACCGCAGGTCGGCCTAGTTGCCATGTGCGATGTGACCCCACCGGGGACGCTGCGAACATAGGGCAGATCACCGGACTTCCCGACCTGCTCCTAACCGAAGACGCGCGCGAAACCATGCAAGGCATCCTTGGATCACTCACCGTGGTCGTCCTGGCAGATACGCATCCATCCGCAAGATGAGCAGCGTCTCGCAGCACTCGAGACCGCAGCATACCGACGCTCCGCAGCACGCTGACAGGCTGCAACAGCGGCCCCAACCCGCGACGGTTCAAACTGAAGCGGTTCGAGGCGAACCGGCCGAGTACTTGGACCGGAAACCTGAGCATCGAGCTAGACCTGTTCGTGCGCCGCCTGACGAAGCGCATACTCATCGCCCCCATGTGTGAGCAGCAACTCGTGCTGGACCTGGCAGGCGACCGCCAGGCGGCGGGGTGCTGAAGTCCATGCATCGCAACGACAGGTTGCTCGAGCCTGACGGCGGATGCACAGAACACACGCTCATGCCGATGAGCGTGTATTGGTCAACTGTTCAAATTGGTTGGGTGGCCGGTCTTCTGCTGTCGGCGTGACGTGTTTGCTACACCCTTCGCGGGAATGACAATGCTATCCGGAACGAAGTTCGCTACGGTGACGTCAACGGACATGTTCCGAACTCTCGCTGGCTATCCCGAGCAATCTGGAGGATCCGGTAAGTAGCCGCTGAGCGGGCTGCCTCCCCGCCCGCTCATATCGAAATTTATGTATTCGTGCGGGTTCGATGTAGTTCGTTTACAACCACGGCCGACGGAAGGTCGGCGTGAAGGGACGGGCGGCCCAAGAGATCGAGGAGATTGTTGATGACCGACACGCTCCGTCGGCGAACGCGTTGCCATCGAGGCGCGGTCGACTCCAACGACTGTCTCTTTTCCCCCTCTGTGATTGCCACCCTGCTTTGGAGCCACGCTTCGATCTCTACCCAGACATAGCCCTGCCGCCCTCCGGCCTGACGCACAACGAGGTAGCACCACAGGCGGCTGAAACGATGCGGCCGGAAACGGGCAGTGACAACCCCGTTTTCGTCCACAGCCGTGTCAGGCTGGTAGACGTTCTCCAACGTCCTCAGCCACATGAGGATAGCGTCGCACGGGTCCGGCTCCAACGACGGCACGAAACGGAACCGTGCGATCTCCCAGGCTGGTCGGCTTCGTTTCGGGTCGACACCAGCCGTGGGCCTTGGCAGTTTGCCGCGGTCGTTGCGGTCCGGGAAACGCACACGGTCCGGATCGAGATAATCGATCAGCTCCACAAGCTGCCGCTGGAGAAGCACCAGACGCGGCGGGTAACCGTCGGGCTCATCGTAGAACTTCCGGATCGCCGACTGGAGAGGTCGCAGCCAAGGCTCCAATTCCGGCGTATCCACCTTGGCACAAAACTCTGCGTAGCCGATCGCGTCGCTGCGACTGCCCGCTGAAGTCACACGATCCACCACCAGCAATTCGCCGATCGCCCGCTGCTCGGCTCGCCTTACCCGGAAATCGCGGCCTGAGATGCTCGTCGACGCGAACACATCGGCGATGTCCATCAATTTCCGCTGAAGGATCGCGGTGCCGGCAGGACTCCCAAGATCCAGCAACTGGATTTCTCGTCGAAGGATCTCGTTCCAGGCACACCACTGACCGATCAACCACAATGTGCTCAGCTCGGCGTAGCCGCCCATCTTATGGCCGGGTACTGCGCTGCGACGCACCATGTTGTACAGCTTGCTCTGCAGGTCGAACGCCGACCGGGCGAGCGGCTCACGATAACGGTCCAATAGTGCCTGGGCTCGGTCCTCGGCCTCTTTCGCCCGTGCGTATCGCGCCTTCCACCGTTCGGAGAAGAAGACATTGACCGCCGCAGTCATGAGACTCGCAGTCAACGCCGTCAACCCGACAACCACCGGAATCCATTCCGCCTGCACGCGTTTCGCCCCTCCAACGTTGTAGCGGTTCGCATATGCCGCAGAAGGCTACCCTCGGCGCGGTGAACATTCAGGCGCCGGATGACGAAAACGACCTTGCCAGACGGACTTGCACAGTATCGGTTGCGTCGATCGGAGTGGCGAGCCTGGGATACACATTCTGCGAATTGAGCCCCGCAGGGCTTGTCCTCGTGTCCTACTCGATCGTGTCGGCCCAGGTCGCAGGATCGACCGGCCGTGCCAGTAGGTGGCTCCCACCTCACTTACCCGGCTGTGGTCGCCCCTCAAGAATCACCGGACCCGATCGAGCATTCGAGGAGGGCAAACCCCACCAGCTACTTATCTTCTTCCTGGACGCCATCCTTGGTAATCCGAACGTCCTTCAGCGGCTTGCCATCTGGCCCGTAGACTGTAATCAAATCGGACGGCCTAGACCTTCTCTGTGCACTCGAAAACCTCGGGATGAACGTCCGCGGCCCGGTCGTTCCGACGAGGCCGCGGCACCTGTCGGCGAATGCCGAATACCGGATGTTCGTTCGGAATAGTCTGAGGTACTCCTCGCTGATGGGTTCCTGGACGGTCGCGGGGCAGTTTCGACGCCGACATCTGCTGTCCCGCGACGGTGGAACGTCAGCTTCGATCGGTTCCCTTCAGAAGATGCCGTGTTTCAGTCACTATCATCGAAAGTCCTTGGTCGACTGTGCTTTCGATGATAAAGCGGCCGTCGGCCAGGGCTTGGGGTGTTAGCCTTCGGCGGTGGATGTCCCGGGTGTGGCGGACAAGGCGGTGGGGCCGCTTATCAAGGTGGTGGTGTGGCTGTGGCACCGCTACCGTCCGGATACCTCGGTGGTGGCGTTGCGGGCTGCGGTGCAGGAGCTGGCATGGCGGATCGAGATTGGCGAGGTCGGGCATCTGACAGGGTTGGGTGTCGCTCTGGCGAGTGACGCGGTCGATGTGGGGTTTCGTGCCTTGCCGAACGTCCGGGCCGCAGGCGGGCCGGTGTCCGGCACGATCTCCGGGATCGGTGATTACTATCGAGGCTTGTCGCCTCGCCGCTTGGTGGTGGTGGGCGAGCCGGGTGCGGGTAAGACCGTGGCGGTGTCGCTGCTCGTGTTGGATCTGCTAAAGCAACGCCGACAGCACCCGGATCAATCACTCCCGGTGCGGCTCAACGCCTCCTCTTGGAATCCTGACACCGCGAGTTTTACGGCGTGGCTGACCGGTCGGCTGGTCGCCGACTACGGCGTGAGTCGCCCAGTAGCGGCTAAGCTGACCCAGTCCGACTGGCTGCTGCCCGTCGTGGACGGATTCGACGAACTGGATATTCCCGATCGGGTACGCAGAGGGCTCGATCAGCTCAATATCACCGGTTGGCGGGGCAGACCGCTCGTGTTGGCCTGTCGCACCGGTACTTACGAGCGTGCCCGCGCTGCGGCTAACGACGCGGGACTGCACTTCGCTACCGCAGTGACCTTGCGCCCATTGGCAGCCCCCGCGGTCGGTGCGTACCTGAACAGCCGCCGCCGCAACACCGGTACACCGGCCCAGATATGGGAACCGGTCACGCGATTGCTCCGCAATCCTGTCGGTGCGCTCGCGAAGGCCCTGAACACGCCGTGGATGCTGACGCTGGCCGCTGGCCATATAGGACGCGGTGATGAACAGGTGGCAGCGTCGCTGGCCGCGATGGACGATCCGGACGCCATACGCGAGTATCTGATTACCGAAATCGTCCCAGCGGCCGTCGCCGAACAGCCGTTGACCGAGCACGCCGGGCGCCGCTACCAACAGCCGCAGGTGCATACCTGGCTCCACCATCTCGCCCAGTACCTGAACGATCTTGGCACCGTCGGCAAGGACTCGACCACCATCGGCTTGGACCGGATCGGCGACATGGCCAGAGCACGCTCACGCATGCTGTTCGCGATAACGGTTGCTGTGGTGACAGGATTGGCCGGAGCCGCGATCGGTGCGTTGACGGTGGGCATCGCCTACGCCGTGGAGTTCAACTACACGCTCGCGGTGGGGAGGGCCGAGGCGTACGCGATACTTTTCGGCGGGAGCGCGGCGATCATCAACGGGTTGCGTGCCAGGTACACCACGAGCGTCCGGGCCAAGCAGTCGATCTGGCATGCACACGGCCATGGAACCGCCCACCGCTGGCGGCACAGCCTCCTCATCGCCGGCGGCGCGACCATCGCGGTTGTTGTGCCGTTGGCGCTGTCATTCCAAGTGCTCGTCTGGCTGACCAGACCGACTGGAATCGACCCCCACGTGCATTGGTGGGCGCCACCACTGGTGCTGGCAGCCTACGGGATCGCCGTCGCCGCAGCCTATGGGTCGAGCAGACACGGCCTTGCCCCGCTCGACGAACGCCGTATCCTCGCCGACGATGCCCGTTCCGGGATCATCGCGGGGATGCTGCTGGGCACCGCCGCGGGGCTGGTCACCACGAGCAACACGCTGCCTTACGCGACCGATATGCCCGTTGATTGGCCGGTGATCCGCGGTGCGGCGACCGCGATTCCATTCGGTCTCGTTGCCGGACTCACCTGGTCCCACGCCAGCGTACGGTACCTGTGCGCCCAAACACTGTTCGCGTCCGAAACCGTCTTCTGTCGCCACCCCGCCGCGTTCCTGGACTGGGCCCACCGCGCTGGACTGCTGCGCGCCACCGCTGGCTCCTACCAATTCCGCCACGACACCCTTCAACGCTGGCTCGCCACCCACCCATACAACCCAGAAGCCCTAAGGGCCAACCCCGGCCAGTAAGCGGCCACGCGCACCACAATGCCGCGTTTCGGTCGTTCGATCGTCTCGTAATCATTGCCCCACAGGCGATCCTGCGGTCGGCGTGCGCATACCGACGATCGGATGTTGAGGGGTTGGCACGGCTTGGCTGACGTGGCTGCCGTTCGGCGGGTTCGTAAGCGCACGGGGGCTGGCGATCGTGAGGATGTTGCGGGATGGAAGTGTCGCCGCTGCGAGCGAGCTGGTTCTAGGAGTGGTGGTGATCGGATCGGTGGGGTCGGGAGGCGGACTGATGGAGCCAGAGACACTCGGGGTGGCGGCGGTGGCATTGCTGGCATCGAAGTTCGGTGAAGGAGTCGCCAAGGATGCCGGCGAGAGCGCGTGGAACGCGGTGAAGGCATTGCGGAAGTTGGTGGTTGCCAAGTTCCACGGCGACCACGACACCGCGGCCGCGATCACCGCGCGCGCACCCACCTCGACTGATGAGGCCAAACAGGCTGCGGCCGCGCGGATTACAGCAGTCGTGCCGGAGGATGCGTCGTTCGCGGCGAGCCTGGAACAGTTGGTTGCCACTGCCCAGCGAGACCATGACGTGGGTATGATCGTTGCTCGGGCGTTCGATCAGGCCAAACAGGTCAATATCGGCACGATCAACCTCTGACAGGCTCCCGGTGGACCAGCCGTCCCATGCGCATGACCATTCGCGCCAGGTGAACATCAGTTCAAACTTCGGTCCGGTCAACCTGTGGGCGCACTCTCCATCGCGGCCGTTCGGGCGAGTGATAGCCGGTGAAATCCCGCAGCAGCCAAGGCTTTTGTGGATCGGACCGAGCTTCAACAGCTCCGAGATGCCCTGCAGCGTTGGGCCATTTCAGTCCTGTTTGAGAGCGTGCAGGGCCGAGAGCAGGCCGCCGACCTGCATCAGCCGGCCGCCCTCCCGCAACGACCCGGCGTCCACCGGCGCGAAGCCGATCTCTTCGGCAACCGCGCGAAAGTCTGTTTTCGCGTCCGCGTCGTCCCCGGCGTAGAAGAGCAACTGGCGGCCTTCCGCGTGCTGCGGGTCGGGCACGATGTACTGGGCGAACAGCGTGTTGAACGCCTTGACCACGCGTGCGCCTGGAGCGTGGCGGGAGACGAATTCACTGCCCGTCTCCGAACCGAGGTCGACATGGTCTTCCGGCAACGGGCCGGTCATCTGATTGCTGGTGTCGACCAGGATCCGGCCGTCCCATGAGGGCAGGTCGGCCAGCGCGGCAGGGATGTCCTGCCACCTGACCGCGAGGAACACCATCTCGGCCGCGGCTGCCTCGGTGACTGTTCCGGCGGTGGCCGGCGGCCCCAGCCGCGCCACCGTGTCTCGCAGCGTGTCCGGGCCGCGCTTGTTGCTCAGGACGACGCGATGACCTGCCGTCACGAGATGTCCGGCAATGCCCTGCCCGATCGTGCCCGCTCCGATGATTCCGAAGTTCACAGCGTCTTCCTCTCGAACGTGTGCGGAAGGTTCGCGGGCCGCAACCCGACTTTTTGATGTCACTCAACATCAAAAACTAATGATGGTAATCAGCATCATTACTTGTCAAGCCGGAGCGCATGCGTGGACACCTTTTTTGATGTCAGGTATCATCACAACGGCTGGTTGTCGACCTCGGCCTGCACACAGCGGTGCCGTCTTGTCGAGGAGGTGTCCGGGGTGCCACGTATCACCGAGGAGCAGAAGAAGCTCAACCGCGAAAAGATCGTCCGGGCAGCCGGCGAAGGTTTCAGGCTGCACGGCATCGACGGGATCGGCATCGAGGAGCTGATGAAGACCGCCGGGATGACGCACGGCGGGTTCTACAACCACTTCTCCTCGAAGGAAGACCTCGCCCTCGAAGTCTACCGTCAGGGCTTCGCCGACTCGCTCGACTCGCTCGCCGCCATCCGCGAGGCGCATCCGCGCTCCGCCCGGGCAGCCCTGCACGACATGATCGACACATACGTGACGGCCGTCCACCGTGATCACCCGGAAACCGGCTGTGCTTCAGCCGCACTGGCGGTCGATGCCGGGCGCCACGGCGCCACAGCTCAGGCCGAGTACCGACGCGGGCTTGACGGATTCTTCAGCGCTATCACCGAAATGGTGCTCGATCGCGCGCACCAATCCGGCGCTGAAATGACTGCGACAGCGGCCCGCGGACAGGCAATGGCGCTGTTCTGCCAGATGGTCGGCGCGCTGGTGGTCGCCCGCGCTGTCGCCGAGGCCGACCCCGGACTGTCCGACGAAATCCTGACAGCCAACCGCAAACAGCTCAGACACAGGTGAAGCAGGTACCGGATGCGGAGTTCAGCTGAATGCGTCGTGACATCTAGTTCGCCGGTGGGCGTGAGTTCCGCGAGGTCACGGACCCGATAAGCGGCACGTGCTCGCCGGTGAACTGGTCGACGAACAGCAGCTCCGTGCCCGTGTGTGCTCGGTGTCGTGACGTGATTGAAACCATTTCAGATGTCCAATCGGTGCCCCCGGCGGGGCACATCGAACATGGGAACGGGAACGACCTGCGGGTTTCGGGTGGTCGGCTGGTGATCGAAGCCGGTTATCAGCTGTAGCCAGGATGGGGCAACCTGGAGCGATTCCGCGTCGCCCTTCTTTGGGTTTCGGCCCGGGATCGCAACACGAGGGGCACTGTGGCCGAGGGAGTTACCACTCGGCCACAGCTGTCATCTCTCAGAAGCGCAACTATCCCGCTGAGATTGCCTGGCGTAAGCCAGTCATCGCGCGGGCGACATCACGCAGCCCGGAGGTGCTACCCGTGCGAACGACGACGACGGCGCACAGCGCCAAGTAGCAGATGAAACAGAACGATCCGAGCAGAGCTATCTCGACCAACGTCGGCTCCTACGGTTGAGCGAAGCATGTTCAACGAATGCACCGCAGCGCGATCTACGCGCATCGGTACGAATTCATGCCAGATGCAGCCTCATCCAGGCTTGCCGACCGGCAGAGCAGCCGACACTATAAGCACGCAGTCCGAGGGGCTGTGTACCATGCGCATACCGTTAACGGCACTGTATCCAATGCGATATATCCCCCCGCAGTGGCTGTACCACACAAGAAACAGTGAACGTCCTACGTGTGTGTCAGACTATTTGTTCTCCAAGGGATTTCGGCGACTGTGCCTACCATCATGGCGCAGGTCGACCGCACACACAAGAACTCCCGGACAGTCTTTCTGCCGGAGGCGTTCGTTGCTCGGCATCTCCCGTTGCCTCGGGACCGCTACCAGCGTCCGACGTAGAGCGTCGGGTTCTCGTTGCCGATCCGGAGGGGCACGCAGTTCATGCGAGAGTCGTCCGTGATTGCGGCGCGACATACGTCCGCTCTCAAAGGATTACGATTATGAGTCATGACCCAGCCAACCGCCGGGACCAAGCCTTCCGACATTCCCCGGCCTGCCCGCTGTGCCCACCTCGTCGCAGATCCTTGAGGCTATCCAGTGATCGCGACCGTCAGCCGTGACACAGATGGCGCGGACTTCGGAGCCGTGTCGGAGAAGCGCAAGCTCGTCTTGGCCACCTTCGACCTGTGCGCGGTTTGCGGATCGCCGTTCGGTGCGGAACTGCGATGGCAGGTGGCGTTCAACGAGTCTCACGTCCGTGCGAAGACTCCGGTCTTCAGCGAGGCGCCGGTGCACGAGATCTGCGGACTCTACGCCGCGCAGGTCTGCCCGTTCGTTGGCTCTCCGTATGCACGGTTCGGCGACCAACAGCGAAAAGGATTGCGACGCCCGGAGGTCGTGGTCCTCGCCGGCTATCGGCGCACCAGCGACGTCCGCGGATTCGAGTCCGGCCTGCAGCGCGGCACCGCCGTCCTCCACTTCGAGATGAACGACCTCGCTGCGACACACGTTCTCAGGACCCGCGACGAGGCGGAGCAGGCATACGCCCACGCGCTGGAATGCGAGCCAACCCTGCAGATCGATCCCGAGGAGCGAACGCTCACAGACCTCGTCTCCCGATGGGAGGACGAAGAGGACCGTGGAGGCGTCCTTGCCGGTGCCGCGTGGATGATCGGAGCAGCCTTCTGTCCGGGGATCGACAAAGTCCAGGGTATGAAGTTCTATGTCGAGGAGCCCTTCTATCACCGGTGCGCAGTCAGTGTCCTCGGCGAGCCCAGGTTCGCCGAGGACATGGCGGACTCGCCGGACGAAGCAACCCGCGCGGCGATGAACTGGCTCAATACTCGAGTGCACCTGCCCGCCGAGCTCGAACGGTGGCGGCGACGCGGACGCAACAGGATCCGGAGCATTCGGTCGGGCAGTACCTCGAACGGTAACAGGTCGCCTTCCGAGCAGAAAAAATCAAAACGCAAGGCACAGAACGCTTCACGTCGAAAGAACCGCTGACGAGCGGTGCCGCTAAGTCAACCACGCCATCGCATGCTCCGACGGTGCGCTGGCAGGCGGGCTCCATGTCGGATTCGGTGGTTGGGCCCTATGCCGGGCGGGGCGCCCGGCAACCCACAATCCTCGTCTTTGAGCAGGAGGAATCTGCCGTCCGACCAGATCAATCAGCCGATAGTTGTACAGCGACCTATGACATGGGACACAGTTGGCCCCGGCCTGGGTTCGGCCCGTGAACTCATAGCAAATGACGATAGCCGTCCGTGTGGCGCTTCATCGTCGGGTAACGATCCATCCCTGGCGATGCCATTGCACGATCATGGCAGCACAGGTGACGATCATCCTGGCTTCTTCCATGGACGGGGTCCGTCTTGGACCGCTACCGCCGTGTCGGTCATGGTTCGGCCAGAGCCACCGAAGCATGCCGACGAATGCAGCAACATCGTGACTCTGGTTCGATCCCGGCAGCATCATCTTCCACAGAGACGCTGATTGTGGCGATCCAAGTTGCCCGAGAACATTTCCCAGCGTTGCATTCGTCTTGTTCGGAACCACAATTGGAATCAGTACGTCCTCAACGGCTTTGATGGCGTGATCCCAGGCATCGGAAGCATCTCCGTTGCGTCCGTAGGCGTTCTTCCATGCTTCATGAAGCTCGGCCGTCGCCTCATCCTGCACTGCGATTGCGTACTGGTAGATCTTGCCGGCATGCTCGCCTACAACGAGCACAAGCTGGTCGTTGCTGGGCGACACCGTCCAGAGCGATCCTCCGTTGGCCAAGAGTGTCCGCAGTTCGGACGCATCTTCGAGGGCTGTGCTACCCCGGGGTTCCAGCGTGGCCGCCGTCGCAGACGCGCGGTGATACAACAGTGCATCGATTAGGTCGAGGCCTCGTTCCTCATCCAGCTCAAAGGCATTCAGCACCACCTGAAAGGCATTGATCCGGTCGCCGACCGACGTGAGGGGTACGCGAAGCCTGAGACTGATCGCTTCCAGTTCGGACGGAAGGACCTTCTTGGCGACTCGCTCAGCCCATCGTTTGAGTAGTCCACGAAGATGGTCGGGCACACCCTCGAATGGACCGTCCGGCTCGACGGCACCGGTGCGTTGTGACAGCGGCGTCCATGTCATTCAGGAAACTTTAGAGCTCCAGTACGGACCGTCGCACCAACATTTCGGTCTAAGCCCACCCGCAGGACCTGCAGCTGGGTGTCGGATTGGCTCCGCTCGTCGTCCAGCTGAGGGATTGGGTTTCGTTTGTAGGAATCAGGCGACCGATAGTTGCACAGTTACCTATGATGTAGGACACAACCGTCCGGCATATAGCGCCCGCAAATCCGTTCCCATCGGTACAGCGCCCGGTGGCGCACTATACGGATGGAGCTTGCGTTGATCAGCGGTTTTGCTGGGGTGTTGGCATTTGTCGACCGAAAGCCGGATCCAGCCCATTCATTCGATTTAACGCAGAGCCGTTGACCGCGCTCGCTGAAATTTCAGCGAGCGCGGTCATCCCGCCACTCCAGGGGACTTACCCACACTCCGACCAGCGCACGTCACGTGATCGTCGCCAGAGCCAATTTCAGCGAGCGCCGTCAACGAACCGTGCCGCGATGTCCTGTTGTGAAATTCCGCTGTTGCGCAGAGCCGCGCGGAGCTGTGCCCACATGGCGTCGTCCATGTTCCTGACGTACGACAGGAGTTGTTCCTCTGGCGGTACGGACGGTGTGCGCATCGCGCGATACTCGCCAGCGGCCAGGCATCGGTCCAGCTGGTCAGTCAGCCCCGGTCGGGGAACGATGGTCGTGCGGCGTCGTGTCGCAGCTCAGGAAGACAGTTTGCGCCGGAGAGCCTCGACAGCGCTGAGGGACTGATGGAAGGCGTCGGGGTCGGTGTCGGCTAGTTCGCGGTAGAGCCGGATGGCTTTGTCGCACAAGGTGAGCGCGGCTACCCGATCGGTGCCGGGAGGCAACCGGACGTATACGGCGGTCCAGTACGCTCTCGCCAGGGCAGGTAGATGGCTGGCACGGTCGGCGGCGACCAATTCCTCGAGCAGGACCACAGTTCTCTCGGATGCGGCCATTGCGTCCGTTCGCCGCCCCGTGTCGGCCAGATTGGCAGCAAGTTTGTCGACCGACCTCGCCAACTCGGGCTGATAGATGAAGCGGTCGGCGGCGGCCAACTCCTCATAGCAGGTGACGGCCCGCTGAGCAGCCGCCACCGCCTCATCTCGCAGATCCGCCGCCACGAGGTCGGCGGCGAGGCCTCGTACTGCCGTCGCCAGCTCCGGCAAGTAGCTCGCCCGGTCGGTCTCAGCTAGCTCTTCATAGAAACCCACGACCCGCCGACCGGCAGCCAGTGCTTCCGGATACCGCCCCACCTCACCCAGCCACAGAGCGATGTTGTTGACCGATGCTGCCAGGGCCGGGAGGTAGGCGGCGCGGTCCACTCCTGCCAACTCTTCGCGCAACGTCACCGCTCGCTCAGCGGCCACCACGGCTTCGGGATATCGCCCCAACCCACCCAACTGGATCGCGAGCCGGTCGGCCGATACTGCCAAGGGCAGAAGGTGGGTGTCCCGGTCGGCCTCAGCCAGCTTCTCGCATACGGCTACGGTCCGCTCGAACGCATGTATCGCTTCACGGTGCCGACCCATCTCGCTCAAGAGGATCGCGAGGTTGTCGACGGATACCGCCAAGTCCGGAAGGTGGGCCGACGGGTTGTCCTCAGTCAACTCCTCGTAGAGGGCTACAGCTCTCTTGGCCGCGGGCAGTGCTTGACTTCGTCGGCCCGACTTGGACAGCCAGGTCGCCTGGTTCTTCACCGAGTCGGCCAAGTCGGGTGTGTAGGTGACCCGGTTGCGCTCGGCTAACTCCTCGAATATCACAATAGCCCGCTCAATGTTTGCCAGCGCCAAGGAACTCCGCCCAATCTTTTCTTCGATCAACGCGAGTCTGTGCAGGCTGCTGGCGAGCCGGGGGTGGAAGGCGTCCGGATGCGCCGCAGCCAGTTGCTGATAGATCTGAACGGCTTCGGTACCGGCGGCCAGAGCGTCCTGCCGCCGACCCTCCGTATCCAGCACGTTAGCGCGGGTACTCAGGCTCTTGGCGAGGTCGGGGAGGAAGGCGTCCGGATCTGCGTCCGACAGTTTCCGATAGATCTGGACGGCTTCGGTATTCTCTGCCAAGGCATCGGTCCACCGACCACAGATCGCCGACCTGATGGCAAGGTCGTGTAGTTCCCTGGCGAGGTTGGCGCGGAACGCATCAGGTCGCGCCTTGGCCAGCCGTCTGAATGTCTTGACGGCCTGAGTGCTGGTCGCCAGCGCTCCCTCCGGTCGCCCAATATTCGCTTGAGAATATGCGAGGTCGTGCTGATACTTGGCGAGTTGCAGGAGGTGGGCGCCTGGATCTGTCGAGGCCAGTCGCTCACAGATCTGGACGGCCTCGCTCATAGCGTTCAAGGCATCCTCGTGGTGCCCCAACTCCGCCAACATGTAGGAGCGGCTGGCCAGGCTCACGGCCAAGTCGGGGAATACGGCATCGTTGCCCGAACCAACCAGTTGTCGAAACATCTCGATGGCTCGGCTGTTGTCGGACAACGCGCCCATTCGCTGTCCTGAGCGCGCCAGGGTGGCGGAACGGTTGTTCAGGCAACCGGCAACGTTACGGAGGTGCGCCTCTGGCCGCGTCTTGGCCAGTTCGTCGAAGATCTGCATAGCCTCGGTGATCGCGGCCAGCGCATCCTCGTGTCGACCCAACGCTGCCAACATGTTGGAGTGGTTGGCCAGGCTCGCGGCAAGGCTGGACGGGAGTGCATCTGTTGTGTCCTGGCCACGGCTGGGCGACCGATGACTTCCGGTCCCCTGCGCCAGCCGTCGAAACATCTCGATGGCCTGTGTACTCGCGGCCAGCGCTTCCTCCCGCCGGCCCGAATCTGCCAACGACTGAGCAAGTTCGGCCAGGTTCGAGGCGAGGTCGGATCGAGTCCACTCGATACGCAGGCCTTGAGACTCGGCCGCCTTCGTCGTGATCCAGGTGATCTCGTTCCCGAATTGGATGCGGTCGGCACCGAGTGGGTCGAACTGCCGCCTTCCCTGCACCTCGTCCTCGTCGGGCTTCTCCGGCTTGGACCGGGCTGTCAGCACACCGAGCAGTTCCACTTTGGTTTTGGCCCACAGCCAGCTGCTGGTTGGCACAGCATCGGCAACGCTTGTCAGATCGGCGGTCGGTACGGCGGGGTCATGCACGAAGCATTCGAGCGCATGCACCAGGGGCTTGGGTTCTTCCAGTCCAGGTGCCACATCCAGGGCAGCCACCGCCACCGTCGTGGGATATTGCTTACACATTCGTGTCAGCATCTCGCCCACGGGGTCGCCGAGGCCGGGGTGCGCGGCGGCTCGAGCGCACACGCTCACCCAGCGGGTTGCGTCATGGCCGTTGATGTGAGTGGCGAGGGTTTCGGCAATCGAGGTGCGGGCCGGTTTGGCGATTTCGGTACCGATGAGATGCTCGGCCAGCAGATCGGGTTCCAACTGACCGAACGCGTGCGGTCCGGCGGCTGGGTACAGACCGGCCAACCACTCCCGAACCCGGTCGCGTCGGTCATAGGTCTCGTCTGCCAGTCCGGGGATGCGCATCAGCCAGTCATTGGCCTGCTCTGGGATGGGGGGCATCAGCAGAACCGTGGCGGCGACAGTGTCGGTCAACGTGAGCCTGCCCAGAGCCGGGTGGATCCCGGCAGCTCTGGCGGTCCTGAGCCAGTAGCGGCGTTCATGGCGTAACACCCGCTCTTGCGGGCTGTTGCTATCTCCCACGTCGCGCCCGCTCGTGGTGACCTCTGGTAGATGGTCTTCGGGTTCACTGGGTTCGGTGGTATCCAATAGGTCGGCCAGAGCGGTCATTTGGATCGCCAGCACCGTCGACCCGGTTGTTGCCGATAGTGGTCGGTCTGTCAGGGCCGCAGCTCGGGTAGACCAGTCGATGGCGGGGTTTCCAGGCAGTCGGGTCAGTTCAGCGGCGAACGCCGCCACCGCCGCCCGATATCCATCCCGGCGGGCGTTGTCGGTCGCGTCGAGCACTGGTAGCGGAGTCACCGTCGCGGTATCCAGCAAGGTGGCCACCGCGTCGCTGGTGTCGGCGACCTCCTCCCACCATTCCCCCACGGTGCGGGCCAACGCCAGCACCTTCACCAGCGACGAGCGCCCCCCGGGGGCCAGCATGCCCAACAGCGCAGCCAACTGACCGGGTCTGGATTCGGCGTAATCCACGACGACCAGCGTCGGCCACACCATGTCGGTGATCACCGCCAAATCGTCGGCATCGGGTTTCAGCCACAATGTGCTCCAACCCTGTACAGCGATTTGTTCGCTGAAGTGGCGAGCCAAACGGGTCTTGCCCTGCCCAGCCGGGCCGTGTATCAACCAAACCCCGACACCTGGCTGCTCGGCCCAAGTCCGTAGTTCTTTCAGCAGTTCGGCCCGGCCTCGGAAGCCGACCACGGACCGCCGCTCGGTCAACAGCTCCGCTGGCGAGACAGCCCCATTGTGCGGGTCTGGGCCATCCTCTGGGGTAGCCAAAGCGGCCAACTCCACAGGCTCGAGCACAGTCGTGCGGACATGGGTGGCCAGGACAGCGCGAAACTCCGGATCATGGTGCAGCACATAGGCAGGCACAGCCGGTAGCGCCGAGTGCGCGAACGAGGGGTCGTCGGCCATGATCACCGCGATCAGTAGCTCACCGACCGCGTTTCGAGTTGAGCCCGGAAGCTCACGGATTCGGATACACACTGCCGCCCCGGACATCCCGCCCCACGGGGAGCGACCATCCTTACCAGTGGCGGGTGGGTGGCCATTCAGACGGACCAGGTATTGATCGCTGGCCATCCTGCTGCCGAGGTTGATGACGCCTTTCAGCTGCCCGGTATCGACCGCCGGCTGGCCGGCGCGCTGCATTACGTCCGGCACGCCCCAGCTCTCGCAGGGCAATTCGGGCAGGTGCGTGACCGTCGTACCCCACCGCACCGCACTGTCGATCGCCCACACCGGGTCGTCGTCCACCGGTTTCCAACTCGGGTCATCGATTTCGACCAGGGCGGCGTCGTCGCGGCCCCCCGGAGTGCCGCACCACACCACGTGGCCCACGAACACGCCACCATGGCTGGGCCGAAATATCGTGGCCACCGCGCCACGCTGACCGACCACATGAGCCGACGCCAGCACGAGTCGTGGTGCCACGAAATATCCCGAGCCCGGCCCGCCTGAGCCCCTGACGCCCGCCAAACGCTTCTGTTCCACCCGAATCCTCCCGCAGGACGTTCGCGACCGCACCGATACCGCGCGGACCGTGCTCAGGGCCTGATCGTGTGAGAAAGGTCGCCGGGACCCTCCGGTCGAGTCTTATCGCCGGACACCAGCCAGCCACCACCACCCAGACGTTCCGGTGTTAAGGTCACCGACACACGATGCGTCCGCCCCCGTGACAGACCGCCCTCCACATCCCCGGTGACCACCCACGCTTTGAATCCCGCTTTTGCCTTGGCATCCCGACGCAGTTCCACAGCGAACTCCAGCTCGATCGGCCCAACCAGAAACTCCACCGGCTGCCCGATCCCCCGCGCCGCGGCATGCAACAACTCCTCACGCACCGCCGCAACCGCGTCCGCCAGCTCTATCTCCATGCTCACCCCATCATTACGTCGAATGCCGCTGCTACACAGCAGGCGCGACGCTACCCGATCCTCACATGCCGCACCAGGAAACGGCACGACCACCGCCGCGAAATGCACACAGAGCCTCCTGCTTCGCATCGTAATCTCCCGTCCGCTCATCGAATGCCATTGCACTCCAACCGAACCCGCCTTTCCACGGTCCAGGGACTGTCTGAGAGATCTGGCTCTGTCTCACTTCCGGTGGTGATGCGATGATCTTGAAGGCATCATGTCTCGGTGTGTGAGGTGAATGTGCCTGCTGCCGTGGTGTTTTCGGGGTTGTTGCCGTGGTGGTGGAGGATGTCGTCGACGAGGGTAGACAGGTCGTGGTGTGGGCGCGGACGCCCGACGACCCGGCCGCGTGTCCGGGCTGCGGCGCCGAGTCCGCGCGGGTGTACAGCTATCACTGGCGCACGGTCGCCGACGTGCCACTCGACGAGCGTCCGGTGACGGTGAACGTGCAGGTCCGCCGGTTGTTCTGCCCAACAATGGGCTGCCGCACCACCTTTCGCGAGCAGGTGGCCGGTGTCCTGGAACGCTACCAGCGCCGCACGGCGCGTCTGACCGGCCAGGTGCAATCGGTCGTACGAGAACTTGCCGGACGGGCCGGTGCCCGGCTGCTGGAGCAGTTGTCGGTGCGGTTGTCGCGGCATACCGCGCGGTCATTTATGCGCCCTTGGCCGCGCCGCCTCACCAACGCGCTGCGCGCGGCCTACCTCGAACTACGCCGACCCTAACTCCCACCAGACGCGCTCGGTAAACCGTTGAATAGGAACGAGTTCCACACAAGGTGCCGCAGGCTGCACTTCGAACCGGCTACTCGGCTAGAGTGAGGCCGAGTTCACGGCCGGAACCACTCGCAAGCGTGAGCGAATCTGATGGACTGTCGAATATTCGACCCCCGTAGGAATCGAACCTGCGACACGCGACCTGGGGATTTGCCGTCCGATCAACCTGTTCCTCGCGACCCTCTACACCGAAAATCGCTTTAACCTGCGGCAACGCGACGCAGGCCGAGTGCCCCCGGCAGGAATCGAACCTGCGGCCTACCCTTTAGGAGAGGGTCGCTCTATCCCCTGAGCTACGGAGGCTGGCCGGTGTGGACCGGGCCTGGGTGAGTTTACCCGGTGGGGGTGGGATCTGTTGCATCTCGGTGGGGATG
>NZ_JAGPOX010000004.1 GCF_019038435.1 Nocardia alni
CCCATTCCCCGCACCCCGGCTACCGCCCCCCGAACGGACCCGAGGACCTCTACACGAGCAAACCCCCCTGGGACATCGACCGGCCGCAACCGGCATTCCACGCGCTGGCCGATACCGGGCAGATCACCGGACGAGTCCTCGATATCGGCTGCGGCACAGGAGAACACGCCCTCATGGCCGCACATTCCGGACTCGACGCGGTCGGTGTCGATCAGTCGGCCCAGGCGATCGGCCGGGCGCGGGAGAAGGCGACCGATCGCGGCCTGGAGGTCCGATTCGTCCGCCACGACGCCCTGGCGCTGGCCGACCTCGGCGAATCCTTCGATACCGTGCTCGATTCGGGCCTGTTCCATATCTTCACCGGCGAGGCCCGCACTGCCTACACCGCGGCCCTGGCGGCGGTCCTCCGGCCGGGCGGCCACTACTTCATGCTCGGCTTCAGCGACCGTCAGCCCGGTGGGTGGGGTCCACATCGGTTGTCGCGCACCGATATCGAATCGGCCTTCACCGACGGCTGGCGCATCGACTCGCTGGTCGAGGCCACCTTGGACATCACCCCGGAACCCGGCCGCGTCGAGGCGTGGCTCGCCGCTATCACCCGCGTGTGACCGACGATGCCTACCATCGAAACCCGGATAGCGACCGACCGAGCCGCCCGATATCTGCGCCAATTCTGCAAGCACGCCACCGCGATGGGCTCACCGAAGGCCCACCGCATGCGCATGCACGGCGGCGCACCGTCCGCACTCGGCGAGGTCCGCCTACGCGTCGAACAGGCCGATACCCACGCCACGATCGTCTTCGACCCCTTGGGAAGGTGCCGAATGGACGCCTCGCCCGACGACCTGACCGTGCGGATCGACGCGGTCGATAACCAAGCGCTGCAACGAATCCGCGACACCATAGGCCGCGATCTCGAACGATTCGGACGCAGCGGGCTCGCCATCGACTGGACCGAGGTCGACGACACCGCCCCCGATCCCCGGTGAAGCGCCCGCACCTGCCCACACACCCGATCCGGCGACCGATCCCCTTGCTCGCAGCGGTCGCCGTCGCAGCCGTCGCCGTGCATCTCGGCCTGGCCGACTACGCGCTCACCCACTGGCGGTGGTCGGCAACCGCCCTGGGCATCGCCGGACTGGCCGCCGTCGCCAAGCTCCTGCTGATGCTCGGATATCGCACCGTGCGAACACGCCGCCGCTGAACCGCCGCCGAAGTCTGTTTACTCCAGAGCCTCCAGTGCGGATTCGATCGCGCGGTGGAAAGTCGGGTAGGCGTAGATCATTTCGCGCAGGGTATTCACCGGGACCTGGGCGTGTACGGCGACAGCCAACGCGCCCAATACTTCACCGCCGGTGGGTCCGACCGAGGTGGCGCCCACGAGGATGCCACGGTCGGCGTCGGTGACGAGTTTGATGAAACCCTCGTTGCCCGCCTTGTGGATCCAGCCGCGGACCGATGTGGGGACCTGGGTGGCGCCCACTGTGACCTGCAGGCCCGCGGCGCGGGCCTGGGCCTCGGTGAGGCCGACGGCGCCTACCTCCGGATCGGTGAACGTGACCCGGGGCGTGGCCCTGTAGTCGGCCGATTCGGTTGTGACGCCGAGGATGTCACCCACGGCGATGCGGGCCTGATACATCGACATGTGGGTGAATGCGCCGTGACCTGTCACGTCGCCGATCGCCCAGACGCCCTCGGCGGCGCGCATCCGCTCGTCGACGGGGATGGTGTGCGCGGTGTCGTCCATACCGGCCGTGGCCACGCCCAGTGCGGCGAGGTCGGTGCGGCGGCCGGTGGCGACCAGCAGGTGCTGGGCGTGGCGGACCTCGCCGGCGCCGAGGTGCACGGCGAAGCGGCGCCCGTCGTGTTCGATCCGCGTGGCCTCGGTATCGGTCAGGACCGTAATGCCTTCCTTCGCAAAGACATCGGCCAGCAGCCGACCGGCCTCGGGCTCGTCGCGGGAGAGCAGGCTCGACCGCACGAGGGTCGTGACCTCCGCGCCGAACCGTGCGAACAGCTGGGAGAATTCGCTGGCGACCGGCCCGCCGCCGAGGACGATCAGCGACTCCGGCGCCTCGGTGACCGCCACGGCGTCGCGGTTGGTCCAGTACGGCGTGCCGTCCAGGCCCGGGATCGGCGGGATCAGCGGCGAGGTGCCCGGATTCAGAACGATTGCCTTGCGTACGTGAATGATTCGAGGGCCGTTCGCGGTCTCCACGGTGACCTCACCTCGCGCGCTGATCCGGCCCCAGCCGCGCACGAACCGGCCCCCGGCCTTCTCGAATCGTTCGACAGCTACCGTGTCGTCCCAGTTGTCGGTCGCCTCCTCCCGGATACGCGCCGCGACCGGACCCCAGTCCGGCCGCACCGTCGCGGCCCCGGCCAACTCGCCGACCCGCCGGGCCTCGGCCAGGGTGTTCGCGGCACGGATCATCATCTTGGTCGGGACACAGGCGTAATAGGGGCACTCGCCGCCGACCAGACGACCCTCGACGCCGACCACCTCCAGGCCCGCGGTGGCCAGCCGGGTGGCCACATCCTCGCCGCCGGGTCCCATCCCGATCACCACAGCGTCCGCGGTGTCGATCGTCCCTGTCCCATCGGTCGTCACGGTCACACTCCCTGTCGCGTAGTCGTTATCCATTCGACCATCCGTCATATTCTTCGCCATACCCCGGATCACTGCCGTTCAGTCGGCCGCAGCCAGAGCGCACAACCACCATCGCGATTGACGTGCAGTTCAGCACCGAATGGCGTGCCGGCCGGGCAGTTGAGAAATGCGGAACGGTTCGGAGACGTCAAGCACGCGGCTTGTCCGGACTTCCAGAGCTGATCTCGCCTTCCTGCGGCGAAGGTCGCCCGGATCGTCCGGCGACATCACGACCGACGGCCCGGCGGACGGCGAGCATGGTGGCGACCATGTCCAGCCACCGGGCGAACATCTCGTCGTCTGCGATGCTGTCCTGCCATCCGACCGCGGCTGCCAGCCAGCCGTGCACCAGTTCAGCCGGTTCGGCTCCGATCAGCGGTTGTGGCAGCGCGAGCGCGGCACGCAGCCCCATCGCACGGACGCATCCCGCCAGGAATCGCAGCGGGTACGGGCCGATGCCGTGATCTTGCACCTCCCAGGATGCGGCGATAGCGGCCTCGGTGAACATAGCCGAACGTGCAGTACCCGGCAGCAACATGCCTTGTGTGATGACCGCCGTTACATCCAGACCACGCAGGTCGGCATCGCGTCGGGGCGACCGGTTCACCAGATCTCGGATCGTCACTGGGGCGTGATGACTTCGTAGGGAATCGGCATCCCGCCCTCTGGACTGTTGGAGGTGACATCACCCATTGTGCCGTCGACGAAGTCCTTCTCGCTTACCCACGTGGTCGAACCCCACGGGTTGTAGATCTCGAGCGCCGCACCCGCCCGACCGATGATGACCACCTGGTGCGCGGGCTCCTCCACCTGCCCCTGCGCGTTGGTGGAGGTCCCATATATGTCGATCGGCACCGGCTGGCCCGAGTTCACCGCCGCCTCGATCTGTGGTATTGCCGCCTGCCGGTCCGCCGCAGAACCCAGCGAGGTGGGCACATAGACTTTGCCGGTCGGTTGATCCAGCAGTGCCACCGCTTGCGATGACGAATCGGTCCCGTATTGGTCGAATCCACCTGCATAGGCCTGCTGGAGCCGGTCATAGAACGCCGGCGCGCTGTCATCGCCGACAGGTGGCATGCCGTTGGAGCGTTTGTCGCTGGGGGCGGGCAGACCGTACCCAGTGGTCAGGCCGAGCATGTACACCGGATCGACACTTGCTCTGGCGACCACGGTCGACGCGGCAACACAATCACCTACTTCGCCCTGGTCATAGATATCAAGGCCGATAGTGTCCAACTGCGGATCCACCTTGCCGTCGTATGTGGCCAGAGTGTCGTTGGTGATGTCGGGCATCAGATGGGTGTTGAGCCACTTGTCATCGCCGCCGTGTGGATGGATCGCGGCATCGAACGCCTGTACCTGGCTCACCGTGTAACCGGCGCCCAGAGCCTTCCACACGTAGGCCGCCTCGGCCGGAGACTTGCAGTCGGCCAGCAAGGCGTCGAAACTTTTCTGCTCGGCTGGCGTCATGTTCTCCAACTGCTGGGCTGCGCGCGCGAGAACCGCCGGATTCACGATCGCCGAATTGCCGCCACCCGTGGCGGCGGTCACCACGGCTGCTAGCGGGTCGCCCGACGGACCGGCAATCTGATGCGCCCAAGCCATTTCAGTGAACTCGCCCAGTATGCTGGCAGCCTCTGCCGCCGCCGCCACGGTCTGCTGTGCGACACTCAGACGATCCGAGCAGAACCCGGCGGCGCTCAGGACCGTTGTCATCCCCACGGGTATCGGGTGTGCCTCCTCCGCTGACTGCGCCTGCTGTGCGGCCAGGTCCGCGAGCAACTCATTCATCCCCTGGCACGCGGCGGCATCGTTCTGCTGTGCCTGTGACAGCCAGTCGGCCCAGTTGGTCAGGGCGGTGTTCGCAGCACCGAACGCCTGGCTCGCCAGCCCGGCCTCGAAAATGAGCCCGGCAATGACCTGCTGAGCTTTATCGGCTCCGAAACTCTGCCAGATCAGATGGGGGCCGATGCCTTGCAATGCCTGCAGGGCGCTGCTGCAATTCTTCTGGACGTTCTGGTAGACCTGCGCCTGACTCGCGATCGAGCTCGGTGAACCGGGCGGGCCTGATGGTTTCAGCGCCTCGACGAGATACCCTTCGAGCTCGCTTGCCGTCATGCTCTTATAGTTCGCCAGCAGCTGGTCCATAATGCTCTTGAATTCTGAGCCGGCGCTCATGATTGTCGTATCCTTCGGGTCCGTCCGAGGTCAGGGCAGTTACCCCGTGGTGAACAGTCGAGCCGACGAGGCATCAGTCTCCTGGTAAAGCTGCGCGGAATCGAGCAACTTCTGGACGGTCTCGCCCAACGCCGACAGGAATACCGACGTCTCCGGCAGCCATGCCGCGGCGAACCTATCGTGCGCCGACAGTACGGCGCCGAAATCGGCAGACGGAGTGCCGGACTCCGTAAGCGCGCCGAGTGTTGTGTTTACTTCGTCGTATGCGGCACCGATCCGTCCCGCCGCACCGTTCAAAGTCGCGGGATCGACCTTGAATTGGGTACCGTTCCAGCTCTTGGCAATCGGATCAAGCATGGTCGGCCTTCCTGACGATCGGAATCTACATCAGGAGGCTATTGCCAGCACCGACCCGCAGGCCTCCATCCCGTGGGAACACAAGACCGCGCGAGGTCCACGGGGCGGCGACGTCACCGAAGCTGGCTCCAGGTCGGGAACATGCGCGAACCGATCGGGAACTGTATCTGCCGAGTCGTGGATGGCAGTGGTGGGCGGCGGAGGCTTATTGAATCGGCCCAGGTTGGACGAGTCTGCTAGGGCTTCGCAGCCGGCCTGCTGAGAAGCAGAGTCCGGCTGGTGGGTGCGGGTTAGCCGTTGGCCGCGCGGAGGTTGTCGACCGCGGTGGTGACCGCCTGCGAGATGACGGCGTCGGCCGCGGTGTGTACTCCGGTTGCGGTGTCGGCGGCCGCGGCGGCCGCTCGAGCGGGGTCGCCGGTTGTCGCCAGGGTCCGAGCTGCGGCGTCGGGGGCTTCGAATGCGCCGGACAGGACGTCGTTGAAGGCTGGGAAGACGACCGACGCGCCGATGTTGATCGCACCCACCACGGCGACCTGACCGACGCCGTGCGGCTCGACGGTCGGCGTGGGGTTGGGCACGATCGGCCGGTTCATCGCGGTGTAGGTGTCCTGGCGGGCGGTCTGGAGCGCCGCGGCAATCGCGGGCGGGCCGCCCGCGGCGGCGGGGCCGACGTCGAGCAGGCCGACCACGCCGACCTCGAACGCGTTCAGCGCCCGCGGCGCCACTTCCGTGCCGTCGGCGAGGATGGCCTTCTCCGCCGCGACGTTCGTGGGCCCGGTGATCGACGCGGCGGTGACGCCCATCGCCTTGTCTTGGTCACCCGATCGTAGTGCGGCCCGGTACGTGCCCGGCGCCTGCGCGGTCGTGGTGACAGCCGTTTCGCCGGTCTGGACCATCAGCGGGCAGATGATCGAGCAGTAGACGATCTGATTGTGCACGAAGGTGGTGATCAGACCGCCGGGCGGAACCACTGCGGGCGCCACGGCCGACGGTGACTGAGGTACCGGGGCCGCGGATGCGACCCCCATGGCGGCGATGCCCGCGACGGCGATCCCCGTGGCTGCGACGCCAGCGTGCAGGCAGGTCGGTATCTGCATGATGCCCCTTGTGTCGGCCGGTGATACAGATCAATACGACTCGGGGGCGAGTTGGGTTCAGTCCAGGACCGCTCGGCACGAGGGGCGGTCCCGCTGTCCTGTCGCCGCCACTCAGCTGCCACTGGCGTACTCCCTTGTGGCGCAACCGAAGCCACGCTTTCTAGGGTGAGGTGAGGTTGAGGGGTCAAGGTGAAGCGTTTTTTATTTCTCGTCATCGCGGTCGTCGTCGGCGCATCGATTTATGACTACGGCAGGTCCGGGGATCACTACGGGCTCGTGATCGCGGTCGGCGTTTTCGCCGTCCTGCTGCTGGCCGGAAAAGTCCTCGAATAGCCCGCGCCGCGCCGACACAGTTCGCACCGGGGCACAAGATCGACCGCCCCCAGCGCTCACGGGTGAATACTGTGCCCGATGAATGAAGACACCGACTCGGTCCCAGCCTGGGCGCGGCGTAGCGCGGGTGAGTCCCGAATCGCCGCCACGGTCGCCGTCATCGTCGTCATCGCCCTGCAGTTGCTGCTCCCCGATCGGCTCGTGGTGAAACCGGTCGCGGTGATTCCCGGACTGGCGCTGATCCTGATGGTGGTGTTGATCGTGGCGAATCCGGTCCGCATCGACCGCGAGGCCACCTGGTTGCGCTCGGCCGGCCTCGCGCTGTCGGCGCTGCTGAGCGTGGCGACAGCATGGTCGGTCGACCGCCTGGTCGCCGGGCTGATCGACGGAAAACTCAGCAACGACCCCGGCGTATTACTCTCCTCGGGCGCGGAGGTCTGGGCGACCAATGTCCTGGTATTCGCACTGTGGTATTGGGAATTCGATCGGGGCGGCCCGGCCGCCCGCGCGCACGGCCGCAAGAAACATCCCGATCTGTTGTTCCCGCAAATGCAGATGGGAAAGCTGGCCGACAAGGAGTGGGAACCGCAATTCGCCGACTATTTCTATCTGGCCTTCACCAACGCGACCGCCTTCAGCCCGACCGACGTCATGCCGCTGTCCCGGTGGGTGAAGGCGATGATGACCGTGCAGGCCGCGATCTCCTTCGTGACCGGGATCCTGGTCATCGCCCGCGCGGTGAACGTCCTGAAGTAGCGGTGGGGCGATCCCTACTTGCCGTGCGGCAGGAAATCACCGTCGGCCAACCTGCCGTAGTCGGGTAGTTGGACCGACGGGTCCACCGCCCCTTGCATTTTCGCCCAGCGCGCCTGGTCGGCGAGGACCTGGGCCAGGTCCGGCGGCAGTTGCAGCGTGTAGTCGAACTCCGGGAGGATCTTCCCGATCAGGTCCGGCGACAGTTGTGTCGCCGCGGCCACGGCCGAGATCGCCGCGGGAGTGCGGGACGTGAGTTGCCCGCTCGCGTCGTTCAGTGCGGCGAAGAAGGCGGTCAGGGCGGCGGATTTACCGGAGATCGCGGTGTCGGTGGCCAGGTACAGGCTGTGCTGACTGTAGCTGCCACCGGCCAGTTCGACCGCGTCATTGCCGAGCGCCGCGATGACCTGCGCCTGGTACGGCTGGAAAATCGAGATGGCGTCGACATTGCGCTGCGTCGCGGCGGTGACCGCGGCCTGCGGCGCCACCTGGACGAGCTTGTCGGTGATATCGGTGTGCGCCAGCGCATTCGAGGCGAAGTACGCCGCGCTGGTACCCAGTGGCGTGCCGACCGATCGACCGGCCAGATCCCGCAGGGAGGTGATTCCGGCGCTGCGCCGGGCGACGATTCGCGAACCCTGCCAGCGTGATCCGTCCCCGACGATGCGCACCGTCGGTGTGCGCGTCAGCGCCGCCGCGGTCGGCACATCGGCGGCGGTGGTGACATCGACCTGATGCGCGGCCAGTGCCTGCAGCGCCTCCACACCGGTCGAGAAGTCGATGACCTTCACCTTGACGTGGTGGTTCGCGAAATATCCGTCCTGCTGGGCGACGGGTATCTGCGCCCACGACGGGTCGACGACGAATCCGACTGTGAGCGTGGATGGATCGGAATCCTCGCGCGCACCGCATCCGGCGAGGGACGCCACGACGGCGGTGAGTGCGACGGCCAGGGCGAGCGGGCGGAAGACGGCAGTTTTCATGGATCTTCTCTTCATGGTGTCGGTGGATCTGCGAAGTCGTTGCGCTCGATGCCGAGCTCATGGTGGAGGGTGCGTCGCAGCTCGCTGTACGCGGGCTGATCGGCGAGTGTGTCGGCGGGACGCGGGCGGCCCAGCGGGTTGGTGATCCGGTTGGTGATCCGGCCGCCGCCCAGCACATTGATCGTGTCCGACAACCGGATCGCCTCGTCGACGTCGTGGGTGACGAACACGACCGTGCGCCGCAACCGGGTCCACAGGTCGGTGAGCAGGTCCTGCATGTTCAGCCGGGTGAGGGCGTCGAGCGCGGCGAACGGCTCGTCCATCAGCATGACTTCCGGTTCGCCGGCGAGCATTCGGGCTATACCGACGCGCTGGCGCATGCCGCCCGAGAGCTGATTCGGCCGTTTCCTGCCGACATCGCCGGGTAGGCCGACGAGGTCGAGCAACTCCTCGATCCGGCGGCGGCGTTGCCCGGCGGCGACCCGATGCGCGCGCAGCGCGAAGTCGATATTCGCCGCGACGCTCATCCACGGAAACAGCACATCCCGCTGGAATGCCACGCCCCGCCGCGGATCGGGCGCGAGGACCGGCTCGCCGTTGTCGGTGACCGTGCCCGAGGTGGGGGTGATGAGCCCGGCGAGACAATGCAGCAGCGTCGATTTCCCGCTTCCCGAAGCGCCGACCAGGACGGTGAACGAGCCGTCGGGCACGCTCATCTCGACCTCGCGCAGGGTGGGGTGCGGACTGCCCGGGAAATGCACGACGAGTCCTTCTGCCGCGATACCCATCAGCGCACCTCCCGGGCCCAGCGCACGACAGGCGCGGTGATCACGACGATCGCCGCGTCACAGGCCGCGCCGAGCACGCCGAGCACGATCAGGCAGAAGATCAGGCGGTCGGCCTGCGAGTACAGCTGCGCCTGATAGATCCGATAGCCGATGCCCGCGGTGGTGCCGGTCATCTCGGCGACGACGATCAGGACGAACGACATCGCCGCGCCGACCCGGACGCCCGCCACCACATCGGGCACCGCCTCGGGCACGACGATCCTGGTCAGCGTCTGCCAGCGGCCCGCGCCCAGACACCGCGCGGCCTGGAGGTAATCGGCTGGGGTGCCGGCGAATCCGGAATGGCTGTTCATCCAGACCGGCACGAAGACGCCGAGTGCGATGACGAGAATCTTGCTGTCCTTCGCCCAGCCCGAACCACAGGATCGCCAGCGGCACAAGGCCGATCGTCGGCACCGGCGCCAGCAGCCGCAGTACGGGCTGCAGCAGGCCGCGCCCGGTGCGCGTCGTCGCGGTGACGATGGCGACGGCGACACCCGCTCCGCCACCGGCCGCCAGGCCGAGCAGGGCTCGTCGCAGGCTCGCACCGATGTCGGGTGCCAGGAGCCCGCTGGTCCACAGTGTGTGCCCGGCTCGGATGATCTGCGGAACCGCCGGAAACAGCTGGCGCGGAAAGACTCCGGTCGCGGCCACCGCCGACCAGACGAGCGCCGCCACGGCGAGTCCGGCGACAGTTCCGCCGACGGCCCGCCAGCGCCGCGCGCCTCGGCCGGTGAGCAGCGCCGACCACGGACGCGGAGCCCTGGCCGCGGGCTCCGGCGAATCCGCGCTGTCCGTTACGGTGTGCGGGCTCGATGTCATGGAATGGGCGGTCATGGGATGGGCACCCACTCGAACGGCACGGCCTGGGCCCGATAGATCAGCGGCGTCGAGGTGAGGCGGTCCACGCCCGGCACCCGGGGTTCGCCTACCTCCGGTTCACCGGCGACACCCAATCCCACGTACGGCGACAGATACTCCCAGACCACCTGCCCGTCGGGGGTCACCTGAAAGATCCTGCCCTGCATACCCTCGGTGATGAGGGTATTGCCGTTGGGCAGCCGCTGGGCGTTGCTGACGAAGGAGCTGAAGAAGGTCCACGAGGGCAGCCCGGAATCCTCGGCGGTGTACTGCCAGACGATCTGCTCGGTGGTCGGATCGATCTCCAGCACGCGCGATCCCGCGTAGATTCCCAGCGGAGCCGGTGGGTAGCCCGCGCCGCCCTGGCAGTCGAACAGGAGGATATTGCCCGCTCCAGGAAGGCCTTCGGCGATGATGTGCGGGTTGTGCTGCCCGGAGATCTGATCGAGCGGCCGGGGTACCTTGTGCGCGTTGATCCGCTGGTGCTGCGCCCCGGATTCGGCGGCGAAGTACGGGCCCAGCTGCCACACAACGGATTTCGTGGCTTTGTCGATCAGCGCGACGATGTTCGCCTTGCGGGAGCTGATGAGGATGTTGTCCGGGTGGAACACGCTGCCTGTGTCCGCACTGTGCCAGCGGTTCGGGCCCAGCGTCTTGGCGCTGTTGATCTCCAGGTATCCCCACGGGTCGCCGGGATCACGGGCGACCGTCTCACGCAGGGCTTTCCAGCCCTCCTCGGAGAACCCCAGCTCATCGAGGTGATCGCCGGCGCGCCACTCCCATACGATCGCGCCGTCCGGGCTGACCTCGTACAGACCCTGATCGCCGACGACCCATGGGCCCAGGGCGGGCACCACCCGCGGGATCGTGACCAGCAGCAACCGGTTGCCGTTGTCCAGCAGCTCCCAGTCGTGGTTCTGCCGAGCGGCCCCGCCCGGCGCCTGCGTACCCCACTCCCACACTCGCTCCCCCTCCCATGTCAGTTGTCCCACAGTGCCATTGGCGTAGATTCCGCCCCGGGAATCGCCGCTGGACGACAGTTGCAGGCCCACGTCACCCAGGCGGCCGCCGGTGAACCGCGGGTCGATGATGCGCGGCGGAACCCCCGGGAAAGGCCACTGCCGGCGAACCGCGCCGCCGGTATCGATGAGCCGGGTGACCGAGTCCGCGCCGGTGAACAGGATGTAGCTGTCATGGGCTGACTCCGGGTCGTGGTGGGTGACACCGGTGAGTCGTACGTATGCCATGCAGTTCACTCCATCATGCGCTTGTTAAACGATTAGATCGCGGATGTTACGAATCTAATCGATTTGCGTCGTACTACACCGGTGTCGATACTGTAAGAATCAGAACGATTTCAAGCATGGTGCGGCGGCGCGCGGGCGACGAGATTGGAACGAATGTGACTGTCAAACGCGCGACACTCGCCGATGTCGCCCAGCGGGCGGGGACGTCCACGGCCGTTGTCAGCTATGTGCTCAACGACGGCCCGCGACCGGTATCGGACAGGCTGCGCGCCCGAGTGCTCGAGGCGCTCGACGAGCTCAACTATCGGCCGGACCGGGCCGCACGCGCACTGCGGCGGCCGCGGCGCTGGCGGCACATCGGGCTGCTGGTCCCCGATGTGCGGCTGCCGCTGTTCGCGACCCTCGTCGGCCATATCGAGGTCGAAGCGCGCGACCGAGACCACCTGACGTTGATCGGCAACACCGGATACGACCCCGAGCGCGAGGTCGAATTCGCCTCGGCCTTCGTCGATTCCGGGATCGAGGGCCTGATCGTCGTCGGCGGCGCGGGCGGCGCGGCGACCGCCGAACTCTGCCGTCAGGCACGCATCCCGATCGTCTGGGTGCACAACAACCGGGACCAGGTCGACTCACACGTGATCGGCGCCGATCATGTGCACACCGGCACGCTGGCCACCCGCCACCTCGTGGACGTCCACCATCGCGAAAACACCGTATTCGTCGGCGGATTCACCCCGGCCGACGTCCAGCACGGTGACCGCGAGACCGTCGCCCAGCGCTACGCGGGGTACGAATCGGTCGTGGGCGCGCGGGCGGCCCATCAGATCCACACCGACCTCACTCCCGCGGGCGCCTACCACGCCGTGAGCCGGCACCTGTCGAACCAGGCACCACCCGACGGCATGGTCGTCGGCACCTACGGCCAGGCCGCCGCCACCCTGCGCGCCATTTCCGATGCGGGCCTTCGCGTTCCGCACGACATCGCGGTCGTCGGATACGACGCCGACACGGCGAACGCCTATGCGGCACTGAGGCTCACGACCGTCCAGCAGCCGATCGACACGATTGCCCGCACCGCCCTCTCGCGCGTGCTGGAAGCCGCCGACACCTCGCCGGCCAGCGACACTCCGGCGCCCGAACCAATCGAGGCCCACCTCGACATCGGCGAGACGTGCGGCTGCTGATCGGTGTCAGTCCAGCCCCCGCATGCGGCGCCGGCGAGCGAATTGGCCGGGTGTCTGTCCTTTCCATGACTGAAACTTCAGGCTGAACGCCGAGACGCTCGAATAGCCGAGCCGGGCGGCCACACTCTCCACCGTGAGCCCGGCGCCGAGCAGCTCCTCGGCGAGCAATCCGACCGTCTCGCAACGCAACTCCCGAAAGCTCGTCCCGTCCTGGTCCAGACGTCGCCGCAGCGTCCGCACGCTGATCCCCAGACACGCCGCGATATCGGACTGATCGGCCATGCCCCGGTGACCGATCAGCAGCTCACGCACCTGCGCGCTGAATCCGCGCCGGTGATTGCGCTGCTGCACGATCGCGGCGCACTGTTGCTCGTACAGCGCCCTGCTCGCCGGATTCGCCTGTGGCAGCGCGAGCTCCAGCGAGGACGCCCGCAGGATCAGCACGGTCCGCGACGCGTCGAAGACCATCTCGCACACCCCGAACTGCGGCATCACCGCCTCGTACACCAGGTGCGCGACGAGGTCCAGCTCCAGCCGCACCGCCGGAAGCCGGATCGGCAGCACATCCTGCTGCATGGTCCCGATGCCGACCAGGTCGCGCTCGAGCGCGAACCGGCGAATCTCGGCCGGCACCATACTGTCGTCGCGCACGACGAGCACGTCCTGACCCCGGTCGGTCAGGTGATGCGTCGCGGCGGTGAACGACAGGTCGGCGTACCGCAGACCGATCTCCAGCGCGTCCCGCAGGGTGGGGCTGGCGCTGATAGCAAAACCCCAGATACCCATGCTCGCCGGATGGCACGACATCCCGGCCAGCAAACCGAGCCCGGGCTCGTCACCGACACCGGTGACCACATTGCGCATCACGGCGAATTCCTGCTCGAGGGTGATCTCCGCCGACGGATCGGTCAGATCGCCGGCCCCGATCCCCGTGCCCCGCAGGACAACATCGACCGGCAGCCCTCTCGCGATGCCGAACTCGGCCAGCAGTACGGCACTGTGGATGGACCGCACACGCGCCGCGGCGTCCCCCTGGTTGTACATCTCGCCATTCTCGCAAACAACTGGCAAGTATTCGGGGCAAATCCGCACCGGCTGGGCAAATGCGTAGCGAAGCAGTCCGATTCGCCCTGTCCCAGGAGGAGAAACCGGACAGCATGGCCCACTTCGGCTGAACTCCAGGCCAATACACGCTACGATCGGGAACCGCGATCGAGCACCGGAGCGGAGGGGCGTTGTGAGCAAATCTCTAGCAGGTGGCCCGGTATGAGCGCGGAGTTCGCCGAGCGCTTGAACAAACTGTTCGACATGGTGCATCCGCCAGGTCGTCCGCCGCACACCAACTCCGAAGTGTGCGACGTGCTGTCCAGGGCCGGTCATCCGATCTCGAAACCGTATCTGTCCCAACTACGGTCGGGTCGGCGGACGCATCCCTCCGAGGATACGATCGCGGCCCTGGCACGGTTCTTCAAGGTCGACCCGAGTTACTTCTCCGACGACGTCTACGCCGCGAAGATCGACCATGACCTCGAACTGCTGTCCCAGATCCAGGGATACGAACTACGCCGGCTGTCCAGCCGCGCGTTCGATCTGTCCGAGGAGTCCCTGAATCTTCTGACATCCCTGGCGGACAAGCTGCGGGCGAGCGAGGGTCTTCCCCCGGCCCGCCCCGGATCGCTGGATTGAGCCGCACCCGGTCGCGCGGCGGCCTCCACTACCGTCGATCGGCCAGCGCTTGCTCCCGCAGCGTGGCGAGGGTTCTGGTGAGGATGCGGGAGACCTGCATCTGGGAGACTCCCAGCCGCTCGGCGATCTGGTGCTGGGTCTGGTCCTCGAAGAATCGCATCCGCAGTACGTCCCGCTCGCGGGCCGGCAGTTCGCGCAGCAGTGGCGCTACCGCGAGCGCGTCCTCGGTGAGGTGGTAGCCGTCGTCCTCGGTACCGAGTTCCGCGGCCGCGCGGGTGGCGGCGGGGACCCGGCCGCTGTCGTCGGGCGAGTTGTCGATCGTCTCGGTCGAGAAGGCGTTGGCGGCCAGCAGTGCCTGGGTGACGTCCAGACGGTCGACCTCGAGTTCGGCGGCCAGTTCGGAGACGGTGGGCATGCGATGCCCCCGCTGCGCGAGCCGTTCCACGGCGGGCCCGATATCGGCTTGCAGCAGTTTCACCGCGCGCGGCACCCGGAGCGCCCACGTGCGGTCGCGGAAATGGCGGCGCACCTCACCCATGATCGTGGGCACGGCGAAGGCCACGAACGGGGTCCCTCGTACCGGGTCGAAACGGTCGATCGAGAGCAGCAAACCCAGGGACGCGACCTGATAGAGATCGTCGTACGATTCGCCTCGCCGGGTATAGCGGCGCGCGATGTGCTCGGCCAAGGACAGGCAGCGACCCACGATCTCCTCGCGGAGCGCAGCGCGTTCGGGGCTGTGCTCGGGCAGCGACGCCATCTTCTCCAGCCACGGCTCGATGCCGTCGTATGGGTCGCTTCCCCGGTTCGATCGTGAGGCGCTGAGGGGCGGGATTGCGGTCAGAGAGGTCATGAACTGCCTCCGGCGACGGATCGATTGCGGGTCGGACGCTCGGTGTTGAACGCATACCCATCAGCAGGCCGCACTCTCCAGCCTGGTCCAGGGTCCGGGTCACGTCAGTGCAGAAAACGAAGCGGTCGAGCCGTTGGGCGAAAAACCACGATCATCCGGGCTTTATCCGCTCACGTATCGAGTGTCGTCCCCGGTGACTGCCCGTAGTGGCAGCGGTATCGCGCAGCGAAACGGCCCTGGTGACCGAATCCCCACCTGGCGGCGATCGAACCGACGGTCGCGCCGTCGTCGACGGTGTGGGCGAGAAGTTCCTCGTGGGCGCCCCGGAGCCGCAGACGCCGCAGATATTCCATCGGCGTCGTGCCGTAGTGACGGCGGAACGCCAGCTGCAGCGCGCGCACCGTGACATACGACGCCGCGGCGATGTCCCCGACCGCGATGTCCTCGCGCACATTGGATTCCATGTACGCGACCGCGCGGCGGACCGTGGCCGAGTGGGCATCGTTGCGATCACCGGCCGCGGACTCGGCGGCCAGGGTGTTCGGGAACGCCTCCAGCACGCTGGCCACCAGATACTGCGTCGCCGTCGACGCGACCAATCGCGGCATCACGCCGTCGTACTCGGCGGCCATCTCACGCACGTGTGCGATCGCCGACTTCAGCCGCTCGCCGGCCGCCGGCGAGAGCGGGCGATGCCCGATCAGCGCCACCGGCGTCGCATCGGCCGAGGCGACACGGGCCAGCTCCTGCGGATCGAACATGGTGATCGTGTAGCGAGCGTTATGGAGGACACCCGAGTACGGCAGGTCGGGCGGCGTGAGTACCCCGATATCCCCCGGCTCGAAGACATCGGTGACTCCCTCGTCGAGGTAGTTCTCCTCGATGGACCCCGACTCCACCGCGCACACGCAGATCTTCCCCAGCGGGTCGGCGTCGTAGCGCATATCGAAGTCCAACTCGAGCCGGTCCAGGCTGACCGCCGCGACCGTGTCGCGCGTGATTCGGCTGCGGATCGGCCCCTCGGCGGTGTTTCCGATCTGCATGGTCGTGTAGTTCCGGTTCAGAAACTCCTCGGTAGCCTCCAGGCTGCCGCTATCGAACTCCATCCCCATACCGTCGCGTTCCTCCTCCGCTCCGACGACAAACTCGGAGCTATGGCGAACCACATCGTCCGCGGGGCTGCTACTTCCGGACCAAGCAATACCCGTTTTCGTCTCGATGAATACGGTCCCGCCACGTGACCCCGGCCTCGGCCGGGACGTTGATCCACCGTCCCTGCACGTAGGCGGGTTGCAGGGGCAGGGAAACCAGCATACCGGCCACCGCCCCCGGAGCTGATGCTGTTTGTCCGATTACCGGCTCTACCGGGCGTCCGGCCGTCGACGTGGGCGGCCGGACGCCGGGCCCGTGGAGTCACAGCGGGCGCCGGCGAGGGCGTCTCAGCGCGGCATGGGGTGTGCGCGGAAGAAGTCCCAGATGAGCTGGTCGGCGTTGATGGACGTCGTGGTGGCGCCGGTGAGCGGGGCCGGACTCGGGTACGTGCTGCCGGGCCAGGTGTGGCCGCCGCCCAGCACCGAATAGAGTTCGACGTCACCGGTCGCCGGGCACGGGTAACGGGTCAGGTCGACATCGTGGGTGACGCGCTGATGCGTGGGCGTGCTGCCGCAGCCGTTGCGCCGCGCCCAGGCCGCGGCGTTGGCCGGAATGCTCTGCGGCCCAGGACCGTCCACCGCGGGACCGTTGTTCTGCGTCTGAACCGAACCGCTGCCGTCCGGCGACGGCAGGAACCGGGCGTTCGGGCCCGTACCGCCGTTGTAGGCGACGATCGGATCTGCGGTGCCGTGGAAGGCGACGATCGGCACCGGCCGCCGGGGATGGCACCAGCCGAAGTCCTGCAGCCCGGCCACCGGGGCCGCCGCCGCGATCCGATCCGAAAGCTGGCACGCCAGAGCGGAACTGGTGAAGGCGCCCATCGACAGCCCGGACACGTAGACCCGGCGCTGATCCACACACAGCGTCGACTCCACGTGGGTCAGCAGGTTCGACAGGTAGGCGACATCGGCGCTGCCCGGCTCGAAATCCCAACGCGGCAGGCCGGATTCGTCGATCGCCGGGGTGACGGTCACGAACCCGTGCCGCTCGCCGAACTCACCGAGTCCGCTGCTCGTGCGCTCGATCTCGGCCGGTTCCAGGTATCCGTGCAGATCCACGACCACCGGAGTGGGCCGATCGGCGCCGGGAGGCACATCGAGGACGTAGTGACCGGACCGGCTCGCGGTGCCGAACTGCTGGTTCGATTGGCCCGAAACCGGATGCGCGACACCGCATCCCGCCGAGGGTGCCGGAGCGGACACGTCCGGCTGCGCCATGGCCACGGGTGCGGCGAAGGCCCCGGAAACCGTCATCACCACCGTGGCGGTCCCGACGATGCGCCGCAGTCCGCGCCGCGCTCTCCATGCGGAAGTCATATTTCTGAACATGAGAAGCATGTTCTCATCGACCATCGACAGAATTAACAGGAAACCTGATGTTTGTAACAGGTCACAAGGCCCGGACACCTGGTCAACATGCACCCGGGCGGTTGCCTGTCGCGACCGATCAGACGGCGGTGGCGATGCGGTAGCCCGCGAAAGGCGCACGGTAACAGTTCGGCTATCACCGGTAGATCGGCGGCGAATTCGGCCCTAGCATCGGAACCAGGTCGATCCATACGGCAATTCTGGAGACGATATGCGTATCAACCGGGTAATCAGTTTGTGCGCACTCGCATTTTCCCTGTGCATATCCAGTTTTATTTCACTTCCCGCGGCATCGGCAGCCCCCATAACCGATTACGGCGGAGGCTGCGTTCTGGACAACAATAATCGCGCAGTGACCGTCGATTCACTGAGATTTCGCTGCTCCGACCGCCAACAGGACGCGATTTTCCACGACGCGCAACGCGGAGCGGTCCCGATGGGTGTGAAAAACGGCTGGGTGGTCCGGCCGCGCGATATGCAGGCGCCGACCTCGGGCCTGTGGATCGGCAAGACCTTCTATACGGGCCCCGACGGCGGATACCTGATGAACCGCTTCACCGGCGCCGGAATAGAGGGCATCCGCGCCGACGTCTACACCGCCCCCGCGATCCTGGATGGCAAACCGACCTGGGCACTGAACTACGCCCAGTCCCCAACCCCGCAAACCTACGACGAAATTCGCGAAATAACCCCGGGCGTCTGGTTCGGTTATTCCTGGCAGCGCGGCGCCACCCCACCGACGATCCAGCTCACGTTCGCCCTCGCCTGATCGGTGCACTCCCCCCAATTATCGCCGCAGACGCTGCCACCAGGGATGAACGACCCATACCCCGATGAACAGCGCGGCGACCACCGCGCCCGCGCAGCACGCGACCGTCGTGCCGATCACGGTATCGAAGATCAGGACGGCCACTCCGGTCAGCGCCACCCCCAGCAGCAACAGTCCGGCCAGCGCGAAATGATGCGCCGTCCGCACCACCCTGGCCAGCCGATGGTGGCGGAACAACACTCGATGCGCGGCCACGGGAGCGGTGAGCAGAACCGTCGCGGTGATCGATGCGGACACGACCACGAGATAGAGGTCCCGCATCGCGGCCGACAGGTCCGTGAACCTCGCCTGGAACGGCAACGTCAGCAGAAATCCGGTCAGCAGCTGCACCCCCGTCTGTACTACCCGCAACTCCTGCAACAAGCTGGATAAATTGCGATCCAACTGCTCCGCCTCGGTCTCCCCCCGTGCCTGGCGATCCCACGACCGATCTTCCCCATCACGTGCACCTGCGGCGGGGTCACCATCCATGACACTCTCCTCTCGTACCGGGACGATCTACCCGTCCCGCCATGGGTTGACACACCGGTTCGAGGCAGCCCGTCCCCACCGCCAAGCCCTATCCGAACGCTGACCCGAGAGTGCTGTTTGCACGCTGTGTCGGGTGGTATCGCGTAGAAACACCCGCGAGAACACCCGCGAGCGAAGGAAGTCGAAAGTCGAGGAACGCGGACGATGAGTCAGATCAACCCGATTCAAGTACGGAGATGCTTACACGGTGCCGATTATCCCGCTGACCGCGAGGATCTGGTGCGTGTGGCCCGGAGCAACGGCGCGGACGCGGCCGTGATCAGTGAGCTCGAGCAGATTCCCGATCATCTGTACCGCGGCCCGGACGCGGTGAGCCAGGCCGTGACTCACCGGTGAGCAGGCGGTCCCCGGCGTACGGCACCGACTGTTTACCGGCGTGGGCGGCGGGTAGGCGCGCCCTATCCGAAAGGTTCGACCACACCGGACAGGAGACGACCGTATGACCGACGGCATCGCAGGTGAACAGGGACACGGCGGAGAGACTCACCAGCAGGCATCGGGTGACGACGTACGCCTCACCACGCAGCAGGGTGTGGTGGTCGCGGACGATCAGAACACCCTGCGAGCCGGGGAGCGTGGTCCGGCGCTGCTGGAGGATTTCCATTTTCGGGAGAAGCTTTTCCATTTCGATCATGAGCGGATCCCCGAGCGTGTGGTGCACGCTCGCGGCTTCGGCGCGCACGGTTACTTCGAGAACGACGCGGCGCTGGACGATCTGACGATCGCCGACCCGTTTCGGGAGGCGGGCCGCAGGACCGAGGTGTTCGTGCGGTTCTCCACGGTCGCGGGGAACAAGGGGTCTGCCGATCTCGCGCGTGACGTTCGCGGATTCGCCGTGAAAATGTATACCGGGGAAGGAAATTGGGATCTGGTCGGCAACAATATGCCGGTCTTCTTCATTCAGGATGCCATGAAGTTCCCGGACGTGGTCCATGCGGCCAAGGAGGAACCGGACCGCGGTTTTCCGCAGGCGCAGACCGCGCACGACAATTTCTGGGATTTCGTCTCGCTGACCCCCGAATCGACCCACATGCTGCTGTGGATCATGTCCGACCGTGCCATTCCCCGTTCGTTCCGGTTCATGGAGGGTTTCGGCGTCCACACCTTCCGGCTGGTGAACGCCGAGGGCCGCTCGACCTTCGTCAAGTTCCACTGGAAGCCGAAACAGGGCATGCAGTCGGTGGTGTGGAACGAGGCGGTGAAGATCAACGGCGCCGATCCTGACTTCCACCGCCGTGATCTGTGGGACGCCATCCAGGCGGGCGACTTCCCCGAATGGGAACTCGGGATGCAGCTGTTCGACGAGGACTTCGCCGACCGGTTCGCCTTCGACATCCTCGATCCGACGAAGTTCGTGCCGGAGGAGGAGGTGCCGGTGCGCCGGGTCGGCACGCTGGTGCTCGATCGGGTGGTCGACAATTTCTTCGCCGAGACCGAGCAGGTCGCTTTCTGCACGCAGAACATCATCCCGGGTATCGACTTCACGAACGATCCGCTGTTGCAGGGCAGGAACTTCTCCTATCTGGATACGCAACTCAAACGCCTCGGCAGCCCGAACTTCACCCGGCTACCGGTGAACGCGCCGAAATGTCCGTTCGCGACATTTCAGCAGGACGGTCACATGGCGACGGCGAATCCGGCGAACCGGGTCAATTACGAGCCCAACTCCTGGCCCTCGGAGATCAAAGGCCCACGCGAAGATCCGGAACGGGGTTTCCAGACCGTCCCGGAGGACGTTTCGGGCCCCAAGCGCCGGCTGCGTCCGGAGAGTTTCGCCGACCATTACAGCCAGGCCCGTCAATTCTTCGCCAGTCAGACCGAAGTCGAGCAGCAACACATCATCGACGCGTTCGTGTTCGAGTTGAGCAAGTGTGAGCGTGTGGAGGTTCGCGCGCGCGTCGTCGCGGCATTGCGCAATGTGGACGACACGCTCGCCGGGTCCGTGGCCGACGGCCTCGGGCTGCCGGCACTTCCCGACCCCGCACCCTGCGCCCGCGAACCCCGCACCGACCTGCCGCAATCGCCCGCCCTGAGCATCCTGCGCAACGGCCCGCGGACGTTCGCGGGCCGCAAGATCGGCGTGCTCGTCACCGACGGTGTGGACGCGAACCTGCTGTCGCAGTTGCGAGACGCCATCCGCGAGGAGGGGGCGGTGATCGAGATCATCGCCGCGAAGGTCGGCGGCGTCGTCGCGGACGACGGAAATCACATCGAGGCCGATCAGAAGATCGATGGCGCACCGTCGGTGATCTACGACGCCGTGGCCGTCCTCGCGACCGACAAGGCCGCCGCCCAACTGGCCGCACTCCCCCCGGCCCGCGACTTCGTCAGCGACGCCTACGCCCACTGCAAGTTCATCGCGCACCGCGGCGCCGACGCGCTGTTCACCGCCGCAGGGGTAACCGGCGAGCATGACGCGGGCATCATCGACCTGGCCGGCGACAGCTCGCCCGCCGATTTCGTCGTCCGGTGCCGCGATATCCGGTACTGGGCCCGTTCATAAGGCCCCGAGAACAGCGCACGCCTCAGTAGCCCGAGAGCAGCAGCCGTAAGCTGCGCAGCTCCTCGGGCTCGGCGTCGCTGTGCCATCTGTTCGGATTGGCCGGGCGGCGGCCCCAGAGCAGCAGTGCCCGGGTCGCGGCGTCGCTCTCGATCGTGGCGGCCCCCTCCTGCGAGGCGAATCCTATGTCGGTGCTCTCGGCACCCGCCGTGACGACGATGTCGTCCGTGCCGGACACGCGCAGCCTGCCGCGAATCACATGCCGATCGTCCAGCGGCAGATGGGCGGCGCCGCGGGCGAGCAGCGGACGGCCGACCTGCAGCACGCTGTGGCGGGTCATCCACGGCTCGCTGAGGGCCTGCTGCGCGGTGGAATCGTCGCCGGTCACGTCCCATCGGTGCAGAATCAGCTCCTCCCGCATGTGCTCGGCGAAGAACGGCACCGTGACCGTGCGTCCTGTCCATTCGATCTCGGTGTCCTGCTCCGCGGTGCTTTCGGCCTCGGCGCAGACTTCGGCGAGTTCGGTACAGCGATCGAGGAAGGCCGACCACAGCTCGAGATCACCCATCGCCCGGTAGGGCGTCTCCCGCTCCTCGAACCGCCGCGTCGGCACCGGCCGCCCGGACAGGTGCGCCGAGAGCACGCGCGCCAACTCCTCGGCATTGCCGGCCTGGTGGATGACGATGTCCCGCACGGTCCACGCCTCGCACCACGACCCGGCCCGCGGGTCTCGCGCCCGCACCGCATTGGCGAACGCGTCCAGCTCGGGCAGCACATCGGTGGCTATCTCCCTCATATCGCGCGACTGCCCGATCCGGTCCATCGCAAACAAATCGGAGTGTGGACCGCCGCCGAGCGGGTATGGCGGCCATAGCTCCGGACCCGAACCCGGGCCCACCCCGACAGGAGGTATCTCTCATGCCCAAGGCGTGGACCGACAAACAGGAACGCGAATACGAGCACATCCGCGACTCGGAGAAGTCCCGAGGCGCGAGCGCCACCCGGGCGAAGGAGATCGCCGCGCGCACGGTGAACAAGAACCGCGCCCAGTCCGGCCAGGCACGCACGGCCAGCCGCTCCTCGGTCCAGGACATGTCACCACAGCGGCGAGGCGGGCAGCGCTCCCATTCGGGCGCGCAGGGGCCCACCTACGAGCAGCTGTACAACGAAGCGCGCCAACGCAAGATCGACGGCCGCTCCAAGATGAACAAGTCCCAGCTGGCCCACGCCCTGGGCCGGGACTGACCCGGAAAGTCGACACATCGCACTTCGGCCACCCGCTGACTCCTCGGCGGGTGGCCGAGCTGTTTCCCGGCCCGCCGGCGTCGCCCTTGCATGTAGATCGCGGTTAAATATACTATTGTGCAAATGGTCAGTCCAAAGACCATCTGAACCCGAACTCATCACCCGGAAGGACACTGGAGTCTGATGACCGAATTCACCGACATCACGTTCGAGATCGACAACGGGCTGGCATGGATCACGATCAACCGCCCGGAGCGCTACAACGCCTTCCGCGCGCAGACGGTCGATGAACTGGTCATGGCCTTCAAGCGCGCGTGGGCCAGCAGCGAGGTCGGGGTCATCGCCCTGACCGGCGCCGGCGACAAGGCGTTCTGCGCGGGCGGCGACCAGAAGCAGCGCATGGAGACCGGCGACTACGGCCCGTCCGCGAGCGGGCTGTTCGAGGTCGAGGCCCTGCACCGGGTGATCCGCGACGCACCCAAGCCCGTCATCGCGGCCGTCAACGGCCTCGCGATCGGCGGCGGCCACGTGCTGCACGTGCTCTGCGACCTCACGATCGCCGCCGACACCGCCCAGTTCGGGCAGAACGGCCCGCGCGTCGGCTCCTTCGACGCCGGCCTGGGCTCGGGCTACCTGGCCCGCGTCGTCGGGGAGAAGCGGGCCCGCGAGATCTGGTTCATGCTGCGCCGGCTGTCCGCGCAGGAGGCGCTGGAGTGGGGCCTGGTGAACAAGGTCGTTCCCGCCGCCGATCTGAAGGCCGAGGTGCGCGCCTGGGCCGATCAGATGCTCGACTTCTCGCCGACGGCCCTCAAGGTGCTCAAGCAGTCGATGAACACCGACACCGAGCACTTCGTCAGCATCGGCACCATGGCGTACTCCACCCTGGCGATGTTCGGCGAGACCCCGGAGGCGCAGGAAGGGATCAACGCCTTCAACGAGAAGCGCAAGCCCGACTTCACACCGTTCCGGGGTAAGTGAGGTGCAGTTCTCAACCGAACAGCGCGAGTTCGCGGCGGCGATCACCGAGTATTGCCACCGCCATCTCGCGACTGTCGCACAGCGCGACGCGGTCACCGAGGGCGGAACCCTGTCCAACAGCCCCCAGGTGCTGGCCGATATGGCCCGCAACGGATGGCTGGGAGTTTCGCTCCCGGAGCAATTCGGCGGCGGCGGAGCGGGATTCGTCGACGAGTGCATCTTCCTGGAGGAGGCCGCTCGCGGCCTCGCGCCCATCACCGGGTACTCCACCGGTCTGACCGCGGCGCAGACCTATATGCGCTGGGGCACCGACGACCAGAAGAAGACGATCGTCGCGAATCTCACAGCCGGGCGCCTCGAGGCGATCGCGCTGAGCGAACCCGGCGCGGGCTCCGATCTCGCCGGCCTGCGGGTCAGCTCCCGCCTCGACGGCGAGCGCTATCTGATCAACGGCCAGAAGACCTGGATCTCCGCGGCGCATGTGGCCGAACACATCCTGGTGCTGACCCGTGAGGACAATTCCGGCAGCAAGCATCAGGGCATGACGCTGCTCATGGTGCCGACCGACGCCCCCGGCCTCACCATTCGCGCCATCCAGACGATGGAGCCGCACACCTGCAACGACGTATTCTTCAGCGACGTCGAGGTCCCGGTGTCGGCAGTGGTGGGCGAGCCGCGCAACGCCTGGAAACAGCTCATGCGCGGCCTGTCCATCGAGCGCCTGATCATCGCCGCGATGAGCATCGGCGGCGCGCGCCGCGCACTGGACGACGCGGTCGCGTACGCGCGGGAACGTGAGCAGTTCGGTCGCCCGATCTCCTCGTTCCAGGCCCTTCGCCATCGCCTCGCCGATCTGGCCACCGACATCGAGCTGGCGCGCACGTTCGTCTACGACGTGGCGACCAAGATCGACGCGGGGTTGGAGGACGACCTCGCCCGCGAGAGCGCGATGGCCAAGATGCGATGCACCGAGACCGCCAAACACGCGACCCTCGAGGCGATGCAGATGATGGGCGGCTACGGCTATGCCCGGGAATACGGTATGGAAGGCCAGGTGCGTCGCGCCCTCGCGCCGCCGATCTACGGCGGTACCAACGAAATTCAGCGCGAGATCATCGCCAAGCACATCGGCCTGTAGACCGCCGGAACCACCCTTCGAGTGACGAGGTACATGATGACCGATACGGCCTTCGCGCCGACGCTGTTGTCCGGCAAGCGAATCCTGATCACGGGCGGCGGCACCGGACTCGGCCGCGGCGTGGCGCGGCACCTTGTCGACCACGGCGCCGAGGTGCACCTGTGGGGCCGGCGTGAGGCGGTCCTGGCCGAGGCCGCGCAGGAGGCCTCCGCCTCCCGGCCCGGATCGGTGCACTACCACTCCGTCGACGTCCGGGACTACGAGAACGTCGATGAGACGATGGGTCGGATCTGGGCCGAGCACGGTCCGCTGACCGGCGTGGTCAACAACGCGGCCGCCAACTTCATCGCCCAGACGAAAGACTTGAGCCCCAGGGCATTTCAGGCGATCACGAGCACGGTGATGAACGGCTCGTTCCACACCACCCACGCGGCGGGCAAACGCTGGATCGCCGACGGTCTACCCGGAAGCGTCCTGTCGACACTGACCACGTGGGTGTGGACGGGATCCGCGTTCGTCGTCCCGTCCGCCATGGCGAAGGCCGCGGTGCATTCGATGACCATGTCCCTGGCCGTGGAATGGGCCAAGTACGGGATTCGGCTCAATGCGCTTGCCCCCGGGCCCATCCCGACCGACTACGCGTGGGAGATGCTCAACCCGACCGACAAGTCATCGGTCGGCGCGACCCAGGCCGACCAGATCCCCGCCGGACGCACCGGGACCATCGAAGAACTGGCGAACCTGACGATGTTCCTGCTGTCGGACGCCTGCGACTACCTGACCGGCCAGACCATCGCCATGGATGGCGGGCAGATGCTGGCCGGACCGGGCACCTTCGCCGGTCTGACCACTCTCACCGACGCCGACTGGCAGCAGATCAGGGAGACCAGCAAGGCCGCCTCCGAGTCGAGCAAGGCCCAGCGAACCGTGTGAGCCCATCAGCGCTCACCACTCGAGGGAGGGTGCGCATCCACGAGATGCGCACCCTCCCTGTCTGTTTCAGGGCCAGCGGCCGGCCACATCAGTACCAGGACTATCGCCGCGCAGGCCAGCAGCAGCGCCGCGCAGAACATCATGGCGGTGCTCACCCCGTACAGGAAGCCGGTCCGCGACGCCGTCCCCGATCCGCCCGCCTGGACGATGACACCGAGCAGTGCGACGCCCAGGGTGCTGCCGATCTTGCGGCAGGTGTTGTGGACGGCGGAGGCGACACCGCTGAAATCGGCCGAGACGCTGGACACCGCGGCGTTGCTCATCGCGGAACTCATCAGCCCGACTCCGATGCCGAACACCGCGATTCGCCATTCCACCTGTATCACCGACGCGTCGTCCGACAGCAGCGCCAACACCAGGCAGCCCAGTCCGGACACGACCAGACCGCCGACCAGCACGACGCGGATGCCGAAGCGGGCGGCCAGCCGTCCGGCGAACGGGGCGAGCCCGGCCATCAGGCACGTCATCGGCAGGAACAGCAGCCCGGAGACCAGCGCCGAGCGGTGCTGGTAATGCTGGAAGTAGAGGTTGTAGTAGAAGATGATCCCGGTCTGGGTGAGGAAGTAGACCAGGCCGGCCACGTTGGCGGCGATGAATCCGCGGGCCCGCCACAGGTGCAGGGGCATCATCGGCACCCGGCCGCGGCGTGCGGTCCGCGCTTGGAGCACGCAGAACAGTACGGCTCCCCCTGCGGCGACCACGAAACAGACGATGATCCGTGGCGAGGTCCAACCATAGGCGCTCACCTCGATCAAGCCGTAGACCAGCGCGATCAGCCAGACCACGCTCACCGCGCCGCCCAGCAGGTCGACCGGCGCGGCCGCGGCGGGGCGACCGTGCCGGGACTCGGGCAGCGCGCGGTAGCCCAGCGCCAGGGCGACCAACGCGAGCAGTAGGGACAGCAAGAAAGCGGCCCGCCAGTCGGCGATGGCGATCAGCACACCGCCCAGGACCGGACCTCCCGCCATGCCGAGGCTGGACACCCCGGCCCAGATCCCCACGGCACGGGCGCGAGCGCCCTTGTCCGGATACTCGTGGACCAGGACGGACAGGGTCTGCGGGAGCATGACCGCGACGCCGACAGCCTGAACCACCCGGGCCACGAGCAACATCGGCAGATTCAGCGAGACCGCGCACAGCAGTGACCCCAGCGCGAAAAGGGCGACGCCACAGAGAAAAGCGTTGCGACGGCCGATCCGGTTGCCGAGCGCACCACCGGGCAGCAGCAGGGCAGCGTAGCCGAGGGTGTAGATGTCACCCACCCACTGCAACCCGGTCAGTGAGGAGACGCCCACCGCCGCCCCGATCTGCGGCGTGATGATGTGCATCATCGACGTGTTGAGCATCGACAGCATCAGGCCGAGACACATGGCGATCAGGACGCGACCGCTGCCTCGGCCGTCGGTGCCCGGGTTTCGGGGCTCGCCCGTCCCCTCGTCGTGGTGCTGCGTCGTTGAGTGGTCCAAGGCTGTCTCCTTCATCATCGGCTCGCCGAGATTGTCATGCAATCCAGAAAGCCAGAAGGCAAGTATCACCTACAGAGACGCCAAAGAAGAAGCATATAGCCAATATTGTTTTACAATTTAGAGCAGATCCCGTGCGTTGATCACAGCGTCGGCTGGTACTGGTACCTACTGCTGCGCGTCAGGGCGAACTCGAAGATGCCCGATCCACGAATGGTGCCGAGGGTGAAGGTGCACAGCCGGTCGGTGAGGGCCGAGTCCAGGGAGCGTGGCGTTACCGAACCGTCGAGGGGGTAACGATCCGACTCGACGTGATCGACGCCGGACGAGACGCCGTGATGGCCGCCGTAGCCGGCCCCGGCCATATAGCCGCCACCCGCCCGGCCGTCGGCGTGCACCAGGTAGCGCTTCCCGTCGGCCGTTCGGACCTCGACGTCTCCCTCGACCAGGTCGAGGTCGGAGGTGAACACGAGCGCGTGCCGCACATCGGTGATCGCGTCCAGGCGGCCGTCCTCGTGCATGACGGCCCCCTCGAGCAGAAGCCTTTCGTGCGCACGGGTTTCGACGAGCAGGAAGCCGATCGAGAACCTCGGGAACTGCGCCTGATACCAGATGTGCAGCCCCTGGCCGCCGGACATCGTGCGCACGCCGCGAGAGCGATCCCGCTGCCCGTACCAGCCATCCGCGACGTACTGCCGGTCGTCGACGCGCAACGTGCCCTCGTACCAACCGGATTGGAAGAGGTGGTCGAACGAGGTGCGGACCGAGGAGGTATTGGTGACGGCGATCTCGCCGGACCACGCGGGCGTGCGAGCCCGCCAGGTCAGATCGAACTCGGCGCCGATCGGGTTGGGGCCCAGGTGAAGTCGCCACAGCTGGTTCGGCTCGACCGTTTCGAAGCGAAACGGGCCGGCGCCGTCGCGGTTCGTCGCGCTCAGCTGGGTGGAGAACCGCAGGTTGCGCTGCTGGTCCCCGTCGCTGACGACCACGAAGCCGTCCGCGGTGTCCTTGGGCGGGTAGATGCCGAAACCCATGATCACCGAGGGGGTTACGGCATCGATCGGATGCATGTTGAACATGAGCCGATCGAAGAAGCCGTCCGGGAGATCGCGGACCTCCGGCCCGACGAGCGGATCATGGAAGGCGGTGCCGGGCGTGATGGCCATCGAGAACTCCTTGATTACAGCCGGGCGGTGGAGTCGGCGGCCGCGATTCCGGCGACGCGTCGCGCATCGTCGAGGAACCGCCGGACCAACTCGGGATCGGAATAGTAGGGATCCCCGATCCCATCCAGAACGCGCCGGCGACTGTATTCGTACAGCACGGCCAGCTTCCACAACGACAGCGTCGTATACCACGCGAGGTTCCCGAGATCCTGGCCGGTACGGGCGCTGTAACGCTGTGCCAGTTCCTCTTTCGACGGATAGCCGTTCTCCAGCATCGCCGCGCCGAGCTCCGCGGTCGGGTTCATCGGCCGGCCGGGCTCGGGGATCGTCGCCATCAGATACCCCACGTCGAGCAGTGGATCGCCGATCGTGGCGAGCTCCCAGTCCAGCACCGCCGCGATGCGCCCCGGAGCGTCCGGTGCGAGCACGAGGTTGCCGATCCGGAAATCACAGTGCACGAGCGAGGCGCCCGACTCCGGCGGCGTGTTCGCCTCGAGCCAGGAGTCGACATCCGCGAACTCGGCCGGTGGATTGCCCTCGTCGTCGGCCACGAGCCGCCGCATCCGCCGCAGGTGTCTGGCGTTGAAGCCCGCCGGCCGTCCCATGTCGGCCAGACCCACAGCACGCCAATCGACTTCGTGCAGATCCGCCAGGGTGTCGATCAGGTCGTAGCCGATGGATCGCCGTTGGTGGACCGAGTCGAGCGGCGCGGGTGTGTGAGTGGTGACGACCGGTCCCGCGGCGAAGCTCATCACGTAGAACGGGACATCGAGCACCTCGCCCTCCGCCGCCACGGCGAGCACCCGCGGGACCGGCACCGCGGTGTCCCGCAGCGCCTTCAGCAGTGTCGCCTCCCGGAGCATGTCGTTGGCGCCCGGGGGAATCGGCGGCGGCGGCGGGCGGCGTACCACGACGCCGGTGCTGCCGTCGCTCACCAGGAACGTCAGGTTGGAGTGCCCGTCTCCGATGGCCTTGGTCGTGATCGGCCCCGACAGTATCTCGTGCGCGGCGAGGAACTCCCCCAGCGCCTTTCGCGTTTCGGCCGTCCAATCCCACGTCATCGCGGCCTCACCGGCCCGAGAACTGCGGCGGGCGCTTGGCTTTGAAGGCAGCGAGCGCTTCGGGCATGTCCTCGGTCCTCGTCAGCAGGGCCTGGCCGCGGTTCTCGAGTTCGAGAGCCGCTTCGTACGAGCCGATTTCGGTGTTGCGCTGAATGGCGCGCTTGGACATCCGCACGCCGCCGGGCGAGTTCTGCGCGATCACGCGTGCCATGGCGAGCGCCTCGTCGAGCAACCGGTCGGCCGGCACGACCTGGTTGACCAGGCCGATCCGCAACGCCTCCTCGGCCCCGACGATCCGTGCGGTGTAAGCGATCTCGGCCGCTCGCGCCGGACCGACGAGCCTGGACAGGTTGTAGGAGGTGCCCAGCTCACCGACCGACAGCCCGACCTTCACGAACGCCGCGCTCATCTTGAGAGTCGGTGCGGCCAGCCGAATGTCGGCGGCCAGCGCCAGCGCCATCCCGCCGCCCGTCGCGGCGCCGTGGACGGCGGCGATCACCGGAAACGGGAGATGGCGGATGGATTGGATGCCGCCCGTGGCGGTCTCCTGAAATCGCAGGAACTCCCGCACGCCCATCTCGGTGATCACCTGGATCTCGTCGAGGTCGAAGCCGGCGCAGAACGCACGCTCTCCGGCCCCTGTGAGGATGAGCGCGCGTAGACCGCTGTCGCGCAGCGCACGCCCCGCGGCCAGGTAGTCGTGGAACATCGCCACGGTCTGCGCGTTCATCCGGTCGGGCCGGTTGATGCGCAGGACGCCGACGCCGGGTTCGGCCTCTTCGAAGGTCAGGGTCTGTAGTTCGGGAAGGTTGATGCTCATGTCGTGGCCTCGTCTCGTCCAGCTCTGCTATTTGCCCTCGAAGACGGGCGCGCGCTTCTCTTTGAAGGCGTTCAGCGCCTCGATCATGTCCGGACTGCGGGTGAGCAGCGCCTGGCCGCGGTTCTCGAGTTCGATGGCCGCCGCGTAGGAGCCGACCTCGAGGTTGGCCTGCAACGCTCGTTTGGAAAGCTGCACGCCGCCCGGGGAATTCGCGACGATCTGTTTCGCGAGAGCCAGCGCGTCGGAGACGGCGTCGCCCGCGCCGACCGAGTTGACCAGGCCCAGCTCCACCGCCTCGGCGGCGCCGACTTTCCTTCCGGTGAAACAGATTTCACTGGTCTTCGCCGGTCCGATCAGCCGGGTCAGCAGCCAGGAGGTGCCCAGATCGCCCGCGGACAGCCCGATCCGCACGAACGCGGCGTTGAACACCGCGTTCGGCCCGGCCAGGCGGATATCGGCGGCGAGCGCCAGCGCCAGGCCGCCACCGGCGGCCGGTCCGTTCACCGCCGCGATCACCGGAACGCGCAGCGAGCGGATCGCGGTCAGTGCCCGTGCGGCGCGCTCCTGCTGATCCAGCATGCCCAGGGCGCCCAGGTTCGGCAGGTCGTCGGCGTCGGCCAGGTCGTACCCGGAGCAGAAGGCCTTGCCCGCGCCGGTGAGGATCACGACCCGGCAGGCGTCCTCGGTCTCGAGCCCCCACGCGAGCTGTTCGAGTTCGACGAACATCGTATTGGTCATCGCGTTGTACCGTTCGGGACGATTCAACGTGACCACCACGATGCCCGGCTCGACCTCCTCGGCCAGCAGGGTTTCGAACTTCTCTTCCAGGGTCTTCATCCGGAACTCCTCCAACGAGCGGACGACGGCGAACAGTGGCTAGCGGAACCGCGGCTTGCGCTTGCCGACGAAGGCGCTGATGCCCTCGGCCGCTTCGCCGTCTTCGAACAACGCTTGAATCTGCTCGACCTCGTATCGCGTCCCCTGCCCGAGCGGCAGGTCGAACGCCGCGTCCACCGTGCGGACCACCGCGAGCTGGGCGGGCAGCGAGGGGCCGAGGAGTTCGCGGGCGAACGCCAGCGCGGCCGCTGTCGCGTCGCCGTCGGTCAGCCGATCCACGAGGCCGATTCGGTACGCCTCGTCGGCGGCGACCTGCCGTGCGGTCAGCATGATGTCCAGCGCACGCCCCTTTCCGACCAGTCGCGGGAGCCGCTGGGTACCGCCGGCGCCGGGGATCAATCCCAGTTTGACCTCCGGCAGCCCGAACTTGCCGCCGGGCCCCGCCACCCGCAACGTGCACGCCATCGCGAGCTCCAGGCCGCCGCCCAGCGCCACACCGTCGACGGCGGCGATGGAAATCCAGGGCGCCGCGGCGAGTCGGTCGTTGACCTCGCGCATCTTGTCGCCGTAAGCGGTGAAGCTCGCCGCATCGATCGTCGAGAGGTGCTTGATGTCGGCGCCGGCGGCGAAGAAACCCGTCAGGGCGGATTCGAGCACCATGACCTTGACGTCGCCCGCCTTCTCGGCGGCGTCCATGGCGCGATGCATGCCCTCCAGCAGCGGGATCCCCAGCGCGTTGGCGGGCGGGCGGCGCATGGTCACCGCCACGACCCCCGGTTCGACCGCCTTCCAGGTGACCACATCCTGCGCCAGTTCTGCCACGTCGCCCTCCAACCATTTCTTTGGTAAGACCAAATTACACTTTAGCCGCCCCAGCTGCAAACTCGCATGGCAGGACTATTTGCTGATAGATTAGGTAAGACCAAATGCACAGAAAGCAGGTAACGATGCCCGAGTCGCCCTCGTCGAGCACTGTTGCGCGACACCCGGTTCAGTTACAGCCGATGCAGGTGCCCAAGGCGTCGGACGTCCTCGCGAACGACCTGCGCGAGCGCATCCTGCGCGGCGAGTTTCCCTCGGGCACGGCCCTGCCGCCCGAGCGCGAACTGGTCACCCAGACCCAGATGAGCCGCACGACCGTCCGCGAGGCACTGCGCATCCTCGAGGTGCAGGGCCTGATCGTCATCAAGACCGGCCGCTCCGGCGGCGCGTTCGTGCAGCAGCCCGGCGGCGCGGCCGTGGCCTCCTCGGCGACCCTGCTCATCCGTGGCCAGCAGTTGCGGCTGATCGACCTGCTGGAGACCCGCGAGGCCATCGAGCCCGCCTGCGCGGGCCTGGCGGCGAAGTACCGCACCGACGACGACATCGCCGTCCTCGACGCGGCCAACGCGACACTCGGCGATCTCGATATTCCGCTCGAACGATTCCTCCAGGCCAATGTGGACTGGCACCTCGCGGTCGCCGCCGCCAGCCACAACGAACTGCTGACGGGTTTCATGACCGCGCTGTCGAAGGCCATCTACAGCTCGACGGAGAACACCGCCTTCGTCGACGAGGAGGTCCGCACGACCACCTACCGGGCGCACAAGACGATCACCGATGCCATCCGCCTCGGCGACTCCGCGGCCGCCACGCGCCGCATGACCAAGCACGTCCACGGTTACGCCGAGGCCGTGGTGCAGGTCGAGAAGCGCACCGAGATCGAGATCGAGGAGTCCTGAAAAGCGGAGTCCTGAATTCGCCTACGCCTCATACCGATACCGGGCTCGCGAGGTGGATCCGCAAGCCCGACAGGATTTCGGTGTTGATCGCACGGGTCTCCTGATCGCTGAGTCCCCACGGCGGCGCGACCAGGTCGAGGTGGTCGAACCCCTCCGGGATCCGTGCCAGCGCCGCCGGAAAATCGGCCGGCGCGCAGGCGATCGCGATCGCGTCGATCATATCGTCCGTCACGGCGGCGATCAGGGCCTCGTCGTCACGCTCACGGGCCGCCTGACGGATCTTCTGCTGCTCGGCGCTCCAGCCGTGCAGCTCGAAGAGCCGGTCGTAGACACGAGAAGCCGCGTACTGACCGATGGCGTACGCCGCCTGACGCCGCGCCAGCTCGACGTCCTGGTTGATCGCGCACATCCGGATGCCCATGACGGTCACGTCGGCTGGATCACGACCGGAAACCGCCGCGCCGGCGGCGATTTCGTCCGCGACCGGCCCGCGGACGTAATCGGCCGTGTACATCGGATGGCCGACGAGTCCGTCGGCGAGTTCACCGGCGGTGCGCAGCATCAGCTTGTTCACCCCCGCGATCCAGAGCGGAATCTCCGGCCGGATCGGTTCCAGCACATCGGATGTCGGTGTGATGTGCACGTGGTAGAAGCGGCCGTCGTGGTGCACCGGCCCCTCGTGCAGGCGCCACAGCGCCTTGAGCACGGTGAGCAGTTCGGCCATCCGCGCGGCGGGCGCCTCGCCGGACACACCGTGCCAGGCCTCCATCATCTTCGGCGTGCCGTTGCCGAGTCCGAGAATGACCCTGCCACCGGACAATTCGTCCAGATCACGCGCCTCCGCCGCCCACATCAGCGGGCTGCGGCCCACACCGTAGGCGATATTCGAGCCGATCTGGATCGTGCGGGTACCCGCGGCCAGCGCCGCCATCGGCACGGTGGCCGAGCGGCTGTACAGCTCGCTCGTCCACACTGCCGCGCAACCGATCTCCTCGGCCTCCCGTGCCAGCTCGGTCATCGCCGCGAACCGTTCCGGTCCGCGGCCGACCCCGAATGCGTTGACTCCGAACGTCGTCATATCGCAGATCCTCCGGATGTAGTCAGGCTCGACGCGCGAACCGGTCGAACTCGGGCTTCCGCTTGGCCTTGAACGCCTCGCGGCCCTCCTTGGCCTCTTCGGTCGCGTAGAACAGCAGATTCGCGTCGTGCGCGAGCTGCTGGATACCGGCCAGGCCGTCCTCGGCCGCGTGAAAACTGGCCTTCATCAGGCGCAGCGCCATCGGTGACAGCTCCATCATGCGCCGGCACCACGCCAGGGTCTCCGATTCGAGGTCGGCGAGGGGAACCACGGTGTTGACCAGCCCCATCTCCAGCGCCTCGGCGGCGTCGTACTGCCGGCACAGGAACCAGATCTCCTTGGCCTTGCGCACACCGACCATGTCGGCCAGCAGCCCGGCGCCGAACCCGCCGTCGAAGGAACCGACCTTGGGGCCGACCTGTCCGAGACGAGCGTTGTCCGCGGCGATCGTGAGGTCACACACGATCTGCAGTACATGCCCGCCGCCGATCGCGTACCCGGCGACCATCGCCACGACCGGCTTCGGCAGCCGGCGGATCTGTACCTGCAAATCCGTGACGTGGAAGCGCCCGACCGCGTCGGGCCGGTCGGGGTCCGTGAGATATCCCGTATCGCCGCGCACACGCTGATCGCCGCCGGAGCAGAAGGCGCGATCGCCCTCGCCGGTCAGGACGATGACGCCGATCGAGGGATCCTCCCGGGCGTGCGTGAGCGCGTCGGAGATCTCGATCAACGTCTGCGGCCGGAAGGCGTTGTGCACCTGCGGGCGGCAGATCATGATCCTGGCGATGCCGTCCGCGGTCCGGGAGTAGTCGACGTCGTCGTATCGGCGGACGGTCGACCACTCCTGCGTGTCGTCTGTCACCGTCATCCCTATGCCATCGTCAGGCCGCCGCTGACCGACAGCGTCTGGCCGGTGATGTAACCGGTCTCGTCGGAGGCGAAGAACGCCACGGCCGCGGCGATGTCGGACGGCTGAGCCAGGCGCTTCATCGGCACCGCGCGCGTCATCCCGCCCAGCACCTTGTCGGCGTCCTGTCCGGAGTTGTCGGCGAACTTGCGCAGCGCGGGGGTGTCGGTGGGGCCGGGGCACACGGTGTTGACGGTGACGCCCTTGGTGGCGACCTCGCGGGCCAGGGTCTTGGTGAAGGCGATGATCCCGCCCTTGGCGCCCGAGTACACCGCCTCCAGCGACGATCCGACCCGTCCCGCGTCGGAGCCGATGTTGATCACCCGGCCGAAGCCGCGCTCGACCATGCCCGGTACGACGGTGTGGTTGACCCGCAACGCGCCCTTGAAGTTGATGTTCAGGATCTTGTCCCAGAACGCCTCGTCGGTCTCGAGGAACGTCATGAAGTCGTCCCAGCCGGCGTTGTTCACCGCGACGTCCACGGGACCGAGGCTCTCGGTGATCTGCGCGACGGCGGCCTGGACCGACTCGGTGTTCGTGACGTCGATCGGGACCGCGATCGCCTTGCCGCCGGCGGAGACGATCTCCTTGGCGGTCTGCTGCGCCACTTCGTGATTCAGGTCGGCGACGGCGACCTGGAAGCCCGCCGCGCCGAGCCTGCGCGAGATTCCCTCGCCGATCCCCTGGGCGCCGCCGGTGACCAGCGCGACACGATTACTCATGGTTGTCGTTTCCTTTCGATGACAGGGATTGGGGTCAAGAGGCGAGCTGTACGGCGTTCGCGAGTTCGTCGCGGAACTCCGGGGCCGCGACGGCGATCAACCGGCGGCGCCGTTCGCCGAGCGGCTGACCGCGCAGATGCGCGACGCCGTGTTCGGTTACGACGCAGTCGACGTCGGCGCGCGCGGTGGTCACGATCCCCTCGTCGAGGGTGAACTTGATGGACGAACGTCCGCGCACGGTCGAGCGCAGCGCGACGATCGAGCGCTTGCCGGTCAGCGCGGCCGCGCGAGCGAAATCCACCTGGCCGCCGACCGCGCCGAGGTAGGTGCCCCGGCTCATCTCCGCGCCGACCTGTCCGGTCAGGTCCACCTCGATCGCGAAGTTGACCGCGACCAGCGTGGAGAGCTGCGAAAGCACCTGCGGCGCATGGGTGTAGCTGGTCGGCCGGAACAGCACGGGCAGCCCCGCGACCCGGGCGTACAGCTCGGCCGACCCCAGTGCCGTTCCCGCCACCGCGAATCCGCGATCGAGTTGCTTGCGCTCGCCGGTGATCACTCCGGCGTCGATGAGCTCGAGGACGCCGTCGGTGATCATCCCGGTGTGCACGCCCAGATCGCGATGCCCCGACAGTGCGTCGAAGACGGCCGCGCCCATGGAGCCGATGCCGACCTGCAGCGTGTCACCGTCGTCCACCAGACTCGCGATGTGCGCGGCGATGAGGCGATCGACGTCACCGGCGGGGCGAAGGGCCTCCTGCTGTAGCGGCCGGTCGGTCTCGAGCGTCGCGGCGAAGCGGCTCAACGCAATTCGCGGTGAGCCCGGCACCACCGGCATCTGCTTGTTGATCTCGGCGAACAGCAGCGGGGTGTGACAGATCGCGTCGGCCATGTAGTCCACGCCGATTCCCAGCGAACACATTCCGTCCCGATCGGGCGGCGCGACCTGGAGCAGTCCGGCGTCGCACGGCAGCCGATGCTCGGCGAACATCCGGGGCAGCGCCGAGTAGTGGCAGGGCACGACCTCGAGCCGATCGGTGGCGCCCAGCTCCCGCAGGGCGCCGAGGCCACCGTAGGACACCATGATGTCGGTCGGCGACATCGACTGTGCCAGTTGGTCGTTCCAGCTCAAGCCGGTGAACAGGCGCAGAGATCCGAGTTCCGGCGCCTGCGCGAGCAACCGGTCGACCAGCGGGCGCGGCTCGGCGGCGGCCTGGCTCCACCAGACCCCCATACCCGCTCGCAGATGCTCGGCGAAGTCGAGCATCAGTCCACCCGCTCGATCAGCGTGCCCGTACCCAGACCGCCGCCGCAGCACATGGTCACCAGGCCGAGCCCGCTGTCCCGCCGCTCCATTTCGGCGAGGATCGTGGCGATCAGCCGAGCGCCCGTAGCGCCCACCGCATGGCCGAGGGCGATCGCTCCGCCGTTCACGTTGACCCGGTCCATATCGGGCTTCAGCTCGCGCTGCCACGCCAGCACGACCGAGGAGAACGCCTCGTTGACCTCGAACAGGTCGATGTCGTCGATCGTCAGATCGTTGCGCTCCAGCAGTTTTCGGGTCGCCGGGATCGGTCCGGTGAGCATGATGATCGGATCGACGCCGACGGTCGTCTGGTCGGCGATGCGGGCGCGCACGCGCAGGCCGTGGCGCTCGGCCGCCTCCCGGGTGCACAGCAGGACCGCGGCCGCGCTGTCGCAGATCGGGCTGGACGTGCCGGCGGTGATGCGGCCGTTCTCGGGACGGAAGACGGTCTTCAGTTTCCCGAGCGTCTCCAGCGACGTTCCCGGGCGGACCGTCTGGTCGCCGGTGCGAATCTCGCCGTCCAGTTCCATCCGCACCATCTCGTCGGCGAAACGACCGGCGGCGATGGCGTCGGCAGCGAGCGCGTGCGAGCGCACCGCGAATTCGTCCATCTCCGTGCGCGAGATATTCCATTGCTCGGCGATGAGTTCGGCGCTCTCGCCCTGAGTGACGAAGTCGTAGCGCTCGCGCAGCGCCGCGGGCCACGGGTCGCCGTACAGTTCACTGATCTTGGCCGGTGAATTCATCGGCACATGTCCCATATGTTCGACGCCGCCGGCGATCACGATGTCGTGCACGCCCGAGGACACCAGGGCCGCGGCGAAATTCACGGCGGTCTGGGCAGAGCCGCAGCGGCGATCCAGCGTGGTGGCCGGGACCTCCGCCGGATATCCGGCCTGCAACCACGCATTACGGCCGATATTGCGGGACTGCTCACCGAACGGGGCCGTGCATCCGATGACCAGATCCTCCACGACGCCGGGATCGATTCCCGCGCGGGCGATCAGGTCCTGGTAGCAGGCGGCCAGCATCGCGTTGGGATGGATATCCCGGAACCAACCCTTGTCCGGATGTGATTTTCCGATGGGCGTGCGTACCGCCTCGGCGATGACGACCTCTCGTCCGGAGGTGGCGAAGGGGCCGGTGACTCGTGCGCTCATGTCAGATCACCGTCCCGCCGTCGACCGGCAGCACCTGACCGGTGATGTAGCCCGCGGCGCCGGAGGCCAGGAAGACGAAGGTGGGGGCGATCTCGTCGGGATATGCCCAGCGCCCCAACGGGATTCGCGCCAGCGTCTTGGCGGCGAGCTTCTCGTTGCTGCGGATGTTCTCGGTCATCGCCGTCGCGGCCAGCGGCGCGACCGCGTTCACGGTGATCGACTGCCTGGCCAGCTCGCGGGCGAGCGACTTGGTCAGCCCGACGATGGCCGCCTTGGCCGCGCCATAGTTGGCCTGGCCGATCGTCCCGGTCAATCCCGCCGCCGAGGTGACGTTGATGATGCGGCCGGTGCCGTCGTCGGGGAGGTACTCGAGCGCGGCGTGGCTGCAGTGGTAGCTGCCCATCAGGTGGGTGTCCAGCACCTTGCGGAACTTGGCCTCGTCCATCTTGGGGAACATGGCCGGAGCGATCACGCCGGCGTTGTTCACCAGGATGTTCAGCACCCCGCCGCCGAGTTTCGCCGCCGCGGCCACGGCCTCACGCGCGTTGTCGCCGTCGCAGACGTCCAGGGTGAAGGGCTCGGCGACACCACCGGCCGCGCGAATCCGTTCGCTCACGGCGACGGCCGCGTCCTTGTCGATATCGGTCACCAGCACCGCCGCACCGGCCGCGGCGAAGGCCTCGGCCACTGCGGCTCCCACGCCGCCGCCGGCGCCGGTGACCAGCGCGGTCCGCCCGTCGAGGCTGAACGCCCGGATGCCGGACGGCGTAGTGCCTGGTGTCGCTGTCGGATCGCTCATCAGTAGCTCCTCGGGAGGCCGAGCACGTGTGAACCGAGATAGTTCAGGATCATTTCCTGGCTGATCGGCGCGATACGGGTCAGCCGGGCCTCACGGAAGTACCGCGCGACGTTGTACTCCTCCGAATAGCCCATACCACCATGCGTCTGCAGAGCACGGTCGGCAGCCTCGAAACCCGCATCGGCACACAGGTACTTGGCCGTATTCGCTTCGCGCCCACAGGGTTTGCCGTTGTCGTAGAGCCAGGTGGCCTTGCGCAGCATCAACTCGGCGGCGTCGAGCCGGGCCAGCGAATCCGCGAGGGGGAATTGGATGCCCTGGTTCTTGCCGATCTGACGGCCGAAGACCTCACGATCGTTGCCGTACCGCACCCCGGCCCGCAGGGCGGCGCGACCGATGCCGAGTGCCTCGGCGGCTACCAGCATCCGCTCGGGATTCAGGCCGTCGAGAATGTACTTGAAACCCTTGCCCTCTTCACCGACACGATCCTCCACCGGGATCTCCAGATTATCGATGAACAGTTCGTTGGAGGTCACCGCGTTGCGGCCCATCTTCTTGATGGGCCGGATATCCACCCTGTCCCGGTCGAGATCGGTGAGGAACAGCGTCAGGCCGTCGGTCTTGCGCGGCGAATCCTCGAACCGTGCGGTCCGGGTCAGCAGGAGGATCTTCTCGGACTCCACGGCCTTGGAGATCCAGACCTTCTTGCCGTTGACGATGTATTTGTCACCGTCCCGCTTGGCGAAGGTCGTGATCTTGGTGGTGTCCAGGCCCGCCCCCGGCTCGGTGACGCCGAAGCACACGTGCAGATCGCCGTTGACGATGCGCGGCAGGGTCCGCTGCTTGAGCTCCTCGCTGCCGTGCACGATCACCGGATGCATACCGAAGATCGACAGGTGCATCGAGCTCGCGCCGTTCATACCCGCCCCGGACGCGGCCACCTGTTCCAGAATGATCGATGCCTCGGTGATCCCGTAGCCGTGGCCGCCGTACTGCTCGGGTGTGGTGATACCCAGCCACCCGCCCGCGGCGAACGCGTTGTAGAACTCCGTCGGGAACTCGTGCTTCTCGTCCTTCTCCTGCCAGTACCGGTCGTCGAACTTGGCCGCCAGCTCCGTGACCGCGTCACGGATCGTGACCTGATCCTCTGTCAGTTCGAAATCCACGTCCGTACTCCATCCCTCAAACTCTACTAACTATAACAATGGACTGACCAAAAGACGAAAGGGTCAGCCCGCACGCGCCGGCTCGTCCAGCAGTGCGGCGGCGATCCGCTCGTTCCAGGCGCTCGGCGGGCCGAACAGGGTGCGGTCGAGCTTGGCGCGCTTGTAGAACAGGTGCAGATCGTGTTCCCACGTGTAGCCGATCGCGCCGTGCACGGTGAGCGCCGATTCCGCGAGATCCGCCACCGGCCCGGTCACCTGGGCCTTCGCGACCGCGGCGATCGTCGCGGCGTCGGCGATTCCCGCGTCGAGCGCGGCCGCGGCGTAGAGAGCCGTCGAATACGACGCCTCGACCGTCACCAGCATCTGCGCGGCGGCGTGCTTCACGGCCTGGAAGGAACCGATGAACTGCCCGAATTGCTTGCGCTGCTTGCTGTATTCGACGGAGAGTTCGAGCATGCGCTCCGCGCTACCCAGGGCGTCGGCGGCCGTCAGCACCGCGGCCAGTGCCGCGGTCCGGGACAGCGAGGTTTCGTCCGCGGCGACGATCTCGACGATCGGCGCGTCCGAGAACTCGACCGCGCCGGTGACGCGCGAGCGGTCGAGCAGGTCGTCTCGTCGGACGACCGCGTCCGACGCCAGCACCCTGGCCAGGCCGAAACCGTCCGGCCCGGTCACCGGCACGAGGAAGGTGTCCGCCTCGAGGGCGCCGAGCACATGGGGCACGGTCGCGCTCAGCCGATCCGACGCGGCGGGCAGCGGCGTCCACGCCGGGATCCGGTCGGCCCGGATCGCCGCCGCGAACCGATGCCGGCCCGCCACCTGCTCGCTCAGTTCCCGCGTGGTCAGCAGGGGGGCGCTCAGAGCCGCCGCGAGCCAGCGCGAGTCGGGTACCGCGGCACGGCCGAACTCCCGAGCGGCGAGTGCCTGTTCGAGGACTCCCCCGCCCTGCCCGGACACGTCTTCCGAATAGCCGACGCCCCACCAACCGTCCCGGATGAGCGCCTCGGTGAACCGGTTCATCTCCTCGGAGGTCTGCATCTTCCGCACGGCCTCGGGCGGGAATTTGGCGGCGGCCCACTCACGCAGGGACGTGGCGAACAGCTCCTGCTCCTCGGACAGCTCCCAGTGCATCGCTTCTCCTCAGCTCTCGCTCGTGCGGTGGACGACATCTCGGATGCCCTCCACGGCCTCGGGGTTCTCCGCGCTAGACAGATCGCCGGGATCGGTTCCCAGCGCGGCGGCGCGGACCGCGCGCCGCAGGATCTTGGCCGAGCGGGTCTTGGGCAGGGCTTCGACCGCCCAGACCTTCGCCGGGGCGAACGGCTTGCCCACACCCGCCGCGACCAGCGCGCGCAGTTCCTCGGAGACCCCTTCGGTGTCGGCGCCCTTGCGCGGCACCCAGAAGGCCCAGACGCTTTCGCCCTTGCGCGGATCCGGAACGCCGACGGCCGCCGCCTCGGCCACCGCAGGATGGGTGGTCAGGACCGATTCCACCTCGGCCGGGGCCAGCCGCTTTCCGGCCACGTTCATGACGTCGTCCGAACGGCCGAGCAGGTACCACTGGCCGTCCTCGACCCGCGCGTAGTCGCCGTGACACCAGATCCCGGGGAATCTGGACCAGTAGGACTCGAGATACCGCTCCCGATCGCGCCACACTCCGCGCGTCATGGCCGGCCACGGTTGGCGGCAGACCAGTTCGCCGATGCTGCCGCGCAGCGGCTGTCCGTCGTCGCCGACCACGTCCACGTCCATGCCGAGCGACGGCCCGCCCAGCGAGCAGCTCGGGATCGGCTCGACCGGATACGGCGCCAGGAACGAGCCGCCGACCTCGGTGCCGCCGGAGAAGTTGATGACCGGCACGCGGCCGCCGAAGACCTGCTCGGCCATCCAGTCGTAGGAGTCGGGGTCCCAGGGTTCACCGGTGGATCCGAGAGTGTGCACCGAACTCAGATCCCGCTCGGCGATCTCGGCGACCGGTGTCGAGCGCAGCGCGCGGATGAGTGTGGGCGAGACGCCGAGCATGGCGATCCGGTGCCGCTGCACCAGATCCCACAGTCTGCAACCATCCGGAACGTCGGGCGAGCCCTCGTAGAGCACCAGGGTGGCGCCGTTGGCATGGGTGCCGAAGGCCGCCAGCGGGCCCATCACCCAGCCCATGTCGGTGATCCAGCAGAAGGCGTCTCCCTCGTTGATGTCGAAGGAGTAGGCGACCTCGGATGCGACCTTGATGGTGAATCCGGCGTGGGTGTGCACCGCGCCTTTGGGTTTGCCCGTGGTGCCGGAGGTGTAGCCGAGCATCAGCGTCTGCATCGCGGGAAACGGGCGGAACGAGTACGACGGGACCACGGCGTCGACGAGCGCGTCCCACGGGCTCGCGGTGACGCCCAGACCCTCGAAATCGGTTGCCTCGCCGATGTTGTCGACCACGACGACCGCTCGCACCGACGGTGTCTGCGCCAGCGCCGCGGCTAGCTCGTCCGCCATGCCGACCTTGCGGCCCCGGCGAATCGTCCCGTCGGCGACGATGACCGCCTTGACCTGCGCGTCGTTCAGTCGCGAGGCGACGGCCGGCGCCGCGAAGCCGGAGAACAACGGCACGAGTATCGCGCCGATCCCCGCCGCGGCGTAGCACGCGACAACCGCCTCGGGGATCATCGGCAGGTAGATGCCCACCGCGTCGCCCTCACCGATCCCGAGTTCCGCCAGCCCCGTCGCGACACGCGAAACCTGCTGTGCCAGTTCACCGTAGGTGATCGTGCGGACCGACCCGTCCTCGGCCTCGTGCACGATCGCCGCCCGATCGGAGCTCTCGGGCAGCCACCGGGTGATGCACGCGTCGACGGCGTTGAAGGTTCCGCCGACGAACCAGTCCGGGAACTGGATCCCGTTCGTCAGATCGACCACGGCCTCGTACGGTGTCGAGAACGGGATGTCCAGGTCGGTGACCGCCGCGTCCCAGTACCAGGAGATATCCGCGGTCGATCGCCTGCGCAGTTCGTCGATCGAGTCGATGCCGTGCGCCCGCGCCAATCGCAGCACGTTCGCGTTCTCGATGTAGTCGGGTGTCGGGTTCCACACGTAGGTGCTCATCACGCAGTCTTTCTCAGCTTCGGGGCATTCCGAGCACACGCTCGGCGGCGATGTTGCGCTGGATGAAGGTCGACCCGCCGGCAATGGCGGTGCCGCGCGCCTGATAGGCCAGCCGCAGCCATCGCTGCTGGTCCGGGTCCGCGCTGTCGCCGTCCTCCGCGAGACCGAACTGCCCGCCGAATTCGGTGATTTCCAGACCGAGGTCCGCGATGTCCTCGACCAGCGGGCAGAAGTAGAGCTTGCCGATGGAGGTGACGGGCCCCGGGGGCTGCCCGGACGCCGCGCCGGTGATGACTCGCTGGCCGATCAGGTAGTGGGTCAGGGCGCGGCCGTAGAGATCGGCGATGCGCTGCCGGATCTCGGATGTGCCGCTCAGGGGGGCGCCCTGCTCGTCGGTCTTGGCCTTGACCTGCGCGATGAGGTCGTCGACCGCGCGGGTGGTGTTCACCCGGCCCGTCGCGATGCCGACCCGCTCGAAGGCCAGGGTGCCCATCGCGACCTTCCACCCGCCGTCGACCGCGCCGACGACCGCGTCGTCCGGCAGGAAGACGTCGTCGAGGAACACCTCGTTGAACTCCGCCTCGCCGAGCATGTGCGCCAGCGGGCGCACGGTGACGCCCTCGGACGACATCGGCAGCAGGAAGTAGGTGATGCCCTTGTGGCGATCGCCGCCGCCGGTGCGGGCCAGCAGGATCGCGTTGTCGGCGATCTGCGCCCGCGAGGTCCAGATCTTCTGGCCCTGGATCTTCCATCCCCCGTCGACCTTGGTCGCCTTGGTGCGCAGCGAGGCCAGATCCGATCCGGATTCGGGCTCGGAGAACAGCTGGCACCAGATCTGCTCGCCCTGGAGGATCGGTCCCAGGTAGCGCTGTTTCTGCTCGTCACTGCCGAACGCGACGATGGTGGGGCCCGCGAAATCCTCGCCGATGATGTTGAGCCGTTCGGGCGCGCCGGCGCGGTCGGTCTCCTCGGTGAAGATGGCCTTGATCTTGGCGTCGGCGCCCGCGCCGCCGAATTCGGCCGGCCACGACAGACCCGCGAAGCCTGCCTCGAACAGCTTGTGCTGCCAGACCGACCAGAAGGCGCGCTTGTCCTCGAGCCGGGCCGGCTCCGGCCACGGCAGCGTCGGCAGGGTCTCGGTCAGCCAGTCGCGAATGCGCGTGCGGAACCGAGCCTCGTCCGGCGAATCGGTCAGATCCATCTGAACCTCCACGTGTTTACGGACCAACGTTACAATAGGTCAGACCAAAAAATCCAGGGAGGTGACCGTGACGAGTTCCACGGCTCGGAAGTTATCCGTCGGCAGCGTCCTCGACGTCGTATCGTTCGAGGTGGAGGCCGGAAAGGTGAGGGAGTTCGCGATCGCGACGCGCGCGGAGGATCCGGTGCACACCGATCGGTACGCCGCCGTGGCCGCCGGGTTTCCCAGCATTCCCGCGACTCCGACACATGTGGTCGTCGCCGGGCACCACAGGGATCAGAAGGAGTTCGTCGCGGCATTGGGCCTGGCCATCGAACGGGTGGTCGTCGGTTCGGTGGAATGGGAGTACACCCGTCCGCTCGTCGTGGGCGACCATCTGACCGGCACCCGGCGGATCGCGGACGACAGCACGCGCGAAGGTAAGCGCGGCGGCACGATGCGACTGGTCACCCTGGAGACCGAATGGGTCGACGCCTCCGGCGAGACCTCGGTCGTGCAGCGCGAAGTTCTGATCGAAAGGGCCGCGCGATGAGCCGCACTCCGGTGACGCTGACCGCCGGCCAGCAGCTCGACGCCAAGCGCATCGGGCCGATAACCCAGACCGATATCGTCCGGTTCGCCGGCGCGGGCGGGGATTTCAATCCGCTGCACCACGATGGCGACTATGCCGCGCGCGCCGGGCTACCCGGCGTCATCTCGATGGGGCAGATGCAGGCCGGGATGCTCGCCGCGTGGGTCGCCGACCTCGCGCACGTGGAGCATGTGATGTCGTATTCGGTGCGGTTCGTCTCACCGCTTAGTATCGGCGAGACACTGGAATTGGGCGGGACGGTCGAATCGGTCGACCCCGCCACGTCCGTGGCGACGTTGTCGCTGCACGCCACCAGCGCGGATCGCGTGGTGGTCGCCGGCAGTGCGCGGGTGAGAGTACTTCTCTCCCAATAACGTCGGGTCCGAACGTGAATTCTGTGGCGAATTCCGGGGAGTTGGTGTGCCCCTCACCGACTCCTCGGCATCGCTCAGGTGAGAATCCTTCTGCTCCACCAGGGTTCTGCCCATCCGTTCGGTGAGACGGGCAATTCCGGAGCGCCCTGCACCGCATGGCCGGTCCGCTCCGGCGATCGGGCTCGAACGACTCGGGTGTACCGGCTATGGGGTCAGCACGATCTTGCCGAACCGGCCACCGGCCTCCAGCAGACGATGCGCCTCGGCGGCGTCCTCCAAAGGGTAGGTGGCGGCGATGGGCGGCGGAGCCACGCTGCCGGTCGCGACCAGATCGAGCAGTCCACGGAAGTCCGCCGGACCGCCCATCGTGGTGCCCAGCAGGCTGTACTGGCCGAAGAAGAATTCGCGCACGTCCATCATGACCTGTTCGGCGACATTGGCGCCCAGGACCACGATCCGCCCGCCGGGACGCAGCGCGTGTACGGAGCGATCCCACAGTCCGACCGGATCCAGGATCACATCGAAGCCCTCGCCGCACGGTGACAGAGACTTCGCCCACGACGGCCAGCCCTCGTTCGTGTGCAGCACACCGCCCGCGGCGCCGCCGGCGCGCGCTCGCGCCAGCTTCTCCTCCGAGGACGCGGTCACGAAGGTTCGCGCACCCAGCGCGGTCGCCAATGACAGCGCCATCGTGGCGATCCCGCCGCCGGCCCCGATGATGAGCAGCGATTCGCCCGCGCTCAGACCGGCCCGGGTGACCAGCGCACGGTAGGACGTGACACCCACCAGCGGCAGCGCCGCCGCCTGCTCCCAGGAATACCCGATCGGCTTGGGCGCCAACGATTCTTCCGGCACGCACACCCGTTGCGCATAGGTGCCCGCAGTCCGATCGCCCAGGATCTCGAACTCCCGCGAGGGAGCGGACGGGCGCTCACCCCAGAACAGCGAGGGAAGCAGCACCACTTCCGCACCGGTATCGGTGCGTATCCCGGCACCGTCCGCGCCGGGCGTGTGCGGCAGCGGCGACCCGTACCGCCCGCGACGCACGAGGACGTCGTGCCAGTTCAACGCGCTCGCTCGCAGATCGACCGTGACCCAGCCGGGTCGTGGGACCGGCTCGTCGACCTCGCGCGGCACCAGCGCGTCCGGGCCGCCGTACTGCGACATCACGATGGCCTTCACGAGTCCACCCGCTGCGCCGTGACCGTCGCGATCGCGCACGTCTTGCCCGAGGAGTTCGTGGCGTTCACACGAACGACGGCCAGGGATCGGCCGGAGTGCACGACCTCACCGCGGAAGGTCGTGGTGTCCTGCGCGCTGCCGGGCCGGACGAACGCGACATCGATACTCGTACTACGGAATTCACCGCCGGCCTCCAGGGCCGACATCGCGGCGAATTCCGCTCCGCAGATGATGATTCCGCCATGCACACTGCCGATCCCGTTGGCCGCCAGCACCGTTGGCGGCAGGTCGACTATGCCGCGACCGCGTTCACGAATGCCGAGCGCGTCACGGATCGATACCTCGCTCGGCGGTGGGGTGAAGGGCGTGGCGGGCGAGATCGGCGGGACGTCCACCGACACCAGGTGAGATCTCTGGGTGATCAGCGCGATCACCGTTCCGGCGGCATCGGTCGTCGTCCCCCGGGTGGTACCGGCTCGATCATCGCGGGTGATCAGCTCGCCGGTCACGGTCAGCCGTGAGCCGTCGACGGGCGGGTCCGCCAGCAGATCGATCCGGATGCCGAGGCTGACGGGCCATCTGTCCCGCGCCGAGCCCGCCGCGATGATGTGACCGGTGACGTCGTCGAGCGGCACCGCCAAAGCGGCACGGCTGAAGCCCGCCACCGGGTCGCGCAGCCAGGGGCCCGTGTCGACGGACAACTCCGCCCGTTCGGGTGTCAGCTCGACCGGTTCGACCCGGACCAGGGCCTCGGCTCCGTTGCAGAGAAAATCCCGGGTGGTAGCCGGTGTCAGGCTCACCGGGCGCCCGCCGCGGTCGGCTGGTCGAGTTCCGCGGCGACACGCATCCGCAACAGGTGCTTCTGGATCTTTCCGGTCGCCGTCATCGGTAATTGATCGACGGCGACGACACGTTCCGGCGTCTTCTGGATGGCGACTCCCCGGTCGGTGAGGAAGGTGCGCAACTGCTCTACCGTGGGCGCGGCGTGGCCCTTCTTGGCGACCACGAAGCAGCACACCTTCTCCCCCAGTCTGTCATCGGGCATGCCCACGACCGCGAGTTCCGCCAGATCCGGGTGATCGGCCAGTTTGTCCTCGACCTCGCGGACGCTGATGTTCATGCCGCCACGGATCACGATGTCCTTGGTGCGGCCGGTGACTCGGACGTATCCCATGTCGTCCATGATGCCCAGGTCGCCCGAGCGCGAGAAGCCGTCGGCGGTGAACAGCTCGGCCGTCTCCTCCGGACGATTCAGATATTCGATCATGTGCGAGGGGCCCCGGAAAGCGATGTCGCCCTCGGCTCCCCGGGGCAGTTCCGTGTCGTCCGGTCCGAGGACCTTGACCTCCGACCCCGGCAGGGCGGCGCCGTCGGAGACGATGGCCCGGTGCGGATCTCCGGTGATGCGGCACGTCGTCGTGGTCAGGTTCTCGCTGCGCCCGTACAGCGACAGCACATTCGTGGTCGGCAGCTGGGCTTTCGCGTGCTCGACCACCGCCGCGGGAATCGGCGCGCCCGCGCAGACCCACACCCGCAGCGAGGACAGATCGGCTTCGGGGTGCTCGTGGGCCGCCGCGATCAGCGTCTGCAGGAACGTCGTCGCCGTGACCGCCGCGGTGCAGCCGTACTTCTCGATCTCGGCCAGCCCACGTTCCGGATTCCATTCCGCCATCAGATGGGTCGCCGCGCCGACGATCAACGGGATCAGCACGCTGGTCACCAGGCCGGTCGTGTGCGTGATCGGCGACGGGCCGAACTGGACGTCGGCCTCGGTGTGCCCGAAGGCCACGGTCAGCGCGCGTGCGCCCGAGGCGTAGGTGTTGAAGGTGTGCACACACCCTTTCGGCCGTGAGGTCGTGCCGGAGGTGTAGACGATGACGAACGGATCATCGGGGTGGGTGCGCCGGTCGAGCGTCGCGTCGATGTGGGCGAGATCGGCATCGGCGAGGATCAGGTCTTCCAGCACGGCGATCCCGCGCGCGGTCAGCGAATCGCGGGCATCGTCGGTGGCGCGGACCGCGACGATCGACTCGAGGCTGTCCGAGCTTTCCCGGATCTCTTCGAACATGGCCAGGTAGTCGAAGCCCTTGTACTGCGCCGGTGCGATCGCCATGCGCACCGAGGCGTCCGACACGACGTGCGAGACCTCGTCCTTGCGGTAGATCGGCATGACCGGCACCATCACCGCGCCGATGCGGGACACCGCGGCCGCGATCGCCACGAAGGCGGCCCAGTTCGGCAGTTGGACGGCCACGCGATCGCCGGCCCGCAGACCGTGCTCGTGCAGGCCCAGCGCGAGCCGTTGCGACGTGGCGTAGAGCTCGACGAAGGTCAGGGCGTAGGTGCCGTCGGTGACGAACACCTTGTCCGGGTTGGCCTCGGCACGCGAGCGCAGCAACTCGGTGAAGTTGACGTCGGCCCACTGTCCGGTCGCGTAGAAGTCATCGATCTGCGCCGGGGTGTATCTACCGAGGTTTCGCTCGCTGGTCATGGTGCCCGTCCTCTATCGGTCTATCAGACTCTTAGTCTGAAGGTTAGAATGGTCGGACCGAATAGCGCAAGCGTTCGGAGCTGCCGAATCGTTCCCGGGCAACCGTCCGGCATGCGATACAGGGCTGTTTATCAGGCAGTATCGTCCCGCTGCGGCACCTACACCGGATACGTAGCCCGAACAGACCGCTGAGGCAGTTTCACCGAGATCTGGTCATCCGGCGTGATGCCGTTCACAATGAGGAACAGGTCACCGAGCGGTCACGACCGTGCCCTCGCCTGTGCCACTCATCTGGATTCCCTCACCGCGCGACTTGCCGAGCCCTGGGTACAGGCAGTGATCGAACCCATTTGCCTGCGCCCGTGGGGAGGCCTGCCACACGACCGCCGACGAGTCCAAAGGCGCCGCGAATATGGTCGGGATGCGGTGCCGGGCCAGCTCCGCAATTCGTCGCGGATCGGCGCGGACGCGGTGATCACGCCCCCTCTGCAACAGCCGCGCCGCCGTCCGTTCGGACGGCGTGCAGGGCGTGCGTCGGGCTTTCCTATGTCCGGCGAGGGCGAGGACACCTGCTTCAGGTGCGGAAGATCAAGCATCTTCCCCGTCCAGCAGGGACCCAGCAGCCGGCCACCAGGGATCCAGCAGGCGATCCGCCACGCGACCGCCGCACGAGCCACAGCACGTGAGAGAGTCCCGCGCCGCTCGCCGTCCGTTCAAGTCGCGGCGCGCGGGATGTGTATCAGGATTAAGGCGCTTGAATATGTCCGGCCAGCGCTAGGACGCGTTCGGCCTGCTTCAGGTGCGGAAGATCGAGCATCTTGCCGTCCAGCGCGACGGTTCCGACATCGGCCGAGAAGGCTTCGACCACGCGCCTGGCGAAGTCTACTTCGTCGGCCGACGGGGTGAAGGCGGCGTTGATGGTGTCGACCTGCCCGGGGTGGATGGCGATTCGGCCGCTGAACCCCTCCGCGCGGGCGCGTCGAGAAGATTCGCCGAGGCCGTCATCGTCGCGGATGTCCACATACAGCGTCTCGACGGCCTCGACGTCCGCGGCGCGCGCGGCCATCAAAGTCAGCGATCGCACCATCTGGTAGGTGGTGGCCCACTCACCGGTCGGCCCGAGGTTGGTCGAGGCCCCCAGTGCCGCACTCAGATCTTCCGCGCCCCAGGTGAGCCCATACAACCGGCGGATACCGGCGTCGGCGAACTCGCCCAGCCGGAACGGCGCCCGCGGCGTTTCGGTGGCGACCGGCAGCACGCGGATGCCTCCGGGCTCCAGGCCGTGTGCGGCTTCGAGCACCTCGAGGTAATTGTGCACGCGCAGCACATCCGCCGGGCCGTCGATCTTGGGGATCATGATCCCGGCCGGTCCCGAGGCGACGACCGCCGCCAAGTCCGCGAGCGCGTGCTCGGTGTCGAGCGGGTTCATCCGCACCCACAACTGCGGACCACCGGCCGCGGCGGCGACGAATTCCGCCACGAGCTGTCGCGCCAGCGGCTTCCGGCCAGCGCTGACCGCGTCTTCCAGATCCAGGATCACCGCGTCCGCCGGCGAATCGGCGATCTTCGCGATCTTCCGCTCGCTGTCGCCGGGGACGAACAGGAACGAACGCAGCGGCGAACTCACTGCAGCTTCTTCCGTTGCAGACCCGACCGCTTACACGACGCGACCAGTTCATCGTGCTGATTGAACGCCTGGTGCCCGAACACCACGATGCCCTGATCCGGGCGCGACTTGGAGTCACGCAGCTCGAGCACCTCGGTGACGACGTGGATCGTGTCGCCGTGGAACAGCGGCTTGGGGAAACGGACCTCGTCCCAGCCCAGGTTCGCCACGGCCGTACCCAGCGTCGTGTCGCCGACCGAGATGCCGACCATGAGCCCGAGGGTGAACGCGCTGTTCACGATCCGCTGCCCGAACTGCGTCCCCTTCATGTACTCCTCGTCGAGGTGCAGCAGCGCCGGATTGTGCGTCATGGCGGTGAACAGGACGTTGTCCGTCTCGGTGACCGTGCGCCGAATCGGATGCTCGAACCTCTGCCCCACCGACAACTCGTCGAACCACACACCAGCCACGGCGCTCACCTCCATATCGAACAGGAAAAGTTTTATGGTACGACCAATTATATTAGCAGACCTGTACCCGCTGCTTCGGTTCGCCGATACGGCTTATCGCCGGTCACCGCGGGAACCACGGGACGATAGGCGATGTGCGCCTCTGATATTCGGCGTACTCGGGGTATCGGCCGCGCGTGATGCTCTCGGTGAAGGTCGTCGAGCCGACGAACAGCAGCGTCAGTAGGATGGCGCCGACGATGGTCCAGGTCACCGCGCCGGACGCGACGGCGCCGAAGGCGAACACCAGCCACCACTGCGCCTGCTCGAAGAAGAAGTTCGGGTGGCGCGAGAAGCGGAACAACCCGGTCTGGAGGAACATCGGGTCCGGCACGCGCCCGGCATCCAGCTCACGCTTCTTCCATCCGTGGAAGTTCCACTGCTGCTGGTCGGCCACGGTCTCGCCCACCAGACAGGCGACGAAGACCACCGCGACGACCACGTCACCGATCCCCAACGGCGTGCGGTTCGCCAGGGCCGTCCACGCGGGCAGCGTGATCAGCAGCAAGATCGCATTTTGATAGATGGCGATGAAGAAGAAGTTGAAAACCTGGAACTGCCAGGGCGCCATCTTCCCGCGCAGCATCACCCACCGATAGTCCTCGCCGCCGCGCGCATATCCGCCCTTGCGCGCGAAGTTGAACGTCAGTCGCGCCCCCCACAGCAGAACCAAGGCGAACATCAGGTCGAGCCGCGCGTCCGCGAAACTCGCGAAGCCGGCGAAGACGCCGACATAGATTACCGGCACCAGCGACCAGATCCGATCCACCCACGAGTATTCCCGCGTGAGGACAGAGAGCAGCCAGCACAGGGCGCAGACACCCACGAAGACACAGAGGCAAACCTGAAGTGCGTTCACGAACGCACCACTCTACTGCCACAGCCGGATCCATCCGTTTAAGATCGGCGCATGTCCGCTCCTGCGAACCTGCCACTACGCCAACGCAGGATCGATATCTTCTTCGCGATAGTGTTCGCCGCGTTCACCGTCACCTCGCTCATCAGCGACCTGTTGCCGACAGTCGGCGTCAACTTCTCGCACCCGTCCGGCAACTTCTTCGTCAACTCCAACTACTGGTACGCCCACGACACCGACGTACTGTTCATGCACCCGCCGGACTGGATGCGGATCGTCACAGGCCTCTCGGCGTTCGTCTACATGCCCTTCTACGTCGTGCTCGTCGTATGCCTACTCCTGGGCAAGAACTGGATCCAACTCTTCGCCGTGATCTACGCGACGATGATCGTCACACTCACCGGCATCGTCGTGTTCGGCGTCGAGTTCTTCGGCGACCCGGCAACGCGCACAGGCAACCCCGCAAAGTTCCTCGCCTTCAACCTCCCCTACGTACTCGTACCCCTGATCCTGCTGATCCGCATGCGCAAGCCACTGCCCTTCACCCGCCGCTTCTGATCCGCCGTTCCACATCGTGTTCATCATCAGGGCGTCGATGGCGACCTGGAGCCAGCTCGATAGCCGTGAGCTAGCTGTGCTGTCTTAGAAAGTTGGTTCCGTGGTCATGATCTCGAGGGTTCGGGGCCGATCACCGGAAGCACCGGGGCGATGACGCCGGTGTCGGTGAGTCGGTAGTCAGATAGCGGCACTCGGCCGGCACAACCGCCCGACCCCGTTCCGTATCCGCAGCCACGAAGACGTCAGCACAGATCAGCTGCCGTGGCACCAACCTCATGAGTGGGCACATCGCCCCAGGTCACGCGGGTTCGACTGCCGAACCCGGGTCAGCGGTAGGCGACGATGATGGTGTAGCCCTTGGGGTCTCGCCATTGCTGACCTGGATGCGCTTCGAACCAGGTGTGGACGGTGTTGGACAGGTCCGTAATGATCTGAGGCCGTTCGGCTGTGTCGGCTGCGATTCCGCAGAAGCTGAACAATGCTTCGACGAACCAGCACCGGTGCTGGTTCGTCGAAGAGCAGAGCATTGTCACAGGTGACGGCCGTGTAGGTGGGGAACACGGTGCTCACCATGTCGGCGATCGTGCCGGAGTCGACGCCCGGGTTCATCATGTCGGTCGGCTCGGAGATCCCGTACCGGCGGGCGTGCTCGACCACGAGTTGGTGGGTGCGGTGGCAGGTATTGGCGTTGTCGACGCCGGTCAGGCGGCCTCGGCTCGTGCACTGTGACAGTGCCAATACCTCGCTTACCTGGTGTGCACTCGTGAGGAGAACATCACCTACTACGAGACCATCGGATTCGCTGTAACCGCCGCGTTCGGCCTGCCTGACACAAACTCGACGATGTGACCGATGTGGCACGCACCTGAATAAATGTCGATTTCGTACTTATGACATGCAATTCCCCGACGCAGCGGTCGTTCCGCACGCAGGCAGGAGTTCATCTTCGCGGAGGTCGTTGTGGCCGTCCAGCTTCATCGTTCTGGGTGCATGAGGGTCAAAGTCGCAAGGTGGTAGGCGGCTTGGACTGCCGGGAGGGTAGTCAGGTCGACTTGTTCGTCGGTGCCGTGTAGGCCGGTGTACGGCAGGCCGAATCCTGCTGTGGTGGCGATGCTGTGGAGGGCGAGGAGATTGCCAATGTTGGAGGGGCCGGCCACCTTCGGCCGCGGGGAGAATCCGACCGTCGCAGCCGCTTGGATCAGGGCTGCGGCGGGCTGATCCTCGGCGGAGAGCCGGTAGGGCGGCCATGATTGAACGCACTCGATCTCAGTGGGGCGGGGGCCGGGGTAGTCGGTGTCCAGTTGTGCGACGGCTGTACTGATCAGCTCGTGTGCGGCGGTGTCGTCGAGGGTATCGGTGAGCCTGACATCGATGGAGACGACAGCATGGTCGGGGACCACGGTGAACCCTGCGCCGCTGTGGATTTCGGTGACGGTGAGCTTGGCAGGCAGCGGAAATCCTCCGGCAGCCGGGCTCGGCAGGGGGAGATCCTCGAGCCGGGCTGCGAGCCGGGCTGCCCGGGTGGCGGCGTTCGCGGCGGCGGGCTTGGAGGAGCCGGAGTGCCCGGCGAGGCCGTACACGTGCAGCAGCGCGCGGTATACGCCCCGGCCGCCGATGATGACCTCGTCGGCGCCGGGGTAGCCGATCATCGCTCCGCCGATGGTCGATGGGTCGATGGCGTGGAGTAATGCTTTTGCGCCGCTGAAGTTTCCGGTGTGCTCGTCGACGTCGAGCAGCACGACCAGCGTGCCGGCCAGGTCGCGGCTCTGGCGGCTGATCGCTACAGCGAGGTGGCAGAACATGGCCGCGGCAATCTTGGAGTCCGCAGCCCCACGGCCTCGGAGCTGATTGTCGACGATATCCCCAGCGATGGGCGGGAACGACCAGGTCGCTTCGTCGTCGATCGGCGCGGTGTCCAGGCATGCGTCCAGGACCCAGGCTGGGCCGGGATGGGCTCCCGATATCTCGATGACGATCGCTGCGGGGGTCTTGTCGTCGGCGTACAACCGCCGGTGAGGTAGTCCGTGCTGGTTGAACCATGTCTCGATGACGGCGAGAACCGGTTCAGGGTCGTCGATTCCGCCGCAGGAGGGTATTCGGACCAGTTCCTGGGCCAGGGCGGTGACGGAGACAGCGTCGGCCTCGGCCTGGCGCAGTGCGTGGGTGATGGTGGTGCTCGCGGCGGGCGCGGATGAGGTCACGATGGGCTCCTTGCGGTGTGGTGTCGTACCGCGATCTGTGACAAGCGTGCCAGCCGGTGGGGATTCATGGGGTCAGGGTGGTCAGGGCCTGGTTCGTTTCGAGCCTACGACCACACAGGTAAAGCTGGCGGCCGTGCTCGATATAGCGGGACGCTTCGCGGGTACCGAGCACGATGGCGGTGTCGAATCCCTCGGCGGAGGTCAGCGACGGAATAGTGACCACGGCACCGCGTTCGGAGGCTAAGAGGTGTCGTTCGGGGTAGTCGGGGTTGTCGATCATGCTGATGTGCAGGGTCTTCACGCCGTGGGAGCGGTCGGCGGGGTCGCGTAGTTCCATCAGGCGCAGCAGGTGCTCGGTCAGGATGCGGTGACGGGGCGGGCCGAACAGGACCCGGTAGTGCACGAGGTGCTCGCGGCGGGCGAGCGCGTCTTCGATGGCGTGCAGGTAGTCCGGGTCGCGGGAGCGGGACCCGGTGCCGACCAGGTACTCCCGGGCCTCGGTAACCACCGTGAGCATGGCGGCTTGCAGGGCACTGTGGGTGTGGACCAGTTGCGGCGCAACCGCCGGATGGTCTCGGTGTTGGTCCTGGTGGGCGAACAGCGATTCGGCAGGGCGGCCGTAGTAGTCGCTGAGCATCCGCCGGTACTTCGCGCTGGTGTGGTGGATGCCGGTTTCCCATTTGGACAACATGCCGGGGTGCACGCCCGACGAGCCGGACTCGGAGCGTTCATCGAGTTCGGCACAAATGTGCTCCAGAGTCGCGTGGCGATCGAGCCGGGCCTGCCGCAACGGCGACACCGAAGGTTCAGCGGCGGGCGGAACGGCCGGTGGATGGTGTCTGGTCACCGCCGAGCCCCTCCCTGATGATGTGATCAGGGTACGACGGCGATACGCGCCTGGATGGGCTGTTCACGCACAATCGTCGCTGCCGTGAGTTCGTCGCAGATTTTCGCCAGGGCTGGGTGACGATCGATCACCGTGTATCCCTGCGGCGGGTGCCATTTGCCCAGTGCCGCGGTCAGTTGCTCGGCGGTGAATCCGGGGTACTCGCGCACATGCCGGATCGGCAGAGCGACCCCTCGCCCGGCCGGCTCGAGATAGGCCAGGACCGATGCGCCATTGCCGGTGCGGGCGCGTTCGGCCAGATCAGCAATCTCTGTCGGGCCTCCCGTGATCGGGGGATCCAGGTCGATCACCGCGGCGAGGCGGCTTACCGGCGCGTTGAGATACACGTACCAGGAGGATGGGCCATCGATGCCATACCGCTTGCGGTACTCGAATACCTTCTCCCCGGACCACATGAGGTCGTAGTACTCCGCGTGCAGCGACATCAGCACTCTCGGCGGGCGAATCTCGATGTCGGCACCTTCGAACAGGTCCACTACCTCTCCCCTTCGCGGGCCGGTCGCCACCGCACCCTTGTCGATCGTGCGTGCGACGCAGTCTATCCACCCGCGCTCGGGCTACCGCGACGCCATGGGCCGGGTGGGGTTTTCGCGAGATTCGTGAGAATTTGCGTTTCCTCCCGCAATATTGCGCCACGCTCGTGACCTGGCTTTCCCGTCAGCGGTGCCGGATTGTTGATGCAGCCCAACAGATTTCACATCAACCGGCACGGAGGTGGCAGCAGTGGGCCATACGATCGGATTTCCCCGTGAATCAGCGCCGAGCGAACGGCGCACACTGTTGACCCCACAGGTGGCCGCCGCGCTGACCGCGGCGGGATTCGAGGTGCTCGCCGAACCGGAAATCGGTGCGGGCGTGTTCGTATCCGACACCGAACTGTCCTCTGCGGGAGTGCATTTCACAGATCCGGAAACGGTGTGGTCGGCGGGGCTGGTATTGCGGTACAAGTCACCGGACCCAGCGGATCTGCGCCGATTGCAGCCGGGCCAGGCGATCGGCGCGCTGTTCCACGCCGAAGGAGACCCACGGCTGCTTGCGGCGCTCACCGAGACGGGGGTGAGCGCGTACTCGTACGAATTTCTGTGCCAGAACGGCAGTTTCCCGCTCGCGGTCGCGGGCGGGCAGATCGCAGGTGTCCAAGCGGTCATGCACGGCGCGCTGGCACTGCAGTCGCATCTCGGCGGGCGAGGGGTACTGATCGGCGCTGTCGAGGGCGCACCGGCCGGCAGGGTGGTGGTGATCGGCAGCGGGAACGTCGGTGCCGCAGCTGCTGCCACCGCAGCCGCGCTCGGCGCCGAGGTGATCGTGCTCGCGCACACGCACGCCTCCGCCGCGGACTATCGGCACCAGGCTCCAGCCGGTGCGCGGGTGCTGGTCAACACCGACACCGCGCGCACCGCAGCACTGGAACAGGCGGATCTGGTGATCGGCGCGATTTTGATCTCCACCTACGACACGCCTCCGATGATCACCGCCTCCGATTTGACCCGGATGAAGCCCGGGGCGGTGATCGTCGATGCCACCTGCGGGTACGGGCCCGGCTATCTGCCCACCGCGGGCGCGATCCAGGCCCCCGGAGATCTCCCGTTCGTCGAGAACGGCATCGGGCATCTGCGTCTGGATGCGCTGCCCGCGCTCGTGCCGGTGACCACGACGGCCGCCTACACCGCCCGGATCAGCGACTACCTGGTGCGCCTGGCCCGCGTCGCGCTCGACGGCGCCGACGACTCGGTCATCGACACCGCCCGCATCGCCACCGGCGGCCGCCTAGTACATACGGTGTGCCAGCAGCACGCGGCCCACTACACCGAACATGCTGCGGGCCAACCGGAGTCATCGGCTGCGGTCGTGGCCTCCTATGATCAGCGCGCGGCGTTCAGCCGCGCCGAAACCGCATGCGCATCGCGCCCCGTCTCGCTGGCCGCGCTGTTGACTGAATGCAGGCATGTCGTGGAACTCCCTTGCGGCAGCGGATATTTCCTTTCCGACTATGCCGCGGCCGATGTCGCCGTGACGGTGGTCGACGCGAACGCGGCGATGCTCACCGAAGCGGTCGAGCACGCCCGTGGCGCAGGGATTCCCGATACCCGGTTGACCGTTCTGCACGGGCTGCTCGAGCAGGTGCGCCTGCCCGGTGATGTGGACCTGCTGGTGGTCCCCAACGCCGCGCTGAACCAGCTGGCCTGCCAATACCCGCTCACTGAGCTGGCCACGATCCTGCACGGCCTCGCCAGGGACGACGTCGGGACCGAACTTGTGGCCCAGATCCTCACCACCACTGCGGGCGAGTGTGGCGCGTCGAGTGCGTTCGACCCTGGCCTGCCGGATGGGCAGTGGGTCACCGATCGGCGGTTCGAGCCTGAGCATGCCGGCGGCGCGCTGGAGCGGCGGCGCTGCCAATCCCGCCACGGCAACCGGGTCCGGGTGGACTTGGTCTACCTAGCCGACCACGGCCGCCAGGTCCACAGCGCCTCGGTCGCCCTCGAACTCTTCACCCCCTCAGGCGTTCTCGCCGCGTTCACCGCGGCCGGATTCGTGTCGGTGCGCCTGGAGTCCGGTGCGGGCGGGCTGGCCGAGCTGCGGGCGGTCACCGGGAGCCGCGCATGACCGCGGCCAGAGCGGGTGCCGCCGAAGCGTATGCAGCGCGGCACTACCGGGACCGGTTCCGCTACGGGGAGGGCACCGAGCAGATCCTGGCGATGCTGGGATCGGTGCCGCCGGTGGACCGCTGGGCCGATCTCGGTAGCGGTGCGCAGACACTGCTGTGGGCATGGGCCGTGAACGCTCGCACCGTGATCGCGGTCGACACCGACCCCCAGCAGCTGCACCTGCTGCACCAACGAGCCTCCGCCGCCAGCCTGGACCCCGTGCACGACACCGTCGCGCACCTGTGCGGACGCGACCCCGCCGAGTTCGCCGACCTGTGCGCAACCCTGACTGCGACCGCGTGGGCGGACTGCCTCACCACCCCGATCGAGCATCCTGGTCTCCCGGCGGCTTCGTTCGGGCTGGTGACCCAATTCGGACTCCTCGGATTGACCCGCGACGCAGCACATTTCACTACAGCCTTCACCGCGGTCCACCGATTGGCCGCCCCGAGCGGATGGGTGGCCGGAGCCAACTGGACCGCTCGCAACAGTGCCGGTCGGGTGCGGCTGAGTGCCGAACTGTACCGGGCCGCCGCCCGCGCCGCCGATGTCGAGCTGACCTTGCTCGAGCGCATCGACAGCGCTGATCCCGATTTCCCCTCGCTCTGGATCTATCTAGGTAACCGAAGGAGCACGCCGTGACCTCCCCTACAGCACGCGAGTTGATTTTCGCGCCGGTCGGTATCGCGCATCTGACCGACTCGGCGACCGACCTTGTCCGCGCCGCCGCCCGTGATGCGGCCCGGGTGCGGGTCACCACAGCCGCGCAGCTCAACGGGCACCCGCACGTGGGCACCGTGGTCACCGTCATGTGTGTGTTCGCCCTGGCCCGCCGCTTCGCCCACGATCTGTATCTGCCGGCCGAGGTGGTGTTCGACGCGCTGGACAATGCCCCCGGCCAGCATCTGGACATCGACGGCGACCACTACGTGCGCACCGTCGCGGACCTGATCGACCACGGCGATCTCGATCGCGCCGACCGAGTCTCCGGATTCACCCGGCTGCTGGACTGGACCTCCCGGCGCTGCAGCATCGGCTACCAGATCCGCCCCTATCACGAGTATCAGCAAGCACCGGCGGTCCGAGAATGCCTGTACCGCATCGCATCCCGGCTCGAGGAATTCCGGCCGATGGTCGCGCCCGCCGACGGTGTGGTGCGGATCCGGCCCCGCTGCCCGCAATGCTGGCTCGTGGAGAAATCCGCCCACCACCTGACGATCTCGACCAGTCACGGTGCGGTGCATCTAGATTCACGATGCCCGGAACACGGTGCTTACCGCGAGACGATCGACATCGCCGGGACCAGCGGCTGGTATGACGCCAACACTGCGGTCCGCTCGGTGCAGAAGGGGTATCTGCTCGCCGCCGAACGCGACCAGTACCAGGCGTGCCCGATCAGCATCGACGGCGCCGACTGGGGCGGCGCCTGGCACGCTCACGTCCTAGCGCCCGCACTGGCCACCCTCGACATTCGCCCAACTCGCTGGCCGATCAGCCTGTTCACGCCCCTGATCCTGGACCGCAGCGGCGGGAAACTCTCCAAGACCCTGTACGTGACCTACGGTCGCGAGTACGCGGACCTGCCCGAGGCACTGATGAATTTGGATCTGCTGCTGGAGCAGTACGGCGAACCGGCGCTCGAGGCCCTGTGGAGCGAGGTCACCCGCTGGGCCGAGGATCCCCAGCGTCTGCACCGCGCCTACACCGCGGACTACCTCGCCGCTCTGCTGCCCGCAGCCGCCTCGAACCAGCGCATCGCCTGACCAACTGAAGGGAGATATCCCGATGCTGCACGCTCTCTACGACCTCACCGACTGCACGAGCGAACCCGCCGCCGACGCCCTGCTCGCCGCAATGCACGCTACCGTGGAACAGCTCGGATGCACGGTGCACGCCAGCCTACCGGTCACCTTCATCCCGCACGGCACCACCGCAGCCTTCGTGCTGGGCGAATCCCATCTGATCGTGTCGACCTGGCCCGAACTCCACGCCGCCCACGTCGACCTGTTCACCTGCCGGGCCGACGTCGAACCCGACCAAGCCGTGATCCCGATACTGGCCGCATTCGGCACGCCCACAGTCCGGCCGCATCGCCTCGAGCGCGCTCTGCCCGTCGGCCCGATATCCGGGCCGCACGAGCCGGCCCGCCCGTCGGCGGCGTCCCTGGGATGAGCATGCCCGTGGTGTGGGGCTTGGGCTGTGTGGTCCACGACGCGCACTTCACCGCGCGGCCCTCGCGTGATCTGGTGTATGCCGAATCACGCGGGGGCGGGTCGGTGTGGAATACGCTGGCCACCATCAGCTCTCGATACCGTTACCCGACTGGGGGATCGGGGTGGCGGGCGATGATGCCCGCGCCGATCTCGCGATCGCGGACAACACCGCGCTGGGCATCGACATGACCCGCATCCACCGGATCACGGCATGGGCCCACGGTGACCACGCAGGTGACGACCAGGAGCGCCCATGCGTTTACGCTACCTCGGGACAGACAGCCAAAACGGCACCTGCCCAACGCTTTCGCCTCCGACAGATCCACGTACGTCATCCGGGGGTGGCGGAGTGGCCCGGATGCGTCCGTGATCGAGATTCCCCATAAGCTGCTCGGCTTCCTGGAACGGGGAACCTGCCTCGGCTCTCCGCTCACCGATACCGGGCGCGGTACGTTCACTCTCAGCGGTCCCGGTGACCGATCAGGAAGCCCTGAGCCAAATGGATTTGCCCGAGCACGAGACCGCCATCGAAGTCAGCATGGGAAAGGAAACCCGGCCTGTATGAAACTCGTCCAGGGCGAGGAATTCATCGGCCTCTTCCGATCCGGTGAATGGAAACAAGCCTTCCATCTGGAAACTCAGGACGAGTACCACGTCGCCGATGAAGCAGAGCCGTTTCGGAAGTTCCTTGCGAGCGAACCGGACGACTACGAATGGTGCCGCTCCTGGGACGACCTGATCAAGGAGGTGACGTCGACCGGCAGGCAGGTGCACCGGGTGCGATTGGTCAGCGTGCCGCACGTGGACTACACCCGGTTCGGGCTCACCATCGCCCCGTTGAACATCGAGGCGGGCGAGGAGATCAAGTGGCTTCCCCGCCCCCTGATCGACGCGGCCGAGTTGGCCGGTGATGACTACTGGTTGTTCGATGACCGCCTGGTCGTCTTCGTCACCTTCACAGACGATGGTGACTTCGGCGGGTTCGCTGTGACCGACGATCCGGTGATCGCGGCTCATTGCACTGTTGTTCGGGACACGGTGTGGGGCCTCGGCATCCCGCACGCCGACTACATTGGGAGCGACTACGCTGCTGCCAAGTGACCAGCTCCAGCGTTCGTGACGCCAGAAAGGCGTTATGCGCCCGGCTTCGGGATCTCCGCAAACGCGGGCCTCTGGCGTCCAGCTGGCCGAACTGACCGGCTGGCACTCCTCGAAAGTATCGAAGATCGAGAGCGGCAAGCAGACACCAGCCGAAGCCGACATCCGGACGCTGCTCGAGCAGGCCGTGGTTGGCGAAGCAGCCCGCGGCCTGATCGGCAAGGCCATGGGGCGACGGCGGCCACGATCCGAGGGTGAGGTGTAATTCGCTGCCTCACCGCGCCGCCATCATCACCAAGAATTCCCGAACTTTGGGCACCGTGGCATCCAGACGAATATCTCCGACAATGCCATCGAGCATGGATTGCAGCCGCGTCGAGGTTGGGTGCGATCACTTGGACGTTGCCGTATGCCAACGCCTTTCGGCGCATCCGTGCGTCACGCCACCCGAGTTACCGCCATCGGGAAGGGCTCCGCGAGATCCCCGAATCTCGACCTGCCGTCCCCCGCCAGCGTCCTATCGCCTGTGGCGTCGGACACTGGGGCGACCAAATCCGGCCGCCATGTCCTTCGGTCGCTTGTGACCTGATCATCGAAAACGATGAGCAGAGCATTGGCCCCCAACTCCAGCGATGTACTGATGATTTGCTCGGCGACCTGTTCCAGCAGCTTGACCCGCCCATGGCCCAGCTAAAGGGCGAGGCCGACATCGATCAGCGACTCGGATGTGCCTCCGGGTCAACGATATCGACCTGGGAATCGAATTCGTAGGTGCTCAAGGCGCGACGCACCGATGCCGCACCGGCGCTGAGTTCGTTTGTGTCCCCGAACAACTCGATGATCACGCGCAACCGGCGCCCGGTATTGTCCACTCGCACCTCGCTGCGCACACCGTCCGGGAAGGCGGACGCGACGCGGGCATGGACCTCACGTTCGGTCGCCATGATGCGCAGCGCGGGCTTGGCCAGCTTGCCGACGGCGGTGAGGGGCAGTTCGTCGAGCACGATCACCTCGACGGGCGTGGCCGCACGCTCTTGCACGTGCTCGCGGCAGAATTCCATCAGCTCACCGGGTTCGACCGACGTGCCAGCGTGCAGTTGCACGTAGGCGATCGGGAGTTCTCCCTTCGTCGCGTCCGGTTTGCCCACGGCCGCAACGAGTTCCACTGCGGGATGCCGGTCGAGGGCGTACTCGATCTCGCGAGGATCGATATTGTGGCCGCCGCGGATGATCAGATCTTTGGCTCGGTTGGACACCCAGACGTAGCCGTCCTCGTCGACGCTGCCGATGTCGCCGCTGTCCACCCATTTCTGCCCGTCGGGCATGCCGGTGACGAACAGGCCGGCGTTGAGGTCCTCGTTGAGGTAGCCCCGGCCGATGCTGACTCCGCCGACCAGCAGGGCCCCTCGCTCGTTCGGTCCGCATACCCGCACCACGTTGTGGTTCTCGTCGAGTTCGACCGCGGCGACCCGGCAGAACGGCAGGGGCCGCCCCGCCGATCCGATGCGGGGTTCGCGGTCGTCGTTCGGGTGGCCGGTCATGGTGCCGTGCACCTCGGTCATGCCCCAGTTCTCCCGGAGCCAGACGCCGAAACGCTCGTGGAAGGCACGTACCAGTTCCGTGGGCACCGTACTGCCCCCGACGTGGAAGTTCGCGACCCGATGTCCGGCGGAGTCGGCGCCGGGCGCGCTGAGCAGCGCCTGCGCGGTGGTCGGGGTGGACATCACCGAGGTCATCCGGAAATGGCGTGCGATGGTCCAGAACTCCTCGACGACCTGTTTGTTGCGGAAGCCCTCCGAGGTGAGGGTGAGCAGGGTCTGCCCGTACAGCAGGCATCGCAGCCCGAGGGAAACGCTGCCGCCGCAATGAAAATTCGGCATGCCGTGTCCCACCACACCGTCCGGCTCCGGCCCCATCAGAGCGCCGACGTTCCAGGTCACGGCCAACTGACCGAACTGCGTCATCCGGACGAGTTTCGGCGTTCCCGTCGTTCCCCCGGTGGGCATCATGACCGCGTCGCGGTGCGGATCGGTGTCGCGGTCGAAGGTGAAGCCCTGTCCGGCGTACTGCGCCATCGCGGTGACGAGGTCGTCCGGACCGCAGTCGCCGACGTAGAAGACCGTCCGCAGGCTCGGGACGGCGCGCCGAAGGACCTCGATGTCGCCGCCGCAGCGGGCCGCGATCACCTCGCGGGTGGTTACCAGTGTGGTGCATCGGGTGTCGTTCATGATCCGGATCACCGCCGGCACCTCGAGGAAGGGGTTCAGCGGCACCGCGACTCCGGCCGTCGCCCCTCCCCAGATCGAGAAGAGCCCTTCGGGCAGCATCGGCAGCAGCACCGCCACCACGCTGGGTGCGCCACCGGCGGCATGGTGGAATACGTTCGCGGTCTGCTCGACCGCCTCGACGAGTTCCCGGTAGGTCACCGTCCGAACCGGTTCGAGGAGATTCGGCGGTTCCAGCGCGATGATCGCGCTCTTGTCCGGGTGTTCCGCCGCGGTGGCGCGGAATGTGTCGTAGAAGGTGGCCCCGGTGCGCAATTCGTCAGGAGAGAATTCCTGCTCGACGCCCTCGATATCGGCACAGCTTGTTATCCGGCGACGAACGATGCGAGTCGCCGTGGGAGTGGACGGTGTGGACGCCATTGGCCGGGGCCTTTCACTACTGGAAATATGACGGGCGGCGGATATTCCGCCGGTGACCTCAGGCCACCGAGATTCCGCCGTTGACGCTGACCACCTGGCCGGTGATATTGGCCGCCAGCGACGATGCGAGGAACAGGATGGTGTTGGCGAGGTCTTCGGGCTCGGTCAGGCCCAGATGCGCCTGCGCGGTGATCTTCTCGAAGATCTTCCTACTGAATTCGAGATTCATCGCCCGGTCGTAGGATCCGGTATTCGCGATCAGCGACGGGGTGATCGTATTCACCCGCACGCCATACCGTTTCGCCTCGACCGCGAGCGTGCGGGAGAACGTCACGATCGCCGCCATCGCCGCGCCGATGATGCATTCGCCCGGGGTCGGCACCTTCGCCGCGTCGGAGGCGATGTTGATGATCGCGCCGTGCCGCTGTTCTCGCATGACGCGCACCGCGGCGCGGCTGGTCAGAATCGGGCCGAGCGCCTGCTGGGTGAGCATGGCGGGAATCGCCTCGATGTCGGTGTCGTGCAGCAGTGTGGGCTGATAGACCGCGACGGTGGAGTTGACCAGGACGTCCAGACCGCCCATCCGGGCCGCGGCTTGCGCGACCACCTCGTCGGCGCGTACGGGCTCGTTGACATCGGCCGACAGGAACTCCGGCTCGCAGGCCGGGTTCGCCTCGGCGACGGCCTCGACGGCCTGCTTGCCGCGCTGCTCGTTGCGACCGACCAGTACCAGCTGCCGCGCGCCCGACCGGGCGAACCCGAGCGCGGTGGCCAGCCCGACACCGGAGGTGCCGCCGACCACCATGACCTTCGACTCGGTGAAATCGAATCCGGTGGCCGCGGGCCGTGGTCGGCCGCTATTCGTCTGTTCGTTCATGTGTGCTCCTCACATACGGGCCGCCTCCGCGAACCGGTCGTTAATGGTCATATGGATAGACCATATTTTTGGATAAAGGTGTGGTCAACGTTCCGCGCTCGTCCCGGTGAGGCGGACGCGCCGGACCGAATCAGTCGAGCAGACCCCGTCCGGCCGGGACGGCGCAGCGGCCGCAGTCGGTCGTTGCGCCGGTGGCCGAGATCAGCGGCAGGGGCTCACCCCGGGTACTCGGCTCGGCGGCGTCCCTGGCCAGCAGGGCGGCGCCGAACGCGCCGGTGATCTGCGGCTCGCGCGGGACGATCAGTGTGGCGTCCAGCGCCCGCGCCAGGAATTCCACAGCGCCGGGGTTCTTCGCCACACCGCCTGTCAGCACCACCGGTGTCCGCTTGCCCACCAGCGAGACCAGTCCGAGGATGCGAGCCGCCACCGCGCGATGCACGGACGCGGCGATATCGGCCGGATCCGCGCCCTCGGCGACCAGCGAGACGATCTCCGTCTCCGCGAATGTCGCGCACATGCTGCTCACCTCCAGATCCGCGGAACCCCGCAGGGCGAGCGCACCGATCTCCTGCACCTCGCATTCCAGAGCTCGGGCCAGAACCTCGAAGAAACGCCCCGTTCCGCTGGCACACCGGTCGTTCATGGCGAACTCGTCCACCAGACCGAGTGCATCGATGGTGATCGCCTTGCTGTCCTGGCCGCCGATATCGATGACCAGTCCGGCATCCGGCTGCCATTCGACGACACCGCGTGCGTGACAGGTGATCTCGGTGAACGTCCGGTCCACGCCGGGCACCAGCCGGCGCCCGTACCCGGTGCCGACGATGCGGGCGATATCCCCCGCCTCCAGCCCGGCCTGCCCCAGCGCCGCATCGATGGCGCGCCGCATGCCCTGCCTGCTCACCGCGCCCATCTGCACAACACTGGATCCCACGAGCGCGGCGTTCTCGTCGACGATCGCCGCCTTCGCGGTGGTCGAGCCCAGGTCGACGCCCAGGAAATACGAGGTCATCAGCAACTCCTTCGCGCCGCGCTCAGGCGATCTGTGCCCTGCTGCGCCGGATATCTATCGACTCGAGCATGGCCTCCAGTCGCGACTGGAGAATCTCGTCCCTATAGAAGGACGCGTCGGCGACGTCGCCCTCGAAGAACATCGACGGAATGCCGCGTTGTTTCTGCGCGGTATTGCCGAGCAGCCGTTGCGGGTTGGTGAATGCGCGGCAGGTACGGGACGAATGGAACACCATGCCGTCGATGCCGTAATCGTCGATATCGCGAAGCATCAGATGCTTCAGGGTTTTCACACCGTGGTTCGTCGGGCACAGCAGATAGTGCTGTGCCATGCCGAGCAGCGGATCCTCGGTGTCGATCAGATGCGGTTCCTGCCAGAAGGCGTTGTGGGTGTAGCGCCCGGCTACCACCGCGACGTCGTAGGCGGCGAATTTCTTCGCCAGCCAGCCGAGCTTGTTCCAGTTCATCATTCCGTCGAAGTACAGCCGGTAGCGCTCGGAGGCAATGCCGCCGACGCCGTTGTCCAGGCGCCACAGGATTTCGTCCTTGACGGCGGCGAAGTAGTCGACCAATTCCTGTCCGGCGGGCAGGAAGTTGATGTGCGCGATATTGGCGATCCAGTCCCAGTAGGTGGCCGGGGTCGGCGCGGCCCGGCACAGCGCCATCGCCTCGCGGCGCAGCTCGGAGGCCCGCTTGATGTAGGTCATGTTCTGCCGCAACGCATCCCAGTCGAAGGGCCGGCCGGTCTGCCCCTCGATGAACGTGATCAGTTCGCGTAGTTGCTCGACGACGTACCGAGACGCGTCGTCCCATTCGGTGCCGGTCAGATAGCCCGCGTCCTTGCCGTTACCCCACAGGAAGGGAAGCGAGACGTTGAAGATCGGCACCCGCTTCCCGAAGACCCGATAGGAGATCTCGTCCCATTGCTGCCCGGTGCTGCACCCGGCGTAGGCGTTGACGAAGAAATCCGGCGCGGGCAGCCGGCTCGCCAGCTCCTGCTGATCGATCATTCCGACGATGCCGTTGTGCCCCTCCGCCGCAACCCCGGCCTCGGTCGCCTGACGCGCCCGCTCGGTCAGCACCGCACACCCCAGGTGGGTCCGGGCGTAGGAGCACAGCTCACCGATGTAGCCGTATTCCGCACCCGCCTGCTGCGCCGGAACCTCCAGATGCTGCGCCGCCAGACGGGCGGAGAACGCCTCGCCGTGCGCCCATTCCAGACCCGCTGCCTGGAAGATGGGATTGACCGCGGAGCCGTTGTACCAAACCACCTGCTGGCCGCGTTCGCGGGCGGTGAAGATGTTCTCCCAGTAGTCGGCGACCATTTTGCCGCCGGATTTGGTGACGGTGAGCCGGTTGGCTTTGTTCTCGGCGATCGGGTTCTCGGTGATCGTGGTCATTGGTTACCTCCTGTGCGTCATACCTGGACCGGGGCGAGCCGATGGCGCCGGATGCGTTCCAGCAGCGCCTCGAGCCGGGTGCGGATGGATTCGACCGGCAGACCCTCGTGTTCGGTCTCGATCAGCAGATGCGGGATGTCACGGGAATCGAGCGCCTTGCGCAGTTCCGGGTAGAACAGCATGTGCGGTTCGCAGAACTTCGCCATGAGGACGATCACGCCCTCCGCGCCGCTGCGCTCGATCGTGTCGAGCAGATACGCGTCCCAGTCGACGTCGTGCTGCACCCTGGTCGGGCACGGCACCGCGACGTTGCGCCGCAGGTACCATTGGGACAGCGCGTCGATCGGATCGCCTTGCGCCCCAACGTCGGTCGAGATGTATCGCATCCCGTGGAACAGGTCGTCGTCGACCACGAGCGCGCCGCACTCCTCGATCAGGTCGAGCAGTTCGGTGCGCGGCGCGTGACAGAAATGGCCGGACAGATGCAGCCGGACGCGCTCGTCCCGCTCGACGGGCACGATGTGCTCGCGCACGATCCTGCCGAGCAGTTCGTTGTGCTCCGCTCGGTCCATGATCATGCTCGACTTGATGAACGCCTGAAGCTGCGAGGCGGTGAAAGTCGCGTCGCCGTCTCGGCGGGCCTCGTACAGCCTGCGCAGCAGCTGCCGTCCGGTGTCGAAGGTCCGGATGCTCGCCCGCAGATCCGCGTCCGTGATCTGTCTTCCGGCGAATATCTCCATCTGGGTACGGAATTCGGCCATCTTCAGGCGCACCTGCTCCGGGGTCCAGGGCTCCCCCATCGAGGACATGAACTGCCCGAAGTACATAGGCTTGTCCGGCTCCGACTCCCTGGTCACATCGACCGCCCCGAGCAGTTGGATGCAGTGATCGGCCAGGAAGAAGGCGTCGTAGATGCCGAGGCGTCCCTTGGCCGCCTGGTCGGCGACACTGCGGGTGTACCCGCAGTAGAACTCGGTCAGCAGGTTGCGGCCGACGGTGATCGTCTCCCGGCTCTCCTGGATGATCACCGGCAGCGCGCCCATGGCGTGTGCGATCTCGGCGGGGAAGTTCATGGGGAACGCGCCGACGACCGGTCGCCCGGTCCGCGCCTTCCACGCGGTGACGTACGCGTCCGGATCGGCGGCGATCCCGACCAGGGTCGCGATCGGGGATTTCGCTTCATTCATCGATGGGAACCTTCGGATCTCGCGGGCCGTGAGGACGGCCGAGCCGACCGGCTGTGAGGAGGGCCGCCACTGCGTAGCCGGTGTGGCAGGTGATGTGCCCGACACGGATCATGATGCCCCTAGTTTATACAGAAATCAACCTAGGATGATCGTTTTTGTATAACCTAACGCCGTGAACGTCCCCGACCTGCATAGATGGCAGGCGATCCCGCCGATATCTCGGACCTCAGCGCGGTGCGCAGTCCCGCACCAACTCCGCCCAGCGGGCATGGGCGGAGGCTCCCCAGCGCTCGCGGCATGCGCGAATCCTCGCCGCGCCCTCCCGGCCGATCCACTCCGGCAACAGTTCCTCGGGCAGGAACGGATCGCGCCGCATGAATCGCTGCTGCACGTTGAGCAGTTCGAGATACGCGAACAGCGTCTCGTCGCCGCCCTGCGGCTCCGGCAGGGCGTCCAGCTGATCCAGCAGGACCCGGTAGTGTGCCTCGAGATCGGTCAGATCCCATGCCTTCCCGGCGATTTCGTCGACATCCAGCCCGGCGCCGTGCACAGAACCCACCACGGACAACGCCGAGGTGCGCAAGCCCAGACCCTCGACCAGTTCACTCAGCTCCGCCCCGCGTTCCGTGTGCGGAGTCAGCCACACCCCCGGCACCGGATTGCCGAGCCCGAGCCAGGACAACCCGCCGTACAGCCGCTTGCGCGTGGTGCGCTGCTCGCCGGGCACGGTGACGAACAGCAGCAACCACCGGCCGTCCCATTCCGGCGGACCGGCCAGGAACGCCTCGGAACGATGGATACCGTCGGACACCACGGCGCGTCCCTTCGGCGCCAGGCGCCATTTCACCGCCCGGCCCTCCCGCTCCCGCACGACCCAGCCCGCGTCGGCCGCCCGCGCCAGCACCTGCCGCGCGGCATGTTCTTCGACGCCCAGACCGCCGAGCACATGTAGCAGAGCGGTCGTCCACGCGTCCTCGGGCGGCATGTACATCAATTCGCCGATCACGGTGAGCAGCAGGGACCTGGCGCTCGGCGCCGGCAGATTCAGCTCGAACACACTGGCATTCTTGCAGGACCGCGCGCTGTATCCGGCAACCCGGGCGGTCAACCGCCGATCGCCGCACCGACCGATCGCGCGCTGCGCTCCGGAAGGGTCACCGCCCGCAGCGCGCCGGAGACGATCTCGTCCCGGACACGGTACTTCTGGATCTTGCCCGACGGCGTCATCGGCAGTTCCTTGGTGAAGTACCAGAGCGAGGGCGTCTTGTGTGCCGCGATCCTTTCCCGGCACCATGCCTTCAACGCGGCCACATCGGGCGGGTTGTCCGGATCCTCGACCCGCACCACCGCGCCGATCTGCTCGCCCCATTTCTCGTCCGGTACGCCGATCACCACCGCTTCCGCGATCGCCGGATGCCGGAACAGCAACTCCTCGATCTCCCGCGGATAGATGTTGAGACCACCCCGGATGATCATGTCCTTGAGGCGGCCGGTGATTCGCAGAAATCCGCGGTCGTCCATCGTGCCGAGATCGCCCATGTGCAACCAGCCCGCGGCGTCGACCGTCGCGGCGGTCTCCGCGGGCATATCGGAATAGCCGAGCATGTTCTGGTAACCACGACAACAGATTTCACCCTGTTCGCCGATCGGGACGATATCGCCGTCCAGGTCGACGATCTTGATCTCGAGTTCGGGCAGTGGCTGCCCGACGGTGCGGGCCTGATCCACCGGATCGTCGGAGATGCGCGTCTGGCTGATCACGCCGTGCATCTCGCTCTGCCCGAACAGAATCGTGAATCGGCACCCGAGCCGCGCGATGACGCACTCGACCAGCGCCTGCGGCACCGCCGAGGCGCCCGACATGACGGTGTACATGCTCGACAGATCCCGGGTCTCGAAATCCGGATGCTCGAGTAGCGCGATCAACATCGTCGGCACCATCAACGAGTGTGTGCCACCGTAGGTTTCGAGCGTCTCCAGCATGAGCGCGGGCTCGAAACCCGGCAGCACCACAAAGCTGCCGTGCGCCGCGAACGTGCCCAGTTCGGTGACTCCGCCCCCGCCGATGTGATACATCGGCATGGCGTTGACGCACACCACGTTTCCGGACCGCCCGGCGCGCTCGAATACGAACGTGGCCTCGTTGACGATCCCCTTGTGGTGCAGCACAGCGCCTTTGGGGAAACCCGTGGTGCCGGACGTGTATTGGATCTGCACCGGATCGGTCGGCGACACCACCGGCAGCGGCTTCGCGGGATCCCCTGCCGCGCGGAACTTCTGCCAGTCGCGAGTCGGCACCGCCATGCGCAGCTCGGGAAGTTCGCCCGCGATGCCGCCGAGAATCTCCTCGAGGTTCGATCCGCGATAGCTCTCGCGGAAGAACACGCACGCCGCGCGGGATTGGCGCAGGATGTACTCCAATTCGTCGGCCCGATAGGCCGGATTGATGCCGACCACCACCATCCCCGCCATCGCGATAGCCTGCTGCAGAATCACCCAGTCCGCACTGTTGGGCGCCCAGATCGCGATGCGGTCACTGGGCGCGAAGTGCGCCAGCAGGGCACGGGCCACCACCTCGACGTCGTCGAGTAGTTCGCGATACGTCCATTCGCGCCGCTCGGCCGGATCGGGATCGCCGTCGATCAGCGCGACCCTGTCCGGCACCGCGGCGGCGGCCTCGCGGAGCAGCTCACCCAGGGTGATGTCGCGAACCCCCGAACTGTGCGAGGCCGGCCAGAAAGATTGCGTGAGGGTCATCGTGGGATCCGCCTTCAGAGTCTGCGGGAGTGAACAACGCTGTGGATTCGTCTGTCGCCGATCGGGCCCCGACTTGAGTAGATGTGTCGCCGATCACACACAATGTAGTACATATTTGGCACCTATGTCTACGAAAATGTCAAAGATTACTGATCGCCGCGTGGATGCCGGGCCCGCTACAGCGGCGGCCGTCACCCCGCGTCGGGTGCGACGCCGGCTGTCACGCCGCCACGCGCCTCACCGATCATCCTTTATGCCTTGATAATTCGATCGGCAACGCGGTCGCCCCCGGGGGAAGCGGGTGCTCGAGTACGCCGTTGCAGTCGAGGCAGTCACGGTTGCCGGTCGATGCCCATGCGGCGGCCTGCTCGTCGGCGACGGCGTCCCGATCGACGGGCGATCCGGCCTGTCCGAGGTATTCGTCACGGGCCAGCAGGCCCGCGCCGTAGGCGCCCGCGATCTGCGGCCGATCCAGAAATTCGAGCGGCCGATCCAGCGCACGGGCCACGAAGTGCCGAGCGGCCGGATTCTTCGCGACACCGCCCGTCATGACCACAGGGGACGCCCTGCCCACCTGCGCGACGAGACCCAGTGTGCGCGCGGCCACCGCTCGGTGCACCGACGCTGCCACATCAGCCTTCGAACGACCTTGTGCCAGTAGGGAAATAACCTCGGTCTCGGCGAAAGTCGCGCACATGCTGCTGACTTCGAGGTCGCCGGAACCCGACAGCGCCAACTCGCCCACCGCGGCGATATCCACTTCCAGCGCCCGGGCGAGTACATCGAAGAACCGGCCCGTGCCGCTCGCGCAGCGGTCGTTCATCGCGAACCGATCGACCAGGCCATCCTCGTCGACCAGGATGGCCTTGCTGTCCTGGCCGCCGATGTCGATCACCAACCGGACGCCCGGACGCAGCGCGGCCGCACCGCGCGCGTGGCAGGTGATCTCGGTGAAACTCCGGTCGGCGCCGGGAACCAGTTTGCGGCCGTAGCCGGTGCTGATGGTTCGCCCAATCCGATCGTCCGGCACTCCCGCGGCGGCGAGGGCGCCCGCGATCGCGCGGGCGACCGCGGCCGGGCTCACCGCGCCCATCTGCACGACGTCCGCCCCGCGCAGCGCCCCGTCCTGATCCACGACGACCGCCTTCGCCGTGGTCGAACCGAGGTCGACCCCCATGACGAACCACTCGCGGGTCATGACCTACACCCTGGCCTTCATCCGCTGCACGTCGATGGCTTCCAGCATCGCCTCGAGCCGGCTGTCGAACAGCTCGTCGTTGTAGAACGACGCGTCGGCGACGTCGCCCTCGAAGAAGAAGGATTTGACGCCCCGCTCACTCTCGGCGGTCCGGGCGAGTACCGCCTGCGGGTTGGTCATCGCGCGGCAGGTTCGGGTCGAGTGGAACGCGATGCCGTCGATGGCGAACTCGTCCAAGCGGCGCAGCAACAGCTCCTGCAGGGTCTTCAACCCGTGGTTCAGCGGGCACAGCAGATAGTGCTGCGCCATACCGAGCAGCGGATTCTCGGTATCGATGAGTTGTGGCTCCTGCCAGAAGGATTCGTGGGTGTAACGTCCCGCGACGACCGCCACGTCGTACTCGGCGAACTTCCGGGTGAGGAAGCCGAGTTTGTTCCAGTTCATGATGCCGTCGAAGTACACGCGATAGCGCTCGTCGCGTACCGCGCTCACACCGTCGGCGAGTCGCTGTTGGATCTCGGCCTTGACTCCGGCGAAATAGTCGACCAGGTCCTGGTTTCCGGGCAGGAAGTTGATCGGCGCGATACTCGCCACCCAGTCCCAGTAGGTCGCCGGGGTGGGCGCCTGCCTGCACAGCTCCATGCCCTCGAGCCGCAACTGCGAGGCGCGCTTGACGTAGGACATGCTCTCGCTCAACGCATCCCAATCGAAGGGCCGCCCGGTTCGCTGCTCCAGGAAGCCGATCAGCTCGCGCAACTGGCCTTCCACGTACCGGCTCACTTCGATCCACTCCTGGCCGCGCATGTAGCCCGCGTCGGGCTTGTTGCCCCACAGCATAGGAATCGAGACGTTGAACAAGGGGAGCTTGCGGTCGAAGACCCGATAGGTCATGGCATCCCACTGCTGGCCCGTGCTGCATCCGGCATAGCCGTTGACCAGGAAATCCGGCGCCGGCAACTTCGCGGCGAGCTCCTGCTGGTCGAGCATCCCGACCACTCCGCTGGAGCGGTCGCTGTTGCTCTGGTGTGTCAGCACCGCACATCCCAGGTGAGTCCTGGCATAGGAGCACAGTTCACCGATGTAGCCGTATTCCGCGCCGGCGGTCTGCGCGGGTTCCTCCAGGTGCTGAGCGGCCAGTCGAGCGGAGAACGCCTCCCCGTGGCACCACTCCAGCCCGGCGGCCTGGAACAGCGGGTTCAGCGCGGCGCCGTTGTACCAGACGACGTGCTTACCCCGTTCCTTGGCGGTGAAGATGTTCTCCCAGTAGTCGGCGACCAGCCGGCCGCCCATCCGGGTGCTGGTCAACCGGTTGGCCTTCTCGGCGCTCGCTTGCTGAACGGTCATGGTGAACTCCCTTGTGCGGTATGCGGATTCAGAGCGAGACGGCCGCAGGACGACGGCGGATGCGTTCGACGAAGGTCTCCATGCGCGTGCGCACCGTCTCCGCCGGAACGCCCTCGTGCTCGGTCTCCAGCAGCAGCAGCGGAATGTCGTGGGCGTCCAGCGCCTTGCGCAGTTCCGGGTAGTAGAGCATGTGCGGTTCACAGAACTTCGCCATCAATACCACGACGCCGTCCGAACGACTGCGCTCGATCGAGTCGATCAGGTATGTGTCCCAATCGATCTCCGCGGAGACCCGGGTCGGGCAGGGCGCTGCGCGGTTGCGTTCCAGATACCAGTCCGACAGGGCCGTGAGCGGATCACCGGACTCGGGGACGTCGGTGGAGATGTAGCGGAATCCGGTGTACAGATCGTCATCGACGACCAGCGCGCCCGATTCCTCGATCAGGTCGAGCAGTTCCGGGCGCGGGCCGTGACAGAAATGCCCGGACAGGTGCAGGCGCACCAGATCGCCCGGGGGTTCCGCGCTCGGGTCCAGCTGCGCCAGCAACCGATCGAGCAGCGCGGTGTGCTCCCGCACGTCCATGACCATGCTGGACTTGACCAGGGTCTGCATATCGCTCGCGGTGATCCGTGCGCGACCCGAGCGCCGGCGGTCGTACAGCTCGCGCAGGCGGCGTCGATTCTCGTTGAACGTCCGAATGCTCGCCGCGAGAGCCTCGGGGGTCACCGAGACCCCGAGGGCCGCTTCGACCTCGCGTGCGCATTCCTCGATCCGGCCGGTGACCCGCGACTTCGTCCACGGATCGTCCATCGCGCTGGTGAACTGGGCGAAGTGCAGCGGCTTGTCCGGGCGCGCCCAGCGGATCACGTCGACCGCGCCGAGCAGCTGGACGCAGTGGTCGGCGACGACGAAGGCGTCGAATACGTCCAGGCGACCGAGTGCGGCCTGGTCGGCCACGCTTCTTGTGTAGCCGCAATAGAACTCGGCGAGCAGGCTGCGGCCCTCGGTGATCGGGGTCGGGTCGTCCTGCACGATCACCGGCAGCGCACCGGCGGCGTGCACGATCTCGGCGGGGAAGTTCATCGGGAACGACGCGATCGCGAGCCGCCCGGACTCCGCCTTCCACTGCGCGACGTACGCCACCGGATCGTCGGCGACAGTTCGCAACACCGACATCACTGCCGGGTCCAGTTCGTTCATCTCGAGCCCCTCGGCCTCTCGGACGGCCGCACGGCGGGCACTCGAACGCCCGCGGCAACCGCTTCGCTGATAAGACATAATTGGACACCTAGTATCCGAAAGTGTCAAACATGAAGGACCGGATCTCCCATCCAGCGGCTCGGTGCGGGGTACAGCGACTACGCAGCCAGCGGCTGAGCGAACATGGGAGTATGTCCGATTCCGATTCGACGCCGTCGTCCACGAAAGACACATCGACCCGAAGTGCCCGATCCGTCCTCATCACGGCACTCGGCGAATTGGTCGAACCGTATCGGCAACCGGTTCGGACCGCGGCGCTGCTGTACGTATTGGCCGGGCTGGGCTTCGGGGCGCACTCGAGCCGCCAGGCCGTCGCGCGCACCGCGGCCGCGGGTTTGATCACCTCGCAGCGCGTCGGGCGCGAGACGCTGTGGAGCCTCACCGACACTGCACATCGCCTGTTCACCGAAGGGGATATGCGGGTGTTCTCCACCGATATCGACACCACGCAGTGGGACGGGCAATGGCTCGTGCTCAACGTCGCGATCCCCGAATCGCATCGTTCGACCCGCAAGAAGCTCTACGCAGCACTGCGCTGGGCCGGATTCGGCAATCCGACCCCCGGAATGTGGGTGACTCCGCACATCCTTCGCGCGGCGGAGGCGGCCAAGGCACTGGACGCCCTGGGCCTGACGGACAATTCGGTGTCCTTCATCGGAACCACCAGCGCCGCAGGTATTTCCGAGGAGGAGCTGGTCCGGCGGTCCTGGGATCTCGCCGCGGCCGAACTCGCCTACGACGAGCTACTCGACCGTTTCGATTCCCGGCGGTTCACCACCGACGACGAACTGCTGTTCGCCCATGTCCAACTCGCCGACTCGCTGCGGCGCATGACCTATATGGACCCTCGATTGCCGGAGGTCCTGCTCCCCCACTGGCGCGGGCAGCAGACGGCCAAGCGGCTGCGCGACCTTCGCGCCGAGTGGACACCCGACGCGCACGCGCACTGGCATCGCGTCGCCGACCTGGGCTGACCGCCGCCGAACGCACCGCCAGATTTTTTGGACATACCATATACATGGTATCCTGTGGGATGGGTCACAGGACGTCGTCGTCGACGAACCACCGCCGCGCGTCGGTGACCGCTCGTGCGAGGAGTGGACAGTGGTTGTGCAGTCAGTGACGACTCCGGCCGGCCGCAACAGTGACGCGCATGTGGCCGAACAGGCCTTCGCGGAGTTGGTGGAGCTGATCGGCCCGGATCCGGAACTGCTGCGGCTGCAGGAGTTCAACCCGAGCCTGTCGCTGGTGCGCGATTACGCCGGTCGCGCGCTGCGCACCGGACTGCCCTCCCCCGAGGTCACCGTCGCGGTCGCGACGATCCTAACCACTGTCGACACCGCCATTCGCGCCGACATCGCGCGCCGCGTGCGGGTGCACAGCAGGCAGTTCAGCGGCCTGACCCGGGTGGCGCGGGCGATCGACAGCGCGGGCAGCGCCTGTCTGTCGGACGTACTGACGCGGGAGCTGTGCACCGCCCTGGGCTACGGCAAGGCCATGTATTCGGCGGTGTCCGGGTCGTCCTGGTCGCCGGTCTCCATCTCGGTCAACCCCGAACTGCGTGGCGACTTCGATCCCCTGGTCGCCGCGGTGAACGGTAGTTCGATCCCGCTGCGTGACGCACCGCGCGAGGCGGAACTGGTTCGCCGCCGCCGCTTGTACGCGGTCGGGCCAAGCGAGGTCAATCGTCACACCTACCGCCCGCTGCTGGAGCTGAGCCGACCGGCCGGATATCTCGCGGTGCCCGTCGTCGTGGCCGACCGCGCGATCGCGATCATCCACGTCGACCGCCACGACAACGACCTGAACGAGGCCGACTTTCATCTGATCACCACCCTGGCGCAGGCGTGCTCCCTGGCCACCGAATCGGCGCGACTGCGTGCCGCGATCACCGACCAGAACCGGCGCACCACCGCCGATCTGGATCGGCTCGAGCGCGCGCTGCGAGCGCTGGAACGCGCCGGCGTAACCCTCGACGACATCGGAGAACATCCGGGCGAGCAGCGCACGGAATGCGAAACCGCCACGCCGACAGCGGATTACCCGGCCACCCTCACCGCACGCGAACGTGACGTGCTGGCGCTCGTCGCCACCGGCGCCACCAACGCGGCGATCTCGCGCCGCCTGTGCATTTCCGACGGCACGGTGAAGTCTCACGTCCAGCGCATCTTCAAGAAGATCGGAGTGAGTACCCGGGCCGAGGCCGCCGCGCAGTACGCGGGCCGCCGATCGCTGCCGGAATTCTCCCGGTGAGCAGCGGCGACGAACAGGCGAGCGCCGCCGATCTGATCGCCGCCATGCGCACTGCCTCCGGGCCGGATCTGACCGAGCTGGGCCGTCGGCTGGCCGACCAGCTCGACCGGGAAAAGTCGCTGCGGGACAACGAGATCGATGAGCTTCGCCGCAATGCCCAACGACTCGATCGAGCGGTGGCGGAGCTGGCCGCGTCCACCTCCAGCACCGAACTGCTGCGATGCGCGTGCGCGGCCCTGGCCGAGATCTGCTGCGCCCGCTGCGTTCTGGCCTCCGGCATCGAATCCGGCAGAGCCACACCGGTCGCGGTCTACCGAGCCGACGCCGGGAGCGAGATCCCGGCGGCCTATCCACTGCCCCCAGGGTCGGCGGAGGCACGCACGATCGTGCCCGGGAGCGCACCGATCACCGGCCGTCCGGTCGACGAGCTGGGCCACCTGTTCTCCGACGGCTGCACGATCATGGCCGTCGGCGTCGAGGACACGCCCGCGGTGCTGATTCATATATCCGGGCAACTCGGTGCCGCACAACATGATTCGGCCATGCTGCTGATCGAGGTCCTCGGCGGCTGCCTGCAGAGGCTGGGTCTGGCCGCGCGCCGGGCGCGGCAGCTGGACCTGTTGCGCTCGAGCGGCATCGCGCACGAGAACCACGACGAGGCGCCGGCCGGCATCGAACCGGACCCGGCCGCACCGCCGTTCACCGAGCCGCTGACCGAGCGGGAGACCGAGGTCCTGCGCCTGATACTCCGGGGCGCGTCCAATATCGCCATCGCCACCGAGTTGGTGATCACCGTCGACACCGTGAAGTCCCATGTCAAACGCATCCTGCGAAAGCTGGGAGCGACCAACCGCAGTGAGTTGATCGCCCGTCACTCCGCCGCCGGAATCACACGCCGTTCGATTGCGCCACCGTCACGGTGACCGTCTCGATAGTCGCGTTCAGGACCAGCTGACAGGCCAGCCGGGAGCAGGGGCGCGCGCCCTCGAGGTATTCGAGCAGGTCCTGCTCCTCCATCGACGGCTCGCCGAACGCCTCGGCGGCATCGTCCTCGACATAGACGTGGCAGGTGGCGCACGAACAGCTACCACCGCATTCGGCGACGATGCCCGGCAGATTGTTGCGCACGGAGCCGTCCATCACGGTCTGCCCCGCGGGCACGTCGACCGAACTGGCCGAGCCGTCGGGCAATTGATAAACAACGGTGGGCATGGGTCCTCCTGGCGACGAACACTGAGTGATGTGCTCTCAGTCTGCGAAGCGACCGGGAATCCCCGCATCCCCACGACGGTCGATTACCACCGGCAATAGGGGTGAGACCGGTCTTCGATTACCCCCTTTGTGCCGACAGTGTTCGGACATCGGTGTGATGTCACTCACCCGTCCCGCTGACACGCTGGGTAGCACTTCCTGATCGAGCGAGGAGAAATGATGAGCACCACCGAGCAGGCCACAGATTTGATTCCGGACACCGTCGCCCGGCAGATCGTGCTTCCGGAGGGCCACCGGGACAACGACGCGTTGTTCGAGGCCTACCGCTGGTTGCGCGAGAACAATCCGCTCGGCCGCGCGGTCGTCGAGGGATACGACCCGCTGTGGCTGGTCAGCAAGCACGCCGACATCATGGAGATCGAACGGCAGCCCGAGATCTTCACCAGCGCGGGCGGTGCGGACAAGGGTTCGGTCAATCCGATCCTCGCCAACAAAGCCGGTGACGAATTCACCAAGAGCATCAACAATGGCAGCCTGCGGATCCTGGAAACCCTGACCTATCTCGATCCGCCGGAACACACCGAGATCAAGGACATCGCGCAGGACTGGTTCCGGCCGCAAAACCTGGCACAGTGGGAATCGGTGATCCGCGCCTTGGCCAAATCCTCGGTGACGCGGCTGCTCGAGACCGACGGACGGATCGACTTCGTCAAGGATTTCGCGCTGCAGTATCCGCTGCACGTCATCATGAGCCTGTTCGGCGTTCCGGAATCCGATGAGCCCAGGATGATGTCGCTCACCCAGGAATTCTTCGGCACCGCGGACCCCGACGCCGCGCGGGAGGACGTCGAACAACTCACCCCGGATGCGGCGGCCAAGCAGTGGGTGGCGACGATCCAGGACTTCTACGCGTATTTCGAAGCCCTGCTTCAGGATCGGCGCGCGAATCCGCGCGACGATCTGGCGACGGTGATCGCCTCGGGTCGCGACGCGAACGGCGAGTACTACAAGAACGAGGTCGCCTACGGCTATTTCATCGCCATCGCGACCGCCGGCCACGACACGACCTCCAGCACCCTGGCCGGTGGCATCCTCGAACTCGCCCGCAACCCCGAGCAGCTCGAACTCATCCGCAACGACCTGTCGCTGGTACCGCACCTGGTCAACGAATCGCTGCGCTGGGCATCGCCGGTGAAGCACTTCATGCGGACCGCGACGCAGGACTACACCCTGCGCGGGCGCGAGATTCACGCCGGCGACCGCTTCATGCTGCTCTACCAGTCCGGCAACCGGGACCCCGAGGCCAACGCGGACCCCGACCGTTTCGACCCCACCCGCCGCCCCAACAAGCACATCGCCTTCGGGTACGGCCCGCACATGTGCATCGGCCAGCACCTGGCCAAGCTCGAGCTGCGCATCATGCTCGAAGAGCTTGTGCCGCATCTGAAGTCGATCACCCCGACCGGCGACACCCGGTTCATCCAGACCAACTTCGTCGGCGGCCTGAAGAACATGCCCGTCGCTATCGAGTTCAACCGGTAACAGCCGTGCACACGATGGATCCGACACACACCGTGGTGATCGTCGGCGCGGGACAGGCCGGCGCGACCCTCGCCGGCCTGCTCCGACAGCAGAAGTTCACCGGCCGGGTCGTGCTGTGTGGCGCCGAATCCGTTCCGCCCTACCATCGCCCGCCGCTGTCCAAGAAGTACGACGGCGAGGACTACGTGCAGTGGCTGCGACCGGAATCGTTCTACGCCGACAACGACATCGAGCTTCGCCTGGCCGATCCGGTCGTGCGCATCGATCGCGCCGCCCGCACGGCCTCGACACGGTCCGGGCTCGACCTCGCCTACGACACGCTGGTCCTGGCGACCGGCGCCGATCCCCGGGCGCTTCCGATTCCCGGAGCCGATTTGTCCGGGGTGATGGCCCTGCGCACGCTCGACGACGCCGCGCGACTGCGCACCGCGGTGCTGGCCGGCGCCCGCCTGGCCATAGTCGGCGCGGGCTATGTCGGGCTGGAGGTCGCGGCGGCGGCGCGGGCTCGCGGCCGCGAGGTCACCGTGATCGAGCGGGAGGACCGGATCCTCGCGCGGGTGGCCAGCCCGGAACTGTCGCGCATTCTCACCGACGGTCACCGCGCCCGCGGTACCCGGATACTCACCGGGGCGGCCGTCGAGGAGTTGCTCGGCGACGACGGCCGCGTGCGCGGCGTGCGGCTCGCGGACGGTCGTGACATCGACTGCGACACAGTGATCGTCGGGATCGGCGCGGTACCGCAGGACGGGCTCGCCCGGGCGGCGGGCCTGGAATGCGTGGCCGGGATCGTCGTCGACGGCGCCGCGCGGACCAGCGACCCGCACATCCTGGCCATCGGCGACGTCACCCACCGGCTGCACGACCGCCTGGGCGCGCTCGTGCGGCTGGAAAGCATTCCGAGCGCGACCGAGCAGGCCGCACAGGCGGCGGCCGTCATCACCGGCGCACCGATTCCGCCGCACGAGGTGCCGTGGTTCTGGTCGGACCAGTTCGACCTGAAGATGAAGATGGCGGGCGTTCTCACCCCCGGCACCGAGGCGGTACTGCGCGGCGATCCCGGCGGCGGCTCGTGTTCGCTGTTCCACCTGGACGCCGACGGCGTCCCCCGCACCGTCGAAACCATCAACGCCGCAGCCGATTTCATGGCGGGCAGGAAGTTCGTCGGAAATCGGACTCCCCTGAACCGGGCCGCGCTGGCCGACATCGGGACCCCGCTGCGCGAGGTCGCGCGGAGTCCCGCTCACACACGAAGGATTTGATCATGCAAGCACTCGCCGCGGTCGCCCGCGCACCACACAGCGAATTCTCCCTCGAGACCATCACCATCGACGGCCCGAAGTCCGGCGAGGTTCTCGTCCGGATGGAAGCCGTCGGCATCTGCCACACCGACCTGGCCGCCCGCGACGGGGCGCTCCCGGTCGCGCTTCCCGCGGTGTTCGGCCACGAAGGATGCGGCGTGGTCGAGGCGGTGGGCGAGGGCGTCACCAAGGTCTCGCCCGGCGACCGGGTCGGCATCACGTTCGCCAGCTGCGGAACCTGCGCCGCCTGTCGCGCCGACTACCCCTCCTACTGCCACAACTTCATGCACCTCAACTACGCCGGCGAGCGCCCGGACGGCAGCGGTCCGCTGTCCGCGAACGGTGAGCCGATCACCGGGCTGTTCTTCGGTCAGTCCAGCTTCGCCACGCACAGCCTGGCACTGGAACGCAACGTCGTGAAGGTGCCCGCCGACCTGCCGGCCGAGATCATCGCGCCGATCGGCTGCGGAATCCAGACCGGCGCCGGGGCGGTCATGCGTTCCCTGGCCTGCCGGGCGGGCTCGTCGTTGCTCGTCGCCGGGGCGGGCTCGGTCGGGCTGGCGGCCGTGATGGCGGCCGCGGTGCGCGGGTGCGCGACCATCGTCGTCGTCGAACCGCACGCGTCGCGGCGCGCCCTGGCACTCGAACTCGGTGCGACACACGCTATCGACCCGGCCGCGGGCCCGGTCCCGGATCAGGTGCGCGCCATCGTCGCCGAGGGCGTCGACTACGCCATCGACACCTCGGGCCTCCCCGCGGTCATCGACGGCCTGGTGAAGTCGATGACCTTCCACGGGAAACTCGGCCTGATCGGGGTACCCGCGAATCCCGAAGCGGCACTGCCGCTCACGGTCATCGACACACTGGTCCTGGGCATCACCATCGTCGGCGTCATCGAAGGCGACAGCATCCCCGACGAGTTCATTCCCGAGCTGATCGAGCTGTTCCGGGCCGGGCGATTCCCCATCGACAAACTGGTGACGACCTTCCCCTTCACCAAGATCAACGACGCCGTCGCCGCGCAACACCGCGGCGAGGTCCTCAAACCGGTCCTCGTCCACGAGTGAACCACTCCACGCAGAAAGCACGATCATGACCATCGATTACACCGATCTCTATCTCGGCGGGCGCTGGGCCGCGCCGGCCACCGGCTCGATCATTCCGGTGATCTCACCGAGTACCGAGGAACGCATCGGCTCGGTGCCCGAGGGCGCCGAAGCCGACGTCGACGCCGCGGTCGCCGCTGCCAGAACGGCTTTCGACGATCCGAGCGGCTGGGCGCACTGGGACGGCAAGCGCCGCGCGGAAGTACTCGCACGCTTCGCCGAGGAGTTGCAGGCGCGCGGCGAGGAGACCGCGACCCGGGTCAGCAGCCAGAACGGGATGCCGATCAGCCTCGCGCGGCAGTTCGAAAGCGGCTTTCCCGCAATGCTTGTGCAGTACTACGGCTCGATGGTCGCCGACCGGGAGGACGAGATCCGCCCCGGGATGCTCGGCGGCTCCACGGTGGTGACCCGTTCGCCGATCGGTGTCGCCGCCGCGATCGTGCCGTGGAATGTGCCGCAGGCCATCACCTTTCTGAAAATCGCCCCGGCCCTGGCGGCGGGCTGCACGGTCGTGCTCAAGCCGGCCCCGGAAACCGTCCTCGACGCATTCCTGATGGCCGAGGCGGCCCATGCCGCGGGCATGCCGCCCGGCGTGCTCAACGTGGTGCCAGGCGGCCGTGAACTCGGCGCCTACCTCGTGCGCCACCCGGGCGTGGACAAGGTGTCGTTCACCGGATCGACCGCGGCGGGGCGATCGATCGCCCAGACCTGCGGCGAACTGCTGCGGCCGGTGACCCTGGAATTGGGCGGCAAGTCGGCGGCCGTCGTGCTCGACGACGCGAACCTCGCCGGCGATATCGAATCCTTCTTCGGCGCAACACTGTTGAACAACGGCCAGATCTGCTGGCTGTGCACCCGCGTGCTGGCCCCCGCCTCGCGCTACGACGAAATCGTCGACACCATCACCGATCTCGCCAAGACGATCACCGTCGGCGATCCCCTGTCCCCGGACACCGGCATGGGCCCGCTCGTCTCGGCCCGGCAACGCGATCGAGTGGAGGGCTACATCGCCGCCGGACGCGCCGACGGCGGACGCGTCACCGCGGGCGGCGGGCGGGCCGGGGACCGCGGCTGGTTCGTCGAGCCGACGGTCTTCGCCGACGTGCGCCCCGAGCACACCATCGCCCGGGAGGAGATCTTCGGGCCCGTGCTGTCGGTGATTCCCTACACCGACGAGGACGAGGCGGTGGCCGTCGCCAACGGTTCCGACTACGGCCTGGGCGGCACGGTATGGACGGCGGACCCCGACCGCGGCGCCCGCTTCGCCCGCCGCATCGCCTCGGGCACCGTCGGAGTCAACGGCTACACCAACGACCCGACCGCCCCGTTCGGCGGAATCAAGAACAGCGGCATGGGCCGTGAACTGGGCCCGGAGGGCCTGGCGGCGTACGAGAACGTCAAGAGCATCTATCTCGACGTGCGCTGAGTACGCCCGGGACGGCCCGGCGACCCGATGACAGGTCGCCGGGCCGTCGGCATTGCCAAGACAATCCGGTCTGACTATACTTTTGGTCTTACCAATGCTGGTGCAGGCTGTGGCAATCGTGCCCCACTGCCGGACACCAACCGGCGAGGAGTATCAATGCCTGTCACCACAGTCGCCTTTCACGGACGCAACGGGTACGAGTTGGCCGGGTACCGCTGGGATCCGGCGAAATCCCCGAGTGCCGCCGTCCAGATCGTGCACGGCATGGGTGAGCACGCGCTTCGCTATGCGCCGTTCGCCGAGGAACTCACCGCCGCCGGTTTCGTCGTCTACGCCTACGACCACCGCGGTCACGGCGCCTCGGCCGCCGGCGATCCGGGCGACCTCGGCCCCGACGGCTGGGCGGCACTGGTCGCCGAGATCGGCCTGGTCGGCGACCAGATCCGCGCGCAACACCCGGGCCTGCGTCTCGGACTCGTGGCCCACAGCATGGGCTCCTTCGCGACTCAGCAATTCCTCCTGACCGGCAGCGCCTCGCTCGACGCGGTGGCTCTGACCGGTACCGCGGCCATCGACCTGCTCGAGCCCGCCCTCGACCTCGACGCGCCACTGGAGCTGTCCGCGTTCAACGCGGCGTTCCAGCCACAACGGACCGATTTCGATTGGCTCAGCCGTGACGAGGCGGTCGTCGACACATATCTCGCGGACCCACTCTGCGGATTCGGCATCGACCAGGACTCGGCGCGAGCGATGTTCGCGGGATCCCGCCCCCTCGCCGATCCGGCCCAGGTCGCCGGGATTCGTCCCGATCTGCCCGTCTACCTGGCGGTCGGCGATCACGATCCGGTCAATGGCGGGCTGGCACTGTTCGAACCGCTCGCGGAACGCCTGCGTACGGCTGGTCTCACGGATGTCACCACGCGGGTTTATCCGGGCGCACGACATGAAATCCTCAACGAGACCAACCGGGACGAGGTCACGAAGGACCTCCTGCGCTGGGTGAACGACCGGCTGATCTGAACCTGCGGATCGGCCGGGACCAGGGTCCTCGAATCGCCGCACGACAGGATACGAACCACGGTAGATAAGTGAATCTGATTCTGCTATCGTCTCAGTAAGAGAATCTGATTCTGTTATCTCGTAGATCGGCTAGAAAACACCCGGATACCATCCGGTCGGTCTGGGACCCTGTATGGAGTACCAGTCAGGCGGAGTGTGACCGATGCTTCCGGCAGCTCGATACGAGAACGCACCATCGACCGAAAGGGGTACTTTCCATGTCAGCGAAGACCATCGTCATCACCGGCACCGCAAGCGGATTCGGGCATCTGAGCGTGCGACTGTTCGCCGAAGCCGGATGGAATGTCGTGGCGACCGTCCGCAAGGAATCGGATCTGGACACGCATGCCGGTGTCGAGAACGTGAAGACGCTGTTCCTGAACGTCGACGACGAGGAGGCCGACCTGGCGTTCGGTGAACTCGCGCGGTCCCAATTCGGCCGGGTCGACGCCCTGATCAACAATGCCGGATACTTCCACTCCGGCCCGCTGGAAGCCTCCACGATGGATCAGATCCACCGGCAATTTCAAACCAACGTCTTCGGCCTGATCGCCCTGAACAAGGCGTTCATCCCGATCTTCCGCGAACAGCGCTCGGGCGTCATCGTCAACGTCAGCTCGATCAGCGCCGAGGCCGGCTTCCCGTACACCTCGGTATACGAGGCGTCCAAGGCGGCCGTGGCGTCGCTCACCGAGGGCCTGCACGCCGAACTGGCCGAATTCGGCGTCGCGGTGAAGGCGCTGTTCCCGGGCAATATGGCCACCCGGATCTTCAGCAAGACCGATCGCGCGCAGGATGTCCCGCAGGACTACCTCGCCTCGTGGGACAGGTTCGCGTCACTGAATGTGGTCCGCTCCGATCCGGCGATCACCGCCGCGGTGATGTTCCGCATGGTCACCGACGGCAACAGCCGCACGGTCCGCTACTACAGCGGCCCCGACGGCGACGCGATCCCGCGGGTCAAGCAACTGCTCGGCCAGGACTGGTACTGGGAGGAATTCAGCGCCCGCAACCGCGGCGAATCCACACCGCTGTGGGACGCGTTGATGCCGAGTCCCAAGGCCTAGACTCGCGAGATGACGCGCCCCACGCAGCAGCGGCGTCCGGCCGGCAATCTTCCGACCGACCTGACGAGCTTCGTGGGGCGTCGCGCGGAATGCACCGAGCTGCGGCGGCTGGCCGCCGAGTCCCGCCTGGTGACGTTGACCGGTTTCGGCGGGGTCGGCAAGACCCGGCTCGCGCTACGCACCGCGGGCGAGCTGCGCCGCGCCTTCCCCGGCGGGGTGTGGCTGGTGGAACTCGCCGCGCTGGACAACCCCGCACTGCTCCCGGACACCGTCGCCACGGCGATCGGACTGCACGTCCAGAGCCCGGACAGCACCCTCGGCGCACTGATCGACCATTTCTCCCGGCGCGGCACGATGCTCATACTCGACAACTGCGAGCACCTGATCGACTCCTGCGCAACGTTGTCGGCCGACCTGCTGCGCGCGTGCCCGCGGCTGCATGTGCTGGCGACCAGCCGGGAGGCGCTGGGCGTCCTCGGTGAGGTCACCTACCCGGTGCCGCCGTTGCCGGCGCCACCCGAGGCGGCCACGACCGGCGGCACGGAGTGGGACGCGGTCACCCTGTTCCTGGACCGTGCCCGGGTGGCGGCGCCCGGATTCGAGTTGACCGCGCGGAACCGGGACGCGGTGTTCGGCATCTGCCGCGGACTGGGCGGGATTCCCCTCGCGCTCGAATTGGCGGCAGTGCGGCTGCGCGGTCTGTCCCCCGCGCAGCTGTTCGACCGCCTCTCCGACCACCTGCACCTGCTGACCTCGGGCAACCGGAACGCGCTGGAGCGTCAGCGGACCCTGCGCGGCTGCATCGAATGGAGCTATCAGCTGTGCACCGTGGCCGAGCGGGACCTGTGGGCCAGGACATCGGTATTCGCGGGCGGCTTCGAACTGGAGGCGGCCGAGGCCGTCTGCGGTGACCGGGCCGCCGTGCTCGACGGCGTGCTGTCGCTGGTCGACAAGTCGGTGCTCACCCGCGAGGCGCGCGACGGCGCAGCGCGATACTCGACACTCGAGAGCCTGCGCCACTACGGCCTGGAACGACTGCGGGATTCCGGTCTGAGCGCACAGGTCCTGGGCAGGCATCAGGACTACTACTTCGATCTGGCCATCCGTTCGGAGGCCGAATCGGCGACCGAGATCCAGCGCGTCTCGATGGACCGGCTGCGCCGCGAGCACGCGAACCTGCAGTCCGCCTTCGAATTCGGCCTCGGCGCGGGCGGCCGGGCCGATCGCGGACTGCGGGCCGCCGGGCATCTGCGCGAGCACTGGATCGGGATCGGCGCCCTCGCCGAGGGGCGGCACTGGCTCGAACGTCTGCTCGGCGCCGCGCGGGCACGACCGGCGGTCCGGGCGCGAGGACTGCGCACGGCCGCCTGGCTGGCCACGCTGCAGGGTGACCTCCCGGCCACCGAGTCGTTCCTGGCGCAGCTGCGCGCGCTCGTCGACACGGGCGAGGCCGCCGACCAGGTATCGGTTGCCCTGCTGCACGAGGCCACCGGCAATTACGCCATGTATACCGGCGATCCCGAAGTCACGGTCCGCGAATGTGAGCTGGCGCTGCCCGGATTCGAGGCGCACGGCGAACTCGCGAGCGCCCTGGGCACCCGGATCCTGTTGCAGATGGCGCTCAGCCGTGCGGGCGACGCCGACCGGGCGATGCGGGTGCACGCGAGCTGTATGGAGACCACCGAAACGTCCGGAGACCGCTGGTACCGGTCGTACTCGCTGTGGCAGGCCGGGCTCACCCGCCTGGACCAGGGCAATGCGGCGGCGGCGATCGACCTGCTGCGCACTGGATTACGACTGAAGACCCAACTCACCGATGCGATGGGTATCGCGCTGTGCATCGAGGGCCTCGCGTGGGCGACCGCCGGGACCGACCGGCGCCGCGCGGCCGCGCTGCTCGGCGCCGCCTCGGCACGCTGGCACGAAATGGGTTTGCACGCAGCCGATCTGCCCCATACAGCAGACGCCCACATCGCCTGCGAGGCGGCGCTGCGGCAGACCATGTCGCACGAGGAATTCTCCCGCGCCGTCGGTTCGGGTCTGGGGATGCCGGTCGAGGACGCCCTCGCGTTCGCGCTCGGCGACGCCCCGGTCACGCCGCCCGCCCCGGTGGAGCGGTCTCCACTCACCAAACGAGAGCACGAGGTCGCACACCTGGTCGCGCGCGGTCTGTCGAACCGGAATATCGCGGAGGAACTGATCATCGCCCCGCGGACCGCCGAAGCGCACGTCGAGCACATTCTGGTCAAGCTCGGATTCGGCTCACGCGCCCAGATCGCGGCGTGGGTCGCGGACCGCGATCGGCTACTCGGGTAGTTCGATGATCCGGGTGCGGTCCGCATCGGAGATCAGCTGCTTGCCGACGGTAGCCATATGCTTGGCCCAGAACCGCTCGGCTTCCTCGCCCTGCCGGTCGGCGATGAGCCCGACGAGTTTCTTGTGTGCCCGGTAGGCGCGATCCAGCTGCTTTTCCGCATCCGGCCACTCGCTGGCGACCGTGCGCGCATGCCGTTCGGAAATTCGCTCGAGGGTCTCGGCGACCAACGTCATCGTGACGTTGCCGGACAGCCTGACAAGTTCGGTATGGAACCGCCAGGCGACCCCTGGGAACACCTTCGCGTCCCGGCGCGCGCGGGCCTCCTGATCCAGCAGCTCACGCAGATCGCTGATCTCCTGCGCCGAGGCCTTCTCGGCCGCGATGCGCACCGCCTGCGGCTCGAAGATCATGCGGAACCGATAGACATCGTTCAGCGTCGCGCCCCGCAATTGAAGCAGAATCGTGAACGGATCGACGGCCAGGTCCGATCCGGGCAGGCTGACGACCGCGCCCTTGTGGGAGCCTCGACGCACGCTGATCAGCTGCTGCGCCTCGAGCAGCCGCAAGGCCTCGCGAAGCGTCGGGCGCGAGATTTCGTATTCCTCGACCAGCGCCGACTCCGGCGACAGCGAATCGCCCTCCACGAACTCGCCCCGCAGGATCCGCTGGCGCAGGTCCGCGGCCACCACCTCGGCCATCTTGGGGATCCGCCGCCGGAGCACATCGGCCCGGTAGCCGTTCACCGGAGCTGCTGCCATCGGGCACATCCTCCCTCTATCATGTCCATCATAGTCAACCTTCTCAGCCATGTATTCAACCACGCCGACTCGGTTCGGGCCGCACACCGGGCCACCACCAGGGCGTCGAGCCGTCCGGCGACATACGTAGCCGCGTAAAATAGGTAGTCGCATAGGTATTCCGCGCGATGCCCGCCCGGCTGAGCACAGCGCACGATCGACCCGTTCCGTACGAAAAACCGGAGGAGTCATCGTGAACAGGACCACGGCGCAGGACCGGCAGACCGAGAGAGTCTGCGACAACTCACGCATCCCCGGCGGCCTCGCATCGTTCCCGACGGTGTGCGACTGCGACGGATCGCGCCCGCGGTGCGAAGGCCCCGATCTGACGCCGCGGACCGCACTGCTGCTCACCGTCGCAGGTCGGCGACTCGCCGATGAGGTCCGCGCCCTCGGCACGTCGAGCATGCGGCCCGCGCCGCTGAGCCGCCTCGCATACGCACTGGACGGCTTGGCGCAGACCCTGGAGTGCGGTCTGCGGCCGATGCCGGGCACGCTGGGCGAACAGTTGTGCCTACACGTAATGATCGCCTACGCAACAGATTTGGCGTTCGAAGTGGGTGACGACCCAGCCGGTGACCTCCCCTACAGCGAGTACGACTACGACTACGAGCGGCTGTACGACACACTGCTGCCGGACCACCGCTACGAGGGGCTGATCTGGGAGGTCCAGCAGAGCCCGCGCGGCGGCGGCTGCTTCGATTTCGCCACCCTGTGCGAGGTCACGCCGCCCGGCATCCTGCGTCGGTTGTTCACGCACCCGGCGAAGTAGTCGACACCCACACGTAACGTCTGTCATGATGATGACATAGTGCACGTAGTTATCTATGTTGATATGGTGACCCTGGAGGTTGAGATGCCCGAATCCATGTTCGACGGCCGCGACACTGCCGACGAGGAGGACTACGACCTGCTCACCTACTCCGAGGCGGGTATCCGGCTGGATCAGGAGATCGACCGTCAGCGCGCACGCCTCGCGAAGCTCGAATCGAGTGCGCAACCGGATGACGGCGGCGAGGTCGCCGCATGCCGCGACCGGCTGGCCGCGTTGGAGCAGTCGCGTGAACGGAACTCCCGGCGCGCCATCAATGACGACAACTTCGAGCGGTTCTTCGGCTACCCGGCCGCTTCCGCTTCCGACGCCTTCAGTTAGGAGAAGATCATTGGACTCCAAGCGCAGGGAAACGGCAGGACGGTACGTCGGGCGGCGCGGAGCACTCACCGCCGGTGTGACCGGTGGGGCGCTGCTGGCGCTGGCCATGATCGCGCGGCAGACCATCGGTTCGGGTGCGCCGACCGCGGCCGGCGCACCCGTCCCCACGGGCGAGCCCACGTACGTCTACGTCTGTTCGAACTCGGTCATGGCCGGGACCCAGCCCGGTAACCCGATCGGGATCACCGTCTTCCGGCTCGATTCGCAATCGGGCGCATTGACTCAGGTGCAGCAACTGCACACCACCAATCCGGACTGGCTGGCGATCGACCCGTCCGGCCGATTCCTTTTCGCCACTTACGCATTGATGGACGGCACGCAGAACGTCGGGGCCGTCGAGGCTTATACGACCGATCCGCGCACCGGCACGCTCACCTTCGTGAACCGGGTGTCGCTGGGCAACACCAGTCCCGCGCAGATAGCGGTCGCTCCCGACGGTCGGCATGTGGTCGTCGCCAATTACAACTACGGCCAGTACGTCGTCCTGCCGGTCGGGGAAGACGGACGACTCGGCCCGGTGAGCAGCTCACTCCAGGACACCGGCAAGGGCCCGAATCCGCGCCAGGATTCCGCACATCCGCACGCCGTGGACTTCGATCCGAAGGGCAGGTTCCTCGGCGCGGCCGATCTCGGGACCGACCAAGTACAGATCTTCCGCCTGTCCGGTGGGCAGTTGGAACGGGTCAGCGAGATATCCACCCCGGCGGGTATGGGTCCACGACACGTCGCCTTCTCCCCTGACAGCCGGACGCTGTACGTGATCGGCGAACTGGACGGAAATATCATGGCTTTCGCATACAACTCGGAGACCGGTGCGATCGGTCCTGCGCTGCAAACCATTTCGACCGCACCTCCCGGATATTCCGGCGTCCCCAGCGGTTCGGAGATCGCCGTGCATCCGTCGGGGAATTTCGTCTACGGAGCCAATCGTGGCTCACAGTCCGTCGCCGGCTATCGAATCGATCATTCGACCGGAAAGCTTTCCACTATCGGCTTCGCCACGCAGGGCGTGAACGTTCCTACCAATTTCGCCATCGATCCGAGCGGCCGGTGGCTCTACGTCAACAGCAATGCGTCGAACAGCATCGTGCAGTTCGGGATCGATCCCAGCGGTGAACTGAAACCCACCGGCCGCACGACACCCCTGTACGCCCCCAACGTGATGATTTTCCGTGCATCTTAGTTTACTACGTTTACCATCAAGCTCGGCCCTGGCCGGCGCGATGTCAGGGAGGACATGTGGAGTTCGGATGGTTCGAGGACGACCGGGAATTCCGGCACGAACTCCGCACGATCATCGAACAGGAGCTGCCCCCACGCTGGGCCGATCTGATTCCCGGCGAGGAGGTCGCCTCGGAATTCGTCCTGAACTTCTGCCGCACGCTGGGTGAGCGCGGTCTGCTCACCCCGCACTGGCCCAGCGAATACGGCGGGCGCGACGCGTCGGCCTGGCAGTTCATCATCCTCGGCGAGGAGCTGTGGTCCGCCGGTGAACCGCGCGGCTCCCAGTACATGAACGTGAACTGGATCGGTCCGGCCATCATCAACGCGGGTACGCCGGAGCAGCGTGCATACCACCTGGCTCGGATCAGCCGCGGCGATGTCTTCTGGTGCCAGGGCTTTTCCGAGCGCGAGGCGGGAACAGACCTCGCCGCGATGCGCACTCTCGCCAGCCGCGACGGCGACGACTACGTGATCAACGGCGAGAAGGTGTGGACCTCGTACGCGGGCGTCGCCGACTACTGCTTCCTGCTCGCGCGCACCGATCCGGAAACGACCGGAGGACAAGGCATCTCGGTATTCCTGGTACCGACCGACACGCCCGGCTTCAGCATCGAACCGATCCCCGGCGTGCTGGACATCCACGAGTTCAACCGCCTCACCTTCCGCGACGTGCGAGTCCCCGCCTCGGCGCGGCTCGGCCCGGAGAACCAGGGATGGGCGGTCGTACGGGAAGCGCTGTCGCACGAGCGAATCGGCGGGCCGCGGTATGCCCGGGCCGCGCAGGTCGCCGAACGCCTCGAAGAATTCGCGCGGGAGTACGGCGAACTCGACCGGGACGGACTGCGCACCCGGTTCGCCGAGGCGCACGCGGCGTGCCACGCCGCGCGGCTGCTGGTCTACCGAGCGATCCACGAACGGATCAAGAGCAGGCCGGAGGATCTGGCCGTGAGCCAGGCCCGGGTCGCGATCGTGCGTTCCGAACGGCTCGTCGCGGAACTCGCCCTCGACCTGTTCGAGGACGAGAGCCTGGCGCGGCGGTCGACCGGAAACGCACAACTCAAGACGGCGATGATCGCCGGACTCGGCGGAGGCAGCGTCGAGGTGCAACTCAACATGGTGGCCCGGGCCCTGCTCGGGTCCGGTCGGAGGTGAGTGGGATGGACTTCGATCTTGATCCCGGCCAGCAGAAGCAACTGGTCGCGTTGGACGAGGTCATCGAGGCGTGCGGTGGTATCGACCGCGCCCGCCAAGTGGCGCGGACCGGCGGCCACGACGAGCGGCTCGACGCCGAACTCACGGCCGCGGGACTTCTCGACTCGGCCGCCTTCCTGGATCGGGTGCTGATCGCGGAACGGCTTGCTGAGCTCGGCGTCGCGACGGGCTTCGGGCTGCGAGCGGTCGTCGCCGCGGACGACATCCGCCTGCCCAATGGACCGCTGGCGGTGCTCGACACTCGGCGTAATGGCCCGGTGCTCGACGGCCGGCGAGGCGGGCCGGTGCGCTACGCCGCGGTGGCATCGTCAGTGCTCCTCCTCGGCGACGAGACACGGATCTGCGAGGCAGGCGAGATCGACATCGAACCTATGGAGTCGAGCTTCGGTTTCGGCTATGCGCGGGTGCGCGCCGCCCCAGGTGCGGGCACACCGCTCGCGGTCCCGGCCGAGGTGATCCGCCGTCGCCGACGGCTCGCACTGGCCGCCGAGATCGCCGGCGCCGCCGCAGGTGGAATCGCGCACACCGCTGGCTATCTGAGCACTCGCGAGCAGTTCGGCAAGCCGCTGTCGACCTTCCAGGCACTGCGCCATCGGATATCCGAGGCGGCCGTCTCGGCGGAGGCGGCCCGATGGATGACCCGGGAGGCGGCCTGGTCCGGCGACGAGCAGAGCGCATTGCTCGCCGCGTCGTACGCGGCGCAGACGGCCGCGGTCCTGGTCCCCGAGCTGACTCAGATGTCCGGCGCCCGTGGGTTCACACACGAGTTCGGGCTGCACGTGTACACGATGCGCCTTGCCGGACTGCGACTGGAACTCGGTGCACCGGACCGCATAGCGGTCGAACTGGCGGCGAGTCGTGCGCACTGACGAGCGCGGGCCCGTGATCGACGCCCGCGCCCGCGAACTCATCGGGACCGTGACGTTCACCTGGACATCCGAACCTGTGTCCCTGCGTCAGGTGCGCGAGTACGTCGCGGCGACCGGGGGCCGCCCGGAACAGTGGGGCGATCCGGGTGATCCACACGCACCGGTGCCGACGCCGCCGCTGTTCTTCCACGCGGCATGCCGCCCCGTGGTGGCGCTCGCCGATTTGCTGGAGGACGGCCAGTACCCCTTCCTCGGGGTCCCGGGTGTGCGCGGGCGGTCGATGGCCGGTGGACAGAGCTACGAGATCCTCGCCCCCGTGCGGGTCGGCGACGTCCTCACGGTCCGCGAACGACTGAGCTCGCTGAGCGAGAAGCAGGGCCGGTCGGGCCCGCTGGTCATCACCGAGACCGAGAGCGAGTACACCAACGGTGACGACGTACTCGTCGCCCGCTTCCGGCAGACGGTGATCTTCCGATGAGCGTGCCGACCCGGAGCTTCTCCGAGATTCGCGTCGGCGACGAACTGCCGGCCGCGACTCACACTCCCACCCGCCTGACGTTGTTCCTGTTCGGCGTCGCCTACTGGACCGCCCACCGCATTCACTACGACGTCGAACTCGCCAGAGCCGAGGGATACGACGACGTGCTGGTGACCGCGAACCTGCTCAGCGCCTACCTCGCCGCACTGGCGACGGGCTGGGCGGGCGATCCCGATTGCCTGGTCGCCCTGTCCGAACGCAACCTCTCCCCCGCTGTAGCCGGCGACACGCTGACGATCCGGGGAACGGTCGCCGAACTGATCCCGGACACCGAGGGCGGTGGAATCGCGGACTGCGCACTCACCGTCGAGCAGGCCGACGGCACGGTCGTCGTCAGCGCCACGGCCACGCTGCGCCTGCCGGCCTCAGCCGAAAAGCCATGCAGTACTGAATAGAACACAAAGGAGGAGGGACATGCCCCTTCAGAATCACCACGAAATCCTCTCGGTGGACGACCATCTCATCGAACATCCACGCGTCTGGCAGGACCGTCTCCCGCAGAAGTACCGCGAGGTCGGCCCGCGCATCATCGAGGACGAGAACAAGCACCACGTGTGGCGTTACGAGGGCCGCAACTTTCCGCAGATCGGCCTGAACGCCGTGGCGGGCAAGGATCCTCGGGACTTCGGCACCGAGCCGGTCCGCTACGAGGACATGATCCCCGGATGCTACGACCCGGCCGCGCGGGTCAAGGATATGGACCTGGACGGTGTCAAGGCGGCCATGTGTTATCCCTCGTTCCCAGGCTTCGCCGGGCGGGTGTTCATGCAGGCCGACGATCGGGAGCTCGCGGAGCTGTGCGTCCAGGCCTGGAACGACTTTCACATCGACGAATGGTGCGGCGCCGCGCCCGACCGGTTCATCCCCATGGTGATGGCGCCGTTCTGGGATATCCGCGCGAGCGTCAAGGAGATCGAGCGCGTGGCGGGCAAGGGTGCCCGTGGCCTCACCTTCCCGGAGAATCCGGTCCCGCTGGGGCTGCCGTCGTTCCACACCCGGCACTGGGACGACCTGTTCTCCGCGCTCGAGGACGCGGACATGCCGCTGTGCCTGCACTTCGGGTCGTCGTCGCTGGCGCCCGGTTTCGCGCAGGACGCGCCCTTCGCGGTGGAGATCTCACTGTTCGCCACGAACCTCATGTGGACCACGTCGGATCTGCTGTTCTCCGGTGTGCTGCAACGGCATCCGAAGTTGAAGATCGTGCTGGCCGAGGGCGGGATCGGCTGGATTCCGTATATCACCGAACGGTGCGACTACACCTGGGAGCGGCACCGCTGGTACATGGACATCGACAAGGAGACCCGGCCGTCGGAGCTGTTCCGCAAGCACTTCTACGGGTGTTTCATCGATGACGAACACGGCGTGAAGAACCGGCACGAGATCGGCATCGACCGGATCACCTTCGAGGTGGACTACCCCCACTCGGATTCGAACTGGCCCAATACGCGGCGCAGGGCCGCGCAGGTGCTCGCCGACGTGCCGGATGACGAAGTGGAACAGATGCTTTCGGGCAACGTCCGCACGCTGTTCAACTTCGGCAACTGAGACTCGGAGGATCATCATCGCCACCGACATCAGGGTCACCGCCGACCCCTTGCTTCATCGGCTACGCCCACAGCAGGACCCGCTCACCGAATTCTTCTGGCACAGCGGCGCAGACGGGCTCCTACGCGTGCAGACCTGCTCGGACTGCGGGTATCGTACCCATCCCGCGGGTCCGGTCTGCGCCCGCTGCCTGAGCTCACGAGTCGGCCCGCAGCCGGTCTCCGGGCTCGGCGCCGTGCTCAGCTACACCGTCAACGTGCAACAGTGGACACCTGGTCAGGAGCCCTATGTGGTCGCCTGGGTCGGCCTCGACGAGCAGGAAGACCTGCGCCTGACGACCAATATCGTCGACTGCGATCCGTGGTCGGTCTCGATCGGCGATCGGGTCCAGGTCGCCTTTCTCGAACGCCACGGCTACCACTACCCGCTGTTCCGGCCGGTGACGCCATGACCCGGCATTTCGAGCACGACAGCGTCATCTCCGGCGCCGGCCGCTCAGCGTCCGGCCGTCGCCTGGGCCGCTCCCCTGCCGATCTCACCGTCGAGGCCGCGCTGGCCGCGATCCGCGACGCGGGCCTGACCCGCGACGACATCGACGGCATCTCGACGTATCCCGGCGGCGACGCCGTGCCCTCGCACGGCTACGGCGGCCCGCCGAGCTACATCGTGCAGGACGCGCTGCGCCTGCGCCCGACCTGGTTCCAGGGGGCCGCAGAGCTGCCCGGCCAGCTCGGCGCGCTCGTCGCGGCGATGACCGCGGTCTCGGCGGGCCTGGCGCGACACGTGCTCGTCTACCGCACGGTGACCGAGTCCAGCGCCCAGGGCACGGGCGGCCGCCGCGCGGTCTTCGACCCGGACGGGGACGCTGTCAGTATGGCCGGCTGGCTCACCCCGTTCGGGGCGCCGTCGGCCGCGAATTGGCTCGCACTGCTGGCGGCTCGGCACTTCCATGAGTTCGGCACCACGCGCGAGCAGCTCGCCCGGATCCCACTGACCTGCCGCCGCCACGCCGCGCTGAACCCGCACGCGATCTACCGGCAGCCGCTGTCGCTCGAGGAGTACCTCGACGCCCGCATGGTCTCCACGCCGTTGTGCCTGTACGACTGCGACGTCCCGATCGACGGCTCGGTCGCCTTCGTGATCTCCGCGGCCGAATACGCCCCGGACACCGCGACGCCGCCGGTCTATATCGAGGCGGTCGGAACCGCTGTAGGACAACGGTTTTCCTGGGACCAGCAGGAGAACCTCACCGCGATGGCCGCCACGGGCGCCGCCGGGCACATGTGGAGCCGCACCACCCTCACCCCCGCCGACGTCGACGTGGCCCAGCTCTACGACGGGTTCAGCATCCTGACCCTGGCCTGGCTGGAGGCGATGGGATTCTGCGAGCCCGGAGAGGGCGGCGCCTACATCGAGGGCGGTTCCCGCATAGCGCTGAACGGTGAGCTGCCGCTCAACACCGGCGGCGGGCAACTGTCCGGCGGACGCCTGCACGGTTTCGGTCTCATCGAGGAGGCCGTGCTCCAGTTGCGCGGGGCCGCAGGGGATCGGCAGGTCAGCGGCGCGAGGGTAGCCGCGGTCGGTAACGGCGGCGGCCCCATCGCGGGCGCGATGTTGCTTACCTCCCAACGGATCTGACGTCCGGTCGTGGGCAGCTGTCCGTGCCGCCGAACGTCGGCAAGTCGGCGGCTCGCGAGTTACCACGTCGGCTGCGCGGCCGTGCAAGGGATTCCCTGCACGGCCGCGTTGGCGCCCGACCCAAGCCCGCCGCGCACCCCGTTCGGCGCGAGCCTGCGGACCGCTTGCCATCGACCTTTGCACCACCACCCTGCCCGGCGAAAGGAACGACGAGATGCACAGTGCGACAGTGGATACCACGGCGAACGGCACGACGCCCGTCGGATTCATCGGCGTCGGCGATATGGGCGGCCCCATCGTCGGCCACATCGCCGCGAACGGCTTCCCCACCACGGTCTGGGCCCGGCGCCCCGCCCAACTCGACCAGTTCCGCGAAACCACCCTGACCAGCGCCGCCTCCCCCGCGGAACTCGCCGCAGGCAGTGAGGTAATCGGCCTTTGCGTATTCGGCGACGCCGATGTCCGGGAGGTGATAACAGGCCCGGACGGAATCCTCGAAGGCGCCCGCTCCGGGTCCGTCGTCGTCGTGCACAGCACGATAGCGCCCGACACCTGTCGCGAGCTGGCCGCGGCGTGTGCGGCGGCCGGGCTGGCCCTGGTCGACGCCCCCGTCACCGGCGCCCGCGCGAGTGCCCTCGCCGCCACCCTGACCGTCATGATCGGCGGCGAGGTCGAGCACGTCGAACGGGTCCGCCCGGTCCTGTCGTGCTATGCCCAGCGGATCGTCCACGTGGGCGGCTTGGGCGCGGGCCAGACGATGAAGACGCTGAACAATGTGCTGGGCGCTGCCACCGGCCGATTGGCTTGCATCGCAATCGAAATCGCCGAACGCCTCCGCCTGGACCCGGTGCAGGCCATGGAGGTGCTCCGTGTCGGCAGCGCCGGCAGCGCGGCCTTGAACTCCATCGCGTCCCGCCTGCTGAGCGACGCCGAATTCGCCGAGCACGCACGCCAATTGATCGCGAAGGACGCCGCGCTGTTCGGACAGGTCCGCGCGGCCGCGGGCGCACCCGAGTCGATACTGGAACGCCTGGCCCTGGAACGGGCAGAACAGATCATCCCCACCTTCGAGCGCGCCTTCGTCCCCGCCCCACTCGATTCCTGATCCTTCGGTACCGCACCAGCACTCGACTCGGCTGGTTCGCCATCTGGGTTGTGCCGGAGGTTCTGCGGCGGCCTCCCCCGTGCGGGCTCAGCGCTCCTCGGGGGCCACGGCCTGCAAGACGGCCTCGACGGTGGCGGGGCAAGCGGCGGCGTGTATGCCGGGGCGGCGCGCGAACATCGGTATCCGGTCCGGCGGTCGCTGCCGCCACCGCCATCTCAACCTAGGGCGCCAAATTCAGTTCTCGCCCGATGATCTCGCGCATGACCTCGCTGGTTCCGGCGTAGATTCGCTGGACCCGGCTGTCGCGCCACAGCCGGGAGATCTCGTATTCGTCCATGTAACCCGCTCCCCCGAACAGTTGCAGGCACGCGTCGACGACCTCGCCGTGGCGTTCGCTGGTCCACAGTTTGAGGGCGGCGGCCTCGGTGTTGGACAGCTCGCCGGCGATGTGTAGTTCGATGGCTCGGTCGACGTATGCGCGGGCGGCGGACAGGGTTGTCGCGACGGTCGCGAGGACGAATCGGGTGTTCTGCAGCGATCCCAGGGGGGTGCCGAATACGCGGCGGGTGCGGACGAACTCCTCGGTCAGCGAGAGCGCCCGTGTCATCACGGCTACCGAGTGGACGGCGCAGCCCAGGCGTTCCTGGGGCAGGCCGGTCATCAGGTGGTAGAAGCCGCGGTTCTCCTGGCCGATCAGGTTGGTGGCAGGCACGCGGACGTCGGAGAAGAACAGTTCGGCGGTGTCCTGGGCGTGCATACCGGCCTTGGCGAGGTTGCGACCGCGGGTGAAGCCGGGCATATCGCGTTCCACTGCGAGCAGGCTGATTCCTCGGTGACCGGCGGCCGGATCCGTTTTGGCGACCACGACGACCAGATCGGACAGGATGCCGTTGGTGATGTACGTCTTGGATCCGTTGAGGATGTAGTGGTCACCGTCGCGCACGGCCGTCGAGCCGATGGCCTTGAGGTCCGAGCCCGCCCCGGGCTCGGACATCGCGACCGCGGTGATCAGCTCACCACTGACCCAGCCCGACAGCCAGCGCCGCTGCTGTTCCTCGGTGGTGAGGTCGAGCAGGTAGGGCGGCATGACGTCGTTGTGCAGCGCGTAGCCGAAGCCCGCGCACCCGGCGCCGATGAACTCCTCGGTCAGCACGGCGTTGTAGCGGTAGTCACGAATGCCCGTGCCGCCGAAGCGTTCCGGCGCCTCCCAGCCGAGCAGGCCGATACTGCCCGCCTTGCGCCACACCTCCCGGTCGACGATCCCGTCGCGCTCCCACTGCGCGGTGTGCGGCGCGCACTCCTTCTCGAAGAAGGATCGGGCCAGCGCCCGGAAGTCCTCGTGGTCCTCGGTGAAGATCGTTCTCGGCAACATCTAGGGTGCACCTCCAGTTGTCCAACATAGTACTCATAGATTACTAGGTTATCTACCATTGACTAGAGGCATCGAACCGTGCGAGGGTCCAGGAAGAGACGGAGGTCACCTCCCTCCGCCCTTGCCGCCCACGGCTTCCCCGCACTCAGGGTGCCGCAGGGTGGCGTCCACAGGTCCATTGCACGAATCGGAATCGCATGCTCGGATACATATTCGCTGGATTGGCACTAGGTTCGATCTACGCGATCGCGGCCGCGGGGATCGTAGTCACCTACGTGTCCGCAGGCTTGATCAACTTCGCCTTCGGCTCGATGGCGTACGTGGTGGCCCGCGTCTACTACTGGCTGAACGTCCAGCTGGCGTGGCCCACACCGGCCGCAGCAGTGGTGTCACTGCTCGTGGTGGCGCCCGCGTTGGGCACAGTGCTGTGGGCGCTGCTGTTCCGCGGCCTGCGGGATCAGCCGCAGCTGATCCGGATCGTCGCGACGATCGGGCTCAGCGTGGCCCTGCCGCCCCTCACCATCGTGCTGTTCGGCAACACGGCCATACCCCAGGCACCGGGCCTGGGCGGTACCCCGCCGCGCACGTTCTCCGTGCTGGGCGCGGTGGTCAACCTCAACCAGATCTACACCTACGCCGCGGTACTCGTGGTCGTGGTAGCCGGATCCCTCGTCCTCACCCGGACGAGTGCGGGCCTGCGGGTGCGGGCGCTGGTCGACTCCGAGGCCCTCACCTCGATGTCCGGGGTGAACCCGAGCCGGGTGGGCGTCTCGGTGTGGGCGCTGTCCGGCGTGCTCGCCGGGCTCGCGGGCATCCTCGTCGCACCCACCAACGGCCTGACCGTGGAGGCCATGACCACGCTGATGGCCGCCGCCTTCGCTGCCGTGGTGGCCGCCCGCCTGCGCAGCCTGCCGGTCGCGGTCGGAGTGGCGCTGCTGATCGGACTGGTCACCGACATCGTGCAGAAATACCTGCCGCCGAGCAGCAGCTTCTCCGCGGCCGTACTGCCCAGCATCCCGTTCGCGTTCATTCTCGTCTTCCTGGCCGTCTACACCTGGCGCGGCGGACAGACCCGCGACCAGGTCCACGGCGGCAGCCTCGACCAGGCGATCCGGCCCGCGGCCGGCGCCGCGGCGACCGGCCGGGTCGTGGCGTCCGCCGGATACCAGTCACGACACCTCAGCGCACTGGGCACCGTGTCCGGCCTCGTACCGATGCTGATCCTCGCGATCCTGCCCGCGGTGCTGGGCGGGTACTGGCTCGGGCTGGTCGCGCAGGGCATGGCGTTCGCCGTGATCTTCCTGTCGTATGTGCTGGTCACCGGCGAGGGCGGCATGATCTGGCTCTGCCAGGCCACCTTCGCCGGCGGCGGCGCGATCGCCACCGCGCAACTCGTGACCGTCCATCACTGGGCGCTGCTGCCCGCTGTGCTGGTGACCGCCGTCGGCATGGGTGTCCTCGGGGTGCTAGTGGCGCTGGCGACGCTGCGGCTGGGCGATCTGTTCGTCAGCCTCGTCACGCTGAGCCTCGGACTGCTCGTCGAAATGATCGTCTTCACGCTCAACGTCTTCGACCAGTACGGCGCGGGAGTCACCCTCGACCGGCCGGGCTTCGCCACCGACGATCTGCCGTTCGCCTACCTGTGCCTGGCGATCCTGCTGCTGTTCGGTGCGATCACCGTCAATCTGCGCAGATCCACCGCGGGTCTGGCGCTCAGCGCGGTGCGGACCAGCCCGTCGGCGGCGCGGACCATCGGACTCAGCGTGGTGCAGTCGAAGGTACTGGTCAGCGGGCTCGGCGCCGGTGTCGCCGCGATCGGCGGCGCGCTGGCGGCGATGTATTCCGGTACGGCCGTGCCCAAGTCGTTCTCGACCGTTGGCGGTCTGGTCTGGCTGGCCGTCGTCGTGACCGTGGGCGTCCGCAGCGTCACCGGCGCCGTGATCGCCGGGCTGATCTTCACGATCCTGCCCGCGGTATGCCAGACATATCTGTCCGGGCAATGGGCCCAACTGCCCTCGATCGGCTTCGGCATCGGCGCGATGCTGCTCGTGGCCAACCCCGACGGAGTGGTGGCGATGCATGCGCGGCAGTTGCGCGGGCTGGTCGGGCGGCTGCTGCGCGGCCGGACGACCGCGCCATCCCCCGCACATCCGCCCGTCCCGGTGCAGCCGTCGACCGAGCGATCGGAGGTCGCCCGATGAACACCCCATCCGTAGCACCCCCGCCCCGGTTGGCGGCCCGCGATATCACCGTCCGGTTCGGCGGACTACTCGCGCTGGACTCGGTCGATATCGAGGTCGCGGCAGGCACGATCACCGGGCTGGTCGGGCCCAACGGCGCCGGGAAGAGCACGCTGTTCGCCGTGCTGTCGGGCTTACGCCCACCGCAGGGCGGCACGGTGCTGCTCGATGGCCGGGACGTCACCCGGGCCAGCGCCCAGGGCCGGGCCCGCTCCGGAATGGCCAGGACGTTCCAGCATCCGGAGTTGTTCACCGGACTGACAGTCCGCGAGCATCTCGAACTGGCCTACCGTGTCCGCTTCGCCCACCGTCGACTGTGGAGCGACCTGCTGACCGGTGGCGCCTTCCGCCGCGCCCCAGCACCGGAAGCCGGCAGGATCGCCGAGCTCGCCGCCCAGCTGGAAATCGAGCACCTGCTCGACGGCCCGGCGATCGGCCTGCCACTCGGTACCAGCCGCCTGATCGAACTCGCACGGAGCCTGGCGTGCGACCCCGCGGTACTTCTGCTCGACGAGCCGTTCTCCGGACTGGACTCCCACGAGACCACGCGCCTGGCCGGCACGCTGCGGGAGATCGTCGAGCGCGACGGTCCGGCCGTACTCCTGGTCGAGCACGATGTCGAACTCGTCCTGGGCCTGTCCGCCCGGGTCGCGGTCCTGGACTTCGGCCGCATGATCGCGCACGGGACCCCGGCGGACATCGCCGCCGACCCCCGAGTCCGGGCCGCCTATCTGGGCGAGGCCATTACCGAGCAGGAGGACCAGTGAACGGTACGACCGATAGCACTCCGGCGGTGGTTCTCGACCGCGTGGACGTACGCTACGGCCCGGCGGCGGCCCTGCATCAGGTCAGCCTCGAGGTGCCCCGCGGCTCGGCCGTCGCCGTGCTCGGCGCGAACGGCGCCGGGAAAAGCTCACTGGCCCGCGCGGTTTCGGGGCTCGTGCGACCGAGCGCGGGCCACGTCCTCATCAACGGTGTCGACGTCACGCATGCCCCCGCACACCGGATCCGTCGGCACGGGCTACTACATCTCAGCGAAGGCCGAGGAGTCTTCGCCTCTCTCACCGTGGCCGAGAACTTGCGGCTGGCAACCCTGACGCTGCCGCGACGGGACCGCCAGTCCGCACTCGACACGGTCTACGCGACATTCCCCGTCCTGGAGCAGCGGCGGCGACAGCTCGCAGGACGACTGTCCGGCGGCGAGCAGCAGATGCTGTCCATGAGCCGAGCCGTCGCGGTGACCCCCGCCGTGGTGGTCGCCGACGAACTCTCACTCGGCCTCGCCCCCAAGATGGTCGACCTGGTATTCGCCACGCTCGCCGCGATGCGCGAGCGCGGCGCGGCGATCATCCTCATCGAGCAGTTCGTGCACCGAGCCCTGTCGCTGGCCGACGAATGCCTGATGCTACAACGCGGCACGGTCGCCTGGCGCGGGCCCGCGGCCGAGGCGCAGGAGCACGCGCTGCGCGGCTACCTCGGCACGGAGGGCTGAGGGGCGCGGCAACCGACGAGGTCCGGTGAGAGGGTGAAATCCTCACCGGACCTCGTCGCGTGTATGGACCCGATCATGGAGGGTCGCGCCTCTCGGATGCTCGTGCCGGCCGATCGTCAGCGGCGCTCGGCGTCGTCGGCCTGCCGGGCCGCCAGCATGGTCTCGGGCATCCACCTCTCGTCGCCGGTCACCTTCGGCTCGACTCGTAGCGACACCCCGCCATCCGCGACGATCGTCTGGCCGGTGACCCACCCGCTGTCGGGGCTGGTCAGGAAGGTGACGACCTTGGCGATATCCACTGGCGCCGCTACCCGGTCCAGGGGTACCGCGCCGGACCAGGTGGATACGAAACTCTCGTCCTGCATGCGCCAGCTGTTCATTCCGGTGACCACCATGCCCGGCGCTACGCAGTTGACGCGGATGCCCGCCGTTGCCAGTTCCAGTGCCGCGACCCGGCTGAGCATTACGACGCCCGCCTTCGCGGCGCTGTAGGCGGCCAGGCCGCGGTGGGCGAACTGGGCGTTGACCGAGGCGATGTTCACGATGGATCCGGGGATGCCGTGTTCGATCATCGAGGCGGCGGCCTCTCGCAGGCACAGGAAGGTGCCGTCCAGGTGTACCGAGGTCATGCGGCGCCATTCGGACAGCGGGGTGGCCACGATCGGCTGGAGCAACGAGAAACCGGCACAGTTGACCGCGGCACGGATCGGTCCGAGGCCACGATAGGTCCGTTCGACCGCCTGCTCGTCAGTGACGTCGAGTTCGTATGCCGTGCCGCCTGTTTCGCCGGCGACCATCTCGGCCTTCTCCATGTCGCGGTCCAGGACGGCGATCCGCGCCCCGGTCTTCGCCAACTCCTCGCACACCGCCGCGCCGATGCCGGAACCGCCACCCGTCACCACGAAAACGCCATCGTCGTCCGTCATCGTCTCTCCCTGTTGTCTCTCGAAATCGTTGCCTGTCAACGCCATCACCGGCTCATGCCGCCTCTTCGCTCCAGCACTCGCGGCGGCTCGGCCTCGCTGATCGGCCACTCACCGCGCTCGCTCACGCCTCTCCTGCGCTCCGGCGCCAGCGGAGGCCCGGTGTGTACTCCATCGACGCTCGCTCACCCCTCCGCGTCGTCATGAGCTGCGCCCCTGCGATGCCCAGCGGTGGCCTGCTCACGCGAGTACTCCGCCCGCGTTCACGTGCAGCGTCTGGCCCGTGATGTGGCGACTGTCCGGATGGACGAGGAAGGCGATGGCGGCGGCCACCTCCCCGGGATCGAGCACCGCCGACATGAGGTTTCGCGCCGGTGACGCCTCGACGGCCGCCGCCAATTCCTCCACGCTGCGCCACCGATTGCGCGTCAAAGGCGTGTCCACCACGCCGGGTGAGACGGCGTTGGAGGTGATGCCGCGCGGCCCGCCCTCGACGGCGAAGGTCTTGGCCAGGGCGATGACCCCCGCCTTGGCCGCCGAGTAGCCGCCCTGTCCCGGCAGCGGCCGCACCGCCGAATCCGAGGTCACCAGCACCAGCCTGCCGCCGCCAGCGGCCACCATGGCCCGGTATGCCGCGGTGGCGACCAGAAAGGTGCCGGTCAGATCGACCGAGATCAGCTGTTGCCAGAGCTCCAGCGGATAGTCGTGCAGCGGCGCGGACGCGGAGATGCCCGCGCAGGTCACCGCGATGTCCGGCGGGCCCAGCACCTCGGTCAGTTCCCGGGTCGCGCGCGTCACGGACTCCGCGCTGCCGACATCACAGACCCGATGGGCGTCCGCACCGAGGGCAGCTGCCGGCGAGGCCAGATCGAGCACGCCGACGCTCGCACCGAGGGCAGCGAGCCGGGCCACGGTCGCGGCTCCGATTCCGCTGGCACCGCCGCTCACCCAGGCCACACGCCCACGCAACGGAGCCTCGTCGCCGACGGACCCTTCCACTCGAGCCACAACATTGTCGTCGTCCATCGCCACCTCCGAAGATTCTGCTCGACAAGGCTAACCTAGTTAGCGAAGATAGTGAAGATCCGATCGATCCTTGCCTCATCATAACTATCCTGGTTATATATGAGAAGCAACACAGTCGAGGCCCTCCCGGGCCGCATCACATGGGAGCATCAACGATGAAAAAGCTCCTGGGGTCCGCGCTCCTCTTAGCGCTGACAGCCAGTTCCGTTGTGGCCTGTAGCAATTCCGCCGGCAGTGGCACCACCCCCGGTTCCACGATCACGGTCGGCCTCATGGCCGATCTGACCGGCGGGTACGCCTCGGGTTTCGACACAGCCGAGAAGGGCATCAAGGCCCGGTTCGACCTGCAGAACGATCAGGGCGGCGTGCACGGGCACAAGCTCGCCTACTCCGTCGCCGACACCACCTCCACCGGCGCGGGCACACTGTCCGCGGCGCAGACGCTCGTGCAGAACGACAAGGCGTTTGCGGTGATCGGCGACAACGCCGACGGCAGCAATGCCGTGAACTTCCTGCACCAGCACAAGATCCCCTACCTCGGTGAGGGATCCAGCGCCCCGCAGTTCGGCGAGCCCGCCTACACCAACATGTTCTCGGTCACCGGAAGTTACAACCCGCACTATGCCGTCGCAACCACCTACGGCGACTTCTTTCGCTCGCAGGGCGTCACCTCGGTGGCCGGAGTCGGCTACCCCGACGCGGCCTCGGCGAACGCCGTGAAGGCGCATCTGGCCGGAGCCGCGGCGACGGGCCTGAAGGTCAGCTACACCAACACCTCGTTGCCGATCGGCTCGACCGATATCGGGGCCATCGCCCTGGGCATTCAGCGCTCCGGCGCGGACGGCGTCTTCCTGCCCATCCTGCCCAACACGGCCTTCAGCCTGCTCGGTCAGCTCGCGCAACTGCATGTCGACATCAAGGCGGCGGTCGTGCTCACCGGCTACGGCCACGATCTGCTCGGGTCGCCCCCCGCGGTCCAGGCCGCCCAGGGCGATGATTTCACCTCGTTCATCGCACCCGTGGAATTGGGCACTCCCGCCACCAAGGCGGTGCTCGACGCGATGCGCCGATACTCCGGCATCACCACAACACCCACCACCGCCGAGTACTACGGCTGGCTACTCGCCGACGCCTTCATCGCCGGTCTGCGCGCCGCACCGGCGAACCCGACGCAGCAACAGTTCGTCGCCGCGCTACGAGGTATCCACGACTACGACGGTGGCGGGCTCTACACCGGGTCCAAGCTGGACTTCAGCCAGATCGGCAACGTCAGCGTCGGCACCGGGCCCGGCAACTGTATCTACATCGTGAAGTTGCAGGGCAATGCCTTCCAGCCGCTGCCGGGCGCCGAGCCGATCTGCGGCCGGACCACCGGGCAGACGGTCGGCTGACCATACCGGCCGGGCGGAACGAGGGTCCCGGCGGCGGAATACGTTCCGCCGCCGGGACCCCGGTGTCTCCAATGCCGAAGATCTCAGCCGAACAACGCTTTCGCCGCACGCTGCGCGAGCGCACACGCCTGCTGACCGTTCCGGCCACGGAACTCCACCACGACCCGGACCGCACCGGCCTCGAGGTAACCGTCCACCAGATCGTCGATGCGGTCCAGCGCCGCCTCGTCGAGATTGAGCCGGATGGACCGTGCCACGGCCCGCCCGGCAATGTCGTCGAGCCGATGCCCCTGCTCCGCCAGCTCCGCCGGAGTCAGGTCCCACGGATGCCAGACATCGGCGATCCGCGCGGCGCGGCGCATGGCAGCGGGACCGTTGCCGCCCACCCAGATCGGCGGATGTGGATGTTGTGCGGGCCGGGGCTGCACTTGCACGTGCCGGACCGGGAAATGCGGCCCGTCGTGTTCGATCGGGCCGCCGCGCCAGCAGGCGAGCATCAGATCCAGCGCCTCGTCCGTCGCGGCGCCCCGCTCGGCGAACAGGTCCCCCGCGCCGACAGCCCGATACTCGGTTCTGCTCCACCCGGTTCCGATGCCGACATCGAGCCGGCCGCCGCTCAGCACGTCCACGGTGGCCAGCATCTTGGCGGTGAGGACGGGGTGCCGATACGGGACCACCAGGACGCCGGTGCCGACCCGGATCGTTGTCGTCGTCGCGGCGACCCAGGTCAGCGCCGTGAGCGCCTCCATCCAGTGCGAGCCGTAGAGATCATCGGTCGCGCGCAGGCCGACGAGGTGGTCGGTGACCCACACGCTGTCGTAGCCGAGGTCCTCGGCGATCCTGGGCAGGTCCCGAACCGTGTCCGGAGAATCCGTGCCCATATTCGGAATGGCCAGGCCGACCGAGCGGCGATTTTCGTAACTCATATGTACCTCATATCCAACTATGAAAGAGACCGACAGTGGCCGTGGGTAATCCGCGGTCGTTACGGGAGGGTATTGATGCGCACCTGCCGTTGGACTACTCTCTAAGTTAGTGCACTAGGTTAGATTTGAGACTCTCTCGAGTCCACAATACGACACCAACTCTTCAGGAGGAGTCTTGATGGAACTGCGCGGATCATCCGCGATCGTCACCGGAGGCGCGTCGGGCCTGGGCGAGGCCACCGTGCGGCGGCTGAAGGACGAGGGCGCGAAGGTCCTCATCCTGGACGTCAACGACGAGCGGGGCAAACAACTCGCCGCGGAACTCGGCGTCGAGTACGCCCACGCAGACATCACCAGCGAGGCGGATGTCATCGCCGCCGTCGAGGCCGCGACCGCACTCGCACCGCTGCGCGCGACGGTGAGCTGCGCGGGCGGCGGCGGCCTCGGCGGCCGCACGATCGGCCGGGACGGCTCCTACGGCTCCGCGCATTCGCTGGAGTCCTATACGAACTTCGTGATGCTGAACCTCGTCGGGACGTTCAACGTCATCAGGCTGGCCGCCACCGCGATGTCCCGCAACGAACCCGATGCCGACGGCGGCCGCGGCGCCATCGTGACCACGGCGAGCGTCGCGGCGTTCGAGGGACAGATCGGTCAGGCGGGCTACGGCTCGGCGAAGGCGGGCATCGTGGGATTGACCCTGCCCGTCGCCCGCGACCTGGCCGCCGCGGGCATTCGCATCAACACCATCGCACCGGGCCTGTTCGATACGCCGCCGATGCGCGCCTGGGGGACCGAGATGCGCGATTCCCTGGCCGCCACCATTCCCTTTCCCAAACGATTGGGCGACCCGGCGGAATTCGCTGCGCTCGCAACGCATCTGCTGACAAACTCCTATGTCAACGGGCAGACGTTCCGCCTCGACGGCGCCGTCCGGATGCAGCCGAAGTGACGGGCGCGGGCATGAGTACCGACGACTCACCGTCCGGCGCGGGCGAACCCGTCGTCCTGGTCGAGCGGCGGGGCCGCATCCTGATCGTCACGATCAACCGGCCGCGCCAGCGCAACGCCCTGGACGGGGCGGCGGGCCACGCCCTCGCTGCGGCCATGGACGAACTCGACGCCGATGACGGCCTGAGCGTGGGCATCCTCACCGGCGCCGGCGGCACGTTCTCCGCCGGCATGGACCTGAAGGCGTTCCTGCGTGGGGAACGTCCGGACCTGCCCGGACGAGGCCTCGGCGGTATCACCCAGACACCGCCGCGTAAGCCGCTGATCGCCGCCGTCGAGGGATGGGCGCTGGCCGGAGGGTTCGAACTGCTGCTCGCATGCGATCTCGTTGTCGCCGCGTCGACGGCGAAGTTCGGTGTGCCCGAGGTCAAGCGCGGTCTGGTGGCGGGCGGGGGCGCGGTGCTCAAACTGCCGCGTCGCGTTCCGTACGTCGTCGCGCTGGAACTGCTGCTGACCGGTGAACCGGTCAGCGCGCGGCGCGCCTATGAACTCGGCCTGATCAATCGCGTCGTCGCCGATAGCGAGGCGCTGGCCGGTGCGATCGAACTGGCCGAGGTCCTGGTCTCCAACGGTCCGCTGGCCCTGGCCGCGACCAAGGAGGTGGCCTCCCGGACGATCGACTGGCAGACCGAAGACGGCTGGCAGCGGCAGGAGGAGATCCTCGCGCCGATCTACGTCTCCGACGACGCGCGCGAGGGCGCGAGCGCATTCGCCGAGAAACGGCCCCCCGTCTGGACCGGCAAATGAGACCCGCCCTACCGCAACATATTTCACCATACGCGGCACGATGTGCCGAAGCTCCAGGAGGTTTCCATGCGTGACGCTGTCATCGTCGCCGCCGTTCGCAGCCCCATAGGCAAACGCAACGGCGGCTTGTCCCCGCTGCACCCGGTGGACCTGTCCGCAACGGTCCTGGACGCACTGACCGAGCGGGCCGGTATCGACCCCGCGCTCATCGACGACGTGGTGTGGGGCTGCGTCGGCCAGGTCGGCGAACAGGGCGTCAACGTGGCCCGCAATGCCGTACTCGCCGCCGGGTGGCCGGAGTCCGTGCCGGGGACGACCGTCGACCGCCAGTGTGGCTCCTCGCAACAGGCCGTCCACTTCGCGGCGGCCGGAGTCATCAGCGGTCAGTACGAGATCGCCGTGGCCGGCGGCATCGAATCGATGAGCCGGGTGCCGATCGGCTCATCCATGGGCACCAACGGCCAAACCCCGAATTCCCCAAGGCTTTTGGCCCGATACGAGAATGTCGAACCGCATCAGGGCGTCGGGGCGGAACGCATGGCGGAGCGATGGAACCTCTCGCGTGAGCGCCTCGACGAGTACAGCCTCCAGTCGCACGAGCGGGCCGCGCACGCCCAGGACTCCGGCGCCTTCGACGCGCAGATCACCGAGATTCCCGTCCAGGACACCGTGATCCGCGCCGACGAGGGGATTCGGCGGACGACATCGCTCGAGCGACTGGCGGGTCTGCGTCCGGCCTTCACCGAGAGCGGCGTCATCACCGCGGGCAACAGCTCGCAGATCAGCGATGGCTCGGCGGCATTACTGGTGATGACCAGTGAGCGTGCCGCGGCACTCGGCCTGACTCCCCTGGTGCGCGTACACACCGCGGTCGTGGTCGGGGACGACCCGATGATCATGTTGAGCGGACCGATCCCGGCCACCGCCAAAGCCCTGGCCAAGGCGGGACTAACCATCGACGACATCGGAACGTTCGAGGTCAACGAGGCCTTCGCATCGGTTCCCCTCGCCTGGATAGCCGAAACCGGCGCCGAGGAGAAGGTCGTCAACCCCGACGGCGGGGCCATCGCACTCGGCCATCCACTGGGCGGGTCGGGCGCGCGGCTGATGACGACGCTCATCTACCGCATGTCTCGCGGCGGAATCCGATACGGGCTGCAGACCATGTGCGAAGGTGGTGGGCTCGCGAACGCGACGATCCTGGAGTTGCTGTGAGCCCGGCGGACTTTCAGGTCGGGTCGGTGCGAGTCCACCCGATCCTGGACGGCCACATGGGCGTCGCCCCGCATGTGCTGTACCCGTTCGCCGGCCCGGACGACCTGGCCGCCGAGGACCGGCTCGACGAGGACGGGAACGTGCCGCTGGACTACGGCGGCTATCTGCTGTCCGGCCGGGACGACGCCGTCGTCCTGGTCGACACCGGCGGCGGCGAGTCGTTCGCGGTCGCCGAGGACAAAGGCAGACTGCACACCAGCGGGCTGCTGGTCGAGCAGCTCGAGCGGGCCGGAGTCGCGCCCGCGGACGTCACACACGTCGTATTCACCCACTTGCATTTCGATCACTGCGGCGGGGCCTCCTCGGCCGGCCGGACCACCTTTCCCCACGCACAGTACGTCTGCCACGAGGAGGACTGGCGCTGGTTCGTGATCGGTGAGGCCGACCCCCGGGTGCGAACGGCCATGGAACCCACCGCGTCACAAGTCCGGACATGGACGACGGACACCGACATCCTGCCGTGGCTTCGCGTGGTGCACTGTCCGGGACATACCCCCGGCAATTCGATCGTGTTCGTCTCCGACCAGGGAGCGGAGCTGGCGCTGATCGGCGACCTCGCGCATCATCCGCTGGAGTTCACCCACCCCGGCTGGCTCGGTGGCGTGGATGCCGATCCATCGGGCGTCGTCCACGAACGAATGTCCTGGTTCGGACGCTTCGCCGACGCCGAAACCCCCATCGCCAGCACGCATTTCCCCGATCTGCGCCCGATCACGATCGAGCGCGCCGGGCAAGCATTCCGCGAGTCCCCATCGCTGTCCAAGGAGGCACAGTGAGCGTTGTCGGTAGAACAATTTTGGTCACGGGAGCATCGGCCGGTCTGGGTGAGGCGATCGTGCACGCTCTCGCCGAGGCCGGCGCGCGGGTCGTCGCGGTCGCGCGCCGGATCGATCGCCTCGAGAAACTCGAATCGCGCTGGCCCGCACAGATATACGCCGCCGCGGCGGATGTGCGCGACTACGCCTCGATCCGGTCCGCCGCCGAGCAGGGGGCGGCCCGGTTCGGCGGCATCGATGGCGTGATCGCCAACGCGGCGGTCACCACGGCAACCGACGTGGCCACCGGCGATCCGGTCCTGTGGGAGGACGTGCTGCGAACCAATCTGCTGGGCTCGCTGCACACCGTCCGGGCGAGCCTGCCGCACTTCCCCGCGACCGGGCCCCGTGATGTCGTGCTCGTCGGTTCGACGGTCACTCGCACCGCGATCGCGGACCTGACGGTCTACAGCGCCAGCAAGGGCGGCCTGGACAGCGCGTTCTCTTCGATGCGCCTGAGCCTGACCCCCCGCGGCATCCGCTGCTGCCTGCTCCTGCCCGGCCGCATGGAAAGCGAGCTGGTCGACCACATCCGCAGCGACGCGCGGATCGATGTCGGAAACGCCGACAGGACAGCGCATTACGGCACCTTCACCCCTATGGATCCGGCGGCTGCCGCAGCGGCCACCGTTCATGTGCTTGCTCAGCCCGAAAATGTCACCATCGAAGAACTGGTCATCCGCCCGTTCGGTCAGCTCGCCCCCTGATCCGCGCCCGCTACGACGCACGGGATCACTGAAAGGCCGGAACCCCGCCCGGAAACGGGCGGGGTTCCGACCTTTCGGGGTCTTTCGGGTCTTTCGATGCCTTCCGAAATCGTTCAGCCGAAGCTTGCCGAAGTCGTTCAGCGCTTACCGAATTCGATGCCCGACTTCTCGCGGTCCCACGTGCCCGCGGTGACCCCCTCATCACGAAGCGCATACTTCAGCACCCGCCCGACCGGGTTCTTCGGCAACTCGGCCCGGAACTCGATGTAGCGCGGAATCGCGAAGTACGGAAGCCGTTCCACCGACCACTTGCACAGCACTTCGGGCGTGAGCACAGCGCCCTCGGCCAGCACGGCGGTCACCTTCACATCGTCCTCACCGACATCCGACAGGACCGAATGGACCGCGACATCCACCACGTCCGGATGCTGCTGGAAGGCGGTCTCCATCTCGAAGGAGGAGATGTTCTCGCCCCGCCGGCGCAGGTAATCCTTCTTGCGGTCGACGAAGTAGAAGAAGTCGTCCTCGTCGAACCTGCCGAGGTCTCCGGTGTGAAACCACATGTTGCGCATCAGGTTCTGGGTGGCGTCGGGCCGGTTCCAATAGCCCTCGAACATGACGTGCGGTTTCAGTGGCCGCACCACGATCTCACCGACCTCCCCCGCGGGAAGTTCGTTGTCCTCGTCGTCGAAGATGCGGACATCGAAATCCTCGTTGCGACGGCCCGAACTACCGGACTTGGCGATCTCACCATGCGACAGACTCGTCGTCATGCAGCATTCGGTGAGGCCGAAGACATTGGCTCCGGTCCACCCGACGCCGAAGCGCTCCTTCCACTTCTTCTCCAACTCGGGCGGGAAGGGTGCGCCCTGAACGATCTCGAGCTGGCCGTAGCACCGTTTCGCCGCCTCGCTGTCGGGAGCATTGGCGATCAGGCTCAGGATCGTACCGAGCAGTGTCGTCATCGTCGCGCCCGACCGTTCGATCTCCGGCCAGAAGCCGGACAGCGAGAAGCGGGGGGCGATGGTGGCGCTGCTGTGCAAGACGGCGGTGGGCAGCACCGTGCAGTTCCAGGCGTTGAAGTGGAACAGCGGTAACGGCGTCCAGGTGTGGTGCTGCTTGCCACGGCCACTGACCTGCAGATACTGCCGAGTCGTGTTGACGAAGTAGTTGTGACTGATCATGCAGCCCTTGGAGGGCCCGGTAGTGCCGGCCGTGTAGACGAAACAGCACAGGTCCGACGGTGCGGCGACGGGTGCGGGCAGCCTGTCGTCCGCGCCTTCGCGAAGCTCGTCGAGCGACAGCAGATCGATACCGTCGTGATGCCCCAGCGACCGCGTATCCGTCACCTCGTTGCCACGACGCAGGACTGCGCGCACATCGCCGAGCCCCGCCGCGACATCGAAGATCCGCTCGGCGTAATCATGCTCGGCGATAACGATTTTCGCACCGGAGTCGGCGATCTGATGACGCAGGAATTCACCGCGGTAGGCGGTATTCACCGGCACGAGAACAGCCCCGAGCCGGCTGGTGGCCAGCATCGCGGCAACGTGGTCGATGTTGTTGTCCAGCACGGTGACGACTCGATCGCCCTTGCCCACCCCGAGTTCCGCCAACCCGCGGGCCGTGCGTGCGGTGAGCGCGGCCACATCGGCGTAGGTGTGATGCTCGGCGCCGAAATCGAGGTACAGCCGGTCGGGCACGGCCTCGAACGCGCGGTCGAAAACCGCATCGACAGAATCGAGTTCGCTCGTTGTCCACCTGATCACTATTAGTCCTTCCTAGTACTGATAGTAATCATAGTTATATATGAGACGGAAGTCGAGTCCCTGAGATGACACGCCTCACTCCGATAACGGCGTCGAGGCGATGCGCGGCACCGGATATTTCGCCATGGCGCCGCCGTCCAGGGGCACCATCGCGGCGGTCATGTACGCACTCAGGTCCGAAGCAAGGAACAGGACAAGGTTGGCGAGATCCCGCGGCGTGCCCGCCTTCCTGATCATCCGGTTGTCGGCGCGCGCGGCGCCGTTCACCGGATCGTTGTGCAGATAGGCGGTCTCGTCGCTCGCGATCGAGCCGAGCAGCACGAGGTTGACCCGGATCCCCTCATCGGCGAAGTCGTGCGCCAGCTGACGCGTGAACCCCTCCAACGCCGCCTTCGACGTCGAGTAGCCCAGCATCGCGCTCTCGACGCGCTGCGAACTCATGGAACCGATGTTGACCACGGAGCCGCCGCCCCCGCTGGCGATGATGTGCGGGATACCGTACTTCGCGAGCCAGAAGGGACCGTAGACACCGACTTTCATCATGCGATCGAACCGCTCCGTCGTCTCCTCGATCGCCGAGACACCACCCTCGACACGAAGGATCTCGGTCGCCGCAGCATTGTTGACGATGATGTCCAGGCGGCCGTACCGTCCGGCCACCATCGCGACGGCGCCCGAGACCGACTCCTCGGAGCTGATGTCCGTCTGAATGAAGGTGGCGTCGAATCCCTTGTTGCGCAACCGCTCCGCGATCACTTCACCCTCGGGCGCACTGCGTCCCAGGCAGGCGAGCCGGGCGCCCTCCTCTGCCAAGCCGAGCGCGATGGCCATGCCCATGCTGCGCGTCGCGCCGGTGACGATTGCGACCTTCCCGTCGAGGTGGCCCATGTCAGTACCTTTCGTAGTGCTCAATCTCTGAACCGGTCGAGTGGCGCGCGGTCAGTCGAGCAGTTCGGTGATGTGCTGATCCTCCGACCAGCCCGACTGCACCTCGCGGACCAGTTCCATATGACGGGCCCAGAACTCCTCCGCCCTGGCGCCATCGCCCATCTCGATCAGGTCGACCAATCTGCAGTGCGCCTTGAACGAGCGCTCCTGCTGCTCTCTCTGGTCCGGCAGACTCACCATCCCGCGGGCGGAATGCTGCTCGCTGATGTGCTGCAGCCCCTCGGTGACCACGGCCATGGTCGTATTCCCGCTCAGGTCCATCAGGACCGAGTGAAATTGCCATGCCGCCGCCGCATAGGCGGCGCTGTCGCCGATCGCCGCCGCCTCGTCGTCCAAGCCCCGGCGCAGTAGCCGCACGCTCTCGGGGGTCGCATTCATCGCGGCGAGCCGGGCCGCAGGCGGCTCGTACAGCATCCGGAACCGATAGACATCCGCAAGCGTCGTCTTACGGATCTGCAGCTGGATCGCGACGGCCCGGGCCGCGACACCCACATCCGGAAGATTGACGACCGGGCCGCGATGCGAACCACGCCGCACAGAGATGAGGTCCTGCGCCTCCAGCAGCCGCAACGCCTCACGAAGCGTGGGGCGCGAAACCTCGTACTGATCCATCAGGATCGCCTCGCTCAGCAGCGACTCCCCCGGCTCGAGCTCACCCTGGAGAATTCTCGACCGCAATTCGGCGGCGATAACCTCGGCCATCTTCGGAATTCGGTGCGCCGCCGCGCGAGCGGCGGGCACCGATCCGTTGGCCGCACCAGAATCCGCCATCGTTCTCCTACCTCGTGGTCCGGAATCGGACTGCGGCATCAACTCGCCTCGGAACCGATGCGCGCCAGCACGAACGCGGTCAGACGATCGTCGTGCCACTCCGGCGTCCCGAGAAGAAGTTCGTTCACCTTCGCGCGCCGCAAGAAGATATGAAGGTCGTGCTCCCACGTGAAGCCGATACCACCGTGCAATTGCAGTGCCTCGGACGCAACGCAATTCCCGGCGCGGCCCGTGGTCGACTTGGCCACACTCACCGCCTCCGAGGCGCCGCCGATCGAATCGGCGAGCAGCGCCGCAGCCTCCGACGTCGTCGCGCGAGCGGCCTCGCACAGCACGAGCATGTCCGCGATCCGATGCTTGAGCGCCTGGAAGCTTCCGATCGGACGCCCGAATTGGACCCGCGACTGTACGTAGGCGATCGTCATCGACAGCAGTGCGTTCGACAAACCCACCGTCTCCGCGCATTGCAGCGCCACCGCGACGTCGAACAGCGCCTCGGCCGCGCCCTCGTGCAGCACCGCTGGGGCGCCGATCGCGACCCCGGTGCAGCTCAACCGGCCGTGCAGACGTCCGATGTCCAGCGACTGCATGGGGCCGACATCGACACCGGGATCCGTGGCATCCAGCATGACGGCCACATCGCGCGTGCCGAGCCGCGCCGGCACCAGAAACCCTGCGGCCGTGGGACCGTCGGGCAACCACTCGATCGCGCCGTCCAGCACGAACCCGTCTTCGGACTCGCGCAGAGTCAGCGAGGACGACGGCCGCGCGGTGCCGCGACCACTCGCCCACGACAGCGCGGCGCCTGCTGCGACGCGCGGCAACCATTGCGTCTTCACACGCTCCGAACCGAACTCGGACACCACGAAGGCGACGCCGAGAGTCGCGGGAAGCGGACTGGCCTGACCCACGCGACCGAACTCCTCGGCCACAATGCATGCCTCGGCGACCGACAGGCCGAGGCCATCGTATTGCTCGGGCACCGCCAGCGCGTTCCATCCGAGGTCGACCCCGCGCTTCCACAGCTCTGCATCGAACTTGCCGGGCGATTCCGTTCGCGCCCTGACCTTCTCGGAGGTGCAGAGTGCCTCGAGCACGTCCCTGGTGGCGCTGCGCAGGTCGTCCTGGTCGGATATGGAAAGAGGCATCATCGTCCTAACGGGGCAGGCCGAGACCGCGCTCGGCGACGAGGTTGCGCAGGATCTCGTTGGACCCCGCGGAGATCGTGTAACCGCGCGCGAAAAGCCATGCCTTCTGCCAGTAACCGTCGTCCGGCGCCTGCGGATCGTCCTCGCCGTGGACCGCCTGCTCGCCGAGTAGTTCGGCCGCATAGGTGACCGCATCGAGGTTCGCCTCGGAGAACATCAGCTTCACTACCGGCGCGTCGTACGATCGGTCCGCTCCGGACGCCTCGCGCAGCACCCCTTCGAACCCGAGCAGGTCGGTCGCCCGGGCACGCGCATACAACTGACCGAGTCGCTGACGGACATCACGCCGGTCGGCCAGGGTCGTACCCGTGGAATCGGCGGTCCGGCCCGCGATGCCCACCAGGCGTTCGACCTTCGCCACCACCGGATCCTCACGCACACTGTGGGATCGCTCGCGGGCCAGGGCGGACCGCGCTATCTCCCAGCCCTGCCCCGGCGCACCGATCATCGCGCCGGCGGGCAGCCGCACGTCGTCCAGGAACACCTCGTTGAAGTCGCTGGCGCCTGTGATGTCCCGAAGCGGGCGCACGGTGACGCCCGGCGCGCTCATATCGACGATGAACGCGCTGATGCCCGCATGCTTGGACGCCAGTGGGTCGGTGCGCGCGAGCAGAAATCCCAAGTCCGCTATGTGGGCATGGGTGGTCCACACCTTCTGCCCGTGGACGATCCACCCGTCGCCGTCGACTCTGGCCGTAGTACGAAGTGCGGCAAGGTCACTGCCCGCTTCAGGCTCGCTGAAGAGCTGACACCACAGGTCGTCGAAGGATCGTATTCGCGGGAGGTGAGTAGCCTTCTGCCGCTCGCTGCCGTACTCGAACAGCGTACCGCACACCAGATTCCACGCCCCGATCGCCCTGGGCACCTGCGCCGCCGCCAGCTCCTCGTCGAGTACGAAGTCCCGCAACGGATTCGTAACGCCCGAGCCGCCCCACTCGACGGGCCAGTCCGACCCCATCAAGCCCGCGGAGAACAGACTCCCGCACCACGCCCGGTACGCCGGGAGATCGACGCTGTCCGGGCTCCGGGTGCCTGGCAGACGCGGCAGGTCCGGACGGTGCGTCGCGATGTGCGCACGCACCGCGAGCTGGAACTCGCGGATTTCGTCGGTGGGAGCAAGTCGCATCGTGAGTCCTACGCCATATCGGTCCGAATATCGATCATGTCATACTTAGTTAACTATCATCGTCAGCCGATCGCGATCTCCGTCCGAAAAGCGGTGACCGCGTCGCCTGTGATACTGACGTCGAGGTGATCGCCCGGTTGCCGGCGGATGTGGACCTCGACATCGCCCGGGCGGTGCATGGCCTCTCCCTGACGTCCGGTGAAACTCAGAGCGCCGTCGGTGAGGGCTGCGCGGTCGTGGTGGACGAGGTAGGCGCCGAGGGGGCCGTGCCCGTTGCCGGTGACGGGGTCCTCGCTGATACCGATCGCGGGAGCGAACATGCGCGACCAGGTGAGGGCGTCAGGCCCGGCATCCATCGTGAAGACCATGTACCCGTTGGAGCCGACGTCCCGGCTCAGTGCGGCCAACGCCGGCAGGTCGGGCGCGATGGCATCGACAACGGCGCGGGTGTTCACCTCCACGATGACCTTCGAGTGGCCGGTCGACACGATCTGCACGGGGCTGCCGGCCAGATCGCTACGATCGATGCCGAGCGCCGTGACGAGCCCGCTCAGCTGCTCGCCGTCGAGGATGGCCTCGAAATGTGGTGTGCCTTGGTGCATTCGGATGCGTACACGCCCGTCTTCCCGTTCGACGTGTATACGTTGGAGCAGTCCGGACCCGGTCTTCTGCACAACCGTATGTGCCGGTAGGTCGTGCTCGACGGTACGGGCGAAGTGCGTTGCGACCGTGGCGTGACCACAGGTCGGCACCTCGGTCGTCGGAGTGAAGAACCGCACCCGCATGTCGTGGTCACCGGCGTCGGCGGACAGCACGAACGCGGTCTCGGAATTGTTGAGTTCACGCGCGAGGGCGAGCATCTGCTCGTCACTCAGCCCGTCCGCGTCCAGCACCACACCCGCCGGGTTTCCAGTGAACGGCCACTGCGTGAAAGCGTCGACCTGGTAGAGGGTTCTCATCGGCTCTCCCGCGCCAGTGCCCGCGTCTTGAGATCGAAATCCGCGGCGGACGCCTCTGCATAGGTCACAGGGTTGTGAGAACCCACGAGCCTGCGAGCCGACTGATGGGACCGCACGTCGCTCACGGAGTCGACACCGACCAGAACGCCCTCCCGGAAACACAGCACCGAGAATCGGCCGGCCTCGACCGCACCGGTCAGCAGGGTCCGATCGTGGCCGGTGGTGAGTCCCGCCATCTGGATGCGCAGGTCGCCCTGGTGGCTCCAGAACCACGGCACCTCGTCATACGCCTCTGCGTTCCCGGTCGCGATCGCCGTGGCGACGTGCAGCGCCTGTCCGGTCGCATTCTGCACCGACTCCAGCCGCACGCTGCCCGGGGCGAAGCGCGTCGGGAAGCGGGCGCAGTCGCCGACGGCGAAAATTCGAGGGTCCCGGGTGCGGAGAAATTCATCGACCAGGATGCCGTCGTCGACGGCCAGGCCCGCGGCCGCGGCCAGACTGTCCTCGACTCGCACTCCCACGCCGACGACCAGGACGTCGGCGGGCAGTGCCGTTCCCGCGGCCGTGGTCACCCCGCACAGGATGCCGCCGGAGGTTTCGATCGAGGCAAGGGAGTCCCCGAGCCGGATCTGTGTCCCCATCTCCCGATGGAAGCCGAGCGCATAGTCCGACAGTTCCGCGGAGACCGCGCGCCCCATCAGGCGGGGCGCCATTTCGAGGACTGCGACGGCCGCGCCGCGCTTACGCGCGCTGACCGCGACCTCGAGCCCGATGAAACCACCGCCGACAACAACTACGCTCTGCGCCTTGTCCAAGGCCCCCCGCAGCGCATCGGCATCGTGAATGCTGCGCAGGACGTGGACTCCCGAGGCCTCGGCGCCCTCCATCGGGAGGCGCCGGGGCTCGGCGCCCGTCGCCAGCACGAGCCAGTCGTAGGACAACTCGTCGCCGTCATCCAGACCGACCAGGCGCCCGGGACGATCGATCGAGACGACACGAGCGCCCAGGCGAAGACCGATTCGTTGAGCGTCGTAGACGGCCCGAGCACGCACCGGAAGTTCGTCGGAAACCTCGGAGTGGTCGAGGAATCCCTTCGACAGCGGCGGGCGCCGGTAGGGGAGCTCGGGTTCCGCGCAGACGAGCGTCACCGGATCCTCGTATCCCGCCGCGCGTAGCGCCAGGACTGTCTCGGCGCCGGCCTGGCCGCCGCCGATCACCACCACACCGCCGCCCCTCAACGCTGCGCCTCCGGTGTCTCCACGACGAATTCGACGTCGGGGCCGACCACGAGCTGACAGCACAACCGGCTGTTCTCCCGGCGCGGGCAGGCGGCGAACTCCAGCATCTCGTCTTCCTCTTCGGTTGCCGGGCCTCCGGTTTCCGGCGATACGACATACACATGGCATGTCGCGCACATCAATTCACCGCCGCATTCCCCGATTATTCCGGGAACACCGTGCTGGACGGCGATATTCATCAGTGACTGCCCCTCGTCCGCATCGAGTGCGGTTTCGGTGCCGTCGGCGTGACGGTAAACGACCTTGCACATATCAGCGCCGCCCAAAGGTGAGTGTGAGGCTGTTCGGCCCGCCCAGCATCTGCGCCGGATGCGGGCCGCGATCGCGTTCCACGAGAGCCACATCGGTCAGATTCTCGAGCATGACGCGCAGCCCCTCCTCCATCAGCAACCGGGCCAGCGGCTGCCCGAGGCAGCGGTGCACACCCCACCCGAAGGGCAGCCGGGAATCGTCGGTGATCCGTGAGATGTCGAAGGTCCCCGGATCGGGGAACTTACGCGGATCACGGCTGGCCGCGAGCAGATTCAGTAGCATCCTGGTACCGCGCGGGATTCGGATCCCCTGGAACTCGAAGTCCTCCTGCGTGATTCGCACGACGAACTGGGTGACGGGTGAGAAGCGCAGCGATTCGTCGATAGCCCGGCCGATCTGCCCGGGATTCGCCGCGAGATACTCCCACCGGCCGGCCTGGACGATATCGGCGGCGGCCGATGCGAGTTGTTTGGTGGTGGTGCCCATGCCCGCGAAGATGAGGTTGACCAATTGGCCGACCAGTTCGTCCTCGCTCAGCTTGCGCTGGTCCTGCTGGGCCGCGAGCAGGGCGCTGACGAAGTCGTCCCCCGGCTGCGCCCGGCGCTTGTCCAGCAGATCGCGCACGTAGTCGGCGAGGTCGGCGAGGGCCTGCTCGATGCGCGGGAATCCGGGGGCCATCGGGACCGCGGCCAGCAGATGCAGTTCGTGTGCCGCCCTGGCGAAGCCGGGGATGTCCGCGGCGGGAAATCCGATCATCGCCGACAGGACGTTGATGGGGTAATACTCGGTGAAATCGCCGACGAGGTCGACCTCACCCCTGTCGAGCCACGGGGCCGCCATGCGCCGGGCGGTCTCGTTCACGAAGGTCCGCTGGGCTTCGATGTTGCGAAAGTTGAGCGCCATCAGCAGCAGTCGGCGGATCGGGTCGTGGCGAGTGCGCCCCATGGTCGACAGGAGGCCACTGTCGACCCAGCCCAGCAGATTCGGGCCCGCCCCGAGTTCGGTGTAGTGCTCGGGTCCGGCGGTGTCGAGATGCTCGGAGACGAACGCCTGCGAAATCGCTTCGTAGGACAGCACTTCGACGCCACGCCTACTGATCGCGAGCGGGCCTCGCGCGAGCGCCTCGGCGAGTACGGCCCTCGGATCGTCGGCGAACCTTGCCGATCGGAGATCGAGCGCGGGAAGACCGGCATCCTCCAGGGGGACCGCGGCGATGGGAACAGACACGACAAGCTCCTTTTCAGGTCACTAACCTAGTTATACAAGAGGAGATTCGAGGCGTCAACACGGGAACTGCGGCCGATCCGCGCAGAACCCGAACCCCCGTGGCGACCAACCGATTCGATCCTCCTATGCGGAGAGCGGGTTGACGCCGGCATCCGCCTCGCGACCGAGAACCGTTGCGTCGGCATCGGCCGGGTCGTACTGCGGATAATCGGCGTACCCCTCGGCGCCGGGGTAGTAGATGAGATCCGAGTCCGGTCGGGACAGGGGCCAGCCGTTCGCGATGCGTTCGAGATAGTCGGGATTGGCGATGAACGGCCGCGCAAAACCGGTCATCTGCATCTCACCGGCAGCCAGCATCCGCGCATATGCCTGCGGTGCCAGACTTCCCTCGCCGAGTACGGCTCCGTCGAACTGTGCCGCCAGCTTCTCGAACACCGGCGAGTTCTGCAGATCGGTGAAGTACAGATGCAGGAACGACAGCCCCTTGCGCTTGTTCAGCTCATCGATGACGTAGGGATACTTCTCATCGATGTCGGTTTCCTCGATTTCGTGCACATCGAAGCCAGGTGTCAGCTTGACCGATACATACTCGGGCCCGTTGACGGCCACGACCGCGTCGAGCACCTCGAGCAGGAACCGCGCACGGTTCTCCGGCGACCCGCCGTAGCGGTCGGTGCGCAGGTTGACGTTGGTCGAGAGGAACTGGTGGATGAGATAGCCGGAGTCCGCGTGCACCTGAACGCCGTCGAATCCGGCGAATACCGCCAGGCGTGTCGCGCGGGCGTACTCGTCGACCACGAGCGGCACCTCCTCGGTCGCCAGCGCGCGGGGGCGATCGTACGGTGTGACACGCGGAATATTGACGGTGATCTTGCGGCTCTTGCGCGGGATACGGACCTCGGACGGCGCCACCGGCCGCAGCGGCACGGGCCGGTGCAGCAGATTGTTCGCGCGCCCGACATGATTGATCTGCAAAACGATCGTTCCGCCCGCGGCATGCACCGCCTCGACTACCCGCTTCCAGCCGAGGGCATGTTCGATGGTGTACATACCCGGAGCCGTCAGGAAGCCGCGACCGGTCTCGCTCACAGGGGTCGACTCCGTGATCACCAGCCCCGCACCCGCGCGCTGTGCGTAGTACTCCGCCATCAAGGCGGTCGGCGTCCCATCGACCTGCGCGCGCACCCGGGTCATGGCGAGCATCGCGACTCGGTTGGGGAGCACCAGCCCCCCGGGCAATTCGATCGATTCGAAGAGCGGCCGCAGTGGCCCCCCCTTCGCAGCGTCGGTCATATTCTCTCTCCTTCTCCCTGTGACACAACAGCTTCGGATGCTGGACGGCATGAAACGGCAACAAACGTCCGCCCGGCCAGCGCACCGCCGACCCCAGCGGCCAGCGCCCACCACGGACCGGCGACAGTCCAGCCGACCGCATGGTCGAGCGACCATTCCCCCGGCCCGGCGGCCGCCGCCCCAACGGCCGTCATCGCCACGAGAACGACGTACTCGACTCCCCCGTTGAATACGAAATAGCCCTTACCCCGGTGGCCGGTGACGGCGGCGACCACCATCAGAGCAACGAACGCCGCGCAGGTCAGGCCGGTCAGGAAACCGAGGATCAGCAGTATCCCGGCGCAGATCTCGCTCGCCGCCCCGATCCGCGCATGCAGCCGGGCAGGCCTGAACCCCATCGACTCGAACCACCCGGTCGTCCCCGTCAGGCCGCCGAGGCCGAATGCCTTGTTCCAGCCGTGCACCACCAACATCGGGCCCAACGCCAAGCGGACCATCACCATGCCGATGTCGAGGCCCGCAGTGTTCACCTGGACCCCACCGCAATCTGATTCCTTGCCGGCCAACCGATTCCGGCTATCCCTAGAAAGCCGATGTGCGCGTCGGCCTCCCCCTGCGAGGGATGCCATATCAGTTCGACCCGGTTGCCGTCGGGGTCGGCGCAGAACGCGATCGCCGTCTCCCCCGGTCCGACGTACTGATTGTGCAGGCGGTGCAGCAGCCGCCCACCTGCCCTCTCGATCGCCTCGATGGCCCGCTCGAAATCGTCCACGACGAAGCTCGTGTGAGCGTAGCCGGGCTTCGAGGCGATCCGCGGCCGTTCGCCCGCGTCGACCGGCGTCCGGTATCCGAGCAGTTCGAGCCGAAAGTCGCCGCGGCCGAGAAACACTCCCTCGAAGCCGTCGGGCTCGATATCCATCAAACCCGACACCCGGCGTCCCGCGGCGCTGTATCGCTCGCCCCGCCGGAAGCCGAGCCCTTCGACATAGAACGTCGCGACCTTCTCCACGTCGGTCACCACCAGCGCCAAGTGCGAGAACACATGCTCCACCATGACAAGGCACCTCCTCATAGCTAACTAGGTGAACTTACATCTCACTGGAGGGTAACCAGCCCGGGAGGCTACGGCAACAGCATCGCCCCGAGATCTGGACCAGCAGCCCTGGTGTATGTATCTTAGTTAACTACGTCACCCTAGTGATGCAAGTAACCCTCAGCGTCGAGGAGGAGAAACGCCACCGCAGGATGCCGATGCATCCTGATCGAACCTTCCCGAATACCACCCCCCAGAGGCGCGGGTATCGGGATACGGACCCCGTCGGGGTCGATCCACCCGCTTTCGACGGGTACCCGAGCGAACTGTCGCAAGAAATACGAGGCCGCGGCGCAGAATATCGAGCCATGCGCGAGAGTTTCGCGGTCCCGAAATACCCGCACGCTTTATCTCGGCAAATCGGTATCAATTCCAGATGAGGAAATCATGAGTAATTTGACGCAAATGATGATCGGTGCCACCGTCTTGGCCGCGAGCGCGGTCGCGGTGAGCGGTGCGACTGCCAATGCCGCTCCCTCGACGGCCGACCAGTCGCCGCCGGGAAGTGTGCTGCGGGTGCAGATCCTGCCGGGCGTGGAATACACCGGAGACGCCGCCACCCGGTCCACCAGAATCGTGACTCCGATCGGGACAGTGACGTCTTCCGGCAACCAATTCGCCGTGCAGGACGCGCAAGGAAAGAGCGTGTGGGGCAATCCGAACACCTCGCCCGTCCCGGCAGACACCACGGCGACTCGGTCCACTCGGCAAGCAACGCAGACCGACAACGCCGCCTCGCCCGGTCGCACAGTGTCGACTGTGGCAGGCGTAACGACTCCGGTCGACAAGCCCCACGCGAGTCCGGTGGATCAGCAAAGCGACTTCCAGAGTGCGCTGGGCACGGCCGCGGTGAACTTCGGCCTGGCGAGCGGTGTCGGCAGCATGGTCGGCGGCGTGACCGGCGCGCTGATCGGTTGTCCGCTCGGCGTGGTGACCGGTGGCGCGCTGACCGCCCCGACCGTGGTCTTGACCCCGCTCGGCGCAGCCGTCGGCTGCGTGGTCGGTATTGCGACGGTCGGCGGCGCCGGCGCGATCGTCGGTAGCGCGCTCGTCGGAATTCCTGTCGGAATCGCCAGCGCCGCACAGATGTACAACACTCTGCATGCGAAAGGCGACGCCTGACCAATTCGGACCTCGCACGACAGTTGTCTTTCCGTCGTGAGCCGGGCCGTCCGCGCGAGAGGGTCGAAACCCGCGCCAGGCGGCCCGGCGCCGCAACGCCGCTCGGCCGAGGATGGTTCACACGTCACCAAAGGTTGCTCAGCGGAACCGGTTACATCTACCCTAACAGAGTTAGTGAACATTCGTTTAGTAACTTTGGGGTTCCTGATGACTGAAGCACTACCCGCCTTTCCCATGGCCCGGGCCGCCACCACGCCGTTCGATCCACCGCCGCAGTTGCGCGACGTCGACCGGATCGGCCGAGTGCAGATCTGGAACGGCAGCACGCCCTGGCTGGTCACCAGCTATAAGGATCAGCGGGCCGTGCTGGCAGACCCCCGTTTCAGCGCCGACACGCTCAAGGACGGTTACCCGTACCAGTCCGAGTCGATTCTGGTGCGCCGGCGCTCCGCCCGCTCGTTCATCGCGATGGACGATCCGGATCACGCCCGGCTGCGCAAGATGCTCACCGGCAACTTCGTCATCAAGCGGATCAACGCGCTGCGGCCGCGGGTGCAGCAGATCGTCGACGAGTTGATCGACACCATGCTCGCGGGGCCCATGCCCGCGGATCTGGTGACCGCCTTCGGGCTGCCGGTGCCGTCGCTGGTGATCTGTGAGCTGCTCGGTGTGCCGTATGCCGATCACGAGTTCTTCCAGGCGTGCAGCAGCGTGCTCATCGCGCGGGACACGCCCGCCGACGAGGCGCTGGCGGCCAACGCCAAGCTGGTCGCGTATCTGACGGATCTCGTTGAGGCCAAGCAGAAGTCGCCGACCGACGATATGCTCGGACAGCTGGCCGCCGGTCCGCTCGCGAAGGGTGAGCTGACCGTCGAGGAGGTAGCCAACATGGGGCTGCTGATGCTCATCGCGGGGCACGAGACGACGGCGAACATGATCAGCCTCGGCACGCTGGCCCTGCTGCAGCATCCGGACCAGCTGGCCGAACTGCGGGACACCGACGATCCCGGTCTGGTCGCGGGCGCTGTCGAGGAACTTCTGCGCTACCTGAACATCGTGCACAGCGGGCGTCGGCGGGTGGCCACCGAGGATGTCGAGGTCGGCGGCCGGCTCGTCCGGGCGGGCGAGGGCATCATCCTGGCCAACGACATGGGGAACCGGGACGCCGACGCGTTTCCGGACCCGGACCGCCTCGACATCCACCGGGAGGCAAGGCATCACGTGGCCTTCGGTTACGGGGTGCATCAGTGCCTGGGCCAGCCGCTGGCCCGGATGGAGCTGAACGTCGTGTACAGCACGCTGTATCGGCGGATTCCCACGCTGCGACTGGCGATCCCGCTCGAGGACATCGCGTTCAAGCACAACATGGTCGTGTACGGCGTCTACTCCCTCCCCGTCGCCTGGTAAAGGATCTCCACCACGACAGTCGCCGCCGATGACCCGTGCCTCGCTCCCGATGGTGAGCGAGGCACGGGATCACGAATGCCCGGAATCGTCTCGCACGGTGTGCCCGGATGCGGTATATCTGCGTGGTACGGATGTTCGGATACCAACGTAGAGGGAGAATTTGCCGTGTCGGACGGTCCCATCGACCTGCGCACGGACGTGCCGCACTCGGCCCGGATGTACGACTACTTTCTCGGCGGCAAGGACAACTACCAAGCCGACCGCGATGCCGCGGAGAAGGCGTTGCAGGAGTTCCCCGCGGTCCGGGTGACAGCGCGTACCAACCGCGACTTCATGCGCCACGCCACGCGCTACCTGGCAGGGCAGGGCATCCGCCAGTTCCTGGACATCGGCACCGGCATCCCGACCGAACCCAACCTGCACCAGGTCGCCCAGGAACTCGCACCCGAATCCCGGGTGGTGTACGCGGACAACGATCCGATCGTGCTCTCCCACGCCCGGGCGCGGCTGTTGAGCACACGAGCGGGGCGTACCGCCTACATCGATGCCGACGCCGCGCACCCGGAGTCCATCCTGGCCGCACCGGAACTGCGTGACACACTGGATCTTTCGCAGCCGGTGGCGGTGTCGCTGATGGCGCTGCTGCATTTCGTGCCCGGCGACGTGTACGAGGTGGTGAACACGCTGATCGAGTCGCTGGCGCCCGGCTCGTATCTGGCGATGTCGCATGTGACCACCGATTTCGACGAGGGCGACGACGATCCCGACGGCATGGCGCGCCTCCTACAGGTCTACATCGACCGCGGAATTCCCGTGCGGCCCCGCACCCGAGCCGAGGTCGCCCGCTTCTTCGAGCGCCTCGAGTTGGTGGACCCCGGAGTCGAGGTGATCCACCGCTGGCGCAACGAGGGCATCGAACACCCCCGCAGCCACGACAAGCAGGTGTCGCTCTACGGCGCGATCGGCAAAAAGGTCTGACATCTCCTGTCGGCACACGCATCCACCTGCCCCGAGTACCTTACGGCGTGATGAATACGCCGGTGGCGCCGTCGGAAAACACCACCCCGGTGTCGACCGGCGGTTCGCCGGTGGGCTCGAGTGCACCGTTCTGCTCCACTCGATAGCTGAACACCTTTTCGGTGCCGCCCGCGCTCAGGGTGTCGATTATGTAGAGCCGCTTGGCATCCGGGCTCAATACGACTCGGCCGGGGAAATGTCCGGGTTGGCTGGGCGCGGACGCGCCGGGTAGTGGGGCCAGCGAGCCGTTGTCCAGGATCGCGAAGCCGTTCACGCCCATTCCGGTTGTCTGCGGGAGATACAGGTATCTGCCGTCCGGGGTGATGGCCATGCCGTGCGGGGTTCCCGCGGTCGGGAACCGGCCGATCGGCGTCAGTGCGCCCGTGGGCGAAATGCTGTATGCCGACACATCATTGGAGCCCTCGTTGGTGATGTAGAGGAACTTCCCGTTCGGGGTCACCGAGGGCAGTGCCGGGCGCTCGCCCGTGCGTACCTGCGGTCCGGCGAGGGTCAGGCGCCCGTCGTCGCCGATCGCGAAGGAATTCATGGTGGCGCCGATGAAGCTGGGCGCGAACAGGAATCGGCCGTCGGGTGAGATCGTCGGGATCGACAGGCCGCTCGTGGGCCCCGGGATCGTCGCCGATGCCACCGGGGCGAGCGCACCGGAGGGCTCGATCGCATAGGTGCGGACCTCGTTGGTCACCGAGCCCATGGTGGCGAACAACCACCGTCCGTCGGGGCTCACCACCGCTCCCACGATCGGCTGTCCCGGATCCAGGCGCGCCCCCGCGAGCCGGTCGAACGAGCCATCGGGATTCACTCGAAAACCCTGCAATGTCCCCGAAACCGTATGGGCGACATAGACATAACGATTGTTCGGGGTGACGGCGACGGTGAGAGTTCCGGTTTCGATGGGAACCGTGGGGCCGGTACCCGACAAACGGTCGCCCGATTCACGCAAGACGCCGAGATTCGACGAGCCCGTGCCCCCGACGAGGAGGTAACCGGCGCCGGTCGCGTCCGCGCTCGCCGGCGGGACCGCGACACCGCCCACGGAAACCCCGACGGCTACACCGACCGCCGCGGCGAGCGCCGACGTTCGCCGACGCGTCTTGCGGGACACACGGATTTTCCCGGCGCCTGGGATATTCCGATCGTTCAAGACAACCTCCATTGGTTCGTCTGCGCGCACTATCAGCTCGGGCGTTCGGCGGCCGATTTCAATCCACCGGACCGCTGCAATGACGGTATGGCCCCGGGTTCACACAGAATGTCCAAGCTTTTGGACAGCACCGGCGCCCGTTTCCGGCCTCGATCACCGGAGAAATTCGGATTCAGTCGATCCGCAGGGCGCGCAGCCGGTTGTAGAGGGTCGAGCGACTGACTCCGAGCGCCCGCGCCGCCTGCAGCCGGTTACCGCCCGCTGTCGCGAGCGCCGCGACGATGATCTCCCGCTCGGCCTGGCGCAACGGCGACGCCGGTGCGGGACGACCTCGATACGAGGCCGGAAGATCCGAGGGAATGATGTCACCCGCCGACCGCAGGTCGGCGACGGCCGCGACCACCCGTCGCAGCTCCGCCAGATTGCCCGGCCACGGCTGTTCGGCCAGGATGCGCAGCGTCTCCGCGGTCAAACGGGTGCGTCCGCCGGGGTTCCCCTCGGCGAGCATGCGCTGGGCGAGTTGCGGGATCTCGTGGCGACGCCGGCGCAGCGGCAGCAGATCGTGCCGCTCGTTGCAGAGCACCACCAGCGGTGCGTGGACGGTCTCGAGGTGATCGCCCGGCGTCGAGGTCAGCACGACCTTGCGGCGCGCGGTGCGCAGATATCGGGCCAGCAGTGTCGTCATCTGCTCCGAGAGCAGTTGGATGTTCTCCACCACGACCGCCGGCCCCGCGCTGTCGAGCACGAGTTCGGTGTTCGCAGCCCATACCTGCTCCCCCAGCCGCACGATTTCGGTGGCGTCGACGGTGGCCGCATCAGTGCCCGCGGCGGTCCGGGCCGCGGTGGTCCGGCCGCTGCCCAATTCCCCGGCAACCAGCAACGGCCACCCCGGCACCTGCCGAACGGGACGTTCGCCGCGGCGAGTGTCCTGATCGGGAACGATATCGACGAGTACCCCGTGACCGTCGTCCACCAGCACGCACAGCAGCCGGACGGCACGCCCGGAGACCAACGTCAGCCGGTGGGTCGCCGCACCGTCGAAACGTTTGCCCTCCACACACATCCGCACGGCCGCGTGGTCGGCGGGATCGAGCAGATCCAGGGCGGCGGGTGTGGCCAGGACCAGTCCCTGGCCGATCGCGACGACCGCCCGCTTCCGGCGGGCCGCCGCCGCTTGGAAGGCATCCAGCAGTTGCCGCTGCGACCGGGACGCGTCCAGGTGCAGGCGATCTTCGATATCGCGGACCACGCGGCGGGCGAAGGGCGGGAACAGCCGATGGTCGTGCCCGGCGCTACCGCTGATATCGAGGACACCCTCCAGCCGGCGGGTGACGGGATTGACGATCGGATGGCCGTAACAGGTGAAGCCCTTGAAAGCCGACATGAAATGCTCTGGCCCCGCCACGAGCAATCCCCGCCGGATCTCGATCGGGGTGCCCACCGCATTGGCGCCGACCTCGTCCTCGGCGAGCCGGATCCCCGCGACCACGCCGAGGTCGGCCACCGTGCGCAGCGTCGCCCGATCCGCGCACTGGATATCGACCACGCGGGCGGATTGATCGGCAAGCAGCAGCGTGACCGCGGTGCCCGCGAGTTCGGCCGAGGCCCGCTCGAGCACCGGCCGCGCCGCACGGGTCAGGCCGGTGTCGACAGCGACCGCCTCCGGATCGAAGCGGGGCGTGACGTTCTCGTCGAGGCCGTTGAGCCGCGACCGTGACCACGCCGACGCGATATCCGGTCGCACCGGTCGAATGCCGGGATTCGCCGATATCGAAGGCAAGCGACACCACCTTGTCTCGCTAGTGAGAAGCATTATATTTTATACACGAAATGAAGCAGGTCACATCCAATTCGGCAGAACAGGTGGATGGCCAGCGCCAACGTCCGCGAGCACGAGGTGTCCAAATACCTGAACACTCCCCTACCGGCCGCGTCCGTAGTCTCGGGTGACCCGAAGGACAGTCCGGACGCCGGAGATCGACTCCGGGTAGGAGGAGCAGTGCCGCAACAACCTACCGGCCACGACCTCACTCGCGCCGTGCAGGAATGTCTGGAACTGTCGATCTGCATACTCGCCGGCCAGGAACGCCCCGAGCATCTGCGGCGACTCGAGCACGAGGCGTCACGCTGGGCCCTCGACGGCATCCCGATCGATACCATCCTGCGGCTGGTCCACGACGGCGTCCGGCTGGCCCTCGACCTCGTGCCGGATGCCACCCCCATTCCGGCCGGCCCGGAACACACCGTGGACAACGCCGCGGTCCTGGACCTGCTGACCACGATCACTACCACGGTCGCCGCGGCTTATTCACCCCAGCCGCACCCCGCCGGGGACGATCGATCGACCCGCGCCCTGGCGTCCGCTCTGCTCAGGGGCCGGCCGACCTCCGCACTGACACGCCACGGCGGGCTCGACGTCGCCGACGAGTACTGGGTGCTGGCACTGACCGTGCTGCGATTCCCGGATGCGCTGTGCCCGCGAGCGCCGTCCGACGCCCTCACCGCGGCGCCGATGCGCCGGGTGCGTGCCGAACTCACCGATCGATTCCACGGGGCCGCACTGGAAATCCTGTCCCCCGACGGTGGCACCGTGCTTGTGCCGACGGCGCTCGCCGCGGACCCCGGCCTCGACCCTCTCGTCGCCGACCTCACCCGGGCCGCAGGGATACCGATCGCCGCCGCGGTCATCCGCGCCGAGACCGCGGGCATCCCCACGGCCGCCGACCGCGCCCACGAGCTGCTCGACCTGGCATCCCGGCTCGGCATGACCGGATTGCGTCGCTTCGACGACCTGGCGCTGGAATATCAGCTCACCCGCCCCGGTCCCGGCCTGGATCAGCTGAGCGCACTGCTCGATCCCCTCGACGACTACCCCGAACTGCTGAGCACGCTGCGGTGTTTCATCGCCAGCGATCAGAGCCGCAAGCGCACGGCCACCCGGCTGCATCTGCACCCCAATTCGGTCGACTACCGGTTCAAACGCATCGCCCAGCTCACCGGTCTCGACGTGTCGCGTTCCGCCGGCCTGTGGTACCTGCGCTCGGCCCTCATCGCCCGCAGCCATCGCCGGCCGATCATCCGAACGTCGTAGTCGAATCGGACCGACGCCGGATGCCGTCGCACTGTGCCCCGAGACACAGTTGTCAGCCACACCACATGACTGACGAGGAGCGGCGATGGAGCGATCACACAACAGGGACGGGCGTGATCGGCGATGACCGCGACCACGATGGACACCCGCGCGCACATCTCGCCCCGAACCCGGATCGCACGGGTGGAACTGGGCTATCTGGTGCTCGGCATCACGGCGCTGGTCTGCGTCGTGGGCGGGCTGACGACCCGGAATTTCCTGTCGCTGAACAACTTCACCAGTATCGCGAGCCTGTCGGCGGCATTCGGAATCCTGGCCGTCGGCGAGGCCGTTGTAATCCTCGGTAAGGGGATCGATCTGTCGGTGGCCGGGATCGGGCTGGGGTCCGCGCAGGCGACCCTGGCGTTCATGAATCGCGGGATGCCCGAGGGCACGGCGATCATCCTGATGGCCGGGCTCGCGCTGCTGGTCGGCGTGGTCAACGGCGTGCTGATCGCCTACTTCGAGGCGCCGGCGCTGTTCGCGACCCTGGCCACCGGCATGCTCGCCATCGGCGGGGTCGACCTTCTGTTCCTGAGCCAGAACGTCTACAACGTGCCCGGCGGATCGTGGATCGCGGCGCTGAGCGACGGTTCGGTGCTCGGCATTCCGCGACCGGTGCTGGTGGCCGCCGCAGTGTTCGTCCTGGCCTGGCTGTTCATCTCCTACACCTCGCCGGGGCGGCTGATCCGCGCGATGGGTGACAACTTCGACACCGCCCGCGCGACCGGTGCGCCGGTGCGGCCGCTGCAGGTGCTCACCTATGTGATCGCCGCCCTGCTGGCGGTGCTGGCCGGCTATGTGACGGTGTCGATTCAGGGCAGTGTGCAGACGACGGTGAGTTCGTTCGATCCGATTCTGTTCACGGCCTTGACCGTTGCCGTCATCGGCGGCGTCTCGCTGTCGGGCGGTCGGGGCACGATTCTGGGCGTGCTCGCGGGTTCGCTGTTCGTCGGCGTGCTGAACAACCTGCTGGTACTGCACGGGCTGAGCACCGCCGCGCAAGACCTCATCCGCGGCGCGGTCCTGATCGCCGCCATCGCCGTCGATGCCTGGCTGCATCCGCGCAATGTCGAGACCGAGAAATCCGGAGAACTGTAATGCGTTTCACCACAGCACTTTTCATATTCAACACCGCACACAGCAGGAGGGTTCAACGATGAGCCGAAAGAAGATTCTCGCACTGGTAACGGCCGCCTTGACGGCGTTCGCCATCGCCGGATGTTCGGTCGACAGGGGTTCCGGTTCCGGCGGGACCGCCTCGGGCGACCCGGCATTCGGCACCAATGTCGAGATGAACGCCGCGGTGCAGAAGGCCCACGACGTGATGAAGGGCAAGAAGATAGCCTTCGTCCCGATTCTCTACAAAGGTTATGCGCTGACCGAGAACTGGGGTTCGACGATGCAGCGGGCCTTCGGCAACCTCGGCGCCGACTTCCGCGTCTACGATTCCAATTTCTCCAGCGACCGGATGATCAGCACCATCGACGACCTCATCGCCCGCAAGGCCGCCGATGTGCTCGTGCTGCAGAACCAGGACCTGGGCCTGCTCGACAACGCGATCCAGCAGGCCCAGCGAGCCGGTATCTACACCGTGGTGCTGAACATGATGTCGACACGGCTCGGGGACGCGTTCATCGGCGTCGACGTCGGGCACGCGGCACGCGCCATCGCCCAACGCGCGGCCGACGATTGCGGCCATCGCAACGCACCGAAACAGATCGCGGTGATCGACGGACCCGGTAACGACCCGGCGTCGATCCAGTGGGACAAGGGCATCCACGATGTGCTCGACCCACTGGGATACACAGTGACCCTTGCCCATTCGCAGTTCCAGAACGCGGTCGCGCAGCAAGCGGCCGAGTCGATGCTGCAGCAGTCGCAGGGCAAGCTGTGCGGCTTCCTGGTGACCTACGATGTCAACGCGGTGACCGTCGGCCAGACCGTCGCCAACGCGGTCGGCCGCGGCCAGGTGGCGCCGAATTCCGTGGGTACCTACACCTTCGACGCCGACAAGAGCTGGTGTGATGCGCTGAAGCAGGGCTTGGTCACCGCCTCGGTCGCCTACGACGTGCAGGGCATCGGTGAAGCGGCGGCGGTAGCGGCCCAGCAGCTGATCCAGTCCGGCGCCAAACCCGGCAGCAACCACACCGTGTCCTTCGTCTCCGACGCGATGGTCGACAAGAGCAACGTCGACGACGTCTCCATCGCCTGCTACAAGGGCCAGTGAGCATGGCCGCGAACTCTGTCGCCGAAACCCCTCCGCCCGCGACGCCTTCCAGGACGTTGACGCGCGGGCGGCTGGGGACCGGGTACCTCTCCCGCGGTGTGGACTCCTTCCCGCTCACCGGGGGTAGGTGGACCGACCGTATCGCGCGCTACCGCACGCTGTCGGAACTGTTCGAGAAACGCTGGATGGAGGGAGCGGTCCCCCTGGGACTGGCTCTGATCCTGTGCGCCATCGTGCTGGCCACCACCGACGTCGGCGCCGACAACACTCCCCTGATCCTGGACCAGGCGACCGAATACGGACTGCTCGCCATCGGCCTGACGGTCGTCCTGGTCGGCGGCGGGATCGATCTGTCGGTCGGTTCCGTCGTCGGGGTCGCCTCGCTCGGCGCGATGGTCGCCGACCGGGTGTGGAACTGGCCGATGGCACTCGTGGCGCCCGCGGCGGTCGTGATCGGGGCCGTGCTCGGCGCGATCAACGGCGTGCTCATCGCCCGGCTGAAGATGCGGCCGTTCATCACCACTTTGGTGACGCTGATCGCCTTCGGTGGCGCGGCCTCGGCGCTGCAGAGCGCATACAGTACGAAGATCGGCCTCGCCAAGCCCGATATCGTCTGGGATTTCCTGAGTTTCGGCAAGATCGCGGGAATTCCGGTGGAGTGGTTCATCTTCCTGGTGGTACTGATCGTGGTGCACCTGGGGCTGACCCGTTCCCGCTGGGGGTGGTGGATCACCGCGGTCGGCTCGGATCGAAGGTCCGCGCGCCGCAACGGAATTCCGGTCGAGGCCACCACCTTCTGGATCTACGTGCTCTCCGGTGCGCTCGCGGGCCTGTCGGGCCTGCTCACCGCCGCCCGGCTCGGCCGAACCGACCCCAACGTCGGAAACGGCTGGGAGATCATCGCTTTGACCGCCGTGGTGCTCAGCGGTGTGAGCCTGAAGGGTGGCCGGGGGTCGGTATTGCGGGCGACCGTCGGCGTCCTGGTGGTGGCGATCGTCCAGCAGGCCACCATCGCCGAGGGCGCGCAGGGGTCGTACTACACGGTGATCCTGGCCGCCGTATTGCTGCTGTTCACGATCCTCGACCTGAAATGGGGTAAGTATCGCCAGCGCACGGTGGAGAAGCTCAAGATCGACCCGGCGCGCCTGGTGCTGCCGCCGCTGACCGGTATCGACGCGCCCGGCAGCGTCTGGAATCTCAACAGCCGCCTGACCGATGCGCCGCCGATCGGTCTGGGGCAGATCCGCGGCGCCGAGGATTGCGCCGTCGACGGTGACGGCAATGTCTTCTGCGGTGACCAGCGCGGCTGGGTGTGGAAATTCGCACCCGACCGCACCGAGGGTGAAATCTTTTCTCGCACGGGCGGTTTCCCCTGCGGTCATGTGTTCGACCGCGACGGGCAGCTCGTCGTCGCGGTCGGCGGAATGGGCATCTACCGGGTGTCGCCGGACGGGGAATCGGAACTGCTGGCCAACAAGGTCAAGCGCAGCCCCTTCTCCCTGCTCGACGATTCCGGACTGCGCGCCATCGACGATCTCGATGTCGCCCCCGACGGGTCGATCTACGCCTCGGACTTCTCCACCCGCAACAACACCGCGGACTTCCTCATCGAACTGGTGGAATTCCGCGCCAACGGACGGGTCGTGCGCGTCGACCCCGACGGCAGCACCGAGGTGGTCGTATCCAATCACGTATTCCCCAACGGGATCTGCACCTCCCACGACGGCCGGTCGATCCTGATCGTCAGCACCGGGCTGTGCCGCGTGGATCGGCTGTGGATCACCGGGCCGAAACAGGGTCAGCTCGAACCGGTTCTGGAGAACCTGCCCGGCTACCCGGACAACCTGAATCGGTCCTCGGACGGCAACTACTGGCTGCCGTTGTGCGCGATGCGGACCCCGATGTCGGATCTGCTGCGCGAATATCCCAGCGTCCGGCGGCGGATGACTCGCGAAGTGTCGCTGGACAACTGGGTCGTTCCCCAGTTGAACATGTCGTGTGTGATCAAGTTCGACGATCGCGGGCAGATCCTTCAGGTGCTGTGGGACGAGACCATGGAGAACTACCCGATGGTGACCTCGGTAAAGGAACACGCGGGCCATCTGTATCTGTGCGGCGTCAGCAACAATCGCATCGGCCGGCTACCCCTGGCGGCCGGTGAGATCGGCACGATCGACCCGAATCGCGTTCCAGGACTGTCGGATACGATTCGCACACCCGCGGGGGTGATCGCGTGAACCGCACGATCGCGACACTCGCCGAGTGGATCAATCCGGCGTGGGGGCGCCATCGCACCGTACCGCCGATGGACGCCGGGTTGCGCGCCAACCGGCGTCTGGACGAGGCGCAAGAGTTGCTGCCGACGGGCGCATACGCACCCGACGACCTGGTCGTCACCGAATCGGGTGCGGTGCTGTTCAGCAGCGGGAATTCCCTGTTCTCGCTGCGGGACGGCGAGATTCGCACACTCGCCGAAATGCCCGGACCGGTGGGGTCGCTCGTCTGCCGTGGCGGCGCACTGATCGCCGCTGTCGACGGCGCCGGGCTGGTCGCGGTGGACGCCTCCGGGACGGTCACGGAAGTGTGCGCCGACCCGGTGGTCTCGGCCTGCGTCACCGACCTCGCCGTACTGCCCGACGGTTCGCTGATCGCCACGGTCGGCTCGCGAAACCATGACGCACGCAACTGGTCTCGGGCGCTGGTCCGCGGAGATCGTTCCGGCCTCATCGTCCGAATCGACGGTTCGGGGGCGCGGGTCGAGGCGGAGGGTCTGGGGTGGCCTTCGGGCATCGAAGTGGCCTCCGGCGCCGAGGCGCTCGTGTCGCTCAGTTTCGACCACCGCATCGAACTGCGTTCCCTGGATTCGCCGGCCCGCCCGTCGCGTCCGATCGCCCGCAATATGCCGGTCTATCCGGGGCGCCTGGCGGCCGACGGTGACGGCTGGTGGGTCGCGGCGCCCTACATCCGCAATCGAGTGACCGAGATGCTGCTGGACGAACCCGCGGTGCTCGAGGAGATGGTGACGCGGATAGCGCCCGAGGACTGGTTCGTCCCGCGACTGCGCTGTGACAATCCCTATACCGACACCATGCAGATGGGGCAGCTGCGGGTTCTCGGCGTGGTCAAGCCCTGGGCGCCGGCGCGTTCGTGCGGCCTGGCGCTGCGTCTGGACCGGACCGGGCGCGTGGTGGAAAGCGCGCACGCACGCGTCGACAGCAAGCGGCACGGCGTGACCGGTGTCGCGGTATCGGACGGCCGGATCATGGTCGCCGCCAACGGTTTCGGAAATATCCTGCACGTGACCAGCGAGAAGGAATGAGGTGGTACGAATGCCTCACGCGGACAACGACATGACCCCCGAGTCGGTGATCCGGCTGTCGAAGGTGAGCAAACGCTACGGCGGCACCTACGCGCTGCGCGGCGTCGACTTCGATGTACGGCCCGGTGAGATCCACGCCCTGCTGGGTGAGAACGGCGCGGGCAAATCCACGATGGTGAAGATCATCTCCGGCGCCGTCGCTCACGACAGCGGCGCACTGGAAGTGGACGGCGCCGAACGGATTTTCAGCGCTCCGAAGGATTCGGTGGAAGCCGGAATATCGATGGTGTACCAGGAGGGTTCGCTGGTGGAGACCATGACGGTCGCACAGGCCCTGTTCATGGGCAACGAGAAGGTGTTCAACAATCTCGGCCACCTCAACATCGTGGCGCGAGAACTGCTGGAATCGCACAACTTCCACATCCGCCCCGATGTGGCGGCGGGAACGCTGGGTGTGGGTCAGAAGCAGATGGTCGAGATCGCGCGCGCGGTGCACCGCCATGCGAAGGTGGTGATCCTCGACGAGCCGACCTCCTCGGTGACCCCGGAGGAGCGGTTGCAGCTGTTCATGTCGATGCAGCATCTCAAGCGCAAGGGCATCGGCGTCATCTTCATCACCCACATGCTCGACGAGGCCTTCGAGGAGGCCGACCGCATCACCGTGCTGCGCGACGGCGAGGTGCAGGGCACGCTGGCCCGGCCCGAGTTCAGCCGCGATGAGGTGGTGCGAATGATGGTGGGGCGCAACGTCGAGATGGGCCGGGTGCCCGCGGGCCGGGAACCCGATCCGACGCCGGTCCTCGAGGTCGAGGATGTGACGTTGCTGCCGGTCGTGCGCAACATGTCGTTCTCCGCCTACGCCGGTGAGATCGTGGGCATCTACGGTCTGGTCGGCGCGGGCCGCAGTGAGATCGCGATGATCGTCAGCGGCATCATGAAACGCCGCCGACTGCGCGGGGGCGCCACCCGGTTGAACGGCCGTGAGGTCCGGTTCCGAACACCGCGGCACGCCCGCAAGGCAGGCATCGTCTACATCACCGAGGACCGCAAGGCCTCCGGCTTCTTCAGCCACCTGACGATCGCCGACAACATCTACCTCGGCCATCTGTGCAGCGCACCGCGACTGCCGTTCCTGGTCCGCCCGGGCGCCAAGAAGTCTGTGGCGCAACGATTCGTCGAACTGTTCCAGGTTCGAACCCTGCAACCGAACCGGGCCACCCTGGAAGAACTCAGCGGCGGCAACCAGCAGAAGGTCGTGCTTGCCAAGGGCCTGACCCGCAAACCCCTCGTCGCCATCATCGACGAACCGACTCGCGGCGTGGATCTGGGAACCATCCCGGAGATCCACGCGATGATCCGGGGACTCGCCGACGACGGTGTGGCGGTCGTGGTCATCTCCTCGTACATGCCCGAGATACGCGCCCTGTCCGACCGCATCCTGGTGGCCAAGAACGGGACGATCGCCGCCGAGTTCGCCCCGGAGGAGGCCGACGAGACCCGGCTGATGTTCGCGGCGGTGCACTAGCGGCGGCGGATCGACTCCAACGGACGTATATCCCCGGCTCGTTCGAGCCGGGGATATACGTCGTTCCCGCAACTGTGCGCCGAGCGCTGTCGCCCGCGCCGGGCCCGACGTGGGGTATCCCCGCAATGTCGCCGCCACGGGAGCGCTTGCCACGGCCGGGTTGTCGAGGGACAACTCCTGTCCAACTATCTGGACAGTCGCCGCCCGCAATACTGCCTAGCTTCGGATTCATGACATCTGGTTCAAAGCCGACAGGTGATACCGCGACAACGACCGACGCCGCCGACCGTCCGAAACAGCGCCCGACCCGGCGCGAATGGTGGGTGGCCGCCCTGGCGACGATCGTGCTGCCAGGCATGGTGGTCCTCCCGATGCCGGCGGCGGCCCTCGCCGACTCTCCGACCGTGAGTTCACCGGCATATCACCTGTACGCCCACGGTTTTCTCAGTGACGGGCTGGCCGGCTACAACGCCACCGATACCGCGCCGCCACAGCCCATCCCCGAGGCCCTCTCCGGCATGGCCAGCTGGCCGCAGACCGCCTCTCCGGACGGCCGCTTCCTGTACGTCGCCTCCGCGGCGACTCGAACGCTGCTCGTCTACGGGATCGGGCACGACGGACGGCTCACCGCCCTCGGGGGGATGGCACTGCCCGACATTCCGGTGGACATCGCTTTCACGCCGGACAGCCACCACGCGTATGTCGTGATGGGCGCGGCCGACGCCTCGATCATGGCGCTGACCATCCGCGACGACGGCACCCCGGTCCAGAACGGCCCCACCGTGCCGTTCGGTACGCCGACCGACGGAGTCTCCTCGGTGGTTGTCTCCCCGGACGGCCGAAACCTCTATGCGGCAAGCTATCTCATGGACCAACTGGTCCGGTTCAGCATCAGCGGCGACGGCACGGTCACCGCGGCGCGGCAACGCGTCTCGACCGGCTCCGGCCCGATCTACCCGACGATCACCCCGGACGGGCGCCATCTGTACATCTCCAATGAACGCGGTGGCAGCGTGTCGGGCTACGCCGTCGCCGGCGACGGCACACTGATCCCGATCGCGGGCTCACCGTTTCCCTCCGGGCTACTGCCCCACGTCATGAGCGTGACCCCCGACGGCAAATACGTCTACGTCCCGAATATGGGCTCGAGCTTCATCAGCGCCTACGCCGTGCGACCCGACGGAGCCTTGCATCCACTGCCCGATGCGCCCTTCGGAAACAGCCCCTTGGGCCCGATGTCCGAGTCGTCGGTGATGTCGCCCAGCGGCAATGCGCTCTGGGCACTCGGGACCGACCCCGTCCGGATCGGGCAGAACATCCTGCGCCGCTATCACATCGGCGCCGGCGGCGTCCTCGCCCCGGACGAAACCGCGATCGTCCAGACCGGCACCCGCGTCGCCGACGGGCGGACGCTGACGCTCGCACTGATCCGGTGAACCGAGTTCGGCGACCGGCGCCGAGCGAACCCGTGAGGCGTGCCGAGGCCTCATTGCGGCTGCTGTCGTACGCCGCGTCCTCGACGACCCGCCTGACCCAGGCCACAGGCGGCGGCTGCACGCTGTACTGACCACCGCCGCAACGATAATGCTCGCCCCGGCCAGGCCGGGGCGAGCATTTCGTCGGGTTGTCGCGGTCGACCCGTTACCTCAGAACTCGATGACCGCTTTTCCGCCCGTCTGCTTGTCGAATTCACGGTATGCCTGATCGGCGTCGTCGAGAGTCCAGCGGTCGGTGAAGATCTTGTCGACGTCCACACCGTGCCCGGCGATGAAGCGGGCGCAATCACCCTGTCCGACAACGGAGAAGGTATAGGAGCCGATGATGGTGAGTTGCTTGCGGATGACGTCGGGGCTGACGTTCAGGGTGACCTCCCCGCCCTCGCCGACGAATCCGACGCGACCCCACGGTGCGGTGGCCTGGACCGCCGCGGCCCGTGCGGCCGCCGCGCCCGTGCAGTCGAGGGCACAGCTCACGCCCTTACCCCGGGTCAGGTCGCGAATCGCCGCCACCGCGTCGGTAACGCTGGAGTCGACGGCGTGGGCAGCGCCGAATTCGGCTGCGCGGGCGACCCGTTCGCTCGCGATATCGACGGCGATGACCTCGGCCCCCATCGCCGCGGCCAATTGCACCGCGGATTGCCCGACCGGGCCCTGGCCGAAGACGGCGATGGTGTCGCGAGCGGTCAGATCCAGGCGCACCAGGCCACCGAAGGCCGTTCCGGTTCCGCAGGCGATGGCCGCGCCGGCGGCGAAACTCAGGTCGTCCGGCAGCGGAACCAGGGTTCGCGCAGGCACTTTGATGTAGTCGGCGTGGCCACCGTGCGCCGTGGCGCCGAAGATCCTCGCGCCGCGTTCGCACATCTGCGTCCATCCGCCGCGACACCGGTCGCAGAATCCGCACCCGTCGTAATGGTGCACCATCACGCGGTCGCCGACGCGCACCGCACGCGAATCCACCTCGGATCCGAGTGCGACCACCACACCGCACGGCTCGTGTCCGGCGATGATGCCCACGTCGTCGCCCTGTAATCCGAACGCCGCCAGCGCCTCTCCGGCCGGGGCGCGATAGAACCGGAGATCGCTACCGCACATCCCGGACGCCTTGATCTGCACAACCACGTCCGCGGGCCCCGGTTCGGGGTCGTCGAACGAGACGATTTCGAGGTTGCGGTCACCATTGAACACAACGCCGCGCATCGGCCCTCCTCTGCTTCCGGCCACCGCCGGGTCGATCGAACAACTCTGTCAGGACAGCGATTTCGCCAGCGACGGCGACAGACCGTAGGACTTGGGCTCGACATATCCGTCGAACCCCTCCAGCCCCGCCTCGCGACCGATGCCGCTGCACTTGAAGCCACCGATGGGCGAGTGGAAGCCCACCACGTTGCCGTTCAATTCCACTGTCCCCGTGCGGATCCGGCGGGCCACCGCCAGCGCGTGTTCGTCGTCGGCGGCGAAGACCGAACCGTTGAGACCGAACATCGAGTCGTTGGCGATCGCCACCGCCTCGTCCTCGTCGGCGAAACTCAGCACCGACAGCACCGGGCCGAAGATCTCCTCCTGCGCAATGCGCATATCCGCCCGGACCCCGGTGAAGACCGTCGGCTCCACGAACCATCCCCGGTCCAGCCCGTCCGGCCTGCCCCCGCCGACGGCGACCTTCGCCCCCTCGTCGCGGCCGATCTCGAGGTAGCTCTCGATCATCGCGCGCTGCCGCGCACTGACCACGGGACCGACCTCGGTGGCCGCATCGGCCGGATCACCCACCGGCATCGATTCGACCATCGCGACCAGCCGCTCGACCAGTTCCGCCTCACGAGACCGAGCCACCACGATCCGGGTCTTGTTGCTGCATGCCTGGCCGCTGTTGCGCATCGAGAGCTTCCGGATCTGGCCGATCACGACGTCGAGATCGGCGTCGCCGAGCACGATCGCGGCGGACTTGCCACCCAGTTCCAGGGTGACCCGCCGCAGATCGCGCCCGCAGAGTTCCGCGACGCGCCGGCCCGCCGCGGTGGAGCCGGTGAACGACACCTTGTCGACACCGGGATGGGTGACCAGGTGCTCGCTGACCCCGCGGTCGGCGGGCAGGATGTTGACCACGCCGTCCGGCAGACCGGCTGTCTGAAGGATCTCGCCGAGTATGTAGGCGTTCAGCGGCGCCTCGGGCGCGGTCTTGAGCACCACCGCGCATCCGGCGAGCAGGGCCGGCCCCAGTTTGAGCATGGCGATCTGCAACGGCATATTCCACGGAATGACCGCGGCGACAACGCCGATCGGCTCCCGCGTCACCAGGCCGGTGCCGGTCGCGGAGCGGCGGATACTGCTCCATTCATAGCTCGGCGCCAGTTCCAGGAAGGCATCGAGCAGCAGTTTCGCCCCCAGCGACTGGGTACTGCGTGACAGGGTGATGGGGCTGCCCATCTCGGCGGTGACCAGCTGGGCGATCTCCTCCTGCCGGTCACCCAGGCCGGCGCTGACGCGGGTCAGCACCTCGATCCGCTCGGTCAGCGACATCCGCGGCCACGGACCATGATCGAACGCGTGCCGGGCGGCCGCGACGGCACGGTCGGCGTCACTGGCCGCGGAGTTGGGCACGTGCGCCACGGTCTGCTCGGTATACGGCGAGATCACCGCGATCTGCTCGGTGGCGTTGGGCTCGGCCCAGCGGCCGCCGATGAACAGCTTCGAGTAATTGCCTTGATAGATCACGTTCTTCTCCTGATACAGGCCGAGCATCGCTCGCGCCGGTCGTGTCATGGAGCCGCCGTCTCGGACACGGGGGCGGCTCAGTAGTTGCGCCGCGCGGCGCGCTGTCCCCGAGTGTGTCGCAGCGCACACCCGAGGCGATATCCGTCGCCGGTCGTATTCGACTGCGACCTATAGCCGATAACGGTCACCGGGTGCCGAGCCGGCGCATCACCGTCGCGAAGTCGGCGACGTTCTCGAGGTCGAAGACGGCTTCGACGATGTCGTCCATCCGCGACTCCGGGATGACGCCCTCGGCATTGACGCGGAATTTGGCGATCAGTTCCGCGTCGGTCATCCGGGTTTGCGAGTCCGGGGTCGGACTGCCCTTCGGAAACACTCGATCGGCGACGAAAGTCGTTCCGCGGGCATCGACTTCGATACGAGCGGGACGCGCCGACGGGTGCGAGGACAGAGCCTTGAAATAGTCCGGATGCGGCTGAAAGGTGACCCGCTCCATCAGATCCATGACCGAACGGCTGAACACCAGCTCCGGATCGTGCCACGCCTTGCTCGGAGTGATGTTGTGCGCGCCCACGGCCAGCCCGTGCGCGATGCTGAACTGCGCGTCGTGGGTGTGTTCGATGACGTTGCTCAACCACAGCGGATGCAGGACCGCCGCCTCGCCCCAGCAGCGAATCGCCTCGATCTCCTCCGGCTTCAGATCGTTGTGCTCCACGATCTCGGTCAGCGCGTGCAGCGGCGCGTGCAGGATCCGGCAGTGCGGATACGGCTTGAAGGTCTGCTCGGCGGGGAACAGCCATTCGTCGCCGAGACCGTCGGTGATGTTCCGCGGTTCCCAGCGCCGGGTGCCGATGAAGCGCCGGTAGCCGAGTTCGGCGTCGTCCAGGACCGGCAGATCACCGCGGTGGCCGAGCTTGGCCATGTACGCCGCGGTGAGTGAGGCGTTGGTGAGTGCCCCGGCCAGCGAGTACTTGATCGTCGCGGTCGGCGCGTGCGCGAGCCAGGACCGCATGGAGTTCACCGGAGAGGTGGCGGCAGCGATCGCGAGCGCGTTGGCGAGCACCTCCGGGCTGTAGCCTTCGAGCTTCCCGACGGCCGCGGTCGCGCCGAAAATCGTGTTGCTGTAACCGAGTACCGGCGACAGGTTCATCTCGGTGTCGGTGCGATCACGCAGATAGTCGACCGATTTGTAGAACCGGAACGACATCTCGTGCGACAGCGCGATCGCGGCGATCACATCCCTGCCCGACCGCTGCTGACTCTCGGCCACCGCCATGGTCTGCGGCAGCACATACGGCGTCACATGCCCGGGCGGCAGGACCGCGTCGAAGTCCAGGGCGTTGATCAACTCGCCATTGGCGAAACTGGCGCCGAAGATCGACACACGGTCCGCGGTGCCGATGATGGTGGCATCTCCAGTGGTTCCGCCGGTCAGTCGGCCGTATTCGATGCCGATCCGGCCCTTGTGCTGATCCACCGCACCCAGCGCGCAGCCCATCGAGTCCAGCAGAATGCGCTTCGCCTCGACGACGACCTCCGTCGGCAGGCGGGAGTATTCGACCCCGGTGGTGAAATCGGCCAATTGTTCGACGATGGTCTTCGACACGAAGCGCGTCCTCTCAGGGCAGCCGCGGCGGTGATGGGCGGACGATCGCCCGCAGTTCCGCGATTTTCCGATATCGTCGACCATCCTACCGCTAACATTTAACATTATATATAGTGTTGTCGAAATACTGGAGCGATCGTGGCGACCGAAACAAGGCAGGCGCACCACCGTGACGTGGCGCTGCACGGCGATCTCGGCGCCCGGATCCGCGAGCTGGTCACCGACGCCGGCGATACCCTCGGCCGGGAGTTCCCCGCGCACGACCTGTCCCGCGCGGCGACGGCCGAACAGGTCCTCGGATACCTCTGGGAGGCAACCGTCGCGGACCTGTTGCGGGCGAACGCTGTTCAGCCCGCACAACTGACTCGGCTGACCCTGTTGCTCACCCGGATCCGGGACGCCGAGAGCGCGATCGATGAGGCCCGAATCAGCGAGGGCGTCGAGCTGCTGCGCCGGGTCCGCCGGGCACTGGCACGGATGCACGACGCGACGACCGTCGACGAGCTGTTCTCCCGCGCCCCCGAGGCGGCGTGCACCCTCGGATTCGATCGGGTGCTGCTCTCGACGGTGGAGAATTCGACCTGGAAGCTGCACACCATGAACGTGGTCGGCGATCCGAAACTCGCCGAGGACATGGTGGCGGCCGGTCGCGACAACCCGCCGCGCCTGGACGGCACCCTGATCGAATCCGATGTCGTCGCGCACCGGCGCGCCGGTCTGGCCCTGGATGTGCAGCGGAATCCGCGGGTCGAGCGCACCCTGGTGAAAATGTCGCGCTGCACCTCCTACGGCGTCGCGCCGCTGGCGGTGCAGGGGCAGGTCGTAGGCATGGTGCACGGCGACTGCTACCGGCCGCACCGCGAGGTCGACACTGCCGACCGCGCGGTGCTGAACCTGTTCGCCGAGGGCTTGAGCCACAGCCTCGCCCGGGTGCGAGTACTCCAGGGCGTCGCCGATCTCCAGCGCGGTTTACAGCAGCTCACCGGCGGTGTACCGCTCACCGCCCGACAGGCGCTTCCCCAACCCCACCCCCTCCTGTCGAGCCGGGAGGTCGAGGTCGTCGAACTGCTCGCCGCAGGCGAGCCCAACCGCCTGATCGCCCGCACACTCTGCATCTCCGAGGGCACGGTCAAAACACACGTGACCCACATCCTGCGCAAACTCGGCGCCGCCAACCGTGCCGAGGCAGTGTCCTACTGGCTGCGTGACGCGCCGATCCGGACGCGCTGACAACTCATCCCCGCAAACACGAAACCGCACACTGTGTTCCGCTGCCCGCATCGGGATGCCACCGAACCCCTCACGTGAACCCGGGCTGCCCGCCCACTAGTCGCGTATTATATATTCAGCATCGCCACGCCAGGGTGCCTGGTTCACAGCGCCCACCTCCATCAGCCGTCCACGATCATGGAGATCAGTGCCCATCCGGACATTCTGCCGCTAGAGCGGGCCGTGCCGGGCACGACGACCGCGGCCATTCGAAGCACAACCCCTTTCACCATCAGCGAGCGCAGCACGCAGACGACCTATCGTGGAGGATCACGTGAGCACAGACCATTCGACCCGAACTCCCCTGGCGGGCTTGCGGATCGTGGAGTTCGCCAGCTTCGTGGCGGGCCCGTCCGGGGGGATGACGCTGGGCCAGCTCGGCGCCGACGTCATCCGGGTCGATCCGATCGGCGGGGCCGCCGATTACACGCGGTGGCCGCTGTCGCAGCGGACCGGGCGCAGCCTGTACTGGACCGCGCTGAACCGGGGGAAGCGCTCGGTCGCGGTCGACCTGCGCTCTCCCGAGGGCCAGGAGTTGATCATCGGGCTGGCCACCGCGCCGGGACCCGATTCCGGCATCGTCGTGGACAACAATGTCGGGCGGCCGTGGCTGTCGTACGAGGCGCTGAGCCGACGGCGCGCCGACCTGATCCAGGTGCACATCGACGGCTACTCCGACGGCCGGGCGGCGGTCGACTACACGGTGAATCCCGATGCGGGCGTTGCCGATATGACCGGACCACTCGACGCGGCCGCACCGGTGAATCACGTCCTGCCCGCCTGGGATCTGCTCGCCGGGATGACCGCGACCACCGGATTGCTGGCCGCCCTGCACCGCCGCACCCGCCACGGCGAGGGCTCGTTCATCCGCCTCGCACTGGCCGATGTGGCGTTCTCCTCGCTGGTGAATCTGGGCTGGCTGGCCGAGGCCGACGAACTGGGCCACGCCCGCGTCAAACACGGCAACCAGGTCTACGGCAGCTACGGCGCCGACTTCGAGACCGCCGATGGCAGCCGCGTCATGGTCGTAGCCCTCACCCGCAGGCACTGGGATGCGCTGCGTCTCCTGACCGGCACGGGCGCGGTGTTCGACGCCCTCGAGAAATCCCTGGACGCCGACTTCCGCACCGAGGACGACCGGTATCGTCACCGCGACGTCATCACCGCCATCCTGCGTCCGTGGTTCGCCGCCCGCCCGCTGACTGAAATCGACCGCGTGCTCACCGAATCCGGTGTGCTGTGGAGTAAGTTCCGCACGGTCCACGACGTAGCGGCAGGCTACCGAGCCGAGGGATCACCCACGATCTTCGGCGAGGTCGACCAGCCCGGCGTCGGCCCCGTCCTGACCAGCCGCTCTCCCCTGCGCATCGACTCCGAGTACGGGGACTACGCGGCTGCACCCGATCTGGGCGAACACACCGGTGAGGTGCTGTCCGAGGTCCTGGGATTGAGCACCGCCGAATTGGGGCGGCTGCACGATGCTGGAGTCATCAGGCCGACATAGCCGAGAGCCGACATAGCCACCCCGGCAACACATGGCCACAGACCCCGTCGGCCATAGATCCTCTCTGCCACAGTCCCTGTCCGCCACCTGTCTCTTATCCACATCTGACGCTGCCGACGA